>NZ_CP166096.2:0-602500 GCF_041228095.2 Xanthomonas sp. NCPPB 3005 | reverse complement strand
GTCCAGGCCCTCCAGCAACGGCATGGTCAGCACGATCTGCGCCGGCTGTCCGTAATGCTCCTGCAGGCCACGCCCCATCAGCAGGTTGAACTTCTGATCGGTGCCGCCCAGCTCGACGTCGGCCTTCAACGCCACCGAATCGTAGCCCTGCACCAGCGGATACAGGAATTCGTGGATGGCGATGGACTGCTGCGCGGCATAGCGCTTGGCGAAGTCGTCGCGCTCGAGCATGCGCGCCACCGTGTGCTGCCCGGCCAGGCGGATCATGTCGGCCGCGCTCATCTGCCCGAACCACTCGGAGTTGAAGCGCACTTCGGTGCGCTCGCGGTCCAGCACCTTGAATACCTGCTCCTCGTAGGTGCGCGCGTTGGCGAGCACGTCCTCGCGGGTCAGCGGCTTGCGGGTGACGTTCTTGCCGGTGGGATCGCCGATCATGCCGGTGAAGTCGCCGATCAGGAAAATCACCTGGTGGCCCAGCTGCTGGAACTGGCGCATCTTGTTCAGCAACACGGTATGGCCGATGTGCAGGTCCGGCGCGGTCGGGTCGAAACCGGCCTTGACGCGCAACGGGCGGCCGGCACGCAACCGCGCTTCCAGTTCCTCGCGCTTGAGGATTTCGTCGGCACCGCGGCCGATCAGGGCAAGAGACTCTTCAATCGTGGACAAAACGGAACTCCGACGGGTTGCCGCCAGGCAACATGAATGACGTTAAGTGCGAGTTAACCGCGCGCCCGGCGAAAACCTGAGCCGGTTCAATGGTTTGACGCGCTGTTGATCGATGTTTATGGTAGCCGAGTTTTGAGCTCGCGCTTCGAGCTCATGAGGAAGCCTTGATGCAGAACAGCGAAACCGAACAGGAACGCGCGCGCAAGCAGCGCTTCCAGCAACGTCTCCATGTGCTTCACGACACCGCACTGCATCGGCAGCTGACGCAGCACTTCCCCGCCGGCCGCTGGACGCGCCGCCACTGGATCCACGCCAGCCTGTTCGCCACCATCGGCGCGCTGGTGGCCACGATCGTGCCCGGCTTCTCCAATGCGATCGACGTGCCGCTGCAGACCACGCACGCGACCCTGGCGCTGCCGTTGCCGCCGATCTCGCTGGCCCAGCAGCAGGGCGTGGCCGGCGACAGCTGGCAGGTGGTGCGGATCCAGCCCGGGCAGACCCTGGGCGCGGTGTTCGAACAGCTCGACATCCCGGCCACGGTGATGCATCAGGTACTGGACCACCCCGGCACGCGCGAGGCGCTGACCAAGCTGCGCCCCGGCGCCGAGATCGGCTTCGACCTGCCGGTGGCCGGCAGCCTGCGCGGCATCCGCTTCGACCGCGACGCCACCCATCGCGTGGAACTGTCGCTGCTCGGCGACGACATCCGCGAAAAGGTGACCGAGCGCGAGACCAGCACCCGCACCGCGGTCATCAGCGGCGAAATCACCAGCTCGCTGTACGTGGCCGCGCGCAAGGCGGGGCTGTCGCCGTCGGCGATCGCGACGATGACCGACGAGATCTTCAAGTACGACATCGACTTCGACAAGGACCTGCAGCCGGGCGACCGCTTCAGCGTGGTGATGGACGAGACTTGGCGCGAAGGCGAGCGGATCGACACCAGCAAGATCCTGGCGGCGACCTTCACCACCCGCGGCAAGACCTACAGCGGCTTCCGCTTCGAGCGCGACGGCAAGCCGGCCGAGTACTTCGACGTCAGCGGGCGGCCGCTGAAGAAGAGCTTCATCCGCATGCCGGTGTCCTACAGCCGCATCAGCTCGACCTTCGGCGCGCGCAAGCATCCGGTGCTGGGCACCATGCGCATGCACAAGGGCATCGACTACGCGGCGCCGTCGGGCACGCCGATCATGGCCGCCGGCGATGCGCGGGTGCAGTTCGTCGGCACCCAGCGCGGCTACGGCAACGTGGTGATCCTGGACCACGGCAAGGGCTACAGCACGCTGTACGGGCACATGTCGCGCTTCGGCGGGATCAAGCCCGGCCAGCGCATCAACCAGGGCACGGTGATCGGCTTCGTCGGCATGACCGGCATGGCCACCGGCCCGCACCTGCATTACGAATTCCGTGTGGACGGCGTGCAGCGCAATCCGGCCTCGGTGACGATGCCGCCGCCGACGCCGCTGGCCGGCACCGAGCTGGCCGCGTTCCGTGCGCAGACCTCGCCCGCGCTGGCGCGCATCCAGCGCGTGGAGAAGCTGATCTACGCCGACGCCGCACCGGCGAAGGGCGACGCCCCGGCGAAGAAGAAGAAGACCGTCGCCTCGGTCAGGTCGGCGCAGTCCAGCGACGCGGGCTGAGCCGCAAAGCGGCCCCGCCACGGCGGCGCGGATTGACGCGCCGCCGCCCCTCGCCCACGCTGCGCTACTGACGCTGCCTGGTGCCCGCAATGCCCGATCCGATCGCAATCGACGACGCGTCCCTGTTTCTCGGTCTGATGTCCGGCACCAGTGCCGATGGCATCGACGCCGCGCTGGTGCGCTTCGGCGCCGATGGCCAGGCGCAGCTGCGCCTGGGCCGCACCTATGCCTGGGCGCCGCGTCAGCGCGAGGCGCTGATCGCGCTGGGCGAAGGCGGCGAGATCGATTCGCTGGACACGCTGGGCCGGCTCGACGCGGAAGTGGCGATCGCCTTCGCCGAGGCCGCGCTGCGCCTGCTCGAGGACGCCGGCGTCGCGCCTGCCGAGGTGCGCGCGATCGGCTCGCACGGACAGACCGTACGCCACCGGCCGTTGGCCGATCCGGCCTTCACCTGGCAAATGGGCGACGGCAACCGCATCGCCGAGCTGACCGGCATCGCCACGGTGTGCGACTTCCGCCGCCGCGACGTCGCCGCCGGCGGCCACGGCGCGCCGCTGATGCCGGCCTTCCATGCGGCGATGCTGGGCGCGGCGCACGAGGACCGCGCGGTGCTGAACCTGGGCGGGATCGGCAACCTGACCCTGCTGCCGGCGCACGGCAGCGTGCGCGGGTTCGACACCGGCCCGGCCAACGCACTGCTCGATGCCTGGTGCCAGCGGCATCTGGGCCAGCCCTACGATGCCGCTGGCGCCTTCGCCGCCAGCGGCCAGGTCGACGACGGCCTGCTGCAGCGCTTGCTGGCCGATCCCTGGTTCGCGCTGGCCCCGCCCAAGAGCACCGGGCGCGAACAGTTCCACCTGCGCTGGGTGGATGCGCTGCTGGAGCCGGCCGCGCATCCGGCCGCGGCGGTGCAGGCGACCTTGCTGGAACTGACCGCGGCCACCGTGGCCGACGCGCTGCTGGCGCAGCAGCCGGCGACCCGGCAACTGCTGGTCTGCGGCGGCGGCGTGCACAACCCGCTGTTGCTGGCGCGGCTGCAGGCACGGCTGCCGGGCGTGCAGGTGCTGTCCACGCAGGCGCTTGGCCTGGATCCGGACTACGTGGAAGCGATGGGCTTCGCCTGGCTGGCGCGGCAGACCCTGGCCGGGCTGCCCGGCAACCTGCCTTCGGTCAGCGGCGCGCGTGGACCGCGCATCCTCGGCGCGATCCACCTGGCCTGACCGCAGCGGCAGCGGCCCGCGTCACGGGCACCGACGCGCGGCTCAGAAGCCGGCGCCGGCCGGCAGTTCGCGCAACGCGGCGATCGCCTCGGACAAGGCATCCACTTCCGGGTTCTCGAAGCCGCTGCGCACTTCATGCTCGCTGGCAAACAGGCCCTGCTCGATCAGGTTGAGCACGGTCTGGTGCTGGGTCCAGCCGCGGGCCACGGCGATGCGGCGGATCCGATCGACCAGGATGGGGTCGATGTCGCGCAACAGCAGATCGGTCATGCGGACTCCCTGACGGACGGCGGCGCACCCCATGCGCTGCCGTGCATCATCCGCAACTCCGAGCGGGCTTTCAATCCGCCTGCGGCGCGGCGGGGGCCGGTTGTTCGCGGATCCGCGGCCACAGCCAGGCCAGCAGCAGCAGGGTCGGAATCACCGTGAACGCGCTGAGCACGAAGAAGGTGCTGTAGGACGTGGCCTCGACGATGTAGCCGGAAGCGCCACCGACGAACTTGCCCGGCAGGTTGGCCAGCGACACCAGCAGCGCGTACTGGGTGGCGGTGAAATTGCGGTCGGTCAGCGACGACATGAATGCGACCAGCACGGTGCCGGCGAAGCCCTGGAACAGGTTGTCAGCGCTGAGCGCGGCGTAGAACGACCACAGCTGCCCGGGATGGTGAGCCATCAGCAGGAACGCCAGGTTCGACAGCGCCACACCCAGCGCGGCGACGAACAGCATGCGCCGGAAGCCGAACGCCGCCACCGCCAGGCCGCCGGCGAACGCGCCGGCGATGCCCATCCACACCCCGAACAGCTTGGAGACGGTGGCGATGTCGGCCTTGCTGAAGCCCGAATCGAGGTAGAACGGGCCGGACATCACCCCGATCACCTGGTCGGGAAACTTGAACAGGCCCACGAACAGCAGCAGCCCCAGCCCCAGCGCCAGGCCGTTGCTGGTGAAGAAGCTGGAAATCGGCTGCCAGAACGCGCCGACCACGTCGATCTTGCGCACCACCGTGGCCGCCGGCACCTCCGGTTCGCGGCACAGCAAGGTGGTGGCGATCGGCAGCAGCATCAGCCCGGCCATCACCAGATAGGCCAGGGTCCAGTCGCCGAACTGGGCCAGGTACAGCGCGCCGGCGCCGGACAGGATCAGGCCGATGCGGTAGCCGAAGGTGTAGGTCGCGGCGAGCGCGGCCTGCGCCGTCGCCGGGGCGATCTCGATCCGGTACGCATCGACCACCGAATCCTGGGTGGCGCCGGCGAAGGAGGCGATCAGCACCCACAGCACCAGGCCGCCGATGCTCAGTTCCGGACGCATCAGCGCCAGCGCCGCCAAGCCGATCGTGACCCCCAGCTGCGACACCAGCAGCCACGAGCGGCGCCGGCCCAGGAACGCGACCAGCGGGAACGGATAGCGGTCCAGCAGCGGCGCCCACAGGAACTTGAGCAGGTAGAAGAAGCTGGCCAGGCTGATCAGGCCGATGCTGCCCAGGTCCAGGCCGACGTCGCGCAAGCGCGTGGACAGGGTCTGCGAGGCGATCAACAGGAACGGCAGGCCGCTGCCGAAGCCGAGCAGCGCCATCGTCGCCGCCGACGGCGTGGCGAAGGCGCGCTTGATCCCGGCCCAGCCCTTGTAGGAGGCCGGCGCGGACGCGGCCTGGCTCATTCGCGGTAGTCCACCACGAACGGCGCATGGTCGGAGAAGCGCTGCGCGGTATAGATCGCGCAGCCCTGCAGGCGCTCGCGCAGCGTCGGGGTCACGAACTGGTAGTCGATGCGCCAACCCACGTCGTTGGCGCGCGCGGCGCCGCGGTTGCTCCACCAGGTGTAGTCCTGACCCTCCGGGTGAAGCGCGCGGTAGGCATCGACCCAGCCGCGGCCGCTGGCCGGATCGGCGTCTTCGGCGCGATCGGCGCACAGGCCGTTGAGCCAGTCGCGCTCGGCCGGCAGGCAGCCGGAATTCTTCTGGTTGGACTTCCAGTTCTTGATGTCCAGCGCCGAGCGCACGATGTTCCAGTCGCCGCACAGCACGTAGTCGCGGCCGCTGGCCAGCCATTCGGCCAGGATCGGCCGCAGCCAGTCCATGACCTGGAACTTGTAGCCCTGGCGCAGTTCGCCCGACGAGCCGGAGGGAATGTAGAACGAGACCACGCTCAGGTTGCCGAAGCGCGCCTCCAGGTAGCGGCCCTCCTCGTCGAACTCGGGCCAGCCCAGCGCGGTACGCACCTCGTCCGGCTCGCGCTTGCTGTAGATGGCCACGCCGCTGTAGCCCTTCTTGGTGCTGGCATCGCGGAACCAGGCGCGGTAGCCGTCCGGCAGGAACGCCGGCCCGGCCAGCTGATGCTCCTGCGCCTTGGTTTCCTGCACGCACAGCACATCGGCGTGCTGGCCGGAAAACCACTCGAAGAAGCCCTTGGTGGCGGCCGAACGCAGGCCGTTGGCATTGAAACTGACGATACGCATGAAGAGCCGGGAATTGGGAAAAGGGAATAGGGAATCGGCAAAGCGTACCCCAGTGAGACCGCGAAGACAGAACAACCGCTATGCTTTTAGCCATTCCCGATTCTCCATTCCCCATTCCCGGCATCCCAATGACCGACTACCGGCAACGTTTCCTGCAATTGGCCCTGGATGCGCAGGCGCTGCGCTTCGGCGAGTTCACGCTGAAGTCCGGGCGCGTCAGCCCCTATTTCTTCAATGCCGGGCGCTTCGATTCCGGGAGCACGGTGGCGCGCCTGGCGGCGTGCTACGCCGATGCGGCCGACGCCGCCGGGCTCGACTTCGATCTGCTGTTCGGCCCGGCCTACAAGGGCATTCCGCTGGCGACCGCGCTGGCCTGCGAGTACGCGCAGCGCGACCGCAACCTGCCGCTGGCGTTCAACCGCAAGGAAGCCAAGACCCATGGCGAAGGCGGCAGCCTGATCGGCGCGCCGCTGGCCGGGCGCCGGGTGCTGATCGTGGACGACGTGATCACCGCCGGCACCGCGATCCGCGAGGCGCTGGCGATCATCCGCGAGGCCGGCGGCATCCCGGCGGCGATCCTGGTCGCGCTGGACCGCCAGGAGATCGCCGGCGAGCACGACCGGCGCTCGGCGGCGCAGGCGGTGGCGGCGGAGGCCGGCGTTCCTGTCGTGTCGGTCGCGCACCTGGGCGATCTGCTTGCATTCATCGATGGAAACGCGGACCTTGTCGGCTTCCGCGAACCGCTGCTGGCCTACCGGGCACGCTACGGCTGCGATCCGTCAGGCTGACAGCAGGGGGCTGCCATGATGCCGATCCAACGACCGTGGGGCCGGGCCGCGTTGCCGGTCCTGCTCGCGCTGATTGCGTTGCCGGCCGCAGCGCAGCCGGCGCCATCCAAGAAGCTGTACTGCTGGAACCAGGGCGGGCAGCGCGTATGCAGCGATGCGCTGCCGCCGGAAGCGGTGAACCAGGCGCGCGACGAGTTCAACGCCAAGAGCGGGATGCGCAGCGGCGCGGTCGGCCGTGCGCTGAATGCCGAGGAGCGCGCCGCGGCCGCCGCCGATGCCGCGCAGCAGCGCGCCGACCAGGCGGCGCTGGAGACGCGCAAGCGCACCGACCAGGCGATGCTGCTGTCGTTCCAGACCGAAGAGGAATTGCGCCGGGTGTTCTCCGAGCGCATCGGCATCGTCGACAACAACATCAACACCGCGCGCTACAACGTCAACAGCCTGCGCGAAGGACTGGTCGGCCTGCTCGCCAACGCCGGCGCGCGCGAACTGGCCGGGCAGAAGGTGACCGGCAAGATCGTCGAGGACGTGCAGCAGCGGCATCGCGCGCTGCTGTGGCAGCTGCGCATGCAGAAGAACTTCGAACAGCAGCGGCTTGGCCTGAACCAGGAAATCGACGACGCGCTGCAACGCTATCGTGCGGCGAAGCGGCCCGCGACCGGAACGGCGCCGGCTGCGCCGGCGAACAGCGGCTAAACGCAGCGCGCGGCCAGCGGCGCTAGCCAGGTCGCCGCGGCAGGGATGCCGGGACTGAAGTTCCTCCCACAGTGCATCCAGCAAGTAGGCCGCAAGTCCCTTGTGGGAGCGACTTCAGTCGCGACGAGCGAAGTCCGGACGCCTGGGCGGCTTCGGCTGGAGTCGGGACTGAAGTCCCTCCTACAGTGCACCCAGTGAGTTGGCCGCGAGCCCCTTGTAGGAGCGACTTCAATCGCGACGAACGAAGCCCGGATGCCTGTGCGGCTTCGGCTGGTGTCGGGACTGAAGTCCCTCCTACAGTGCACCCAGCGAGTTGGCCGCGAGTCCCTTGTGGGAACCACTTCAGTCGCGACGAGCGAAGCCCGGATGCCTACTCGGCTTCGGCCGGAGTCGGGACTGAAGTCCCTCCTACAGTGCACCCAGCGAGTTAGCCGCGAGTCCCTTGTAGGAGCGACTTCAGTCGCGACGAGCGAAGCCCGGATGCCTGCGCGGCTTCGGCTGGTGTCGGGACTGAAGTCCCTCCCACAGTGCACCCAGCGAGTTGGCCGCGAGTCCCTTGTGGGAGCGACTTCAGTCGCGACGAGCGAAGCCCGGATGCCTGCGCGGCTTCGGTTGGAGTCGGGGCTGAAGCCCCTCCTGCAGCACACCCAGCGAGTTGGCCGCGCTTCCTGCAGGAGCGGTTTCAACCGCGACGAGCGCCGCCCGGAATCGCTGCGCTCTCGGCAACCCTGTCGCGGGCTGAAGCCGTTTCCACACCACTCCGCGTGCCGGCCGGGCTACGCCGCCTCGCCCGGCACTGCGCCGGGCGTACACGGCATGCGCCTCAGAACCCCGCCGCCAGCGACGGCAGCAGCGCCTGCAACTGGCTGCGGAACAGGTCCTTGATCCGCTCCAGCGCGGCAGTGGTGTCGGCCTCGAAGCGCAGCACCAGCACCGGCGTGGTGTTGGACGCGCGTACCAGACCCCAGCCGTCGGCGAAGTCCGCACGCAGGCCATCGATGGTGAGCAGCCGCGCACCGGCGAACGCCGAGCCTTCCTGCTGCGCGATGGCGACCAGCTGCGCGACCAGCGCATGCGCGTCCTGCCCGTCGGCCAGCGGCAGCTTGATCTCCGGCGTGGACACGCTGTCGGGCAGCTCGGCCAGCACCTCGGACGGGCTCTCCTCGCGCTGCGCCAGGATCTCCAGCAGCCGCGCCGCCGCGTACAGGCCGTCGTCGAAGCCGTACCAGCGCTCCTTGAAGAAGAAGTGGCCGCTCATTTCGCCGGCCAGTTCGGCGTCGGTCTCGCGCATCTTCGCCTTGATCAGCGAATGCCCGGTCTTCCACACCATCGGGCTGCCGCCGTTGCGCAGCACGTAGTCCGACAGCTTGCCGGTGCACTTGACGTCGTAGATCACCAGCGCGCCGGGATTGCGCTGCAGCACGTCGGCGGCGAACAGCATCAGCAGGCGATCGGGGTAGATCACCGTGCCTTCCTTGGTGACCACGCCGAGCCGGTCGGCATCGCCGTCGAAGGCGATGCCCAGGTCGGCGTCGAAGCGCTTCACGGTCTGGATCAGGTCTTCCAGGTTGTGCGGCTCGCTGGGATCGGGGTGATGATTGGGGAAGGTGCCGTCAACGTCGCAGTACAGCGGGATGACCTCCGCGCCGATCGCCTCCAGCAGCCGCGGCGCCAGTTCGCCGCCCACGCCGTTGCCGGCATCGGCCACCACCTTGAGTGGGCGATCCAGCTGCACGTCGTCGGCGATGCGCTGGATGTAATCGTCGCCGACGTCGCGCTGCTCCAGCCGCCCCGGTTCGGCGGCGGTCGGCAGGCGGCCTTCGCTGATCCGCGCGTACAGGTCGGTGATCGCCGCGCCGGACAGCGTCTCGCCGCCGACCACGATCTTGAAACCGTTGTAGTCCGGCGGGTTGTGGCTGCCGGTCACCGCCACGCAACTGCCGGCACGCAGGTGGAAGCTGGCGAAATACACCACCGGGGTCGGCGCCAGGCCGATGTCGGTGACGTGGCAGCCGGCGCGGCGCAGGCCGTCGATCAGCGCCGCCGACAGTTCCGGGCCGGACAGGCGGCCGTCGCGGCCGACCACCACCTCGTTCAGGCCCTGCTCCTGCATCACCGCGCCGATCGCCTGGCCGATCAAGGCGGCGACCTGCGGGCTGAGATCGCGGCCGACCACGCCGCGGATGTCGTAGGCGCGGAAGATGGCGGCCGGCACGGTCAGTGCCGGAACCGCCCTGGCCGGCGCGCTCTCGCCTTCGGGCAGCGGCGGTGCCGGTGGCGGTTCCCGGTGCTGCAGGCTCTGCCGCAGGGTGGGCTCCTGCTCGGCCGCCGCGGCGGCGGCCTTGGCGCGGCGCGGCCGCGGCAGGCGGCCGCGCGCGGCCAGCAGCACCGCCAAGGCCAAAAAGCCGAGCAGGCCGGCGACGATCAGGCAGGGCAGCGCGTCCAGGCCGAGCGGACCGAGCTCGGCGTCGGGCAGCGCCGCGACCACCCGCAGCCCGGTCGTGCCGATCGGCCGCGACAACGCGTCGCCATGGTCGGCCAGGCCGGCATCGCCGGCGCCGACCACGTCGTAGCTGCCCTGGCGCAGCGCCAGATAGCCGCTGGCCGGAACCGCGGCCTGCGCCACCGGTGCGGTCAGCACGCGCAGCGGCAGGCGCAGGTAGGCGACGCCGGCGCCCGTGTCCAGGGTCACCGGCGCGGCCAGCCCCAGTCGCGCCCCACCACCGTCGCGCACCACCGCGCTGGCGACCGCGTCGGTCAGCAACGCCTTTTCCAGCAGCGCCAGGCGGCCATAGCCGAAGCCGCCCGCGTCGGCGTAGCCGGCGCTCAGGTCGGCGGGCAGCACGTGTGCGTCTTCCGCGTCCTTCCAGCCCTCGCGCAACGCCTGCGCCGCCGCGGTCGCGTCGCCGCGCGCCAGGGCCGCCTGCACCGCGGGCTGCTGCAATTGCGCGGCGAAGCGCTTGGCCACCGCCGCCAGCGCCTGCGAGGTCTGCGCCACCACTGCGTCGCGCGCCTGCTGCAGTTCCGTGGCGTTTTGTTCGTTGCGCCATTGCTGCGCGCCGCTCCAGCCGAACCAGCCGGCCAGCGCAGCCAGCAGCAGCGCCAGCAGCGGCGCCGCCTTGCGCAAACCCTCCGGCGCCGGCGGCCGTTGTGTTGCCTCGCTCATGCAGACGATCCCCTGTCAGCGCACTCCGGTATGGCCGAATCCACCCGTTCCCCTGGCGCTGTCGGCGAAAGTATCCACCACCTGCAGGGCAACGCGCACGACCGGCATCACCACCAGTTGCGCGATGCGGTCGCCGGGGGCGATGGTGAACGGCTCGCGGCCGCGGTTCCAGACGCTGATCAGCAGCGGCCCCTGGTAGTCGGCATCGATCAGGCCGGTGCCGTTGCCGAGCACGATGCCGTGGCGATGGCCCAGCCCGGAACGCGGCAACACCACCGCGCACAGCTGCGGATCGGCGATGTAGATGGACAGCCCGCTGGGGATCAGCGCGGTATCGCCCGGCGCCAGGGTCAGCGGCGCCTCGGTGGCCGCGCGCAGATCGAGCCCGGCGCTGGCTTCGGTGGCGTAGTCCGGCAGCGGCCAGCTGTCGCCGAAGCGCGGGTCGAGCAGTTTGACCTGCAGCGGGTACGGCGTCGGAATGGTCATGCGTGCAGTCGCTCCGCGATCAGGGCCAGCAATTGTTCGGCCAGTTGCGCCTTGGACACGGCCGGGAAGCTGCGCGCGCCCTGTTGCCAGTAGGCGGTGGCGGCATTCTGGTCGCTCTCGAAGCCGTTGCCGGCCACCCCCACCTGGTTGGCGATGATCAGGTCCAGGTGTTTGTCGTTGAGTTTGCCACGCGCGTAGCGCTCGATGTCGTGAGTCTCGGCGGCGAAGCCGACCACCAGCTTCAGCGCCTGGGTCTGGGCGGCGACCTCGGCCAGGATGTCGGGCGTGCGCACCAGCTCCAGGGTCAGCATCTCGCCGCTCTTCTTGATCTTCTGCGCGGCGACCTGCCTGGGCGTGTAGTCGGCGACCGCGGCGGTGCCGATGTAGATGTCGGCGGGCAGCGCGCCCAGCACCGCTTCGCGCATCTGCGCCGCCGACCGCACGTCGATGCGCTGCACGCCGTCGGGCGTGGGCAGGTGCACCGGGCCGCTGACCAGCACCACCGACGCGCCCTGCCGCGCGGCCGCGGCGGCCAGGGCATAGCCCATCTTGCCGCTGCTGCGGTTGCCGAGGTAGCGCACCGGGTCCAGGTCCTCGTAGGTGGGGCCGGCGCTGATCAGCAGGCGCAGGCCGTGCAGCGCGCCGCCACCGGCGCTGGCCGCGACCGGCGTGGGCGCCGCAAGGGGCGCCGCAGCCGCGGCGCGGCCAGCGGCCAGCGCGGCGACGATCTCTTCCGGTTCGGCCAGGCGTCCGGGGCCGGACTCGCCCTCGGCCAGCGGGCCGTCGTTCGGCCCGACCACGCTGGCGCCGCGTTGGCACAGCGTGGCGACATTGGCCTGGGTGGCGGAGTGCAGCCACATGCGATGGTTCATCGCCGGGCACACGGTCAGCGGCGCGTTGGTGGCCAGGCACAGCGTGGTCACCAGATCGTCGGCCAGGCCGTGGGCGAGCCGCGCCAGCAGGTCGGCGGTGGCCGGCGCCACCACCACGCGATCGGCCCAGCGTGCCAGCTCCAGATGGCCCATCGCCTGCTCGGCGGCGCTGTCCCACAGGCTGGTGCGGGTCGGGTGCGCGGACAGCGCCTGGAAGCTCAGCGGCGTGACGAACTGCTGCGCGCCGGCGGTCATCGCCACCTGCACCTCGGCACCCGCCTCGCGCAGCCGCCGCACCAGCTCCAGCGCCTTGTAGGCAGCGATGCCGCCGCCCACGCACAACAGCACACGCCGCCCCTGCAGGGGCCCCTCGAAAGTACCGGTCACGTCGGGAATGTCCTACCCATGCAAGAACGATTAGCTTACCCGATGGCCCTTTGCGGCCCTGATACCGTTGCGCCATATCGCCCGCCAATCTGGCGATATGCACATAAACGACTGGCCCGATGCCGAACGCCCCAGGGAAAAGCTGCTGGCACGCGGTCCCGGCGCCCTCTCCGACGCCGAACTGCTGGCGATCTTCCTCGGCTCCGGCCTGCCCGGCAGCGACGCAGTGCGGACCTCGCGCGACCTGCTGCATCGGCATGGACCGCTGCGCATGCTGCTGGACCGCCCGCCACGCGAGCTGGTCCGCCTGCCGGGGCTCGGCCCGGCACGGGCCTGCAAGCTGTCGGCGGCGCTGGAGCTGGCCAAGCGCCACCTGGCCGCCGAGCTTGAGCGCGGCACCACCCTGACCGATCCGGGAGCGGCCGGCCGCTACTTCGCGCAACGGCTGCGGGCATGGCCGCACGAAGTGTTCGCGGTGCTGTTCCTGGACACCAAGCACCGCTCGCTGGCGTTCGAGGAACTGTCCCATGGCACCCTGGACGGCGCCGAGGTGCATCCGCGCGAAGTGGTGCGGCGCGCGCTGGCGCACAACGCGGCCGCGGTGATCATCGGCCACAACCACCCATCGGGGAACTCGGAACCCTCCCCCGCCGACCGCGCCGTCACCCACCGGCTGAAACAGGCGCTGGGCTTGGTGGACATCCGCTTGCTGGACCATTTCATCGTCGGCGACGGGGCGCCGGTGTCGATGGCGGCGCGCGGCTGGGCCTGAGCCGGAATCCGGGAATCGTGGCAGCGCGGCGGCGGCGTTGCCCAACGCAGATGCCCAATCCCCGATCCGCCATCGTCGGACGGCCTGAGGTCGGGCTGAACCCGGCACGGGCCGGGAGGCGGCGGGTCGGGTAAAATCGCCGGTTCCGCGCTTCAAGCAGAGATCACGTGAAATCCCAACTCCGCGCCCTGATCGGTCAAGGCATCGAAGCCTTGCGCGCCAACGGCACCCTGCCGGCCGACACCCTGCCGCCGGACTTCGTGGTCGAACGGCCCAAGACCCGCGAGCACGGCGACTTCGCCACCAATGCCGCGATGCTGCTGGCCAAGGCCGCGCGCGGCAATCCGCGCGCGCTGGCGCAGCAGCTGGTCGCCGCGCTGCCGGCCAGCGACGAGGTGACCCGGGTCGAGATCGCCGGCCCCGGCTTCATCAACTTCCACCTCAGCCCCAGCGCCTACCAGCGCGAAGTGCTGGCGGTGCTCAAGCAGGGCGAGGACTACGGCCGCAGCCTGGTCGGCAATGGCCGCACCGTGGGCGTGGAATACGTCTCGGCCAACCCGACCGGCCCGCTGCACGTGGGCCACGGCCGCGCTGCGGCGATCGGCGACTGCCTGGCGCGGCTGCTCGAGGCCAACGGCTGGAACGCCAAGCGCGAGTTCTACTACAACGACGGCGGCGGCCAGATCGAGAACCTGGCGCGCTCGGTGCAGGCGCGCGCGCAGGGCAAGACCCCCGACAGTCCCGACTGGCCGGAAGAAGGCTACCGCGGCGACTACATCCAGGACGTGGCCAACGCCTACCTGGCCGGCGACTCGGTGGACCTGGAAGGCAATCTGGTCACCGGCTCCAAGGATCCGAACGACCTGGAGGCGATCCGCCGCTTCGCCGTGGCCTATCTGCGCAACGAGCAGAACCACGACCTGGCCGCGTTCGGCGTGGACTTCGACATCTACTTCCTGGAAAGCTCGCTGTACCGCGACGGCAAGGTCGAGGAGGCGGTGCAGAAGCTGGTCGCCTCCGGCCACACCTACGAGGAAGGCGGTGCGCTGTGGCTGAAATCGACCGATTTCGGCGACGACAAGGACCGCGTGATGCGCAAGTCCGACGGCAGCTATACCTACTTCGTGCCGGACGTGGCCTATCACCTGAGCAAGTGGCAGCGCGGCTACGTGCGTGCGATCACCGAACTGGGCGCCGACCACCACGGCTCGCTGGCGCGGGTGCGCGCGGGCCTGCAGGCGATGGACCTGGGCATCCCCAAGGGCTGGCCCGAGTACGTGCTGCACCAGATGGTCACGGTGATGCGCGGCGGCGAGGAAGTGAAGCTGTCCAAGCGCGCCGGCAGCTACCTGACCCTGCGCGACCTGATCGAGGAAGCCGGCCGCGATGCCACGCGCTGGTTCCTGATCGCGCGCAAGCCCGATTCGCAGCTGACCTTCGACATCGATCTGGCGCGCCAGCAGAGCAACGACAATCCGGTGTTCTACGTGCAGTACGCGCATGCCCGGGTGTGCAGCCTGCTGCGCCAGGCGCAGGAGAAGAAACTGGACTACGACCAGGCCGACGGCCTGGGCCAGCTGAACCGGCTGAACGATGCGACCTCGCTGGAACTGATGCTGGAACTCTCGCGCTACCCGGAAGTGGTGGAGAATGCGGGGCATGTGCTGGAGCCGCACCTGATCGCGCAATACCTGCGCGAACTGGCGACCGCGTTCCACACCTGGTACCACGGCACCCCGGTGCTGGTGGACGATGCGGGCGAGCGCAACGCCAAGCTGACCTTGGCCGTGGCGGCGCAGCAAGTGCTGGCGAACGGCCTGAACCTCCTGGGCGTGTCCGCCCCGGAAAAAATGTGAGTGGAGAAGCGGTAGATGGCAGCACGACGCGGTAAGACGCAGGCGCGGCGCAACAGCGGCAACGGCACGCCCGGATGGGTGTGGCTGATCGCCGGCGTGGCGATCGCGGCAGTGGTATTCCTGGCGGCACCGGGCCTGTTCAAGAAGGACGGCGACGGCTTCCTGCGCGTGGGCGGGCCACGCGCCAATCCGGATGCGCAACCGGCGCCGGTGGCCGATGCCGACGTGGACGCGGCACCGGAACTGCCCAAGCCGGCGGCGACAGCGGCCGGCAGCACCAAGCCCGACGCCAAGAAGGACGCACAGACCCAGTACGACTTCTACACCTTGCTGCCCGGCAAGGAAGTGCAGATGTCCGACGCCGAGCTGGCCGCCAGCGCACGCGCCGAGGCCGCGCGCCAGGCGCGCGCGCCGCAGCCGGCTGCCGCCGCCACGCCGGCCACGGCAACTGCGGCAACCGTGGCCGCCACCGCGCCGGCAACGACGGCGGCAGCGTCCAACCCGACCCCGCTACCCGAAACGGCAGCAGCGGGCGCACCCGCCAACACGGTGGCCACGGCGACCAAGCCAGCCGCGGCATCGACCGTGCCCGCCGCTGCCGCCGCCGCGCCGGACAACGCCCGCTACATCCTGCAGGCCGGCTCGTTCGGCGCCTCCGGCGATGCCGAATCGACCAAGGCCAAGCTGGCGATGCTGGGCCTGTCGGCGCGCGTGGAATCGGCGCAGATCAGCGGCAAGACCGTGTACCGCGTGCGCATGGGGCCGTACGGCACCGCCAGCGAACTGGCCGCGGCCAAGCAGAAGCTCACCGGCAGCGGGCTGCCGGCGATCGCGATCAAGGCGCAGTGAGGCTGGGAGTCGGGATTGGGGAAACGGGAATGGGGAGAAGCGGCTTCTCCTGCATTCCTTGCGACTGGCCTGCGTAGGCCAGCCGCTTCATTGCCTCGCCAGTCGCGCGAGCGCGACTGATGGCAGCCTGGCCACCGTGACCCAGAGCAGGCGGAGCACGTCGACGCCTGCTTTCGTTTTTCCTATTCCCGATTCCCCACTCCCTATTCCCGGCCCCTAGCCACCTGGAAGCCGGCGAAGGACTGCGTCACCGGCATGATTTCCAGCCGATTGATGTTCAGGTGCGGCGGCAGCGTGGCGACCCAGAAGATCTGCTCGGCGATGTCCTCGGCGGTCATCGGCTGCGCGCCGTGGTACAGCTTGTCCGACGCGCCCTGGTCGCCGTGGGTGCGGACCAGGGTGAACTCGGTCTCGGCCATGCCCGGCTCGATCGCGGTCACGCGCACGCCGGTGCCGTGCAGGTCCGAACGCAGGCCCAGCGAGAACTGGCTGACGAAGGCCTTGGTGCCGCCGTAGGCATTGCCGCCCGGATACGGATACAGCGCGGCGACCGAACTGATGTTGACGATCGCGCCACGGCGCTGGATCAGCGTGGGCAGCAGGCGATGGGTCAGGGTCACCAGCGCGGTGATGTTGGTGTCGATCATCGTGCGCCAGTCGTCCAGCGACGCGGCCTGCGCCGGGGCGGTGCCCTGCGCCAGGCCGGCGTTGTTGACCAGCAGGTCGATGCCGCGGAACGCGTCCGGCAGCTCCGCCAGCATCGCATCGAGCGCGGCTTCGTCGCGGATGTCGAACGCCGCCACGTGCACGCGCTCGGCGCCGAACTCGGCCAGCAGCGGCTGCAGCCGCTCGGCGCGGCGCCCGGTGGCGATCACGCGCCAGCCGGCGTTGACGAAGCGGCGCACGGCGGCGGCGCCGAAACCGGAGGTGGCACCGGTAATCAGGGCGGTCTGGGTCATTGAGAGGCCGGGAATGGGGAGTGGGGAATCGGGAATGGTAAAAGCAAACAGGCAAAGCCGGGGTGCTGTTGCCTCAACCGCCGCTTGCCGGCATGGACACGTGGCCGACGGCATAGGCTTGACCGACGTCCGGCGCGGGCGGCGGCAGCTCGCGCCAAAGCCGCAGGCGCAGCAGGTTCCAGCCATGCGGCTCGTAGGCGCTCACCGCGGCGAGCGCGCCTGCGGCAAGATCGTCCCTCGCCCGCTCGGTCTCGCGGTCGCCCAGCGTGTCGAGCGCGTCGGCATCGGGGATCGCGACGATCTCGCGCCGGGCGTAGCGGGCGCCGCGCAGGTCTGCGTGCAGATGCGCAGCGCACACCGTCCACAGTTGCACCGCGGGCCGCCCGAACGACGCGGTCAGCGCGCGGAACGCGGCGCCGGCGAGGAAATCGCGCATCGCCTCGGCATCGCGCCACAGATAGAACGGCGCATACAGGTTGCTGCGGCTGGACAGCGCGCGATCGGCGCGGTCGGCGCTGAGATAGGCCTTGAACACCAATCCCGGCAGACCGTCCAGCAACGGCCCCTTGTCGGCGATGCGGCGCTGGATGATGGCCATGTCGTAGTCGGCCGGCAACGCGATGCTGTACTGCATGGCGATCATGCGCCGGCCTCCGCGGCCACGATCCCGGCGCGGCCGCCGCCGAAGGACCAGTCCTGGGCCTCGGTGGTGACGATGTTCACCATCACGTCTTCCGGCGCGATGCCCGGCGCGATCGCCAGCAGCTCCACCAGGCGCCGGTAGAACGCGCGCTTGCGGGCCTCGCTGCGCGGCCGCCCGGCGGTGATCGCGATCAGCACGAAGCCATCCGAGCGCGGTCCGCCGAGATAGTGGCGGTCGAACACCAGTTCCCCTGGATCGTGCTGGTGGATGATCTGGAAGCAATCGCCGGCCGGCACCTCGAAAGCCTCGTGCATGGCCTGGTAGACGCTGGCGGACAAGGCGCGCAGATAGTCGGGCGTGGCGCCGCGATGCAGCGAGATACGGGCGTAGGGCATGGGATGTCTCCTGCTTGGGAATCAGGTGGCCGACGCGGTCGCGGCGCGCAGCAGCGGCAGCGCCGAGGCGGCGCACGGCCAACCGGCGTAGAACGCCAGATGGGTGATCGCTTCGGCCAGTTCGTCGCGGCCGAGGCCGTTGTCCAGCGCGCGGCACAAATGGAACGGCAACTGCTGCGGCCGGTACAGCGCGACCAGCGCCGCCACCGTGACCAGGCTGCGCTCGCGCGGCGACAGCGCGGGGCGCTGCCACAGGTCGGCGAACAGCACGTCATCGGTCAGTTGCGCGAATTTCGGCGCGATATCACCGAACAAGGATGCAGAAGGCTGGCATGTATCGGACATTGGCGTCTCGTGCTGGAGATTGACTGCGCACAGCCTAGCCACCGAAGATGTTCCTGAAAATCGGGAAATTCAGCATCAAATCTTCGATAAAACAGGATCGACAGCATGCGCCGCGTCACCTTCGATCTCGATGCGCTGCGCAGCTTCGTCGCCGGCGTCGAACTGGGCAGCTTCGCCAAGGCGGCAGATCGGCACGGGCGCTCCACGTCCGCGATCAGCGCGCAGCTGAAGAAGCTCGAAGCGCAGGCCGGCCACACGTTGCTGCGCCGCAGCGGCCGCGGACTGGCGCTGACCGACGCTGGCGAGGTGTTGCTGGCGTACGCAAGGCGCCTGCTGGACCTCAACGACGAAGCCACCGGTGCCCTGCACGGGTCGGTCCTGCAGGGCTGGGTACGGCTTGGACTGCAGGAGGATTTCGGCGAGCACATGTTGCCCGACGTGCTGGGACGCTTCGCCCGCGCCCATCCCAAGGTGCGCATCGAAGCGCGCATCGCGCGCCATCAGGAACTGCTGGCCCGGGTCGACGCGGGCCAACTGGACCTGGCGCTGGTCTGGGACGCAGGGACCGCGACGGCGCATCGCGTGCCGCAGGCGGCCTGGCCGATGCGCTGGATTGCCGCGGCCCAGGCGCCGCTTCCGGACCCGAGCGGCTGGCACAGCGAGGCGCCATTGCCGCTGGTGATGCTGGAGGCGCCCTGCCTGCTGCGCACCGCGGCGACCACGGCACTGGACCGCGCCGGCATCCCGTGGCGCATCGCCTTCACCAGCGCCAGCCTGGGCGGCGTCTGGGCGGCGGTGCGCGCCGGCCTGGGCCTGACCTTGCGCACGCCGGCCGGCCTGCCCGAGTCGCTGGCGCTGCTGCCGCCAGGGGCCGGCGGCCTGCCGACGCTGCCGGCGCTGGGCTTGAACCTGCATCGTGCCGACGCAGAGCCGGCACCGGCAGTGACGCGCCTGGCGGAGATCCTGCAGCAGCGCCTGCACGAGGCGCGCGTGGCGTACGCCGATCCCGGGTGAGGCGGCCGCGCGCAGACCGCGCACGACCGGCTCGCCGCGCCGATGCGCGTCGGCAGGGGTGGCCCATGCAGCCACCGGTACTTCCCCGGGCTTGCGCCCCAGCAGCCCGCGCAGGCGCATGAACGGCCGCTCCACCGCATAGCGCGGCGGCCCGCAGCGCCATCACCGCACAGATGGGCGAACGCGGACAGCCGGCGCCGCGCCGGAGTCGGCGCGGCAGCATGCCTTCAGCGAACGTCGCCGGCGGTCGCGGCCGTACCTGGGAGGACATCCCGCCGGACCGCGTGCGCGCTGCACCTGCCGATCGTGGGCGAGCCCGGCGCCTGAGTGCGCGTCACTTGCATGGCAGCATCTTGCTGAGCAGCCCACCACCGCCACTGAGCATACCGGCGCCGCCGGTAATCGCCGTCTTGACCGTGCTGCCATCGGTCTTGACTTCCACTTCCTTGAACAGTTCGTCGTCGCGCGCGACCGTATAGTCCTGACGCTCGTAGTGGTCCACTTCGGTCGAACCGGCGTAGCTGCTGCCCGCGTAGACATCGCGCGACTTGGCCTGATCGAACTGGAAGGGCAGCACCAGGTAGTAGCGACCCGGCTGCATCTCGGTGAACTGGAACGCGCCCTTGGCGTCTGTCTCGGTCTCCACGCGCATGTTGAAGGCCTCGTTGGACATCAGCACCGCTTCCTTGCTCCGGTCCGACTTCTTGCGCATGGCGACCCACTCCGCGAAGTACGGGGTTGCCGGGAACAGCATCACCTTGCGGTTATCGGCAAGGAAAATTCGGCTGTCGTGGTAGGCGCAGGCCACGCCGGTGATGGTCGCTCGTCCCTTGGCCAGCGCGGCTTCGGCCGACGGCTTGTCGAAGGGGACACTGGGCGAGGTTTCGCGCACCTTCGGCTTCGTGTCGACGGTGGGCGATGTACGCACCTGCGCGCCACTCTGACCGGCGGCCAAGCCGCAGCACGCCGCAACGATCAATCCGCAAGCCCTCGTTCGCATAGCACCCCTCTTCTTCCATGAAACGGCGGAAAATAGCATGATTCGCTCTGCCTCCAAAGACGCCCATGCCTTCGCCGGGGCCGTGCGCGGAGGGCCGCTCAGGCGACGGCCGCGGTGCGACGCCGGATACGGCGATCGCGCAGGCGCAGGAACGGCCGCTCCACCGCGTAGTGCAGCAGCGCGGCGGCCAGCAGCGCCATCGCCGCATAGCTCGCGAAGGCGAGCAGCCCGCGCCCGTCGAGCGCGGCGCCGAACCAGTGCTGGATGAGATGGAACACGGCCTTGTGCGACAGGTACAGGCTGTAGGAGACCGCTGCCAGCCACCCCGCCCCAGGCAATGCGCGCCGGCCGATCCAGCTGCGCGTGGAGGCGCCGGCGATCGCCAGCAGCGCCAACCCCAGCGACAACACCGGCCAGCCGATCGCGTTGCCGAGCAGACCGGTACGTTCGCGGAACAGCCACATCGCCAGCGCGCACACCGCCAACCCGGCCAGCAGCAGTGCGTTGGCCCGCGCCTGCAGCCACTGCCAGCGCTGCGGCCGGAACACCTTGATCGCGGCCAGCACCACCCCGGCCAGCAAGCCGTCGAGCCGGTTCCAGGTCGGGTAGTAGATGTCCTCGATGAACCAGTTGCGTTGCAGCCCGTCGCCGATGCGCTCGAGCGCGCTGTCGTGCAGCCAGGCGGCCGTGCGCAACGCGATGCCGGCCAGCACCACGGTGACGCACACCGCGACGAAACGCGGCGCCGACGGCCGCCGCAGCGACAGCGCCGCCAGCAGCGGAAACACCAGGTAGAAATGCTCCTCCACGCACAGCGACCAGGCATGCGAGAACGCCTGCTGGTTGGCGTAGTCGATGCCCAGGTTCAAGGTGAAGCTGGCGAACATCCACCACGGCGCGATGCCCGGCGCTTCGCGGAAACCGGGCCAGGCCAGGTACAGCGCCAGCACCACGGCGAAGGCCGGCAGGATGCGGAACGCGCGGCGCACGTAGAAATCGCCGTAACGCAGCGGTTCACCGCGCGCCAGCGGCGCCAGCACCTGGCCGCCGATCAGGAAGCCGCTGAGCACGAAGAACAGGTCCACGCCCATCCAGCCATAGCGCGACAGCCAGGCCCAGTCCGGCCCCAAGCCGCCGACCACGAACGAGTGGAACAGCATCACCCACACGATCGCGATGGCGCGCAGCAAATCCAGTCCGGGGTAGCGCATCGCGTCGGTGGGGGATGGCAGGGGCGCTCAGCTTATGGGCCGGTGCCAGCGCTCGTCCATCCGCAGCGGCGAATGCGAGCGGTGCCGCGATGACGACAAGGCGCGTGGCGTCTGTGCGGGATGCGCCGGAGCGACGGTCGCGCTCGGTACGTTCCTGCGCGCGTTCGACAACGCGGCGACACGCAGGCGCGGAGCGCGCTCCTCGCCTGCTGGCGAAGGAGCGCATGCCGGCACTCAGCCCAGCGGTTCGTCCGACAGGTAGGTGTAGCCGGTCAGCCCCGCTTCCAGCGCCGCCGACAAGGCCTGCGCCTGCTCGGCCGGCAGTTGCGCGGCGGCCACGCGCTCGGCGTAGGCCGCGCGCAGGTCGGCCAGTGCATAGCCCACGTAATCCAGCATCACGTCGGTGGTATCGCCGCGGCGCTGCTGGGCGATGCGGTAACCGTCGCCATCGGCGCTGACCTCGATCGCATCGGTGTCGCCGAACAGGTTGTGGATGTCGCCGAGGATCTCCTGGTAGGCGCCGACCAGGAAGAAGCCGAGCCGGTAGCTCTCGCCCGGGCGCAGTTCGTGCAGCGGCAGCGAGCTGTCCAGGCTCTCGTTCTCGACGTAGGTCTTGACCATGCCGTCGGAGTCGCAGGTCATGTCGCAGATCACCCCGCGCCGCGCCGGCGCTTCGTTCAGCCGCTCGATCGGCACGATCGGGAACACCTGGTCGATCGCCCACACATCGGGGATCGATTCGAACACGCTGAAGTTGACGAAGTACTTGTCCACCAGCCGCTCGTTGAGCTCGTCCAGCACCGGGCGGTGGCTCTTTTCCTCATGGCTCAGGCGCGCGCGCACGCCGTGCGCGATGGCGTAGAACAGGTCGTCGATGCGCGCGCGCTGCGGCAGGTCGATCTGGCCCAGCGCGTAGCTGGACAGGCCTTCGGCATGGAAATGCTGCGCTTCCTGGAACAGCTCCACCGCCGGGCGCACGTCCAGTTCGTCGTGGATCTCGCGCAGGTGGCGGATCGCCGCCGGTTCGTCGGCGTGCGCGTCGGGCACGCGCCCTTCCGGCGCCTGCTCCACTTCCGAGACGTTGGCGATCAGCACCGCGTGGTGCGCGGTCATCGCGCGGCCGCACTCGGTGACGATCCGCGGCGGCGCCAGGCCGTGTTCCTCGCAGGCGTTGGCCAGCGGCTGCACGATATTGCTGGCGTAGGAATGCAGGCCGTAGTTGATCGAGCAGTAGCTGCGCGAACGGGTGCCTTCGTAGTCGATGCCCAGGCCGCCGCCGACGTCGACGTGGCTGATCCTGGCGCCCAGCTTGGACAGCTCGACGAAATAGCGCGTGGCCTCGCGCATGCCGTTGGCGATGTCGCGCACGTTGGAGATCTGCGAACCCATGTGGAAGTGCAGCAGGTTCAGCGACTCGGCGTACTCGGTGTCGCGCAGCGCCTTCCACAGGTCCAGCACCTGCCGCGGCGACAGCCCGAACTTGGCCTTGTCGCCGCCGCTGTTCTGCCACTTGCCCGCGCCCAGCGAGGCCAGGCGCATGCGCACGCCCAGGCCCGGCTTGACGTCCAGCGCGCGCGCTTCCTCCAGCACCAGCTTCAGCTCCGACGGCTTCTCGATGACGATGAAGGTCTGCAAGCCGAGCTTGCGCCCGATCAGCGCCAGGCGGATGTACTCGCGGTCCTTGTAGCCGTTGCAGACGATCAGCCCGCCCGGCCGCGACAGCGCCAGCACCGCCATCAGTTCCGGCTTGCTGCCCGCTTCCAGGCCGAAGCCCTCGCCGTGGTGGCTGGCCAGGGTGCCGGCCACGCCACGGTGCTGGTTGACCTTGATCGGGTACACCGCGGTGTAGCCGCCGGCGTAGTCCCAGTCGGCCTGGGCCTGGGCGAAGGCCGCCTGCAGCTTGCCCAGGCGCTCGCCCAGGATGTCCGGGAAGCGCACCAGCATCGGCAGCTTGGCGCCGGCCGCGCGCGCGGCGTCCACCACCTCGGGCAGCGCGATCGCCACGCCGTCGGCGCCTTGCGGGCGCACCACCACCCGGCCGGCCGCATCCACGTCGAAATACCCATCGGCCCAATGCGGGATCGAATAGGTCTTGCGGGCTTGGTCGAGGGACCAATCGCTCATCGTGGCGGCTCGGCGTGGAAAAGGGGCGTGGATTGTAACGCCTGCTACGCGTGGGCTCCGTTACAATCCGCGCCGACCTGACGCCCCTGTCCCCGGCGGAGCCGGGTCTGGTGAGGGTTCGCGTGCCGCGCGGTTCGGGTGCACGAGGCCGCGCCCTGCCCTCATCCGGCGAAGGGTGGTGTCTGGCGTCGCGTGGTCTAGCTGCGTGAGGCTGCGCCCCACCCTCATCCGGCGCGTCGCGCCACCTTCTCCCGGTGGGAGAAGGATGCGTCCGTCTTCTTTCTTGCTTTCCTAGGAATCTTCTGCATGACCGCCAACGACAACTGGTACATCGAACACTTCCAGCCCACCGGCTCGGCCATCGGCTATCGCATCACCGGCAAGCTGGACGAGGTGCAGTCGCCGTTCCAGAAGATCGAGATCTACGACACCACCGACTGGGGCAAGCTGATGGTGATCGACGGCGCGGTGATGCTGACCACGCGCGACAACTTCTTCTACCACGAGATGATCAGCCACCCGGCGCTGTTCACCCACGCCGCGCCCAAGCGCGTGGTGATCATCGGCGGCGGCGACTGCGGCACCCTGCGCGAAGTGCTCAAGCACCCGGGCGTGGAGAGCGCCACCCAGTGCGACATCGACGAGCAGGTCACGCGCATGGCCGAGAAGTACTTCCCGGAGCTGTGCGAATCCAATGCCGATCCGCGCGCCGAGCTGCTGTTCGACGACGGCATCGCCTACATGGCCAACTGCCCGGCCGGCAGCGTGGACATCGTCATCGTCGATTCGACCGATCCGGTCGGTCCGGCCGAAGGCCTGTTCAACAAGGCGTTCTACGCCAGCTGCTTCAAGGCGCTGAAGGACGACGGCATCCTGGTGCAGCAGTCCGAATCGCCGCTGGCGCTGCTGGACCTGATCAAGGAAATGCGCGCGGAGATGGGCAAGGCCGGCTTCGCCAGCTTCCACACCGTGCCGTTCCCGCAGCCGTGCTACCCGACCGGCTGGTGGAGCGTGACCCTGGCGCGCAAGCAGGGCGGCTTCGACTTCCGCCAGGCGGACGCGGCGGCCAAGCCGTTCGCCACCCGCTACTACAGCGCGCACCTGCACACCGGCACCCAGGTGCTGCCGCCGTTCGTGGCCGAGGCGCTGGGCGAGTAATCGGCCCAGGCGGAACCGGGCGCCTGCGTGTTCGCGGCGCCCGGGCGAACGCGGACTGAGCGTGCATGCGCCGGCGTGTCGCCCGCTTGCACCTGCCGCAAGACATCACGAGCGCACGGCCTCCTCGGCGCAGCGGCCTTGGTCAACATCACGTCGACTTGCGCGTTTTCGTCCTTTCCCCGGCTGCACTGCAGCGGCTGGCGGGCCTCCGGAAATCCTGCCGATCGCGGACGATGCACCGCGCGGCACTGGTGCATGGCTCAAGCGGCGGCCGGAGGAAGCGCCCCCCGCCACCGCCCGCCGAACCGTCAACGCGCAGCCGTCGGAGCCGACCCGGCCGGGACGCCCAGCTCGATCAGCGTCGGCGCGTCCGCCACGAAGCGATCGAGCACGCCATCGGCGATCTTGACCGGCCCGCCGAAACGCGTCGCGCCGGGGATCGACTGGATCGCCGCGGCTTCGGCGGCGAGCCGGGTCGCATCGGCGAACGAGCCTGACGCCGCGGCGTCGCCTCGATTGGCGGCCTGCAGCCCGGCTGCTGTCGCCTGCAGCGCACGCCCCCAGACCTGCATCGCATCCAGCCAGGGGCGCGACTGTTCGGCGAATCCAGGATCGGCCACGCCTGCGCGGATGATGCCCGGCGCCGCCGCGATCTCGTCCGCGCTGCGCGCGAGCTCGGCGAGCGCCTGCCCGCGCGCGTCGGCGTCGCCACCGGCAAGCGCTTCGCGAACCCGGTCGAGCATGGCCTTCAGCCGCGGCGCCTGCTCCTGCCACGGCTGGCTGCCGAAGGTCGGCGCCAGGTGCTGGGTATCGAAGAAGGTGAGCAGCGCCGCAGTCACCCGCGCATCGCCCGCCGCCAGTTCGCGCGCCGCCGCATGCCAGGTCCGCTCGGCGTCGTAATCCTTGTCGTTCCATGCGAACGCGGTCAGCCCCATCACCGCGACACGGCTCGGCGCCTCCTGGTTCATCGGATTCGCGACGATGCCGGCCAACTCCGCGGACAGGCCGGCTTCGCGCCGCGTGTAAGGCGCCAGCAACAAGCGGCCGGCCGAGGTTTCGTAATCGTTGACCGGGTAGTTGTCCCACAGCAGCGTCCTGCGCCCGAACGCCTTGGTCGCCGCGCGCGCATCGGGGATGGAAATGGCCGGCGGCACGACGTCGGTGCCGGTCCATTGCACGACGATCTTCGGATCCAGATGCTGGCGCAATGCGGCCTTGTACGGGCTTTCCTTGGCGTCGTAGTACTCGGTCGGGACCATGATCAGTTCCGACGCCGCAGCGTGCCGGGCGACCAGATCCGCCTGCACCAGGTTGAGCAGGTACGACTGCGCGACGCCCGCCGCTTCCGCACCCGACGGACCGAAGGTGGCCTTGTCGCGCTCGCAATTCCACTTGGTGTATTCGATATCGTCGAGCGCGACATAGAAGCTGCGCACGCCCAGCGCGCGAAACGCGTCGAACTTGCGCAGCAGCGCCTTGGCATCGGCCGGATCGGAGAAGCAGACCGACGGCCCCGGCGAGATCGCGTAGACGAAATCGACATGGTTGCGCCTGGCCGTCGCCGCCAAGCCGCCCAGCGCCTTCAGCGTGGCCGCCGGATAGGCCTCGCGCCAGCGGTCGCGCGCATAGGGATCGTCCTTCGGGCTGTAGATGTAGGTGTTCGCCTTGGCGCGGGCGAGGAAATCGATGTGCTTGGCGCGATCGGCCATCGACCATGGCGCCCCGTAGAACCCTTCGATCGTGCCGCGGATGGCCATCGCGGGATAGTCCTGGATGACCAGCGTCGGGATGGCCGGGCGTTCGGCAAGCTGACGCAAGGTCTGCGCGGCATGGAACAGGCCGTCGGCGTCGTGGCCGGCGAGCGTGATCAGGCTGCCCTTGCCGGTGGCGATGCTGGCGAGGGTATAGCCCTCCTTGTGCGTTTCCTGCACGGCCTTGCTGCGCGCCAGCGCCTCGCGGACGACCGCCGTCTCGCCGGTTCCGACGACGATGTACGGTTGTTCGAGCGTGGCCGGCAGGCGCGATGCGGTGGCGATGTGCTCGACCCCCGCAGAGACCAGGCTGCGACGGGCCAGTGCGACCGATGCAGGGTCCGCGCCCGGCGCGGCGACCAGCACGACCTTCCGGCCCAGTGCGACGGTGCCGGCCTCGAGCCGGATCGACACCGGGCTCGGAAACAGCGCCGGCCGCGTGACCGGTTGCGCCGCGGCCGGGACCGCCAGCGCGAGACCCAGCGCCACCGTCATCGAGAGCAGACTCAGGCCCGCCCGTGTAGCGCGTCGCGTCATTCCGGATCTCCGGTATTGGAATGGTATTACCGCACAGAGTAGGCAAGTCGCTACGCCGCGACAAGCTGCGCGGCCGCGGCAGAGATTCGCTCACTTTGGATTGTCGAATTCCGGCTTGGCTCGCGTCAGGCCAAACGGCGGCGCAGGCCCGCGCCCAATTCGGTATTTAAATGGTATGCGCGGCAAGGCGAGCAGATCGCCCTGAGCTATCACCGCCCTGTTGGAGACCGAGAAGAGCTTCAGCTGTGACATTCGCCGAAGCCGGTGCAGTGCCGAGCTGCGCTCGTCGCGGCTCAAGCCGCTCCTACAACGACCTTGCGGCAAGCGGCTGGGTGCACTGTGGGAGGGACTTCAGTCCCGACTGCATCCGCAGCAGGAAAATCCACCGCTTCGCTCGTCGCGACTGAAGTCGCTCCCACAGGGAGCTTCGGATGCCCGCCTGGCGCACTGCAGGAGGGGGTCAGCCCCGAGATTCGCCGTAGCCGGGCAATCCGGGCTCCGTTCGTTCAACGGCGTGGAGCGCGACAAGGCCGAGGAGTATTCGATCAGCGAAGCCAGTGCGGCCGCGGCAAGGCACCATCGGCATTGCGCGCCGGCGCAGCGGCCCTGCACCGGACGAATGTTGCGGAGTGAAAGCAGGTCTATCGCGGCGCAGAGAACAGTATGGGCCGCGTTAGACCGAGATGTTTTGCCGATGGAGATCGGCGAAGTGCCGGGCGGCGCGGTGCGACGTCGAAGCAGCGGCTACACGCGCCGCGATCTACGATGCACGACCGCGCTGCCGCGCACCTCACCGTTGAATTCTCGCGATGCAGCCCTGTCGCCAGAAGCGCAGCGCCCACCGAGACCCTACAGCGCGTCCGCATCCAGTTCGCCGGTGCGGATCCGCACCACCGTGCCCAGGTCGTACACGAACACCTTGCCGTCGCCGATCTTGCCGGTGCCGGCCGCCTTGACGATCGCCTCGAGCACGCGTTCGACCTGGTCCTCGGTGACCGCCACTTCCAG
This sequence comes from Xanthomonas sp. NCPPB 3005, assembly GCF_041228095.2. Lineage (NCBI taxonomy): Bacteria > Pseudomonadati > Pseudomonadota > Gammaproteobacteria > Lysobacterales > Lysobacteraceae > Xanthomonas > Xanthomonas sp. NCPPB 3005. The sequence goes on along the minus strand of NZ_CP166096.2, from coordinate 574,506 downwards.
CTTCACCTTGGGCAGGAAATCGACCACGTACTCGGCGCCACGGTACAGCTCGGTGTGGCCCTTCTGCCGGCCGAAGCCCTTGACCTCGGTGACGGTGATGCCGGCCACGCCCTGCGCGGCGAGCGCTTCGCGCACGTCGTCGAGCTTGAACGGCTTGATGACGGCCATGATCATCTTCATGCGGCTTTCTCCAATCACAATGGCGTCAGGATAGCGCGGTTGCGCGATGCCCGGCCGCCGGGTTCAAATGCTCGCGCGCCCCATCGCCGGAATTTTCCGACAGCGCGCCGCGCCCGATACCGATGGCCCCGAACCGCAGGGTGCCGCAGTCTGGCGCTCCCTGCCGGAGCATCGCCATGATCGACCTCAATCACCTCGACGACCTCGCCCGCCGCCTCAGCGACCTGGTACCGCCAGGCCTGCGCGAATCCCGCGACGAACTGCAGAGCACCTTCAAGAGCGCGCTGCAGGCCGGCCTGGGCAAGCTCGACCTGGTCACCCGCGAGGAATTCGACGTGCAGCGCGCGGTCCTGCTGCGCACCCGCGAGAAGCTGGAAGCGCTGGAACGCAGCGTCGCCGCGCTGGAAGCCGCGCGCAGCGGCGACGCGCCGTCCGCGCAAGCCTGACCCACCCGCCACCATGAGCCTGGCGCTGGTGCACAGCCGTGCCCGCGCGGGGGTGCTTGCGCCTCCGGTTCGGGTCGAGGTCCATCTGTCCGGCGGCCTGCCGGCGACGCAGATCGTCGGCCTGCCCGAGGCCGCGGTACGCGAATCGCGCGATCGCGTGCGCGCCGCCATCCTGTGCGCGCAATACGAGTTCCCGGCGCGGCGCATCACCGTCAACCTGGCCCCGGCCGACCTGCCCAAGGAAGGCGGCCGCTTCGATCTGCCGATCGCGCTGGGCATCCTCGCCGCCGCCGGGCAACTCGACCCGCAGGCGCTGGGCCACTACGAATTCCTCGGCGAACTGGCCCTGACCGGCGAATTGCGCCCGGTGGACGGCGTGCTGCCGGCGGCACTGGCCGCCGCGCAGGCCGGACGCACGCTGATCGTACCGGCGGGCAACGGTCCCGAAGCGGCGCTGGCGCAGCACGTGCAGGCGTTCACCGCGCGCACCCTGCTCGAGGTCTGCGCGCTGTTGAACGGCACCAAGACCTTGCCCGCCGCCGAAGCCCTGCCGGCCGCGGCCACGCCGTTTCCCGACCTGAGCGACGTGCGCGGGCAGGCGCAGGCGCGGCGTGCGCTGGAGATCGCCGCCGCCGGCCACCACCACCTGCTGCTGATCGGCAGCCCGGGCTGCGGCAAGACCCTGCTGGCCTCGCGCCTGCCCGGGATTCTGCCCGAGGCCAGCGAGGCCGAGGCGCTGGAAGCGGCGGCGATCGCCTCGGTCAGCGGCCGCGGTCTGGACCCGGCGCGCTGGCGGCAGCGGCCCTACCGCGCACCGCATCACACCGCCAGCGCGGTGTCGCTGGTCGGCGGCGGCACCCATCCGCGCCCGGGCGAGATCTCGCTGGCGCATCGCGGCGTGCTGTTCCTCGACGAATTGCCCGAATGGAACCGGCACGCGCTGGAAGTGCTGCGCGAGCCGCTGGAATCGGGCACGGTCACCGTCTCGCGCGCCGCACGCAGCGCCGAATTCCCCGCCCGCTTCCAGCTGGTCGCAGCGATGAACCCCTGCCCCTGCGGCTGGGCCGGCGACGCCAGCGGCCGTTGTCGCTGCAGCGACGACAGCATCCGCCGCTACCGCGCGCGCATCTCAGGCCCCTTGCTGGACCGCATCGACCTGCATGTGGATGTACCACGGCTGCCGCCGCAGGCGCTGCGCGCCGATGCCGCTCCCGGCGAGAGCAGCGCGGCCGTGCGCGAGCGGGTGGAGCAGGCGCGGCAACGCCAGCTGGCACGCGCCGGCTGCCCCAACGGGCAGCTCGGCCACGGCGAGACCTTGCGCGACTGCCGCCTGCAGCCGCGCGACGAAGCGCTGCTGGAACACGCCATCGATCGCCTGCGCCTGTCGGCGCGCTCCTTGCACCGCATCCTGCGCGTGGCGCGCACCATCGCCGACCTAGATGGCAGCGACGCGATCGCCACCGCGCATCTGACCGAGGCGATCGGCTACCGGCAACTGGATCGCGGCGAGCCCGCTTCGCCACAGCCGGGTTCGTTTGCGCGCGCAGGCGAAGCGCGGCACGCGGCGCGATAGCGCGCCGAGCGCGCCGGCGCAGCAGCCGCCTGGTCTGCATGCGCCCATCGCACGGAGCCGCGCAGCGGCCTCGCATACCGCAACGCGCATAACGCAAGCGGATGCGGATGCGGATGTGGCGGTGGCGGTGGCGGTGGCGGTGGCGCAGCAGAGCACGCTGAAAACAAAGCGCCGCAGTTGTGCGATAGCGCCATCCCGCCGCCTGCCGCTGACCACGGTTGCTGGCCGCACATCGCGGCAATGCCGGCCAGCGCCCCTACCGCTCACTACCGCGCGACGGGCGACGGTCCCGTCACCGCGGATGCCTGCGTGGCTTCAACCTACTGGTACCGATGTCACGAACTCGGCCAGCAAGGCATTGCAGCGCCGCGCATGGGTGAAGGTCATCCCGTGCGAAGCGCCGGCGAGGACGTGGTGGCGCGCCTCGGGCAACCACTCGGCCAGCGCGGACGCGTTGTCGCGGTACTGCGCCGGACTCAGTTCGCCGCTGACCAGCAGCACCGGCAGCGCCAGGGCCGCGGCCTGCTCGCGGTCGTAGGCCGGCAGCGCATCGCCGATCTGCGGCACCAAGGTCTGCGCGTTGTCGCGCACCATCTGCCGGAACGTCGCGCTGCTGCGCGCCCAGGCGCCGGGCTGGCTGACCGAATCGACGAAACATTCCAGGCCGGCCTCGACCTGCCCGTCGCGCAGCAAGGCGATCGCCCGCGCGCGGATCGCCACCACCTCCTCCGGCAGGCCCTGCGGCTGCGGCCCGCCCGGATCGAACAGGCTCAGGCTGGCGATCGCGGCCGGCCGCTGCAGCGCGACCTGCCAGGCTACCGCGGCGCCGCGCGAGTGGCCGACCAGATGCACCGGCTGTCCGTAGCTGGCGAGGAACCCGGCAACCTGCTGCGCATGCCAACGCCAGCCGAAGCGATGCCGCAGCGACGATGGCAACTGCGGGAAATACTGGCCCAGGCTCAGTGCGGCGACCTCGAAGCCCTCGGACAGGCCGCGCAGTTGTGGCGCCCAATAGCGGTAGTCGCACAGCGCACCATGCACCAGCACCACCGGGGCGCCGTCGCCGAGCCGCAGGTAGGCCAGCGCATCGTCGTCGCCCAGCAAGTGGACCGCAGGCTTGCCTAGCGGGGTGCGCGGACCGATCACCGGTGGCCTCCGGCAAGGGGCCGCAACGGAGCCCGCCCCACGACATTCATGGCGGCCTCGCTGACACGGGCACCGGAGAGGATGCGAAAGAGATGGCCCGCACTGGGCCGCCGCGAACGTGGAAACCGCGGCCGCGAGCGTCTCAGCGGCGGCGCCGGCACGAGGGAGGACGTCGTGTTGTGTGCGCCGCACGCGCTGGCGATGCAGCCCAGCGAAATCCAGCGCGGCATCCCGGTGAGCGGCGGCATCACGCGCCCAAGACCGCCGGTCGCCGCAATGCCGAAGGCGATGCAGGCCAGCGACGGAAGGAATTCCATGCGCGATGGACGATGATGCGGTGCGCGCGGAGAGACACGCAGTACGCGCCGGCGTTTCGACGCGGAGGGTGCCAGCGCGGCATCCCGAGCCGTACTAGTACGCGCAGCGGCGTCATACGCCGCAGGCCGTCGATCGCCGCAGCGCCGAAGGCGGTGTCCACCACCGGCAGGATTCGCGGTCGAAGAGGCCATGCAGGCTGGGGATGATGTGGTGCGCCCGGAGGGATTCGAACCCCCGACCAATGGCTTCGGAAGCCACTACTCTATCCGGCTGAGCTACGGGCGCAACGGACGCGCATTCTAACGGCAAACCGCGCGCCGCGTCTCCCCCATGCCCGATTGCCGCCACGGCCGGCCCGGCGGTCGCCGTACCCGCCGCCGCGCGGTGCGGCTTCCCCGAAGGCCGGCGTTCGGCGACGGCACATCGCGTGCGTGCAGCCAGTTCCTGCGCCTGGGTCTGCAGCCTGAAGCGGGTGCGCAGGCCGTCGCCGTCGCAGCGGCCACCGCGCGAGCGTGCTGCCGCCGGCCGGGCCCGGCTGCTACCCTTGCGCGATGGGTTACGAACGCTACGAAACGCCCGCCGCGCTGCCGCCGCGCGCGCGCCTGGGCCAGTACTGGAAACTGCTGCGCGGCGACCGTCCGATCGGCGCGCTGCTGCTGCTGTGGCCGACCTGGTGGGCGCTGTGGCTGGCCGCCGACGGGGTGCCGCCGCTGTGGACGCTGTTCGTGTTCACCGCCGGGGTCTGGCTGACCCGCTCGGCCGGCTGCGTCATCAACGACTACGCCGACCGCTGGCTGGACCCGCAGGTCGAGCGCACCCGCAGCCGGCCGCTGGCCACCGGCGCGGTCAGCGGCCGCGAGGCGCTGGCGGTGTTCGCGCTGCTGATGCTCGTCGCCTTCGCGCTGGTGCTGACGATGAACGCGCTGACCATCGGCCTGAGCGTGGTCGGGCTGTTCCTGGCCGCCAGCTATCCCTATCTGAAGCGCTACACCTACCTGCCGCAGGTCTATCTGGGCATGGCCTTCGGCTGGGGCATCCCGATGGCGTTCGCGGCGATCCGCGGCGAGGTGCCGGCGCTGGGCTGGCTGCTGTACGCGGCCAACATCCTGTGGGCCACCGCCTACGACACCTGGTACGCGATGGTGGACCGCGAGGACGACCTGCGCGCCGGCTCCAAGTCCACTGCGATCCTGTTCGGCGACCTGGACCTGGTCGCGCAGGGCATCCTGTACGCGCTGACGTTCGTCGCGCTGGGCTTCGTCGGCACCCGCGGCGCGCTGGGGATCTGGTACTGGGTGGGCTTGGGCGTGGCCGCGTTGCTGGTCGCCTACGAATTCCGCATCGCGCGAACCCGCGAACGCGCCCCCTGCTTCCGTGCCTTCATGCATAACAACTGGGTCGGCCTGGCGGTCTTCGCCGGCATCGTCGCGGCGTTGGCGCTGCGCGCGGGGTAAACCGCGGCGAGTCGCCGCGCAGTGGCGGCTGCCCCGACGATGTCGTGAGGAACCAGGCGGCGCTCCTGGCCGCTGACGGCAATACCGCAGGGCACTTCGTCCCGTCGTTGCCGGTAATAAAGCGTCGGGACTGAGTCCCTCCCACAAAACCGTCGATCGACTCCTGCAGGAGCGGCGTCAGCCGCGACGCCGTTTCCACGGCCGGTGCCGGGAAGGACTTCGATCACGACACGCATGACCGGCAAAATCCGCCTCCCACCTGCTGGATCGGCATGTCCCCTCCCCGACCTGGGCCGAAGGCGCAATCGGGGGAAAGAGCGTTGGCGCGCTCCGCTTCGAAGCAGCGACATCGCGCTACGCTAGCGGAACAAGACAGCAGCGCGCGGCTCGAACAGGCGCGCGATGCGGTGCAAGCCCGCCATGGCGAACACGGCGGCCCATCCCGATCGCGCCAGCCAGCGCTACGGCTTCCCGTCTTCCGTCGGCGCATGCGTCAGCAGCGCGAACGCCCGCTGCTGTTCCTGCGCATCCTGCAGACCGCTGATGCGCAGCCTGTCGCCGGGGAGCGGCGCCATCACCGTCGCCACGGTGAGCACCTGGCCGTCGGCCAGCAGTGCGATCGGCTTGCCGATGTTCTGCTCCGTCGCCCGGGTCAGGCGATCGTCGTGACCCGAGAAACGCAGATCGAGGGCCGGCTTGCCATCGTCGCCGTCCACGCGCGCCACCGTCGCGGCGCCATCGACGGCCAACAACGGCTGCGGCGCCAGATACACCGGCCGTCCCTGGTACGCGGCCTCGGTATAGCCGGCGCTGGGCGCATTGCTGGCCAGGCGCCATTCGATCTTCGCCTTCACCGCACTCGCGTCCGCACTCGCGCCGGCGCCATCGGGCGACGGGGCGTAGCTGCATCCGCTCATGCCGAACACGCACAACGCCAACGACAGTCCCAGAGTTCTCCAACGCATCGCCATCTCCCGCCGTTCGTTTGGCGACATCATAGAAGAACCGGCCGTTGCGGCCTGTCGCAGACCGCTGCCCCAGCCGCGTCACGCAGAAGAACGTGCCATGCATCGCGCTGCGGAACCCGTCCGCCAGCGGCCGATTGCGTCGGGTCGTGGCGTCTGCACCGCACGACGAAGCGTAACGCTCGCCCCCCATCAGGCACGCCCTCGCTGCCGTTGCGCGGTCCACAGGCAACCACAGCAGCAACCGCTCCCTGCGTGCATGACAGATCACGCGACCACGGTCCGCAGCAGACACGCATCCCCACATGACCTGCCACGCCTTTGCCGTCGCAGGGCCAATCACCGCTGCGGCACGAAAGCCACCAACGCGCTCACGACACTCACGGCACCCGCGCCATCACCCATGCATCGACCCGCGCCACGCCGGCGCGGCGCAGCGCCTCTGCCGCGGCATGCAGGGTCGCGCCGGTGGTCATCACGTCGTCGATCAGCGCCACGTGCGGCGGCAGCGGCGCCTGCACCGCGAACGCATGGCGCAGGTTGCGGCGCCGCGCCTGCGCATCGAGTTCGGACTGCGGCGCCGTCGCGCGCACGCGCTGCAGGCCGGCGCACAGCGGCAGGCGCAGCGCGCGCGCCAGCGGCCGCGCCAGTTCCAGCGCCTGGTCGTAGCCGCGCTGGCGCAACCGCGCGGAATGCAGCGGCACCGGCAGCACCGCCTGCGGGCGCGGCAAGCCGGCGCAGCGCGCCTGCAGCAACGCCGCCAGCAGGCGCCCGGCGGCCAGGTCCTGGTGGAACTTGAAACGGCGCAACAGCCCGTCCACCGGCGCGGCGTAGACGCAGGCGCTGGCGACCAGGGCCAGCGGCGGCGGTTTGCGTTGGCAGCTGCCGCACAGCTGGTCCGCGTCCAGCGCGGGCAGCGGCAGCGCGCACATCTGGCAGGCGCTGGCATTCCAGGGCAGCGCGTCGCGGCAGGCCCGGCACAGGTCCAGGCCGGCGGCGCCGGGTTCGCTACACACCAGGCAGCGCTCCGGCAGCACCCAGCGCTGCAGCCGCCGCCAGCAGTCGTCAACTCGACCAGACCCATTGAAGTTGACAGGGATATCCATGCTCACCAGACTGCCCGCTTTCCCAGCCGCTTACCGTCAGGAAACCCCCATGTCCGCTGTCGTCCGACACGACTGGCAACGCCAGGAACTGCTCGCCCTGTTCGATCTGCCGTTCCCGGAGCTGCTGCACCGCGCCGCCGCGGTGCATCGCGAACACTTCGATCCGGCGCAGGTGCAGGTCTCCACGCTGCTGTCGGTGAAGACCGGCGGTTGCCCGGAGGATTGCGCGTACTGCCCGCAGGCGCAGCGCTACGACACCGGGGTGGACGCGCAGAAGCTGATGAGCACCGAGGCGGTGCTGGAGAAGGCGCGCCAGGCCAAGGCCGCCGGCGCGTCGCGGTTCTGCATGGGCGCGGCGTGGCGCTCGCCGAAGGACCGCGACATCCCCAAGGTCGCGGCGATGATCCGCGAAGTGAAGGCGCTGGGCCTGGAGACCTGCGCCACCCTGGGCATGCTCGACGGGCGCCAGGCGCAGGCACTGAAGTCGGCAGGGCTGGACTACTACAACCACAATCTGGACACCGCGCCGGACTTCTACGACACGATCGTCCACACCCGCCAGTACCAGGACCGCCTGGACACGCTGGCCCACGTGCGCGATGCCGGCATGAAGACCTGCTGCGGCGGCATCGTCGGCATGGGCGAATCGCGCGAGCAGCGCGCCGGCCTGCTGCAGGCGCTGGCCAACCTGCCGGTGCACCCGGACTCGGTGCCGATCAACCGCCTGGTGCAGGTCGCCGGCACCCCGCTGCACGGCACGGTCGAACTGGATCCGTTCGAGTTCGTGCGCACCATCGCCGTGGCCCGCATCGCGATGCCGCAGGCGATGGTGCGGCTGTCGGCCGGCCGCGAGAGCATGAGCGACGAACTGCAGGCGCTGTGTTTCTGCGCCGGCGCCAACTCGATCTTCTACGGCGAAAAACTGCTGACCACCGGCAACCCGGACACCGCACGCGACCAGGCGCTGTTCTCGCGCCTGGGGCTGAAGCCGATGCAGGTGCAGGTGGACGCCGATGCGCACGACCATCCCGGTACCGTGCATGCGGACATCACCGCACCGGCAGCGGACAGGCCGGCGATCGCCGCGGCGCTGGTGGTCTGACGCCAGCGCGCCGCGCCGGCGCGCGCGCGTCCATCCGCCGATCCGGCCGTCCATCGCCGGCGGCGCCCGGCCCGGCCGGGGACGCGCTACGCTAGCGAGCCACCCCATGCCCCGCCGCCCATGGCCCGCCCCGATCTGCACGACCGCATCCAGTCCTTGCGCAAGCTGCGCGAGGCGCAGGGCCGCATCCGCGTGCGCCGCAGCGTGGGCCGCCGCGACGGCGTCCGCCTGGAGCTGGACGGGCGCTGGCTGACCGGCTTCTGCAGCAACGACTACCTGGGCCTGGCGCAGCAGTTCGAAGTGCTCGCCGCGCTGCAGGACGCGGCCGCGCGCGAGGGCGTCGGCGCCACCGCCTCGCACCTGGTCTGCGGCCACCATGCGCTGCACGAGAGCCTGGAGCGCGAGGTCGCCGACTGGCTCGGCTATCCGCGCGCGCTGCTGTTCGGCAGCGGCTTCCTCGCCAACCTGGCGGTGCAGCAGGCGCTGCTGAGCGAAGAAGAAGACGTGTGCGTGCAGGACCGGCTCAACCACGCCAGCCTGCTCGACGCCACCCGCCTCGCCGGCTGCCGCCTGCGCCGCTATCCGCACCTGGATACCGAAGGCGCGATGCGCCAGCTCAAGCACGCCGCCGACGGCGCCGCGATGCTGGCCACCGATGGCGTGTTCAGCATGGATGGCGATATCGCCCCGCTGCGCTCGCTGACCCTGGTGGCGCGCATGCAGCAGGCGCTGATGTACGTGGACGATGCGCACGGCGTCGGCGTGGTCGGCCCGCATGGCCGCGGCTGCGTGGCCGAGGCCGGGCTGGGCGTGGACGATGTGCCGCTGCAGCTGGTGACCCTGGGCAAGGCGCTGGGCGGCTACGGCGCGCTGGTGGTCGGCAACGAGGCACTGATCCGGCATCTGGCCGAAACTGCGCGCCCCTACCTGTACACCACCGCGCTGCCGCCGGCGCAGGCCGCCGCCTCGCTGGCCGCGGTGAAACTGGCGCGGCGCGACCAGTGGCGGCGCGAGCGCCTGGCCGAGACCATCGCCGCGTTCCGCGGCGGCGCGCGCCGCCATGGCCTGGAACTGATGGCCTCGGATACGCCGATCCAGCCGCTGCTGTGCGGCGACGAGGCCAGCGCGCTGGCGCTGTCGGCGGCGCTGGAACAGGCCGGCTTCCTGGTCTCCGCGATCCGCCCGCCGACCGTGCCCGAAGGCAAGTCGCGGCTGCGGGTCACGCTGTCGGCGTTGCACACGCCGGCGCAGGTGCAGGCGCTGCTGGACGCGCTGGCGCTGGCGCGCGACCGCCTGGCCGCGCACCCGGTCGGCCTGCCGGCATGAGCGGGCCGATGTGAGCGGCACGCCGTGAACGACGGCGACCTCGCGGCGCGCCGCGAGGTATGGGCCGCGCTGTCCGAGCTGTACCTGGACGACGACGTCGCCACGCGGCATGCGCACGTCGCCGCCGTGCTCGCGGCCTCGCCGTACGCACCGCAGACGCTGCAGCGCATGCTGCTGCACGACGTGCATCCACGCCTGGCGCCGAACCTGCTGAGCGTGGCCGGGGTCTGGCAAGGCTTCGACGCCGCCTGGCTGAGCGCGGCGATCCAGCGCGGCGAAGGCGTGCAGCGCTGGCCAGCCTGGCGCACCCGCGCCTACCCGCGCGAACAATGGCGCTTGCTGTTGCCGCGGCTGCTGGCGTTGCGCGCGCAACGCTGAGCGCGGCGTTCCCCGATTCTCTTTTCCCATTCGGCACACGATCGACGATGCACATCGAAACCCTGGGGCACGGCCCCGATCTGGTCCTGATCCACGGCTGGGCGCTGCACGGCGGCATCTTCGCGCCCTTGGTCGAGCGCCTGTCGACGCAGTTCCGCATGCACCTGGTGGACCTGCCCGGACATGGCCACAGCCGCGGCGACGACACGCCGCTGGCGCTGCCGCACGTGGTCAGCGCGATCGCCGCGGCCACGCCGCCGGCGGCATGGCTGGGCTGGTCGCTGGGCGGGCTGTTCGCGCTGCATGCCGCGGCGACCCAGCCGCAGGTGCGCGGCCTGGCGATGCTCGCGGCGACGCCGCGGTTCGTGCGCGGCGGCGACTGGCCGCATGCGGTGGAACCGCAGGTGTTCGCGCAGTTCGGCCGCGACCTGGCCGAGGACTACCGCGGCACGCTGGACCGCTTCCTGGCGCTGGACACGCTGGGTTCGGCGCATGCGCGCAGCGAATTGCGCACGCTGCGCGAGACCCTGAGCGCGCGCGGCGAACCCGATGCGCAGGCGCTGCAGGATGGGCTGGCGCTGCTCGAGCGCAGCGACCTGCGCCGTGCATTGCCGGGCCTGCGCGTGCCCAGCCTGTGGATCAGCGGCCAGCGCGACCGGCTGGTTTCGCCCGCCGGCATGGACGACGCCGCAGCGCTGACGCAGCATGCGCGGACGTTGCACATCGCCGGCGGCGGCCACGCTCCGTTCCTCGGCCATGCCGACGACGTCGCCATGGCGCTGAGCGAGTTCCTTGCCGCCTTGCCGTAAGGACTACGCCCCCCGGCACTGGCCGCTGGCGAACGATGCGGCAGCCACCTGACATACCTTCGCATGATGACTGCGCCATCCGAAGCGCAGCCATCGGGACCCCGCGCAGCCGCAGCTCCCCGACCCCGGCGCGCAGAGATGCTGGATCTGCACGGCAAACCTCCCCATGGCGCCGCCGATGCGCAGCCGAACGCGGATTCAGCGTCGCCAGGCGCTGCGCCAGCGAAGCGTCCGCACTCCAGTGCATCAAGACACCCGCCGTTGCGTGCACTACCCACTGCGACCGCGCGCCCGAGCGCATGCAGATCCGCAGGTGGTTTGGAACACCGCGCATGTCATGATCAAAGGCGGCAACGCGATGCCGACACAGGACAACGAGGCGGAACGCGGTCTGAGATTTCCGGCAACAGGAGAGCGACACGATGGTATCGATGCTCGGCAGAATCATCAGGATGTTCGGGCTCCTGGTCGCGGCAAGCGCCAGCATGCCCGCCATGTCGTCGCCTCCGGCGGCGCCTTGCCGGTTCGAGGCGCCCGCGGACCTGGACGCCGCCCCCGCCCGATGGCTCGGCGGTTGCCGACATGGAGCCGCCGACGGGCTCGGCATAGTCAGGGCCGGGACCGCCGAGCCGTATGCCTTCTTCGCGGGACGGATGCAGGAGGGCCGCCCGGCCGAGGGCCTGCTCATGCTGCACGAGGGGGGATTGATGGTAGCCGTTCGCTTCGATGCGGCCTTGCGTGTCGTGAGCAGCGACGGCCTCCGGCCAAACGAGGACGACCGCGTGTTCGCGCAAGCGCGAGCGGCTGCGCTCGAAACCGCCGCGCGCTTGCGCCAAGAGGGAAACCAGGCGTCTGCCGCCTACTACGCCGCTCTGGCGCAGCGGATCACGGAGAGCCGTCCGGAATGAACGACCGCGACCGGGCCCTCAGCGTCGCCACCCGATGCGGGGCCAGGGCAAGGTCCTCACCAGGCCGATGATCCTCGGCGTTCGATTGCCCGAGTCCGCCAAGAGCCGCTCCACCGGATCGGCAGCCTCCAGCACCCGACCGGAGACCCCGCCTCGCGTTGCCGCATCTGCGTACGAATACTGGCGTTCGCAAAACGGCTCGCGGCATCGCGCTCGTGGATCGTTCTCGCTGGGCGCCCGCACAACGCACGCAAACAACCGTCGAGGCGGCGCGTGGCTGGCCGCCGCGACGGCGATGGACGATCATCGCGGTTTCGACGAGCGGAGCGAACGCATGGATCTGGGCATCGCCGGCAGATGGGCGCTGGTCTGCGCCGCGAGCAAGGGCCTGGGCCTGGGGTGCGCGCGGGCGCTGGCCGGCGAAGGCGTCAACGTGGTGATCGTGGCGCGCGGCCAGGCCGCACTGGATGCGGCGGCGGACGGCCTGCGCGCGCTGCCCGGCGCCGGCGCGGTGATCGCGGTGGCCGCCGACATCGCCACCGAGGCCGGACGCGCCGCCGCACTGGCGGCATGCCCGCAGGTCGACATCCTGGTCAACAACGCCGGCGGCCCGCCGCCGGGCGACTTCCGCGACTGGGAGCGCGAAGACTGGCTGCGCGCGCTGGACGCCAACATGCTGGCGCCGATCGCGCTGATCCGTGCCACCGTCGATGCGATGCAGGCGCGCGGCTTCGGCCGCATCGTCAACATCACCTCGGCAGCGGTGAAGGCGCCGATCGACAGCCTGGGCCTGTCCAACGGCGCGCGCGCCGGCCTGACCGGCTTCGTCGCCGGGCTGGCACGGCGCACCGTCGCGCACAACGTCACCATCAACAATCTGCTGCCCGGCCAGTTCGACACCGACCGGCTGCGCGGCAACTTCGCCCATGCCGCGCAGCGCAGCGGCACCGACGTGGAGACAGTGGCGGCGCAGAAGCGCGGGCAGATCCCGGCGGGGCGTTTCGGCACGGCGGAGGAATTCGGCGCGGCCTGCGCATTCCTGTGCAGCGCGCAGGCCGGCTACCTCAGCGGGCAGAACCTGTTGCTCGATGGCGGGGCCTATCCGGGGACGTTCTGAAAAGCCGGGAGTGGGGATTCGGGAGTGGGGATGGGGGACTGCGCGCGGCGGCTTCCGGTGTTTGCCGTTTGTAGTGCGGATGAGTTCGGTGCGGCCTGCGCGCCTGCGTGCAATGCACAGGCCATTGCGTCAGTGGGCAGATCCTGTTGCTTGGTGCGCGGCCCATCCTGGAAAGGGACAGGGTTCGAGACGGAGTGAATGGCTGCATGCGGTCCGCGCGGTGTCCGCTGATGCGCTCGGACTGATGCGCGATGGCGATGGGAATTGAGGAATGGAGAGACGGGAATGGTCAAGCCAGGCGACCGCCTCGCCTCCGCAGCCGCTTCGATTCCCCACTCCCGATTCCCCATTCCCGGCTTTTCGCTGGCCGCTGCGCGCCGCGGCCGGCGATAATGCGCCGATGGATCCTTCTTCGTTCGATGCCAACCACATCCGCCGCGCGTTCTCGCGCGCGGCCGCCAGCTACGATGCCGCCGCCGCCCTGCAGCACGAGGTCGAGAAGCGCCTGCTGGAATCGCTGGACTATCTCGGCGACCGCGTGCCGCAGGTGGTGCTGGACGTGGGCAGCGGCCCCGCGCACGCCGCGGCGACGATGAAGAAGCGCTGGCCGCGCGCGCAGGTGATCGCGCTCGACCAGGCGCTGCCGATGCTGCAGCAGGCCAAGCGCCAGGCCGGCTGGTGGAAGCCGTTCGGCCGCGTCTGCGCCGACGCGCGCGCGCTGCCGCTGGCCGAGCACAGCGTGGATGTGATCTTCAGCAACCTGTGCCTGCAGTGGGTCGAGGACCTGCCGGCGGTGTTCGCCGGTTTCCGCCGCGTGCTCAAGCCCGGCGGCCTGCTGCTGTGCTCCAGCTTCGGCCCGGACACGCTGGTGGAACTGCGCGAGGCGTTCGCGCACGCCGACCGCGAGGCGCCGCACGTGAGCCGCTTCGCGCCGATCGCGCAGTTCGGCGATGCGCTGATGCTGTCCGGCTTCCGCGACCCGGTGCTGGACCGCGACCTGTTCACCCTCACCTATCCCGACCTGGCCGCACTGATGCGCGAATTGCGCGCGATCGGCGCGACCAACGCGCTGCACGCGCGCCGCCACACGCTGACCGGACGCGGCCGTTTCGCCGCCGCCAGCGCCGCCTACGAGCCGCTGCGCAACGCCGACGGCACGCTGCCGAGCAGTTGGGAAGTGATCTATGCGCACGCCTGGGCGCCGCCGCCGGGCGCGCCGATCCGCGAGGGCGGCAGCGAGATCGCCGCGGTGCCGGTGTCGGCGATCCCGATCCGTCGCCGCGGCGATTGAGGCACGCGCTTCGCTCCGGGAATCGGGAATCGGGAATCGGGAATCGCAAGAGCCCAGAACCGGATGCACTACCTGTAGGAGCGGCTTCAGCCGCGACAGGCGTTACCGTTAATGCCTGTCGCGGCTGAAGCCGCTCCTACACGACAGCCCGGCCGGCCGTATACGCGCTCCTGCGTGCGACTACTCAGGCCGACACCTGGTCGATCCAGTCCTGCAGGTTGTAGTAGTTGCTGACCCGGGCGATCTTGCCGTCGCGGATGTCGAAGAACGCCCCGCCCGGCAGCACGTAGGTCTGCCCGCGCGCCGGCGGCAGGCCTTCGTCGGTGTGATGGTATTCGCCGTGCACCACGTACTCGGCGGCGGCGCGGCGGCCGTCCTGCCCGCCCAGCACCACGATGTCGCGCAGCTGTTCACGGTAGCTGGCGTTCATCCGCTGCAGGAACGCGGCGAAGGTGTCCTTGCCGGTCTCGCGCGCGCCCTGGTTGAGGTCGTGCGCCACGTCGTCGGTCAGCTTGTCGAGCATCGCCGCCCAGTCGCCGCGGTTGAACGCGTCGTAATAGGACAGCACCAGTTCGATGGCGCGGTCCTGCTCGCGGGTTCCGTCGATCTTCATCGCCACCACCTCATGCCATGCGGGCGCCCATGATACGGCGGCCGGGCCCGCTCAGGCGCCCGGCACCAGCAGGTCGCGGTGAAAGAAGTAGACCTCCTGCAGCAGGAAGCGCCAGCGGGTCTGGAAGCTGCGGAAGCGGGTGCTCGGGGTCGAGGACGCCAGCGCGTCGATCTGCAGCTCGCGGCACAGGCGCAGCGCCCGCGCCATGTGCAGCGGATCGCTGACGACGATCGCCCGGTGCAGGCCGTGGCTGCGCATCAGCCCGCGCGCCTCGAGCAGGTTCTGGCGGGTGGTGCGCGAGACGGTCTCGATCAGGATCGCGTCGGCCGGCACGTCGTGGCGCAGCGCGTAGCGGCGCGCCACCTGCGATTCGGCGAAACGCGCGCCGTTGCCGCCGAAGCCGCCGGTGAAGATCAGGGTCGGCGCATAGCCGCGCTGGTACAGGTCCAGGCCGTGGCGGATGCGTTCCTCGAACACCGGCGAGGGCTTGGCGTCGTAGGCGGCCGCGCCGAGCACGATGATCGCGTCGGCCGGCGCCGCCTGGTCGCGGTCGCCGACCCAGACGATGTAGATCGCCACGCCCAGCAGCCACAGGCCCAGCACCGCGGCCAGCCGACCGAGCCAGCCCAGCCAGCCGCGCCGCCGCCGCGGCTTCAAGCCGCGCCCCACGGCAGGGTGTCGAGGTCGACGTTGCCGCCGGACAGGATCAGCCCGACCCGGCGCCCGGCGAAGCGCTCCGGCTGCGCCAGCACCGCCGCCAGCGCGATCGCCGACGAGGGTTCCACCACCTGCTTGAGCACCTGCCACAGCAGCCGCATCGCCGCCACGGTGGCGGCGTCCTCGACCACGATCGTCTCCGCCTGGCCATGCAGCAGCGCGAAGTTGGGCGCGCCGAGAGTGCCGCGCAGGCCGTCGCAGACCGTGTCCGGAACGAAGTCCACGCGCAGCGCGCCGGCCGCCAGCGAGCGCGCGGTGTCGGCGGCGCCGGCCGGCTCGGCCAGCAGCAGGCGTGCCTGCGGCGCCAGCGCCGACAGCGCCAGGCGGCTGCCGGCGGCCAGGCCGCCGCCGCCGACCGGCACCACCAGCAGGTCGAGCGGGCCGCTGGCGCCGAGCAATTCCAGGGTCGCGGTGCCCTGGCCGGCGATCACCGCCGGATCGGTATACGGATGCACCAGGGTCGCGCCGGTCTGCTGCTGCACCTGCGCGCACATCGCCTCGCGCGCGGCGATGCCGGCTTCGCAGCGCCACAGGGTGGCGCCGTCGCGGGCGATGTTGGCCAGCTTGGCCGCCACCGCGCCCTCCGGCACCACCACGTGGCAGCCGATGCCGCGGCTACGCGCGGCCTGCGCCAGGGCCGCACCGTGGTTGCCCGAGGAATGGGTGACCACGCCGCGCGCGGCCTGGGCCTCGCTCAGCGCCCACACCGCATTGCAGGCGCCGCGGAACTTGAACGCGCCGCTGCGCTGCAGGTGCTCGGCCTTGAAGAACAGCGTCGCGCCGGTCGACGCGTCCAGCGCCCGCGAGCGCAGGACCGGCGTCACCTGGGCATGCGGCGCGATCCGCGCGGCGGCGGCGGTCACATCCGCGAAAACGGGCAGTGAAGATGAGAACATGCGTGAAAGGTTAGCGTATCGTCCCAAGTTCGCGGTGTCGCGGGCTGCCAAGGCAATGCAGCCGTTGCACGCGACTTAAGCGTTCAATCAACGACGAAGCGGGTTAAGGGGGCATTCAATGCAACACGCCGAACCTGTCGGTCAGCCTCAGGGAGAGGATTCGCCATGAACATGCGCCTGATCTTGGCCGCTGGATTGCTGGCCACGCTGAGCGGCTGCGCCACCTACGACTACGCCGACAGCGGTGGCGGCTATTACCGCGGCGCCCCCTCGGTCGAATACCGCTATCCGGACGGCTACTCCGACGGCTACTACGCGCCTTACGGTGCCGTGCCCTATGGCTATGGCGCCGGCTATTACGGCTATGGCTACTACGGCTACGGCGGCCCTTACTACTACCGCGACTACTACGGTCCGCCGCGGCACCGTCCGCCGCCGCGCCCGCGGCCCGACGACAACGGCCGCCCGCCGGACCGTCCGCCGCCGGTCATCGGCGGTGGCGGCGGCCGGGTCAAGTCGCCGTGGCGCGACCTGGACCGGCTGCGCCGTCCCGATGCCGCCAACGCCGGCCCACGCCCCCAGGCGATGCAGCCGCGTCCGCAGTCGATGCAGCCACGTCCGGCCAGCGCGCCGCGGCCGGCCGCCCAGCCGCGTCCGGCCGCGCCCCGGCCTGGCAATCTGGGTCGTAGCAATGGGACGAAGCGCACACTAGAGCCCTAAGAAAAGGCTTGATTTCACGCGGGCACAAGACGCACTCTACGTCGTACGGGGTGACCGCCTGCGTCGCTTTATGACCCGAAGCGATCGCCCCACCGTCTATGTCGATGTCCGACAGGGAAATCTGGATCCCCCCTGTTCCGGCCCTGTCGGGCGTCGGCGCCTAAAACGAAAAGCCCCGGTTCGCCGGGGCTTTTCGCGTTCGGGCCTTGCGGTTGCTGGCATCGGACCCGAATCGCAGGCATAAAAAAGGGCCGGCAGTCCCCCGACTACCGGCCCCCAGCTCCCCCAACGTGCGCGTGACTGGCCCCTGTTCCAATTCCAGTCGTACGCCCCTGACGCAATGCCACGTTGGGTGCAGTAGGGATATCTGCAGACTACGTGCCAACTTTAGGGCCGAATCCGTAAACTGTGATGCGAACTCCAAAAATTCCGTTTTCCGGCGCGCGCCGTCCCGCGCACGCCCCCATCCCGGTCCGCGCGACCGGGCGGACGAATAGCCGATGAGCGATTCCTTCTACCGCTACGACGTCATCGTGATCGGCGGCGGCCATGCCGGCACCGAAGCGGCGCTGGCCTCCGCGCGCGCTGGCGCGCGCACCCTGCTGCTGACCCACAACGTGGAGACGGTGGGCGCGATGAGCTGCAACCCGGCCATCGGCGGCATCGGCAAGGGCCACCTGGTCAAGGAGATCGATGCGCTGGGCGGGGCGATGGCGCATGCCGCCGACCTGGCCGGCATCCAGTGGCGCACGCTCAATGCCTCCAAGGGCCCGGCGGTGCGCGCCACCCGCTGCCAGGCCGACCGCAACCTGTATCGCGGCGCGGTCCGGCGCCTGGTCGAGGCGCAGCCCGACCTGACCCTGTTCCAGGCCGCGGTGGACGCGCTAATCGTGGAGGGCGAGCGCGTGCGCGGCGCCGTCACCCAGACCGGCCTGCGCTTCGAGGCGGCGGCGGTGGTGCTGACCGCCGGTACCTTCCTGGCCGGCAAGATCCACATCGGCCAGACCCAGTACGCCGGCGGCCGCGCCGGCGACCCGCCGGCCACCGCACTGGCGCAGACGCTGCGCGACGGCCGCTTCGGCGTGGACCGGCTCAAGACCGGTACCCCGCCGCGCATCGACGGGCGCAGCCTGGACTACGCGGCGATGGAGGAGCAGCCCGGCGACGATCCGCTGCCGGTGATGTCGTTCATGGGCGAGCTCGCCCAGCATCCGCGCCAGGTCTCGTGCTGGATCACCCATACCACCGAGCGCACCCATGACATCATCCGCGGCGCGCTGGACCGCTCGCCGCTGTACACCGGCCAGATCGAGGGCATCGGCCCGCGCTACTGCCCGTCGATCGAGGACAAGGTGGTGCGCTTCGCCGAGAAGGCCAGCCACCAGATCTTCGTCGAGCCGGAAGGCCTGGACGTGGCCGAGATCTATCCCAACGGCATCTCCACCTCGCTGCCGTTCGACGTGCAGCTGGAGCTGGTGCGCTCGATCCGCGGCTTCGAGCGCGCGCACATCACCCGTCCCGGCTACGCGATCGAATACGACTTCTTCGACCCGCGCGGGCTGAAGGCCTCGCTGGAGACCAAGGCGATGCCCGGGCTGTTCTTCGCCGGCCAGATCAACGGCACCACCGGCTACGAGGAAGCCGCCGCGCAGGGCCTGATCGCCGGGCTCAATGCGGCGCGCCAGGTGCGCGGACTGGCGCCGTGGTCGCCGCGCCGCGACCAGGCCTACATCGGCGTGCTGATCGACGACCTGATCACCCACGGCACCACCGAGCCGTACCGCATGTTCACCAGCCGCGCCGAATACCGGCTGCAGCTGCGCGAGGACAACGCCGATGCGCGCCTGACCGGCATCGGCCACGACCTGGGCCTGGTCGGCGAGGCGCGCTGGGCGCGCTTCCAGGCCAAGCAGGAGGCGGTGGCGCGGGAGAACGAGCGGCTACGCGCGCTGTGGGCCACGCCCGGCAATGCGCTGGGCCGCGAGGTCGCCGCGACGCTGGGCGTGGCGGTGAGCCGCGAGACCACCGTGCTCGACCTGATCAAGCGCCCGGAACTGGACTACGCCGCGCTGATGCGGGTGCCGTCGCTGGGCCCGGGCGTGGACGACGCGCAGGTCGCCGAGCAGGTCGAGATCGGCATCAAGTACGCCGGCTACCTGGACCGCCAGCGCGACGAGATCGCGCGCCAGCAGCGCCACGAAGACACGCCGATCGCCGAGGCGTTCGACTACGCGCAGGTGCGCGGGCTGTCGGCCGAGGTACAGCAGAAGCTGCAGCGCGTGCGCCCGCAGACCGTGGGCCAGGCGCAGCGCATTCCCGGCATGACCCCGGCGGCGATCTCGCTGCTGCTGGTGCACCTGGAGCGTGCGCGGCGCAGCCGGGTGGCGTAAGCGGCGGCGGCGTGCAGGATGCAGTGCAGCGGCTGCCGGGCTAGGCCGGCAGCCGCAAATTGATGAGCGCAATGGCTCCTGATGGGGTATCGCCTGCTGCAGGCGGTGAAGCTTTAGCTTTTATTTTTACTCCTCGTCCTCGCCATCGTCTTCATGGCGCGAGATGCTCTGTTCGACTTCCTCGAGCGTCGCTTCCGCCGTCTTGAGCGTTTCAGCAGCATCCACCGCGATCGCGGCGGCCTGTTCTTCGCTGATAGCTCCGGCTTCGAGCGCCTTGATCGCCTTCTCGACGCAAGCGATTTCCTCAGGCATCGGATTCAACACATTGCTCCGCAGCATGGCAGTCTCTTCGCCGAGCGGCAGTTCTTCATGCTCGTCGGCGTCCAGATTGTTCCGCCGGATGCTTTCGTTGTTAATGGCCGTTGCCTTATCCAGCAACTCCAATGCGTCGTCCTGGACTGCTTGCAGATCGTGTACCAGATCGACCAGCGTTTCGTACGAACTCTCTTCCGTCTTCATACCTTGCCTCGACTCCAGGGCACACCGCACCGAAACGGCACAGGCTTCGTTGCCCTGGAATCCGAGTCTATCCATGGAATTTTTGCATTGCACACATGAGTAAACACATGAAGTTTCCGCTGTAAATCGGGCACTTGGCGATCACCCCAAGCGCTATGGGGCACGCACTGCGCCACCACAACATTTGGTGATGCTTCGATGCGGTAGCGCGACTTGGGCGCGTGCGTTCGCGCCGAACACGGCCGCCGGACCCATGCAGAACGGCAACAGAGTGCGCAACGCGCAGGCGACCGGGCGCGTTCGCTGGTCTCGCGCAACGCGCCAGAAGGCCCCATGCGCGGGCGGGCTGGCATCATGGGGCGTGCTGCCGTCATTGGCGCGGTGCGGCGGAGCCGCCGCCGTCGCATCCGCGCCGCCGCCCGGCACGGTGTACAGCGCGACCCGGTTGCTGTCGTCCTGCAGGCACAGGGCGATCAGCGCCTGCTGTGCGGCGTACGGCGACCGCCGTGCGTCCAGCACCTGCAGGTCCTCGTCCACGCCGGCGCGGTGGCGCGCCCCACTCCCCGGCCGCAGCATCGCAGCGCGCAGCCCGGATCGCGTGGAGCCGCTGCCGCATTCCTGCCTTGCAACCGGCCTGCTTCTTCGTCACCTTGTCCACGCGGGACTTTCGCTATTGAAGGGCGTGTGCAGGTGCCGACCGAGCCGACGCAGATCACATGACGATGCGCAGAAGAACGGGATACATGTGAAAAAAACCGGCTTGGGGGCTGGCGGCGACGACTGGGTGGCGCGCAACCTCCCCGACCAGGCGCAGTGGCCGCGGGTCCAACGCCTGCTGCGGTTCGGCGGGCTCGCCTGCATGGCGCACGGCCTGGCATGGACGGCGTACTACATCACGCATGGCATGAGCGCACTGGCGCTCGTTCTCTTTTCGGTGATGCTGATGGGCACGGCCTGCCTGTACATGTCGCGCAGGCTCGATCGCGTTTCCCTCGTCGCCATCGCGCATCTGCTGCTGATCATGACGGTGTTCGCCA
Organism: Xanthomonas sp. NCPPB 3005; assembly: GCF_041228095.2. Taxonomy (NCBI): domain Bacteria; kingdom Pseudomonadati; phylum Pseudomonadota; class Gammaproteobacteria; order Lysobacterales; family Lysobacteraceae; genus Xanthomonas; species Xanthomonas sp. NCPPB 3005. The sequence goes on along the minus strand of NZ_CP166096.2, from coordinate 553,495 downwards.
GCCTGGCCGATACGCCGACCGCGGCGGCGGCGCGATCGACGCATCTGTTCCTTCTGCCGATCGGTGCAGCCGCCTTTTTCCTGTTCCGCAGCGAAGGGGTCTACCTGCGCTGGGCATTCCCGGCGTTGTGCTTTGCGTTGCTGATCGCGCTGGCCATCATCCCTGGCAGCCTCGGCGTTGCGCTGAGGCTGATGCCGGAGGAGATCCGCCGGATCGGCCATGGCCTGAACACCGCGACCGCGATGATCCTGACCGCCGGGGTGTTGGCCATCTTCAGCGAGGACATCAAGGTGCGGCTGGACCAGCATGCGGCGCTGGTCCGCGCGCTCGCGCATGAGGAGTTGTGCGCCCACCTGCAGCCGCAGGTGTCGGCGCGCGGACGGCTGGTCGGCGCGGAAGTGCTGCTGCGCTGGAATCGACCGGGCTATGGATTGCAGCCGCCGGCCGAGTTCATCCCCCTGGCCGAAAGTACCGGGCTGATCCATCAGATCGGCATGTGGGTGCTGGAACAGGCCTGCCTGCAGCTGAAAGCCTGGTCGCGGCATCCCGGCACCGCGGATCTGGTGCTGTCGGTCAACGTCAGCCCCTTGCAACTGGTGTCGGCGAGCTTCGTCGAAGACGTGCGCGGCGTGGTGGGCCGGATCGGCGCTCCGGCGAACAGACTCCGTTTCGAGATCACCGAGTCGGCGCTGGCGAGCGACCTGCCCTTGGTCACCGCGAGGATGAACGCGCTGCGCGAGGACGGGATATCGTGGTCGCTGGACGACTTCGGCACGGGTTTCTCTTCGCTGTCGCTGCTGCAGGCGCTGCCGCTGGACGAACTGAAGATCGACCGGTCGTTCGTCCGCGGAATGACCGCAGACGGCAACCAACGCGAGCTGGTGCGCAAGATCATCGAGATCGCGGGCATCCTGGGTATCTCCACGGTCGCCGAAGGCGTGGAGACGGAGCAGCAGCATGCATGGCTGGGCGAGATGGGATGCACGGCGTACCAGGGCTATCTGTTCGGCCGCCCGGTCGCCGCGGATACGTTTGCGCAGGCCCATCTGGGCACGCTGGTTTCGCCACCGGGCGTTTCCCACGGGGATGCCGACCGCGGTCCATTCCGCGAGTAGCAAGCTGCGCATCTGTGGGAGCGACTTCAGTCGCTCCCACATCGCGCATCCGCGTGAACTGACTCGAACCTGCCCGGCCCCGCGCTCAGCGGCTCGCCGCGGCAGGGGCTGTCGCGCTCGCATCCGCGCCGCCGCCCAGCACGGTGTACAGCGCGACCCGGTTGCTGTCGTCCTGCAGGCGCAGGGCGATCAGATCCTGCTGTGCGGCGTACAGCGAACGCTGCGCGTCCAGCACCTGCAGGTAGTCGTCCACGCCGGCGCGGTAGCGCGCCTCGGCCAGCGTGTGGCTGCGTCGCACCGCGTCCACCAGCGCCTGTTGCGCGCTCAGCTGCGCCGCGAGGTGGTCGCGCTGCGCCAGCGCATCGGCGACGTCGCTGAAGGCGCTCTGGATGGCCTTTTCGTATTGCGCCACGGCGATGTTCTTGCCGATCTTCGATACGTCCAAGGAAGCCTTCAGCGCGCCGGCGTGGAAGATCGGCAGCGCGATGCTGGGCACGAACGACCAGGTCCGCGAGCCCGCCGCGAACAGCGTGGACAGCGCGTCGCTGCTGCGGCCGGTGGAGGCGGTCAGCGAGACGGTCGGGAAGAACGCCGCGCGGGCGGCACCGATGTCGGCATTGGCCGCCTTCAGCGCATGCTCGGCGGCGAGCACGTCGGGACGCTGCAGCAGCACCGTGGCATCCAGTCCCGCCGGCAGCGGAGCCAGGGCCACGCTGCCGTCGAACGCATCGGGCCCGGCCAGCAACGCGGCGTCCACCGGCGCGCCGACCACCAGTTGCAAGGCATCGCGGGCCTGGGCGAGCTGGGTGGCATCGCGCGCCACATCGACGCGGGCCGCTTCCACGCTGCTCTGGATCTGCGCCAGGTCCAGCCCGGAGCCGATCCCGTTGTCGTGCTGGGCGCGGCTGCGCCTGAGCGTCTGCTCCTGGCTGTCCAGGGTCTGCTGCGCCAGGGCCAGCAGTTGCCGGTCGGCACCGACCGCGAGCCAGTCGTCGGCGATCTGGCCGATCAGGCTCAGGCGCACGCTGCGTTGCGTTTCGGCACTGGCCAGCCAGGTTTCCAGGGCCTCGTCCTTCAGGCTGCGCACGCGGCCGAACAGGTCCAGTTCCCAGCTGCTGATGCCGACCTGCAGCGTGTCGCTGCTGCCGATCTGCGCCTGCCCGGTGTCGCTGGCGCTGGCGCTGGTCCGCTGGCGGCTGTTGCTGGCATTGGCATCCAGCGAAGGCGCCAGCGCGGCGCGCTGGATCCGGTACTGCGCGCGCGCCTTGTCGATGTCGAGCATGGCCACACGCAGGTCGCGGTTGTTGTCCAGGCCCAGGGCGATGACCTGGCGCAGGCGCGGATCGAGGAACACCTCGCGCCAGTCCGGCATCGCCAGCGTGGCGCCGGCCGCAGGCGGGGCGCTGCCCGCGGCATCGAACTGCAGCGGCACCGGCGGCGCCGGGCGCGCGTAGTGCGGGGCCATGCTGCACGCGGCCAGCGCCGCGCAGCACGTTGCGGCCAGCAGGCGGGACGACCATGCGCTCATGGCGTGGCCTCCAGCGGCGGATGCTTGCTGCCGGGGAACACGCTGCGCACGATGACGTAGAACAAGGGCACGAAGAACAGGCCCAGGGTGATCGAGGCCAGCGTGCCGCCGGTCACGCCGGTGCCCAGCGAATGGCGCGCGGCCGAGCCGGCACCGTGACTGAACACCAGCGGCAGCACGCCGAGCAGGAACGCCAGCGAGGTCATCAGGATCGGCCGCAGGCGCATCTGCACCGCGTGCAGGGTGGCCGCCAGCAGGCTTTCGCCGCGCTGCTCCAGCTCGCGCGCGAACTCGACGATCAGGATGCCGTTCTTGGCCGCCAGGCCGACCGTTGTCAGCAGGCCGACCTGGAAGTACACGTCGTTCTGCAGGCCGCGCACGGTCATCAACAGCGCCGCGCCGAACACGCCCACCGGCACCGCCAGCATCACCGCGAACGGGACCGTCCAGCTTTCGTACAGCGCCACCAGGCACAGGAACACGAACAGCAGCGAGATCGCGTACAGCGCCGGCGCCTGGTTGGCCGACAGCTTCTCCTGGTAGGCCATGTCCGACCACGCATAGCCGAAGCCGTGCGGCAGCTGCTTGCTCAGTGCGGCCATCGCGTCCATCGCCGCGCCGGAGCTGACGCCCGCCACCGCCTGGCCGGTGAGTTCCATCGCCGACACGCCGTTGTAGCGCTCCAGCGCGGCCGGCGCGCTGGTCCAGTGCGAGGTAGTGAAGGCGGACATCGGCACCATGTCGCCGCTGGCGTTGCGCACCGTCCAGCGCTGCAGATCCTGCGGTGCCATGCGCGCCTCGGCGTCGCCCTGCACGAACACCTTCTTGATGCGGCCCTTGTAGATGAAGTTGTTGACGAAGTCGCCGCCGAGCGCGCTGTTGAGCGTGGCGTTGATGTCGCCCGGGTCCACGCCCTGCGCCTGCGCCTTGTCGTCGTCGATCTTGACCGCATAGACCGGCGCGTCCTCCAGGCTGGCGTAGCGCACGTCGCGCAGCTTGGGATCCTGCCCGGCCAGGCGCAGCAGCTTGTCGCGCGCGTTCACCAGGGCGGCGTGGCCGGCGCCTTCGTAGTCCATCAGTTCGAAGGTGAAGCCGGAGGCGTCGCCGAGCCCGCTGATGGCCGGCGGCGAGGTCACGAACAGCTCCGCGTCGGGCACGTCGGCCAGGGCCTTGTTGAGATGCGCGGCGATGGTGTCGGCGTCGTCCTCGCGGTCGTCCCAGTCCTTGAGGCGGACGAAGGCCATGCCGACGTTCTGGCCGGCGCCGGTCACGCTGAAGCCAGCCGAGGACAGCACCGAGCGCACGCCCGGCTCGTGCAGCGCGGCCTTGGTCAGGCGGTCGGTCACCGCCAGGGTCTGCTCCAGGGTGGAGCCGGCCGGCAGCTTGACCAGCACGTTGAGCATGCCCTCGTCCTCGTCGGGCAGGAACGCGCCGGGCAGGCGCCACAGCAGCACGCCGGTGACGCCCAGCAGCAGCGCGTAAGCGAGCAGGCCCAGCGCGCGCCGGCCCAGCACCCGCTCGACCAGCGCACGGTAGCGCTCGGACAGCGCACGGAAGCGCGTGTTGAACCAGGCGAAGAACCGGCCGAGGCGGCCGTGCGAACCGATCGGTTCCTCGCCCTGGTGCAGCGGCTTGAGAATGGTCACGCACAGCGCCGGGGTCAGGGTCATCGCCACCAGCACCGACAGGATCATCGAGGCGGCGATGGTGATCGAGAACTGCCGGTAGATGACCCCGGTGACGCCGTTGAAGAAGGCCATCGGCACGAACACCGCGGTCAGCACCAGCACGATGCCGACCAGCGCGCCGCCGATCTGCTGCATCGAGCGCAGCGTCGCCTCCTTCGGCGGCAGCCCTTCCTGGCTCATGACCCGCTCCACGTTCTCCACCACCACGATGGCGTCGTCCACCAGCAGGCCGATCGCCAGCACCATCGCGAACATGGTCAGGGTGTTGATCGAGTAGCCGAACGCGGCCAGCACGCCGAAGGTGCCCATCAGCACCACCGGCACCGCGATGGTCGGGACCAGCGTGGCGCGCCAGTTCTGCAGGAACAGGTACATCACCGCCACCACCAGCAGCACCGCCTCGATCAGGGTGATGACCACTTCCTTGATCGAGGTGGTCACGAACGGCGTGGTGCTGAAGGCGATGTGGTAGGTGTAGCCGTGCGGCCAGTACTGCTTGAGTTCCTGCAGGCGCGCGTCGATCGCCCTGGACGTTTCCACCGCGTTGGCGTCGGCGTTCAATTCGATGCCGAGCGAGGCCGACGGCTTGCCGTTGAAGCGGGTGATGCTGTCGTAGGTTTCCGGACCCAGGCCGATCCTGGCCACGTCGGACAGGTGCACCGCCGCGCCGCCGGGACCGCTCTTGAGCACGATCGCGCCGAAATGCGCCGGCGTGTGCAGGCGGCTGCGCGTGGTCACGGTCGCATCCAGGCGCTGCCCGCGCGGCGCCGGCTGGCCGCCGATCTCGCCGGCCGACACGTCGGTGTTCTGCGCCTGCAGCGCGTTCTCCACGTCCGAGGGCATCAGCGCGTACTTGCGCAACTTCTCCGGATCCAGCCAGATGCGCATGGCGTACTCCGAGCCCATCGGCTGGATGTTGCCCACGCCGCTGACGCGGCTGATCTGGTCGTCGATGTTCGATTCCATGTAGTTGGCGACATCGAAGTTGTCCATGCTGCCGTCGTCGGAGGTGAACGCCACCACCTCGAACAGCGAGCCGCTGGACTTGGTGATGACGATGCCGTTCTGCTGCACGTCCTGCGGCAGCACCGACATCACCGACTGCAGCTGGTTCTGCACCTGCACCTGCGCGGTGTCGGCATTGGTGCCGGTCTCGAACACCAGGTTGACCTGCGCGGTCCCGTCCGAAGCGCTGGTCGAGGTCATGTACAGCAGATGGTCCAGGCTCTGCTGCGACTGCTCGATCAGCTGGGTGACCGTGTTCTCCACGGTCTGCGCCGAGGCGCCGGTGTAGGTGGCGCGAACGGTGATGGTCGGCGGCGCCATCTGCGGATAGCGCTCGATCGGCAGCGCGTGGATGGCCAGCATGCCGACCAGGACGACGACGATGGCCATGACCCAGGCCACCACCGGGTGGTTGACGAAGAAACGCGACATGGCAGCTCCTCAGTCGGCCTGGGCGTCGCCCGGCACCGCGGACGCGGCCTCGAGCTGCGCGGCGCTGACTGCATACGGCACGACCGGTTTGCCGATCTCGGCGCGGCTGCCGTTGACCACGATCAGCCGTTCGCCCGGCTTGAGTCCGGCCTGCACCACCCAGTCGTGGCCGACCGCGTCGCCGGTGCGGATGCGGCGCTCCTCGACCCGGTTGTGCGCACCGAGCAGCTTCACCAGCGGATCGCCCTTGGCATCGCGGGTCACCGCCTGCTGCGGCACCAGGATCGCATTCGGGTCGCTGGCCAGCGGCAACAGCGCGCGCAGGTACATGCCGGGCAGCAGCAGATGCTGCGGATTGGGCACGACCACGCGCAGGGTGACCCCGCCGGTGCCAGGATCGACCGAGGTGCCGACGAACTCCAGCGTGCCCGGATGCGGATAGAAGCTGCCGTCCTCCAGGCGTACCCGCACCGAGATCTTGCCGTCGGCCGCCTTGATCTGGCCGGCATCGAGCCGCTCGCGCAAGGCCAGCATCTGCGTGCTGGACTGGCTCACGTCCAGGTAGATCGGGTCCAGCCGCTGGATCTTGGCCAGCGCCGCATCCTGCTGCGCGGTCACCAGCGCGCCGGCGGTATAGGCCGAGCTGCCGATGGTGCCGGAGATCGGCGCCGTCACCCGGGTGTAGTCGAGATTGATGCGCGCCGCCTGCAACGACGCCTGTGCTGCCACCACGTTGGCTTCGGCTTCCTGCAAGGCGGCCTGCGCGTCGTCGGCGTCCTGTTTGCTGGCCGCGTCCTGTTCGACCAGGGTGCGGTAGCGCGCGGCCTTGGGACGCGCCGCGACCACGGCGGCCTGGGCCTGCGCGAGCTGCCCGCGCGCCGTGTCGTAGGCGGCCTGGTACGGCGCAGGATCGATCTGGTACAGCACCTGCCCGGCCTGGACTTCCTGGCCTTCGGTGAACAGCCGTTGCCGCAGCAGACCGTTGACCTGCGGTCGCACGTCGGAGACTTCGTAGGCCACGGTGCGCCCGGGCAGCGACTGCTCCACCGGCAAGCTGTGCGGGGTCAGCGCGAGCGTGCCGACCTTGATCGGCGGCGGCGGTTGCGGCGCGGACGAACACCCCGCCGCCATCGCGAGCGCGACAACGGAACCACAGAGAATGAAACAACGAGGCGCGGCGAAAGCGTCGAGCATGAGGGTCAAATCGTGGGGGTGGGAAGATCGAAGCGCGCAACGCTACACGAAATGTATTCCCGCGATATATCCGCACGAAAACCGCAGTCAGCTGCCACTACAACTTGCGCGTGCGCGCAGAAAGATTGACGAAAGATTCGTATTGCGGGCGATACGTTGGTATCGCATCGGGATACCGATATTCCGGTCGCCGCGTCGCGTTTGCGGCACGTTTCCAACCCGTTGCCGGGCGCGCTGTTGCGCTCGTCGATGGCAGCGCCATTCGCTGCCGATACCAAGACGCACCCTCGATCCCGAGCAACACGCACCACCTTGCGCGTGCATGGAAAGGAGAGATGGAAGAAGTGAGCCGGGGCGACACGCCAGCGCGCGCAAGAGCAGGCGTGCGGCTTGTATCTGTCAGCGCCAACGCAACCTGTCGGAGAATCGATGACACGCCCTGGCGAACACGCGTGGCGATGCGGAAATGACAGGGATGCGACAGTGAAGGAGCCACCGATGCGATCGACGGCGCGCTGCGGCGATCGGCGCAGCAGCGAGGAATGTTTTTTCGGCAGCGCGTCGTGCAGGACGCGCTGCCGCGCGACTCAGTCCTCGTCCGCTGCGGCCTCGCGGCCCTGCTGGCGGATGATCGCTTCCTGCCGCGCGTCCTCGATCGAGTCGCGCACCGCGCGCACGTCGGCGCGGCGGGTGTCGAAGACGAAGCGGCCGCTGAGCGCGCTGTCCGGGCGCAGTTCGCCCTTCTCGTACAGCGCCCACATCTCTTCGCCGTAATGGGTTTCGTTGAGCTCCGGGGCGAAGCGGCCGAGGCAGTCGCGCAGGTTGTGCACGTCGCGCAGCAGCATGTCGCGCGCGGCGTTGTTGCCGGCGGCGCTGACCACCTGCGGGAAGTCGATCACCACCGGGCCCTCGGCGGCGACCAGCACGTTGTATTCGGACAGGTCGCCGTGCACCAGGCCCAGGCACAGCATCTTCACCACGTCGCCGATCAATTGCATGTGGAACGCACGCGCCTGCTCCGGCTCCAGCTCCACTTCGCCCAGCCGCGGCGCGCTCTGCCCGTCGGCGTCGGTGACCAGGTCCATCAGCAGCACGCCGTGGAAGTAGCCGCGCGGCTGCGGCACGTGCACGCCGGCGTCCACCAGCTGGTACAGGGTGTTGGCCTCGGTGTCCTTCCACGCGGCTTCCTGCTCGCGGCGGCCGAACTTGGTCGCCTTGCCCATCGCCCGCGCCTGGCGGCTGCCGCGCACCTTGCGGCCCTCCTGGTACTGCACGCGCGCCTGGAAGCTGCGCTGCGCCATGTCCTTGTAGACCTTGGCGCACAGCACCTCGGCGCCGGCCTGGACCACGTACACGGCGGCCTCCTTGCCACTCTTGAGTGGGCGCAGCACGCTGTCGATGACGCCATCCTCGATCAGCGGCTGCAGGCCCTGGGGGGTTTTCATCGGACGCGGGGCACCTTGGGGGAAAACACGATTATGGCCCAACCTTGCGTGCATGCCGGTCGACAACTGCGGCATGGCCGGCCGCCAGCGGAGTAAAGTGGCACCCGCGATCGCCGCCACGGCGGCCGCAGTCGGCAATCCACAGTGCAATCGTCCAGAGGGTGTCATGAGCAAGGGCATGGATCAGAAGAAGAGCGACAAGAAGCAGCCGACCAAGACGCTGAAGGAAAAGCGCGCGGCCAAGAAAGAAAAGAAGAAGTAGCAAGCGCCTCCGGCGAGCTCGCGCGACGGGCTCGCCGGAACGTGGCCGCAGACGCGGCACGCCGCAGCAGGGCCGGCTCTTCACAGATCCGGACGCGGCGGCCCGATGCGGATCCCGGTGGCGCGTGAACGACCGTGCCGCGCCCGCGCGCACTGCGATCGACCCATCCCTGCATCGGCCCGGCCACCACGCAGACGCCGCGGTCCGCGCATGCGTTGCCGCCCGCATGGGTCCACCGGCCGTCCACGCCGCTGCGTTCCACCGCCATCTGCGCCTCGCCGCCCTCGCACTCGCCCCAGCCGTCGGTCGATCTGCCGCACGCCGATCGGCGCCTCGCCGCGACCGGTGCCAAATTCGCACATCGGTGCGATAATCGACCAGACCTCTCGGAATGCACCGTCGTCGGTGCCGCCCGCCAGGACGGCGGCGCGCTGGTGTCGCCGTCGCGTTTCCCGGCGCAGCGGCAGGCCACGGAAGACGCCTTCCGCTGCGGTCAGGACCCGTCCGTTTCCCTAGCCGTCTGACGGAACGCCCGGGCACACCGCCGTCGCGCAACCGCGCGCGGTCACGGAGTCTGCAGAGGAATACGCAACGTGAATACGCAATCGGATGTCTCGGTCCTGGGCCGCGGACTGCTTTGGGTGGTCGGCCTGTTGCTGGTGCTGATCGGCGGCGTGCTGTTGGTCGGCGGCCTGCGCCTGGCGACGGAGGGCGGCAGCTGGTACTTCCTGCTGATGGGGCTGGCCACGCTGGCCGCCGGCATCCTGGTGATCGCGCGCCGGCCCGCCGGCGCCGCGCTGTACGCCGCGGCCTTCGTCGGCACGCTGGTGTGGGCGCTGTGGGAAGTGGGACTGGCGTTCTGGCCGCTGGTCTCGCGCCTGGTCGCGCCGGCGGTGCTGGCGCTGTTGGTGGCCCTGCTGTGGCCGACCCTGCGCCGCAGCCGCCGGCAGCCGGCCGGGCGCGGCGCCTATGCGCTGTCCGCGCTGCTGGTGGTCGGCCTGGCCGCTACCGCGGGCTATGCCTTCGTGCCGCGCCCGGTCGTGCAGGCCAGCGCCGATGCGCCGGTCACGCCGGTGGCGCCGGGCACCGAGCAGAAGGACTGGATGCACTGGGGCAACACCGTGGCCGGCACCCGCTTCGCCGCGCTGGACCAGATCAACCGCGACAACATCGGCCAGTTGCAGGTGGCGTGGACCACCCGCACCGGCGACGTGCCGACCAGCAACGGCTTCGGCGCCGAGGACCAGGCCACGCCGCTGCAGATCGGCGACACCGTGTACGTCTGCACCCCGCACAACCAGGTGTTCGCGCTGGATGCCGACAGCGGACAGAAGCGCTGGTCGTTCGACCCCAAGGCCACCGCGCCGAACTGGCAACGCTGCCGCGGCCTGGGCTACTACGACGCAGACAGCGCAGCGACCGCAACCGCGGCCGCCGGCGACAACCTGATGCCGGCGCCCGCTGCTGCAGCGCCAGCGGCGACACCGGCGCTGTGCCGCCGCCGCATCCTGATGAACACGGTCGATGCGCGCCTGTTCGCGCTCGACGCGCAGACCGGCACGCCCTGCACCGACTTCGGCCAGGACGGCGTGGTCGACCTCAAGGCCGGCATGGGCGAGGTCAAGCCCGGCTTCTACACCCTGACCGCGGCGCCGCTGATCGCCGGCAACCTGATCGTGGTCGGCGGCCGCGTGGCCGACAACATCGAGGTCGGCGAGCCCTCGGGCGTGGTCCGCGCCTTCGACGTGCGCAGCGGCAAGCTGGTGTGGGCGTGGGACCTGGCCAAGGAAACCCCGGACACTCCGCTGGATCCGAACATCCACTACACCCGCGCCACCCCGAACGTGTGGACCTCGATGGCCTACGATCCGGCGCTGGGCCTGATCTACCTGCCCACCGGCAACACCACCCCGGATGCCTGGGGCGGCGAGCGCACGCCGCAGGACGACAAGTACAGTTCCTCGATCGTGGCGTTGGAGGTCGCGACCGGGCGCGTGCGCTGGCACTACCAGACCGTGCGCCACGACCTGTGGGACTACGACCTGCCGGCGCAGCCGACCCTGGCCGACGTGCCCGACGGCAAGGGCGGCACCGTGCCCGCGCTGCTGCAGGTGACCAAGGCCGGGCAGATCTTCATGCTCGATCGCGCTACCGGCCAGCCGCTGGCGCAGGTCCAGGAGGTGGCCGCACCGCAGGGCAAGGCCGACGGCGAGCGCTACGCGGCGACCCAGCCGCTGTCCACCGGCATGCCGCAGATCGGCACCGCAAAACTGACCGAAGCCGACATGTGGGGCGCCACCCCGATCGATCAGATGCTGTGCCGCATCCAGTTCAGGCAGATGCGCTACGACGGCATGTACACCCCGCCGGGCGAGGACCTGGCGCTGCAGTGGCCGGGCTCGCTGGGCGGCATGAACTGGGGCAGCGCCGCGCTGGACCCGACCACCGGCTACCTGTTCGTCAACGACATGCGCATCGGCCTGTGGACGAAGCTGATCCCGCGCCGGCAGATGGAGAGCCAGAAGGCCGGCGGCGTGGAGATGGGCGCGGCCTCGCAGACCGGCACCCCGTACGGCTCGCTGCGCGACCGCTTCGTCTCCAAGCTCGGCATCCCGTGCCAGAAGCCGCCGTACGGCACCCTGTCGGCGATCGACCTGGCCACCCGCAAGCTGGTCTGGCAGGTACCGGTCGGCACGGTGCAGGACACCGGCCCGCTCGGCATCAAGATGCGCCTGCCGATCCCGATCGGCATGCCGACCCTGGGCGGCGCGCTGGCCACCCAGTCCGGCCTGCTGTTCTTCGCCGGCACCCAGGACTACTACCTGCGCGGCCTCGACAGCCACACCGGCAAGGAACTGTGGAAGGCACGGCTGCCGGTCGGCAGCCAGGGCACGCCGATGACCTACGTTTCGCCCAGGAGCGGCCGCCAGTACATCGTGGTCACCGCCGGCGGCGCGCGGCAGTCGCCGGACCGCGGCGACTACGTGATCGCCTACGCCTTGCCCGGCAAGCACTGAGACCCGCCCGGAACCGGCCGGCGCGCGCCGGTTCCGCTGCTACCGGGAACACGGCCGCCACGCAGGCGGCCGTGCAGCGCTTACCATGACGGGGTATCCGATGGATTGCACGCTCACCTGATGGCCGATTCCCCCGCTTCCGCAGGCCGGCGCAAGGCCGGCGCCGGTTCGCCGCCCGCCGAGCGCGGGCTCACCCACGAGCTGATGCAGCAGATCGATGGGCTGCAAGGCGACCCGGACTTCATGACCTCGCTGGCGCGCGGCCTGGCCGTGCTCAGCGTGTTCGCGCTACACGCGCGCGAGGTCACCATGTCGCAGATCAGCACCGAGACCGGGATCTCGCGCGCGGCGGTACGGCGCGTGCTCTACACCCTGGGCAAGCTCGGCTACGTCGGCGAACAGGGCCGCGGCTACGTGCTGCTGCCGCGCGTGCTGGGCATCGGCGGCGCCTACGTGGCGTCCTCGTCGATGACCGCCGCCGCGCAGCCGGTGCTGGACGCACTGCGCGACGCGGTGCACGAATCCTGCTCGCTGGGCGTGCTCGACGGCGACGACCTGCTGTACATCGCCCGCGCCGAGACCGTGCGCATCATGTCGATCGGCCTGCGCGCCGGCAGTCGGCTGCCGGCCTACTGCACCTCGATGGGCCGGGTGCTGCTGGCGGCGCTGCCGCACGACACCCTGGAGAGCTACCTGGAACGCAATCCGCTGCGCCCGCGCACCGAACGTACCGTCACCGGCCAGCGCGAGTTCCTGGAGACGCTGGCGCGCGTGCGCCGCGAGGATGTCTCGCTGATCGACCAGGAACTGGAGATCGGCCTGCGCTCGATCGCGGTGCCGGTGCGCAACCGCCGCGGCGAGGTCATCGCCGCGCTCAACATCGGCACCCAGGCCGGCCGCGTGACCCTGCAGGCGATGCAGACGCAGCTGCTGCCGCCGCTGAGGGACGCCGCGCAGCGGCTGGGCGGCTTGCTCAGCTGAGCGCGCGCCTGCGTTCGCTACACGGCCCCCATCGCCGCACCGTTCGATCCGTCGGGCCACCGCGCCCGTGTCGCGCTCGGCGCGGCCGGCGCAGGTAGCCGACCACCGCCTCCACCCACGCCGCATGCGCGTCCTCGACGTGCGCCACATGGTCGGCGTGCGGCAGCGTGACCCGGCTGCGGTCCCTGCCGCGCAGGCGCTGGTACAGATGCGCGTTTTCCGCCTGCGTGGCAAGCGGATCGTCGACGCCGCGCAGCACCAGCACCGGCACATCCGCGACCTGCTCGGGCCGTCACGCGAACTGCTCCTGCGCACGCCAGTCCGTGCGCACCGGATCGGCGGCCAGCGCCTGCGCCACATCGGCCTGCATCTTGCCACGGCCATCCGTGCCGTCGCGCCGGCCGACGAAGTGCCGCAACGCTGGCGGAACGCGGCGGAACCGGCCCATCATGCACGGCGCCAAGCGGGCGACAGCAGGAGCAGGAATGAGCGAGGAAGGCGGCATCACGTTCTTCGGATTTCGCGTGGACCCGAAGACGCCACGGGCGCGCTGGATCGTGTTCGGCTCGCTGGCGCTGATCGTCATGGCCATGTTCGTCAGTGGCGGCAGGGCTTCCCGCGCGTTGCGCGAGCGCATCGAACACATCGCCGGCTTCGACATGCCCGACGCCATGCGCCCGGCGTGGAAGACGCGCGAGGAGGGGCTGCTGGGAGAGGGCATCGCCGTGTCGCAGGGGTATCGGCTGCCAGAGTCGCTGGCGGCAGCGTTGATGCACAGCTGCGAACAACGCGGCGGCCGGATCATGGAGCGCGAACAGGTGCTGGCCGATTTCCCGGAACTGGAATCCAGGGTCTCGGCAGGGTCCCCCGCGTGCCTGCGTAGCGCCGATACGCCGACCCGCGCGGTATCGCTGCTGCAGGACACCACGTTGGTGATCCGCATCCAGCGCCGTTGAAGCGTTTCGGTGTGGGTGTCTTTGGCGTCCGCGCCGTCCTGTAGGAGCGACTTCAGTCGCGACAGGCGTTACCGGGAAGGCCTGTCGCGACTGAAGTCGCTCCTACAAGATCGGCCACGCGATGCGAGCAGCGCGACGCCAGCGCCGCCGCCCTCAGCCCTCGGCCGCCTGCTCTTCCAGGATCGGCTTCGCCAGCGCGAAGGCGTGGTTGGCCGCGGGCACGCCGCAGTAGATCGCCGCCTGCAGCAGCACTTCCTTGATCTCGTCCGCACTCACGCCGTTGTTGCGCGCGGCGCGTACATGCAGCTTGAATTCCTCGTCGTGGCCGAGCGCGACCATCATCGCCAGGGTCAGCAGCGAACGCGTGTGGCGCGGCAGGCCGTCGCGGGTCCAGACCGTGCCCCAGGCGGTGCGGGTGATGAACTCCTGGAACTCGCTGGTGAAGTCGGTGCGCGCGGCCAGCGAGCGTTCCACGTGGTCTTCGCCGAGTACGGCTTTGCGGACCTGCAGTCCGGCGTCGTAGCGTTGTTTTTCGTCCATGGGGTTTCCGTTGTGATGGCGGGAGAATGCAGCGTCGGGTTCGCTGGACGGCGGGTTATCGGCAAGCTGCGGAGCGGACTGCGTGCTAGGAAGCCTGCAGAAACTCGATCAGGCATTGGTTGAACGCCTGCGCGGACTCCACATTGCAGATGTGGCGGCCAGGCACCTGCGCAGCGCGGCCGTCCTGCACCGCAGCGGCGATCTCGCGCAGGCCCTGCGGCGGGCACACCGGATCGTCGTCGCCGGCGATCGCCAGCAGCGGCACCGCCAGCGCGCCGAGTCGGCCACGGAAGTCGGCGCTGGCCACGGCGTGGCAGCATGCCGCATAGCCTTCGGGCGAGGTGGCGAGGAAGGTGGCGATGATCTCGTCCAGCCGCTGCGGACACCGCGCGGCGAAGGCCGGGGTGAACCAGCGCTCGCGCGTCGCCGCCGCCAGTGCAGTCAGGCCCTCGGCCTGCACCTGCGCGATGCGTGCGCGCCAACTGTCCTCGCTGCCGATCTTCTGCGCCGTGGCGCTCACCACCAGGCGCTCCAGGCGTGCGCCGGCGTGCAGGCCCAGCCACTGCCCGGTCAGGCCGCCGATCGACAGCCCGCAGAAATGGCTGCGTTCGATCCGCAGCGCATCCCACAGCGCCAGCACGTCGCCGCCGAGATCGTCCACGCGATAGGGGCCGGCCGGCACGCCGGAGCCGCCATGTCCGCGACGGTCGTAGCGCAGCAGGCGGTAGTGCGGCGCCAGTGCGTCGATCTGCGCGTCCCACATGTGCAGGTCGGTGCCCAGCGAATTGCAGAAGGTCAGCCACGGCTTGCCGGCGCTGCCGTCGAGGCGGTAGTGCAGGCGATGGCTGGGCAGATCGAGAAACGGCATGGCGGCTCCGCGGAATCCAGTTGCACAGGCTCAGCCGTTGGCGAGCACGCGGTCGATCCAGACATCGGCCATGCCGCGCCAGCTGTCGGCGGCGAACAGCGCCTGCAGCCGGTCCTCATCCAACACCGCGGTCACCCGCGTGTCGGCCGCCAGCACCTCGCGCAGGTGACGGCCGTGCTGCAGTGCGTGGCGCGCGGACTCCTCCACCAACGCGTGCGCGGCGGCCTTGCCCAAGGTGGCGGCGAGCGCGACCGACACCGCCTCGGCGTAGAGCAAGCCGCCATGGCTGTCCAGGTGCGTGCGCATGCGCGCGCGGTCCAGTTCCAGGCCCTCGATGACGCTGCGCATCTGCGCCAGGCTACCGGCGCTCAGGCGCACGATCTCCGGCACCGTTTCCCACTCGGCATGCCACTGCCCGGCGGCGCGTTCGTGCGGCTGCGGCAATGCCGCGTACAGCGTGGACACCAGGCCGGGCACGCGCGTGGCCGCGGCGATGGCGGCCACGCAGCCCACCGGGTTGCGCTTGTGCGGCATCGCCGAGGAGCCGCCCTTGCCGGACGCGGCCGGCTCGAAGGCCTCGGCCACTTCCGACTGCATCAGCAGCACGATGTCGGTGGCGATCTTGCCCAGGGTTCCGGCCAGCAGCGCGAACGCGCTGCCGATCTCGACGATGCGGTCGCGCGCGGCATGCCAGGGCAGCGCCGGCAGCGGCAGCCGCAGCGCCTGCGCCAGGGCTTGCGCCACCGCCAGCCCTTGCGTCTGCAACGAGGCCAGGGTGCCGGCGGCGCCGCCGAACTGCAGCACCAGCGCGTCCTCGCGCAGCGCCTGCAAGCGGCGCTGCGCGCGCTGCAGCGCATCCAGCCAGCCGGCGGCCTTGAGTCCGAACGTCACCGGCACCGCCTGCTGCAGCAGCGTGCGGCCAGGCAAACCGGTGTCGCGCTCGCGCTGAGCGAGCGCATGCACGGCATCGCACAGCGCCGCCAGCTTCGGCTGCAGCGCATCCAGCGCGGCGCGCAGCTGCAGCACGCTGCCGGTGTCGATCGCGTCCTGGCTGGTGGCGCCCCAATGCACCCAGCGCGCGGCGGACGCATCGGTCGCCTCGACCTGCGCGGTCAGCGCCTTGACCAGCGGGATAGCCGGGTTGCCGGCCAGCGCGGTGGCCTGGCCGAGCGCGGCCAGGTCGTACCGCTGCGCCTGGCAGGCCGCCTGGATCGGCGCGACCGCCGCATCCGGAATCACCCCGCAGCGCGCCTCGGCCAGCGCCAGCGCGGCCTCGAAATCGAGCATGCCCTGCAACCGCGCGGTATCGTCGAACAGCGCATCGATGTCGGGGTCGCCGAACAAGGGGCTGAGCAGGGAAAGGCTGGAACTCATGGATGACGTCTCTGCGGGTCGTGCCGGCGCATCGGGCCGGCCAAGGGTAGCGCCAACGCGATGACGGGATGCGCGGACTGCACCCGCCGCCGCTGTCGCCTGTCTGCAGGAACGGCTTCAGCCGCGACCGGGGGTTACCAGGAAAGCCCCGGTCGCGGCTGAAGCCGCTCCTACACAAAGCGGGCGCTCAGTAGCTGAAAAACACGGTCTCCTGCTCGCCCTGCATGCGCACGTCCCAGGCGTAGTGCCCCGGCGCGGTGCGCTGGGCCAGCAGCGTGCCGCGCCGTTGCGGCGGCACCAGCGCCAGGATCGGGTCTTCATCGTTGCTGGCGGCATCGGCGAAGTACAGCCGGGTGGACGCGCCGCGCAACAAGCCGCGCATGAACACCAGCACCACCAGGTGCGGCGCCTGCGGCGCACCCTTGGGCCCGGCCACCGTACCCGGCTTGATCGTGCTGAAGGAGAAACGGCCATGCGCGTCGGTCGGCACGCGGCCCCAGCCGTGGAACGCCGGATCGTGATCGTCGCGGCGCGGGTCGTCGCGATGCGCGTAGATGCCGGCGGCGTCGGCCTGCCAGATCTCCAGCACCGCATCGGCGACCGGCACGCCGGCGCCATCGAACACCGTGCCGCTCACCTGCACGCGCTCGCCGCGCGCCGCGGCCGGCGCGATCTCGGTGCGGTACAGCGGCTCCAGGCCCAGGCGGTAGTACGGGCCGACGGTTTGCGAAGGGGTTGCCTGAAAACTCATGGTGTCACTCCCAGACGGTCTGCTTGCGGCCGCGCAGCACGATGTCGAACCGGTAGGCCAGCGCGTATTCGCTGATCGCGTTCTCCCAGTCGAACGCCGACACCATCCGCGCCTTGGCCTTGTCGTCGTCCACGCAATTGAAGATCGGGTCGTAGGCCAGCAGCGGGTCGCCGGGGAAGTACATCTGCGTGACCAGGCGCTGGCCGATGCCCTCGCCGTGCAGCGAAAAGTGGATGTGCGCCGGACGCCAGGCGTTGTAGTGGTTGCGCCACGGATAGGCGCCGGGCTTGATGGTCTTGAAGCGGTAGCGGCCGTGTTCGTCGGTCAGCACCTGGCCGGTGCCGGTGAAGTTGGGGTCCAGCGGCGCATCGTGCTGGTCGCCGGCGTGCAGGTAGCGCCCGGCGGCATTGCACTGCCAGACCTCGACCACGCTGTCGCGCACCGGCTGGCCGTTCTCGTCGAGCACGCGGCCGGAGACGACGATGCGCTCGCCCAGCGGCTCGCCGGGAAAGCCGGCGGTGAGATCGGCGGCGTGCGCGCCCAGGGTGATCCGGTCCAGCGTGGGTCCGGTGATTTCCGACAGCGTCGCCGGGATCGCGATCGGGTCGCGGCTGGGGCCGCGGCGCACGGTCGAGGCGTAGGCAGGATGGATGTACGCCGGCTGCGTGCCCGGATACGGCTTGCGATAGCCGAGCAGCGCGTCGTTGGTGGAATCGCTCATCTTGCTCCTTCCGGTGGCTCCGCATGGAGCCTGTTGCGTGTTCGTTGCTCGCGCAGGAGCCGCTTCATGCCTGCAACGCCGCGGCTACAAGATAGTCGCTCAGACCCGCTCGATCGCCAGCGCCACGCCCTGGCCGACGCCGATGCACATCGTCGCCAGGCCGCGGCGGCCGCCGCTGGCCTCGAGCTGGCGCAGCAGGGTCAGCGCCAGGCGCGCGCCGCTCATGCCCAGCGGATGGCCGAGCGCGATCGCGCCGCCGTTGGCATTGACGTGCGCGGCATCGTCGGCGACGCCCAGTTCGCGCAGGCACGCCAGCCCCTGCGCGGCGAAGGCTTCGTTCAATTCGATCGCATCGAAGTCCTCGATCGTAGCGCCGAGCCGCGCCAGCAACTTGCGCGTGGCCGGCACCGGGCCGATGCCCATGTAGGCCGGCTCCACGCCAGCCGAAGCAAAGCCGAGCACGCGCGCCCGCGGGGTCAGGCCCAGCGCCTGCACCTGCGCGGCCGAGGCCAGCAGCAGCGCCGCCGCGCCATCGTTGATGCCCGAGGCGTTGCCGGCGGTGACCGTGCCCGGCTGGCGGAAGATCGGCTTCAGCCGCGCCAACGCCTCGGCGCTGGTGTCCGCGCGCGGATGCTCGTCGCGCGCGACCTCGACGGTCTCGCCGCGCTTGCCGCCCGGCGCCGTCACCGGCACGAGTTCGCCGTCGAAGAAACCGGCCGCCTGCGCGGCGGCGGTGCGTTGCTGGCTGCGCAGCGCGAACGCGTCCTGGTCCTCGCGCGAGATGGCGTAGCGCGCGGCGACGTTCTCCGCGGTTTCGCCCATCAGCTCCACGCCGTACAGCCGCTGCATTTGCGGATTGACGAAACGCCAGCCCATCGTGGTGTCCTCGATGCGCTGCTCGCGCGCGAACGGCGTGGCGGCCTTGCCCATCACGTAGGGGGCGCGCGACATCGACTCCACGCCGCCGGCGATCGCCAGCCCCAACTCGCCGGCACGGATGCCGCGCGCGACCGTGCCGACCGCGTCCAGCCCCGAGCCGCACAGGCGGTTGACGGTGCTGCCGGGCACGCTGGACGGCAGCCCGGCCAGCAACAGGCTCATCCGCGCGACGTTGCGATTGTCCTCGCCGGCCTGGTTGGCGCAACCGAGATAGACGTCGTCGACCAGCGCCGGGTCCAGCTGCGGATGCCGCGCCAGCAGCGCCTTGATCGGCACCGCGCCGAGGTCGTCGGCGCGTACGCCGGCCAGCGCGCCGCCGTAGCGGCCGATCGGGGTGCGGATGCCATCGATGATGAACACGTCGCTCATTGCGCTTTCTCCATCGTCAGCGACAGGCCGGTCAGGCGTTGCAGTTCGTCCAGCGACACGCCGTCGACCAGCTCGATGACAGCGGCGCCGTGCTTGCCGACCGCGAACACGCCCAGGTCGGTGTAGACGCGCGAGACGCAGCGCAGGCCGGTCAGCGGATAGGTGCACTCGGCGACCAGCTTGCTGTCGCCGTTCTTGGTCAGCAGGTCCATCATCACGAACACGTCCTTGGCGCCGATCGCCAGGTCCATCGCGCCGCCCACCGCGGGGATCGCGTCCGGCGCGCCGGTGCTCCAGTTGGCCAGGTCGCCATGCACCGAGACCTGGAATGCGCCGAGCACGCACACGTCCAGGCGTCCGCTGCGCATCATCGCGAACGAATCGGCATGATGGAAATAGCAGCCGCCGGTCAGCAGCGTCACCGGCTGCTTGCCGGCGTTGATCAGGTCCGGATCCTCCTCGCCGGGCGCTGGCACCGGGCCCATGCCGAGCACGCCGTTCTCCGAATGCAGGAAGATCTCCTTGTCGGCAGGCAGGAAGTTGGCCACCAGGGTCGGCAGGCCGATGCCGAGATTGACGTAGGCGCCTTCGCCGATATCGCGCGCCACGCGCGCGGCGATCTGGTCGCGGCTCAAACGGTTCATGCGGCGTCTCCGGCGGCGACCACGCGTTGCACGAAGATGCCCGGGGTGACCACCGCTTCCGGATCCAGCGCGCCGAGCGCCACCACTTCGCCGACCTGCACGATGGTGCAGTCGGCGGCCATCGCCATCAACGGACCGAAATTGCGCGCGGTCTTGCGGTATACCAGGTTGCCCCAGCGGTCGCCCCGATACGCCTTGATCAGCGCGAAGTCGGCGCGGATCGGATATTCGAGCACGTAGTGCCGGCCATCGATCTCGCGCGTCTCCTTGCCCGTGGCCAGTTCGGTGCCGTAACCGGTCGGGGTGAAGATCGCACCCAGGCCGTTGCCGGCGGCATGGATGCGCGCGGCCAGGTTGCCCTGCGGCACCAGTTCCAACTCGATCTCGCCGGCGCGGTAGGCCGCATCGAAATGCTGCGAGTCGCTCTGCCGCGGGAACGAGCAAACGATCTTGCGGACGCGCTTGTGCCGGATCAGCGCGGCCAGCCCGGTGTCGCCGTTGCCGGCGTTGTTGTTGACGATGGTCAGCGCGCGCGCGCCTTGCGCGATCAATGCATCGATCAGTTCGTCGGGCATGCCGGCGCTGCCGAAGCCGCCGATCATCACCGTGGCGCCGTCGTGGATGTCGGCCACGGCCGCTGCGAACGAGGCGACGGTCTTGTCGATCATGCCGCCGCTCCTGCGGGGCCGTGCCCGGCGACAGGCTGCGGGCCGGTCACGGGGCGATAGAGGATTGCCGACATCGGTGCTGTCTCCCGCGGGGGGCGCAACGGCGGCGTCCGCCGTGGTGCCTGATTGATCGAAGCCCCGGCGCATCGATGGAGGCTGCACGCAGCCCTCGTCGCGTCGCCGGACAGAGCCACACGTTAGGCCCGGCGCTTCACGCGGTCAATTCGATTACCGGCCATGTAAATCGATAATCGAACATTTTCGATGCTGCACCGCGGCGTGCACGGACACGGGTCAATGTATACAAAACGTCGGCATCCGCTTTTTTTAACCCGAAAAAAACGAGCAAGAGCGCAATTTACCCGCCGTGCCCAGATCGGTACGCCGCCAAATGTATACAGGACCCGCCATGTCCGACCCGACTCCCCGCTACCCTCTCAACGCCTGGTACGCCATCGCCTGGGACCACGAGGTCCGCCACGCCCTGCTG
Source organism: Xanthomonas sp. NCPPB 3005 (assembly GCF_041228095.2). Lineage (NCBI taxonomy): Bacteria > Pseudomonadati > Pseudomonadota > Gammaproteobacteria > Lysobacterales > Lysobacteraceae > Xanthomonas > Xanthomonas sp. NCPPB 3005. The sequence goes on along the minus strand of NZ_CP166096.2, from coordinate 532,508 downwards.
CCGCGCAAGGCCTGCAACCTCGACATCGTGCTCTACCGCACCGGCGCCGGCGCGCTGGTGGCGCTGGAGGATGCCTGCTGGCACCGGCTGGTGCCGCTGTCGATGGGCAAGCTGCGCGGCGACGACGTGGTCTGCGGCTACCACGGCCTGGTCTACGATGCGCTGGGCCGCTGCGTGCACATGCCCTCGCAGGAGACGATCAACCCCGCGGCCTGCGTGCGCAGCTTCCCGGTCGCCGAGAAGCACCGTTACGTGTGGATCTGGCCCGGCGACGCGGCGCTGGCCGACCCGGCGCTGATCCCCGACCTGCACTGGAACAGCGACCCGGCCTGGGCCGGCGATGGCCGCACCATCCAGGTCAAGTGCGATTACCGGCTGGTGCTGGACAACCTGATGGACCTGACCCACGAGACCTTCGTGCACGGCTCCAGCATCGGCCAGGACGCGGTGGCCGAGGCGCCGTTCGAGGTGGTGCACGGCGAGCGCAGCGTCACCGTCTCGCGCTGGATGCGCGACATCGACCCGCCGCCGTTCTGGGCGCGGCAGATCGAGCACGCGCTGGGCTACCGCGGCAAGGTCGACCGCTGGCAGATCATCCGCTTCGAGGCGCCGTGCACCATCGCCATCGACGTCGGCGTGGCGGTCGCCGGCAGCGGCGCGCCGGAAGGCGACCGCAGCCAGGGCGTGAACGGCTACGTGCTCAACACCATCACCCCCGAGACCGACGGCAGTTGCCACTACTTCTGGGCGTTCATGCGCAACCACTCGCTGCACGAGCAGTCGATGACCACGCTGCTGCGCGAGGGCGTGACCGGCGTGTTCGGCGAGGACGAGGTGATCCTGGAAGCGCAGCAGCGCGCGATCGACGCGCATCCGGACCACGCGTTCTACAACCTCAACGTCGATGCCGGCGGGATGTGGGCGCGGCGGCTGATCGAGCGCATGGTCGCGCGCGAGCAGCGCAGCCGCGACCTGGATCTGCGCATGGTCGGCTGACCGTCCCACCCACCACCGGAACGCCATGCACGCCACGCCTCCCTTCCGCTCCAGCGCCGCCCAGACCACCCGCGCGCTGCTGGAACTGCGCGACCTGATCCTCGGCGGCGCCCTGGCGCCGGGCGAACGCCTGTCCGAACTGGCGGTGGTCGAACGCCTGGGCGTCTCGCGCACGCCGGTGCGCGCGGCGCTGCAACGCCTGTGCGAAGAAGGCCTGGCCACCGCCCTGCCCGGCGGCGGCTACGCGGTCAAGGCGTTCAGCGAACGCGACGTGCACGATGCGATCGAACTGCGCGGCACCCTGGAAGGGCTGGCCGCGCGCCTGGCCGCCGAACGCGGCGCCAGCGTCGCCGAGCTGCAGCAGGCGCACGCGCTGCTGGAGCGACTCGATGCGGTCCTCGCCTCGGAGCTGGGCGAGGACGACTTCGCCAACTACGTGCAGTACAACGAACAGCTGCATGCCTTGCTGATCGCGATGGCGGGCAGCGACCTGCTGGCGCGCGAGTTCGCGCGCACCGTGCAGCTGCCGTTCGCCTCGCCCAACGGCTTCGTGATGGCCCAGGTGGCGGTGCCGGAAGCGCGCCTGATCCTGACCCTGGCGCAGGACCAGCACCGGCAGGTGGTCGAAGCGATCGCGCAGCGCCAGGGCGCGCGCGCCGAAGCGCTGATGCGCGAGCACGCCCGCCTGGCCCAGCGCAATTTCGGCTATGCCCTGCGCGACCAGGCGATCGGACGGGTGCACGGCGGCGGGCTGATCCAGCCGAACCCGCCAGACGCGCGGGCGCGCAGCCGTGGTGGCAGCGCCTGAGTCGAACCACGCCGGCGCCGGCCGCCGTCGGCACCCGCAGCGCCAGCCCGGCGCTCTTCTTCCTCCCCACCTGGACCCCGCCATGCGCAAGGAAACCCAGTGGTACCCGGCCCGCGTGGTCGCCGTCGCCGATGCCTGCGACGGCGTGCGCGAACTCCTGCTCGACCCCGGCGCGCATGCGCGTCCGTTCACGGTCGGCAGCCACCTCGATTTTCGCCTGCGCCTGCACGGGCGCGAGGACATTCGTTCCTACTCGCTGGTCGGCGAGCCCCGCGCCGATGGCCGCTATCTGATCGCCGTCCGCGCGATGCCGGACAGCCGCGGCGGCTCGCGGCACATGTGGACGCTGGCGCCCGGCGACAGCATCGAGACCTCCGCGCCCAGCAACAACTTCGCGCTCGACGAGCGCGCCGCGGAGATCCTGCTGGTGGCCGGCGGCATCGGCATCACCCCGATCCTGGGCATGGCGCAACGGCTGGCGCAGCGGCATCCCGCGTTCCGCCTGCTCTACGTGGGCCGCTCGCGCAGCGCGATGGCCTACGTGGCGCAACTGCAGGACACGCTCGGCGAGCGCCTGCACGTGCATTGCGACGACGAGCGGGGCGCACCCGACCTGGAAGCCGAGATCGCCAGGCTCTCCCCCACCGCCGAGATCTACGTGTGCGGCCCGCTGGGCATGCTCGACGCGGTGCGCCGCCACTGGCACGCCGCCGGCCGCTCGCGCGCGCGGCTGCACTTCGAGACCTTCGGCAACAGCGGCAACGCGCCAGCGCGCCCGTTCGTGGTGCGGCTGCCGGCCCTGGGCCTGGAGGTCCCGGTGGCGGAGAACGAATCGATGCTCGACGCCCTGCAGGCGGCCGGCGTGGACATGATGGCCGAATGCCGCCGCGGCGAATGCGGCCTGTGCCAGGTGGACGTGCTCGACGCCGACGCCGGCCTGGACCATCGCGACGTCTTCTTCAGCGACGAACAGCGCCGCGAGAACCGCAAACTCTGCGCCTGCGTCTCGCGCGCCCTGGGCGGCAGCATCAGCATCGACACCGGCTACCGCGTCGACGCGCTGTGAGCGCGCGTCGCGCGCAAGCGACCAAGCTGCAGCACCTCACAGGGCACCCCGCAGGAATGGAGTGAGGGCACGCGCACAGCTTTGTGCGATGAAGGCAGCACGAGGCTTCGCCCGTACCCTCACCCCAACCCCTCTCCCGATGGGAGAGGGGCTAAGAGCGCGCTAGCGCCGTTACTTCCACCGTCGCGCTTGTCCTTACCGGGCAGTTGCTCTTGCTCCTGCTCCTGCTCCTGCTCCTGCTGTTGCTATTGCTGTTGCTGCTGTGCTTTTGATCTTCCGGGCCCCCTCAGCGCGGCAGACCCGGCGGGCGAATACCCGAAGGGCGGCGCGCAGGATGCGCGACGTTTTTCGTTGGCACATGGATGTGCCATCGAAAAATGCCCGTCGGGGCTGCGGACCCGGAGCGCGCAGCGCGGAGGGCGCGCTGCGGGGTGTGCTTTCTTTTGGTTACTTTTCTTTGCACAAGCAAAGAAAAGTGACTCGCCGCAAGGCGAAAGCCTTTGCCGTCGCTCTTTGCTCCAGCTCCAGCTATAGCTCCAGCTCTAACGATGGCTTCAGCTATGACCACAAGACGCCAAACAGCATCCGGATCAAAAGTGATCCGGCACCCGCAGTGAACGAGATCGGCCGTGGTGAGGCTTCGTTCGTCGCGGCTGAAGCCGCTCCTACAGGGGACGTAGGAAACGATAGGCCAGCGCCATCCGGCAGCACACTCGGCCGACCCAACTAACCCAACGCCGCCCCCGTCTCCAGCGGCAACCCCGCATAGTTCTCCGCAATCGTCGCCCGCCCCTCGGCGCTACCCAGCAGATAGTCCAACTCCGCCTCATGCAAGCGCCGTTCGAACGCATCCTCGTCCGGGAAGTGGTGCAACATCGTCGTCATCCACCACGAAAAACGCACCGCCTTCCATACCCGCTTCAACGCCAATTCCGAATAGCGCAGCAACGGCGCAGCGTCGCCCCGCTCCCGCGCCTGCGCGAACAACGACGCCAACAGCCCCACGTCGCCCGCCGCCAGATTCAAACCCTTGGCCCCGGTCGGCGGCACGATATGCGCCGCATCGCCGGCCAGGAACAGCCGGCCATACTGCATCGGCTCCACCACATAACTGCGCAACGGCGCGATGCTCTTCTCGATCGACGGCCCGGTGCGCAGGCGCGCCGCCACCGCGTCCGGCAGGCGCGCGCGCAACTCGTCCCAGAAGCGCGCATCCGACCAGTCCTCCACACGCTCGCCGGCCGGCACCTGCACGTAATAGCGGGTGCGCGTAGGCGAGCGCATCGAACACAGCGCGAACCCGCGCGCATGCCGCGCATAGATCAACTCTTCGTTGACCGGCGCGGTATCGGCCAGCACCCCGAGCCAACCGAACGGATACACCCGCTCGTACTCGCGCAGCACCCCGGCCGGGATCGACGCGCGGCTGACGCCATGGAACCCGTCGCACCCTGCGATGTAGTCGCACTCCACCCGCACCCGCTCGCCGTGCTGCACGTACTCCACCCACGGATGCTCGCCGTCCACCCCATGCAAGGTCACGTCCTCGGCCTCGTAGACGCTGACCCCGCCGGCCTCGGCCCGCGCCTGCATCAGGTCGCGGGTGACCTCGGTCTGGCCGTAGATGGTGACCGCGCCCGCGCCGCCGGAGCTGCCCAGGTCGATGCGCTCGCGGTGGCCGTCCAGCACCAGCTCGAAGCCATGGTGGACCACCCCCTCGCGCTGCAGCCTGGCGTCGGCACCGGCCGCGCGCAGCAGCTCGACCGTGCCCTGCTCCAGCACCCCGGCGCGGATGCGCGAGAGCACGTACTGCGGCGAACGCCGCTCGATGACGAGGGTGTCGATGCCCTGGCGCAGCAGCAACTGGCCCAGCAACAGCCCGGCGGGGCCTGCACCGATGATGGCGACTGACGTCTTCATACGTTCTCCGAAACCGGCATGGCGGTACTTTTCGCCAGTCTTCTCGCGCCGTTGCGCGATTCCAATGGACTAACCGGAGAATTTCCTGCACTTTTCGCCGATGGCTGCGATCACCGAACCACCCGTTCAGGCCCAACCCGTCCCCGCGTTCCGCCTGTACGGCGAAACCGGCGACGCCACCGCGGCCGATGCGCTGCACTGGGAGTCGATCGCGGCGCGCAGCCGCCTGCACGGCTGGCGGATCCGGCCGCACCGGCACCACGATCTGTCGCAATTGCTGTACGTGCAGAGCGGCCCGGCCGGGATCCATATCGACGGGCGCAGCCAGCGGGTGGATCGGGCCGCGCTGGTGTGGATGCCGCCGCTGTACGTGCACGGCTTCGATTTCCATCGCCGCATCCGCGGCCACATCGTCACCCTGTCCTCCGCGCTGCTGCAGGCCTGGCACGCGCAGTGGCCGCAGATGGCGCAGGCGCTGGCGCGACCTGCCTGCCTGGACGTCGGCCGCGACCGCGCCATGCTCGACGCCTGCTTCGCCGGACTCGCCACCGAACACGCGCACCGCCGCGAAGGCCGGGTGCCGATGCTGCACGCGCTGGCCGGCCAGTTGCTGGTGTGGACCGCGCGGCGCGTGCTGCAGCAACCCGCGCCGGGTGCGGACAGCGGCCACGACCGCGGCAGCGAGCATGTCCGCGGCTTCCTGGCGCTGGTGGACCGGCACTATCGCGAACACTGGCCGCTGCAGCGCTATGCCGACCAGTTGGGCCTCAGCGCCAGCCACCTCGGCGCGGTGTGCCGGCAGCATGCCAACGCCGCGCCGCTGCAGTTGCTGCAGCGGCGGGTGATGCTGGAGGCGCAGCGCAGCCTGGTCTACACCTCGCTGAGCGTGCAGCAGATCGCCACCTGGCTGGGGTTCGCCGACGCGGCCTATTTCAGCCGCTATTTCGCCCGCAATGCCGGCTGTTCGCCGAATGCGTTCCGCCGCGCGCAGCAGGGCGGCGTCGGCGCGCCGGCAACGCGCTAGGAACGCCCGCGCTGCCGGGCGCTGCCTATCGGCGCGATCGGGATCGGCCTGCCCGCATCGCTCAAGCCAGGCGCTCGCGCAGGAACGCGCCGCTACGCTCGATCGCCTGCACCGCAGCCGGCAACACGCCCGCCATCTCGATGAAGCCGTGGACCATGCCGGGCAGTTCGACGTACTCCACCGGTACGCCCGCGGTGCGCAATGCATCGGCATACAGGCGGCCGTCGTCGAGCAGCGCATCGCATTCGGCGGTGAACACCAGCGCCGGCGGCAATCCGGACACGTCCGCTGCCTGCAGCGGCGACAGGCGCGGGTCGCGCGGGTCCAGGCCCGAGGACAGGAACGGACCGGACATGGCCTGCATCAGCTCCAACGTCAACGGCGGTACCGCGCCGTTCCTGCGCCGCGAAGGAAACGCATCGCCGCCGGGCGACAGGTCGGTCCCCGGATAGAACAGCACCTGCGCGCGCAAGGCCACCGCGCTGCCGCGCAACGCCTGGCAGGCCATGGCGGCCAGACCGCCGCCAGCGCTGTCGCCGGCCACCGCGAGGCGTGCCGGATCCAGCGCCAGTTCCGCGGCGTGCGCGTGCAGCCAACGGATCGCCGCCAGCACGTCCTCGGGACCGGCGGGCGCCGGATGCTCCGGGGCCAAGCGGTAGTCCACCGCGATCACCGCACAGCCGGCGGCATGCGCCAGGCGTCGGCAGACCTTGTCGTGGCTGTCCAGGTCGCCCAGGATCCAGCCGCCGCCATGCAGGTACACGATGGCCGCAGACGGCGCCGCGGCCGCCGCGGGCAGATAGCGCCGCAACGGAATCGGCCCGAGCGGCCCGTCGGCCTGCAGGTCGCGCACCTCCCGCATCGGCCACGCATCGCCGCCGAGCACCGTGGTGATTTCGCGGTAGGCGCGGCGCATCGCCGGCATCGGCAAGGTATGCAACGGCGGCTTGCCGTCCGCAGCGGCAGCCATAGTCGCCAGCGCCGTGAGGACGTCGGGCGCCAGGCGCGAGGGGTCGAAAGGATCGGCTTGCATCGCTCGCTCCAGGTCTGGGGTCGTGGTGGAAAGGCGGCCAGGTGGCCGGATCAGTCGATCAGCATCAGCGCATCCAGCGCGAGCACGCCGCGCCCTTGCGGATAGACGATCACCGGATTGAGGTCGATCTCGCGGATCCGCGGTTCGGCGCGCAGCACGCTGCCCAGCCGCACCACCAGCTCCGCCAGCGCGGCCACGTCCAGCGCCGGCGCGCCGCGATGACCGTGCAGCAGCGCCGCGCCCTTGAGCCGTTGCAGTTCGCCGATCACCGACGCCGCCGGCAGGTCCGGCGCGAGCAGGCGCACGTCGCGCAGCACCTCGGCGGCGACGCCACCGAAGCCGACCAGGATCACCGGCCCCCACTGCGGATCGTGGCGCGCGCCGACGATCATCTCCATGCCGCGCTCGCCCATCGCCTCGACCAGCACGCCCTCCAGCGGCGCATCCGGCGCATGCCGGGCGAGATTGGCGTGCAGCCGTTCCCAGCCTTCCGCCAGCGCCGCGGCGTCGCCGAGGCCGAGGATCACGCCGCCGACATCGCTCTTGTGGCCCAGCTCGACCGACTGCGCCTTCAGCGCCACCGGATAGCCGATCCGCGCCGCGGCCGCCTGCGCCTGCTGCAGCGTGGCGGCCAGTTCGCCGCGCGCGAACGGCAGCCCGAGCGGGGCCAGCAGCGCCTTGGCGCGATGCTCGGGAATCACCCCGCCCTGCGCCGGCAACGCGACCTGCACCGCCACCGTCGCGGCTTCGTCGAAATCGCGCTCGGCCAGCGCCGCCAGGCGCGCGATGGCGCGCAGCGCGCGTTCGCTGCTGGGGAAGTACGGCACGCCCACTTCGCGCAACTGCGCCAAATAGTCGGCCGGCAGCGCCGCGCCCTCGTCGAGGCCGGCGAAGATCACCGCCTTGTGCGGGCGCAGCTCGCGCACCGCGCGCAGCACCGGCGGCAGCTTGATCGCGCAGGTCACCGGATCGGTCTGGATCAGGCCGACCACGATCGTGGCGAAGCGCGGGTCGTCGAACAACGCCGCCAAGGTGCGCTGGTACAGGTCCGGATCGACCAGTCCCTGCGCGGTGAGATCAAGCGGATTGCTGACCGCGACGAATGCCGGCATGGCCGCGCGCAGCGCCGGGGAATCGCCGTCGTGCAGGGGCGGCAGGTCCAGCCCCAGGTCTTCGCACAGGTCCAGGCACAGCGCCTTGAACGCGCCCGACTCGCCCAGGATCGCGGTGCCCGCCGCCGGCAGGCGCGGGCAGCGCAGCGCGATCTCGGCGATGTCGCCCAGTTCTTCGAGGGTGTCGGCGAGCACCACGCCGGCGCGTTCGACCAGCGTGCGCATCACCTGGTAGTCGCCGGCGAGCGCGCCGGTGTGGGTGGCGGCGGAGTCGCGCGCGGCGCTGCTCTTTCCCGGATGCAGCAACACCAGCCGCGTGCCGGCGGCGCGCGCGCGCCGCGCCAGCGCCAGCAGCCGGCGCGGCTGGCGGAACTGTTCGGCGATCATCGCGATCACCCGCGTGCCGGCGTGATCGAGCAGGAAGTCGAGGTAGTCCTCGATGTGGCTGGCGGCCTCGTTGCCGGTGGAGATCGCATAGGACAGCGGCAGGTCGCGGCTGGCCAGCGTGGTGTTGAGCACCGTCATCATCGCCCCGCTCTGCGAGAGGATGCCGATCGCCGGCGCGGCGCGGTTGCGCGCGGCCTGTTCGGCGCTGACGTCGGCTTCGATGAAGGTCAGCGGGATGCGCGCCAGGTAGTTGATGCAACCCAGGCAGTTGGGGCCTTCGACCAGCATGCCGGCCGCCGCGGCGATCCGCGCGATCTCGCGCTGCTGCGCCTGGCCCGCCTCGCCGGCCTCGGCGAAACCGGAGGAGAAGATCACCGCCGCGCCCACGCCGCGCGCGGCCAGCGCGCGCACCGCGTCGAGCACCGCCGGCTGCGGGATGGCCAGCACCGCCACGTCCACGCCATCGGGCAGGAGCGCGATCGACGCCAGGCACGGCCGCCCGCCGATCTCCTCGCGCTTGGGGTTGATCAGGTGGATCTGTCCGGCATAACCGTTGCGTTCGAGATTGCCCAACACCGAGGCGCCGAGCGCGCCCGGCGTCGGCGAGGCGCCGACGATGGCGATCGAAGCCGGTTCCAGCAGCCGCTGCACCGGGGTCCGCACCGCGCCCAGCGGCGGCGCGGCGGGAGTCGTACTCATATCCATCGTGACCTCGCTGTGCTCAGGCGTCGCGGCGTTGCCGGGACAGATCGTAGGCGCCCAGGCCGGGCTTGTAGCTCTTCTCGTCCAGGAACTGCTTCAGCCCTTCCTTGCGGCCGTCGTCGTAGCTGTTGGCCGCTTCCTGCGCGCGCACCAGATAGTCCTCGGCGTTCTCGTAGGTCATTTCGCGTACGCGCCGCACCGCGTCCTTGGTCGCCTTCAGCGCCACCGGATTCTTCTTCGACAGCGCCTGCGCCACCTCCGCCACGCGCGCGCGCAGGCGCTCGCCCGGCAGCGCCTCGTTGACCAGGCCCCAGTCGGCGGCGGTGCGGCCGTCGATCGGTTCGCCGAGCATCGCGTGGTACATCGCGCGCCGGAACGACAGCAGTTCGGCCGCCACCTTGGAGGCGCCGCCGCCAGGCAGGATGCCCCAGTTGATCTCGGACAGGCCGAACTTGGCGTCCTCGTCGGCGAAGGCCAGGTCGCAGGCGAACAGGGGGCCGTAGCCGCCGCCGAAGCACCAGCCGTTGACCATCGCGATGGTCGGCTTCTGGTACCAGCGCAGGCGCCGCCACCAGCCGTAGCTCTCGCGCTGCGCCTTGCGCGTGCCGGCCAGGCCGTGCGCCTCGGTGTCGCGGAAGTATTCCTGCAGGTCCATGCCGGCGGTCCAGGCGCTGCCCTCGCCGGTCAGCACCAGCACGCGCACGTCGTCGCGGAATTCGAGTTCATCCAGGACCTCGAGCATCCTGCTGTTGAGCGCCGGGCTCATCGCGTTGCGCTTCTCCGGGCGGTTGAATTTCACCCAGGCCACGCCGTCCTCGACGGCATAGGCGACGGTGTCGTGTTCGGGTTTGCTGCTCATGTGGATCGACCTCGGTGGGGGGAGAATGGGGGGGGTGTTCCTTCTCCCGTCGGGAGAAGGTGCCCCGAAGGGGCGGATGAGGGTCCGGGCGCAGCCTCGTGCACTTGAATCCGCGGGTCGCTTTCGCGCCGGACCCTCACCCCAACCCCTCTCCCGGAGGGAGAGGGGCTTAAGCATGGCGCTCAGTACGGGTACTGCGGCACCGCATCCTGGATCGTGACCCACTGCCAGTGGGTGTACTGCTCCCAGTCGGCCGGGCCGCCGACGCTGGTGCCGTTGCCGGAGGCGCCGGTGCCGCCGAACGGGTTGACCACCTCGTCGGCCACGGTCTGGTCGTTGATGTGCAGCAACCCGGTGTGCAGGCGCTCGCCGATCGCCAGCGCGCGGCCGACCGAGGCCGAGATCACTCCCGCCGACAGGCCGTACTCGGTGCGGTTGGCCAACGCCACCGCCTCGTCGTCGCTGTCGAACACGATGATGTTGGCGACCGGTCCGAACACCTCCTCCTCGAACGCGCGCATGCCCGGCTGCACGTTGGACAGCACGGTCGGCGCGTAGAACAGGCCCTCGTGACTGCCGCCGGCCTCGACCACCGCGCCGGCCGCCACCGAGGCGGCGACGATGTCCACCACGTTCTGCAGCTGGCGCCGGTCGATGATCGGCCCGAGCGCGACCTGACCGCTGGCCGGATCGCCGACCGGCAGGTGCCGCGCCTTCTCGGCCAGGCGCCGGGTCAACTCGGCGGCGATGCCGCGCTGGACCAGCACGCGGCCGGTGGCCATGCAGATCTGGCCCTGGTGGAAGTAGGCGCCGAACGCGATCGCCGAGACCGCGCGCTCCAGGTCGGCGTCCTCCAGCACGATCAGCGCGTTCTTGCCGCCCAGTTCCAGCGAGACCTTCTTCAGGTGCCTGCCGGCCAGCTCGCCGATCTTGCGGCCGGCCGCGGTGGAACCGGTGAACGCGATCATCGGCACGCCGGGCGCCTCGACCAGCGCCTGGCCGGCATCGGCGCCACCGGGCAGCACGTGCAGCAGGCCCTTGGGCAGGCCGGCCGCGGCCAGCACCTCGGCGATGACGAAGCCGCCGGCATACGGCGTCCGCGGATCGGGCTTGAGCACCACCGCGTTGCCGACCGCCAGCGCCGGTGCCACCGAGCGCAACGACAGCACCAGCGGGAAATTGAACGGGGAGATCACCCCGATCACGCCCAACGGCAGCTGCCGCGCCAGGCTCAAGCGGCCCGGCGCGCTCGGCAGCACCTGCCCGCTGGCGTGCAACGGCATCGCCGCGGCGCGCTGCAGCAGCACGATCGCCTCGCGCACTTCGTGCTCGCCCTTGGCCAGGATGCCGCCGGTCTCGCGCGCGATCAGCGCCGCGGCCGCGGCCGCCTGTTCCTGCAGGATCGCCGCGGCGCGATGGAACACCGCGGCACGCTCGCGTGGCGGCGTCGCGGCCCAGGCGCGCTGCGCCGCGCGCGCCTTCGCCACCGCGGCGTCGACCTCGGCCGGCCCGGCCTTGCCGACCGAATACAGCGGCTGGCCGGATCCTGGTTCGATCACCTCGAGGGTGTCGGCCGCGGCGATCCAGTCGCCGTCGAACAGCGCGCCCTGCCAGGTCGCGGCAAGGGCCAGGGGAGTGCTGGGGTTGTTCATCGTGCGTGGTCTCGGAAAAGGGACGGGAGAACGAAGGTTCAGATCGCGGTGGCGGCCAGGCCGCCATCCACCGGCAGGTTGACGCCGTTGATCCAGCGCGCGGCATCGGAGGCGAGGAACACGATCGCCTCGGCGACCTCGTCGGCATAGGCCGGGCGCTTCATCTTGCCCGCATCGGCCTGGACCCGCTCCGGCCCGAGCATCGCCACGAAATCGCCCAGGATCGGCGTGAACACCGGGCCAGGCGCGACGCTGTTGACGCGCACGTCGTGGCCGGCGAACCAGTCCTGCGAACGCAGCGCGCTCCACACGATCAGCGCTTCCTTGAAGTACTGGTAGCAGGTGGCCTGCGCCACCGGATGCGCCTGCAGCCAGCGTTCGCCGGCGGCGTAGTCGGGGGTCTGCGCCAATGCGCGATGCAGGTCCAGCCGTTGCGGCCATTCCGCGCCGAGGATCGAGGCGACGTTGACGATGCTGCCGCCGGCGGCGATGCGCGGCAGCAGCGCCTGGCTGAGATGGCGCAGGCCCAGGTAGTTCACCTTCGCCACCAGTTCCACCGGCGCGGTGCCGGGCACGCCGGCGATGTTGGCCAGCGCGTCGATGCGTTCGGGCAAGTGCGCGACCAGCGCATCGATCGCGGCCGGATCGCCGAGGTCGGCCTGGTGGAAACCGTCCAGCGTCATGTTGACCGGATTGCGGTCCACGCCGATCACGCGTGCGCCGTGGAAGCGTGCCAGCCGCGCCACTTCGCCGCCGATGCCCGAGGCCACGCCGGTCACTACGAGGGTCTTGTTGTGCAGGTTCATGAGAGCGAAATCCGGTTCAGAACACGTGGACGTACTGGAAGTTGACGTTGTTGCCGGAGGCGGCGTTCTTCACCTCCACCGGCAGGTACAGATTGGCGTTGAGCATGTTGTGCGCATCGATCCGCCACGACGCGCCGGGGCCGAGATAGAACTGGCTCTGCTTGGTGTCGGCCACGCGCTCGCCATTGGTGCGGTTGTCGCGCAGCTGCTTGAGGTAGTAGCCGTTCACGCCCAACCGGAACGCGGGCGTCAGCGCGTAGGAACTGGCGAAGTTGACCCAGAACGCATCGCCGGCCTGGCCGTTGCGGAACGTGAAACCGTCCAGCTGCGGTGGGTTGGCGGCCTTGTCGGCGCGGAAGTTGTAGACGTAGTTCAGGCGCGCGCTGAGTTCCCACTGCGGCGTGGGCAACACGGTGAACGCCCAGCTCGGGATCAGCGACCAATAGCCCGAGCTCTGGTTGAGATCGCGGTCGCGATCGAACTTGCCGACCGGCGCGATCGCGTCGAACTCGAAACGCTGGACGAACACCGGCCGCCCGTCGCGGATCGTCGGCAGCATCTGCAGATACGGACCGAAGGTGATGTCGCCGAGGCCGAAGCCGTTGTCGCGCAGCCGTGCCGGGCTGTCGGCCGCGAACGCGGCGTCGAGATTGACCAGCGGCACCAGCGCGTTGAGGCCGAACACGCCGCCGAACAGCTTGTACCGCGTCGCGTAGGCGAACTGGGTCAGCAGCAGCGTGGAGCCGATGTCGGTGCCGCGGAACGCCGGCACGTCGTCGCCGTGCGCGTCCTCGATCGCATCCAGGTGCGTATAGCGTGCGTACTGCACGATCGCCCAGCCTGGTTCGGTACGGGTGAAGCCATCCAGGAAACTGGTGCCGCCGGTGTTCAGCCCGTTGGTCAGCTGCACGGTCTGCGGCACGCTCTGCGCCCAGGCCGGGGTAGCGGCGAGCGAGAGCAGGAGGGCGAAGGCGAGGTGCCGCGGACGCGGCATTGCGGGGACAGCGACGGGCATGCGACTCACGGCGAGGGTTCTCCTGGACAGGATGGAACGGCCGAGCGCGGGGGGAGACGAACGCCGCACGCGCTGCACGCGCCGGCCGGGGAATCCGGCGGCGTGGAGCGGGCTGCGGCGGAGCGGCGCGCAGGCGCCGCGAGGATCAGGTCGTCGGTGCGATCCTGCCGAGCAGGTCGAGCGCGCGCAGCAGCGAGCGCCCTGCGGACGCGCCCAGCGCGTCCAGCAGTTGCGCTTCCATCCGCTGCACCGCCGCCTCGGCCTCGTCCAGCAATGCCTTGCCGGTCGCGGTCAGATGCAGATGCTGCATGCGCCGGTCCTGGCGTCCGCGCACCTGGCGCAGCAGCCGGCGCTTGATCAGCCGCGCGATCACGATCGCCAGGTTGGGCGGGGAGACATCCAGCACTTCGGCGAGCTGGCGCTGGTTGGCGCCGCTGTTCGCATCCACCAGCACCAGCACCGAGAAGTCGACCGGCTTCAGGTCGTAGTCGCGCACGCACTCCAGGAACATCCGCCGGATCTGCAATTCGGTCCGGGTCAGCCGGAAGCCGAGCAGCCGGGTCAGCCGGGCCTGGTCGATCGATTCGGCCGGTGCGCTGCTGTCGGGAAGTTGCGTGTTGCTCAAGGGCGGTGCGCCGTGCAGGGGAAGCGGTGCGCACAGCATAGCGCAGGCGTTCGCCGGGCTCGGCCGGCGCCGGCGCACCGCCGCATGGCGCAGCGGCACCGTGCGCGGCCCGCGCTGCGGGCGCCGGCACGGTCGGCGAGAACGACGCACTGCCTCGCTGCTGCATACGACGCATCCTCCCGGATCCGACCACACGCCATGGATATCGCGGCTTCGCAACGGCGCCGAGCGCCCTGTTCCGATCCGTCCCGCGCCGGCACCCGGATCGGGGACCGCACGCTTCTGTTACTTTCAATAATAGTTATTGATCATAAGTATTATCGCAAGCTGCATTGCAGCATTCGGCGGCCGCGTCCTCGTGCCTTCTCGCTGCGCGCCGGCGCCCGGCTCAGCGCGCGCTGCGTTGCAGCAGCGCGCAGACCGTGGCCGCCAGCAGCAGCGGCGCCGCGCAGACCACGTACAGCGTCGACGGCGACCAACCGCGATCGACCAGCAGGCCCACCGTCAGCGGCGACAGGATCGCGCCGAGCCGGCCGATGCCGATCGCCCAACCCAGCCCGGTGCTGCGCACCTGCGGCGCGAACACCGCCGGCGCGGTGGCGTACAGACCGGCCATCGCCGCGAACAGCGCCGCGCCGATCACGAACGCCACCGGGAAGGCGATACCGAGCCGGGTGTTGAAGCCGGCGAACAGCACCATGCCCAATCCGGCCAGCAACAGGCTGACGCTGGTCAGGCGCGACAGCGGCAGGCGCGACGCCAACCAGCCGAACAGGCTGCCGCCGACGATGCCGCCCAGGTTCAGCAGCACCCCGCCGGTGATGCCCTGCTGCGCCGAAACGCCAGCGGCCACCAGCAATTTCGGCGTCCAGCTCAGCACGAAATAGAACGCGAACATGTGCAGGAAGAACGCCAGCGCGATCAGCAGCGCCGGCCGCCGCAGCGGGCCGACGAACAGCGCCGCATAGCCCTGCTTGTCGCCGCTGGCGCGCACCGCCACCGGCGGCAGTGCGGCCAGCGGCGCCATCCGCATCCGCGCCAGCAGCGCATTGAGCCGGGCCAGCGCGCCGGGCGGGCGCCGCGTCACCAGGAAGTCCAGCGATTCCGGCAGCCAGCGCAGCACCAGCGGCACGCACAGCAGCGAGGCGGCCGCGCCGAGCAGGAACACCGCATGCCAGCTCCAGCGCTCGAGCACGAATGCGGCGATCAGCCCGCCCAGGGTGGCGCCGATCGGATAGCCGGTCGCCTGCAGCGCCACCGCGGTGCTGCGCCACTTGGCGTCGGCGTACTCGGCGGTGATCACGCCGACGCTGGCCAGCATGCCGCCGATGCCGACGCCGGTGAACACGCGCAGCAGCCCGAGTTGCCACGGCCCCTGCGCCAGCACCGACAGGCCCATGCCGGCGGTCAGGATGCCCAGACACCACAGGATCACCGCGCGCCGGCCGATGCGGTCGGCCAGCGGCGCTAGGAACAGCGACCCCACCGCCATCCCGACCAGGCCGGCGCTGAGCAGCAGCCCCAGCGCCTTGCCCGACAGCTGCCAGTCGCCGGAGATGTGCGGCGCGGTGAATGCCATCACCATCACGTCGAAACCGTCGAGCATGTTGAGCAGGACGCAGATCGCGATGGCGACCCACTGGAAGCCGCTCATGCGTTCGAGCACGACGGAGGAAGGCGCGGCGGCGGCATGGCTCATGGCGGGATTCCTGGGTGGCGGCGCCGGCTCAGCGCGCGGCGCTGGCGGCCTGGTGGATCGTGTCGAGCACCTCGCGCAGGCGGCCGACCTCGACCTGCCCCGGCGCGGACGCCTTGCCGAGCATGCCGAAGGTCAGCGCCTGGCCGAAGGTCTCGCCGGACAGGCGCGAGACCACGCCGGTGCCGCCCATCGCCATGGTCAGCAGCGGACGGTCGCTGCTGCGGCGCAGCTGCCAGGTCGCGTCGAGCAGCTTGAGCACGTCGCCGGCGTCGCGCGGCATCACCGCGATCTTCAGCACGTCCGCGCCCAGCGCCTGCTGGCGCTGCAGGCGCGCGACGATCTCGGCGGTGTCGGGGGTGCGCTGGAAGTCGTGGCTGGACATGACCACGGACACGCCGGCCGCGTGCGCCTGCGCGACCAGCGCCTGCACCACCGCCGCGTCGCGGAACATCTCCACGTCCAGCAGGTCGGCGAAGCGCGCCTGCAGCAGCGTCGCATAGAGCGTGCCGTAGTCGGCATCGGCGATCGGCCTGGCGCCGCCCTCGGCCTTGGTGCGGAAGGTCAGCAGCAGCGGCTTGCCGTGCAGCGCCTTGGCCACC
Organism: Xanthomonas sp. NCPPB 3005; assembly: GCF_041228095.2. Lineage (NCBI taxonomy): Bacteria > Pseudomonadati > Pseudomonadota > Gammaproteobacteria > Lysobacterales > Lysobacteraceae > Xanthomonas > Xanthomonas sp. NCPPB 3005. The sequence goes on along the minus strand of NZ_CP166096.2, from coordinate 516,205 downwards.
TGCGGTCCCAGCCGCGCCAGCGCCTTGCCGTCGAGCGCGTTGTCCAGGTAATCGATGCGCCACTCGGCGATATCGGTATCGGCGTTGGCGGCGATGCGCGCGGCCTGCGCCAGCGCCTCCTCGGCCGTGGTGGCGGTGATCGGCACGATGGTCTTGGGCGCGCCCTCGCCGATGCGCACACCGCGCACGTCCAGCACCTTGGTCGCCGGCAACGGCGTTGCCGCCGCAGCGGACTGCGCCGACACCGGCAGCGCGGCCAGCAGCAGCACTCCGGCCAGGGCGGCAACGAAAACGCGCGACAGGGATATGGTCATCGGAACACCTCGTGGAAACGACGGAGCGCGCAGCGCGGCGCGCCGGAAAGCGCCGGCACGCATCAGAACGTGACCTTGGCCTGCAGGCCGACCACCCAGGCGTTGTCGGTCTGGCGGTAGGAGAAGGTGCCGGGATTGACCACGTACTGCACATCCGGGCGCAGCATCAGCCACGGCGTGATCTGGGCGCTGTAGGACAGCTCGTACAGTTCCTCCGCCCCGCTCAACGCGTACAGCGGCGAATCCGCCGGCACCCCGGCGTCCACCAGCGACGCGCGGCGCGCATCCACCAGCGTGCGGTTGATGTCGCCGCCGACATAGCCCAGCGCGATGCGGTCCTGGCTGCGCGCGCCGATGCCCTGGTAGATGCCGCCCAGCGCGTACCAGCGGCGGATCTGCGCGGTGGCGCGGTCGGACTGCATGTATTCGCCGAACACGCTGAAGCCGCGCGCCGGATCGGCCGCCTCGCTGTACAGCTTCTGCTCGGCCAGCAGGTAGGCGCCATGGCGGCCGGTGGTGTCGCTGCTGTCCAGGCCCTTGCGCGCCACGCGCGAGGAATCGTAATAGCCGCCGAGCTTGTACACGCCGGCATGGCGCGTGCCCTTGCCCGGGGTCCAGGTCAGCTCGACCGGAAACAGCGTGCCGGTGGTGCCGCCGACGAACGGGCGGAACGCGTTGTGCACATTGTCGCCGGCCAGGTTCGGATTGACCTGGAAGCCGCCCACGCGCAGGTTCAGCGCCGGGCTCATTTGCTGCGCCACTTCGCCGCCCCAGCGCGCGACCGGATAGTTGTACCAGCCGCTGTTGCCGGACATCGCCAGCGGATGCGCGCAGAACGCGGCATTGACGAAACTGGTGCCGGCGCCGAGCAGGCCGAACTGGTTGCCCATCGCGTAGTAGCCGAGCTTGAAGTAGGTGCCGCTGGCGAACTTCTGGTCGTAGCTGAATTCGGACAGGCGCGTGTACTGGCCGCCATAGGCCTCCTGCACCGGGAAGCGGTTGCCGATCAGGTCCACCGACGTGCTGCGGCCGCGGCGGTCGTTGAGGGTGAAGCGGAAGGTGCCGCCCTCCCAGCCGGCCAGCTTGCCCATGTCCAGGTCCAGCCCCAGCCGCACCTGCTGCGCATAGCGCGCGCCGGTGCGGCCGTAGCCGCCGTCGGTCACGCCCAGCGCTTCGCCGACGTAGTCGCCGCGGACGCTGACCCCGTTCGCGGCCCAGGCGCTGCGCGTGCCGCCCCAATCGCCGGTGAGGGTGTTGCCGGCGTAGGCGTTGGCTGCGGACTGCGCGGCGGCCGCGGCGGGCAGCGCCAGCAGCACGGCGACGAGCAGCAGGCGGGATGGAGGCGGCGATGCGGACATGCGGACACTCTTGCTGGGCGGAAGCAGGGTCATGGCGCTCAACGCGGCAACGCCAGCGGCGCGCTCAGCGGCGAGGTCGCGCCGTCGGCGCTGGTGACGGTGGCGGTGAGATTGGCCAGGTCGGCGCTGTCCGGCGGCAGGCGATAGCGGAAGCGTGCATGGCCGTCGCCATCCACCACCGCGTCGAGCCGGCCGAGGTAGCGTTCGGCCTCGTCGCTGCCGGCGTCGCGGTTGCCGAACAGCTCCACCGTGTAGCGGCTGCGCGGGGTGCCGGCGAACTCGCCCTGCAGTTCGCGCTGGCCGCTCACCGCCAGCAGCCGCGGCGGCGCCTGGCCATGGTTGGGCGCCGGCTGGCAGTCCGCGCTCTCGCCCGCGGCGCAGATCCTGGCGCGCTTGGACGCGTCGGTGTCCACGCCGATCCCGCGCGAGCCGACGAAGCTGGCGTGTTCCAGGCCGGGCACGCCGAACACGATCGCGCCGCGCGGCTGCCCCGGCACGCAGGCGCCGCCGGCCTGGCAGCGCTCGATCTTCAGGCCGTTGCCGGACAGCAGGTTGGCGGTGAAGCGGTTGGCCTCGCTGCGCGGCTGCGGGCGGACCGCGATGCCGATGCCGTTGCCGCTGAGGGTGTTGCCGTCGACGACGTTGCCGCGGCCGCTGATGCTGACCCCGATCGAATTGCCGGTGAAGGTATTGGCGGCGATGGTGTTGCGGTTGCCCCAGTTGATCTGCAGCCCGTCGGAGTAGTTCTCGAAGCGGTTGCGCAGCACGCTGTTGTCGTTGCCCCACAGGATCTCGATGCCCTGCGACGGCTCCGGATTGGCGTCGGTAGAACGGAACAGGTTGTCGGCCACCAGGTTCCATGCGGCGCCGCGGGTCAGCTCCAGCCCGTCGCCGTTGTCGAGGAACTCGTTGCGCACGATGCGGTTGTGCACGGTGCTGGTGGCGGTGGACTGGCCGCTGCCGTCGTCGCCGGTCAGCATCACCCCGGCGCCGCCCTTGTTGGCGACGATGCGGTTGTCGTGGAGTTCGTTGCCGCTGGCGCGGTTGATCAGCACGCCGATGCAGAAGTTGCGGATCTCCAGGCCGCTCAGTTCCACGCCCTGCGTATCGCGCAGCACCAGCCCGGGCAGCGTGGTGGTGCGCACGTTGGCGCCGAACTGGCCCTTCTCCGCGCCGGGGCACGCCTCGGTGCCCTTGCCGCGCACATAGGCCGAACCGTCGATGGCGATGTACTGCCCGTCCACGTCGCGCGCAGTGCCGACGATCTGCACCGGCCCTCTGATCTCCGGCAGCGGCGACGCCGGCCGGATCACGTACGGCGGCCGGCCCACCGCGGCGATCTCGATGCGATGGCGGCCCGGCGCCAGGTTGGCGGTGGCGATCGCCCAGCGCAGCGAGCCCGGCGCGGTGTCGTCGGCATAGCGGTCCACGGTGAGCACGCTCAGTGCGGCAGGCAGCGGCTCGGCCTGGTAGGCGGACACGCACGGCGGCACCACCGCTGCGGCCAGCAGCGCACACCCGGACAAGCTACGACGCATGGGACACATCTCCGCACAAGGACGTTGATCGGCGCCGCCACGCGGCGCGCACTCCCGGCGGTCATCCCCTGCACCCGACCTCGGCACGCAAGTGCCGTCCTCGCCGCGTCAGGGATGGAACGCTGGAACAGGAGGCAACGCTAGTTTTATCGCACTGCACCATTCAAGTGCGAATATCGATGTAATGTGCGTTTATCGAACAAAATCCGGATTTGCTTCGATGGTCGGCCGCTGGCGCCTGGCGTCCGGGCGCTGCTCCGCCATGCCTTGTTCCGGCCAGAGCGGGCCTGCGTCGCGGCAGGCGCGGCGCGGTCAGGCGCTATGATCGACGACCGCGCCGCAGCCCGGCGCATGTCCCCCGCCGCTTCCGCCGGAGAATGCCGTGAACCCGATCCGCCCGTTTCTGGACAAGACGCCGCAGCTCGGCGCACGCGTCTACGTGGACCCGGCCTGCACCCTCATCGGCGACGTGGTGCTGGACGAGGACGTGTCGGTCTGGCCGGGCACGGTGATCCGCGGCGACGTCAACCACGTGCGCATCGGCGCGCGCAGCAACATCCAGGACGGCACCATCATCCACGTCAGCCACCACAGCCCGTTCAACACCGCCGGCTATCCGACCCTGATCGGGACCGACGTGACCGTGGGCCACGGCTGCATTATCCACGCCTGCACCATCGAGGACCTGTGCCTGATCGGCATGGGCGCGTGCATCCTCGACGGCGCCACGGTGAAGAAATACGGCTTCGTCGGCGCCGGCGCGGTGGTCGGGCCGGGCAAGACGGTCGGCGAGCGCGAACTGTGGCTGGGCAATCCGGCGCGGCTGGCGCGCACGCTCAGCGACAAGGAGGTCGAGAGCCTGCACTACTCCGCGCAGCACTACGTGCGCCTGAAAGACCGTTATCTGGACGCGGCCGCGCAGGCGCCGCAGTAAGCGCAGATGTCGCGCGTGGCGCCGTAGCTACTCTGCCGCCAACGCCAGCAAGGCGCGGCCGATCGGGCGCGGCGCCTCGCTGCGCAACACCACGCTGGTGGTCACCGCGCCGAACCGCGCCAACGCATCGATGATCGGCTCCAGCTGCGCCGGCGCGGGCACCAGCACCCGCAGCACGAAGCAGTCCTCGCCGGTAACCCGATGCACTTCCAGCACCTGCGGCATCTGCGCGAACTGCTCCAGGCACGCGCCGATCTGCGCATGCGTGGTACGCAGGCGGACGATGGCCGCGGTCGCCAGGCCCACCACCCGCGGATCGACCCGGGCCGCGTAACCGGTGATCACGCCCTGCTCCTCGAGCCGGCGCACGCGCTCGGACATCGCCGGCTGCGACAGGCCGATGCGTCGGCCCAGTTCCGCCAACGCGATGCGCCCGTCGCACTGCAACGCCTCCAGAATCGCGTGATCCAGGGCATCGCCCTGCCAGGGTTTCGCTGCCACGCCGCTCGTCCTCTCTTCGTGCACCTTGGATTCATCGGCAAAACGCCGCGTATGGCGATGAATCGCCATGGCGCGGCGACGCACGCATCGCGACACTGACCGCTCTCTCGAACGGAGCGTAGCGCATGCAAGCGGTGGTGATCGTGCCGGGCATCGGCGACTCGGGGCCGGAGCACTGGCAAACGCATTGGCAACGGCGCAACGCGCACATGCGGCGGCTGCAGCCCAGTTCATTCGCGCAACCGCAGCTGCACGACTGGCTGCACGCGCTCGACCGTTGCGTGCAGGATTGCGCCACGCCGCCGCTGCTGGTCGCGCACAGCCTGGGCTGCCTGCTGGTCGCGCACTGGGCGGCGCGCGCGCAACGGTTGCCGCGCGGCGCCTTGCTGGTCGCAGTCCCCGATCCGGACAGCGCGGCGTTTCCGCATGCGCAGGCCGCCAGCTTCGTCCCGGTGCCGACGGCGCCGCTGCCGTTCCGCAGCCTGATCGTGGCCAGCAGCGACGATCCGTATGCGACACCGCCCTACAGCCGCCGCCGCGCACGCGACTGGGGCAGCGGACTGGTCGAACTCGACGGCCTGGGACATCTCAATGCGGCCAGCGGCCTGGGCGAGTGGCCCGCCGGCGCGCAGCTGCTGGCCGCCTTCGACGCCGGCATCGGCCACGCGCCCGCAGCGCGCGCCTGATCGGCGCGGACGACTGGCGCGGCGTGGCGCTTTGCGCGACACTGCGCGCCTCTGGCGTGGGGACGCCACCGAATGGATTCGCGATGACCAAGACACTTCCGCTGCGCGGCCTGCTGGCCGCTTTCCTGCTTGCGCTGGGCGCCAGCGCCGGATCGGCCATGGCCGAGGAAGCGCACGGCGAGGACGGCATGACCGCCGAGCAGTTCGTCGCCTCGCTGCATTTCCAGGATGGGCACATCGAGGTGCCGCAGGCCAAGGTGCATTTCGACCTGAACCACGATTTCCGCTACCTGGGCAAGGACGATGCGCGGCAGGTGCTGGAAACGTACTGGGGCAACCCGCCGGACGACACCGTGCTGGGCCTGATCGTGCCGCGCCAGCCTGCGCTGGACGAGAAGGGCAGCTGGGCGGTGGTGGTCACCTATGCCGACGACGGCTACGTGTCCGACGAGGACGCCAGCAAGATCGACTACCAGGACATGCTCGCGGACATGCAGAAGGAAACCCGCGAGGAGAACACGCAGCGCAAGGAAGCCGGCTACGAGAGCGTGGACCTGGTGGGCTGGGCGGTGCCGCCGCGCTACGACGCCGCGACCAAGAAGCTGTACTGGGCCCGCGAACTGGCGTTCCAGGGCAACGAAGGCCACACCCTCAACTACGACATCCGCGTGCTCGGCCGCCACGGCTACCTGAGCCTCAACGCGATCGCCGGCATGGACGAGCTGCCGCAGGTCCGTGCAGGCATGCAGCAACTGCTGCCGATGGCCGAGTTCGACAGCGGCGCGCGCTACGCCGACCACAACCCGTCCACCGACAAGATCGCCAGCTACGGCCTGGCCACGCTGATCGGCGGCGGCCTGGCGGCCAAGGCCGGCCTGTTCGCCAAGCTCGGCCTGATCCTGGCCAAGGCGTGGAAGCTGGTGGCGCTGGGGCTGATGGCGCTGGTCGGCGGGATCGGCAAGCTGTTCTCCGGGCGCAAGCGCGACGGCGGCACGGTGCGTTGAGCGGCCTGCGCGGCACGCTTGCCGCGCCGCCGTCGTCATCGCGTGAGGACTTTCCGGCGCCGACCACGGCGCCCGGCTGGGCAATTGGCGCCGCGCCGGCTAAAGTCGCGGTTCGGAGCAGGACGCAGTCGAGATCACGCATGCCGCCACAGGCAGCCGGCCGGACGGAAGGACGGCCTCCCTACATCGCAGGCACGCATGCGCGCCACGCCGCACCCCGGCAGTGAGCGGCATGCTCGATACCTACCGTGAAGTGATCACGCCCGAAGGCGTGCCGTTGCATCTGCCGGCCGCCGGCGCGGTGCCGCGCGCGCTGGCCTGGCTGATCGACCTGGCGGTGCGTTTCGGCGTGCTGACCCTGATGGGCCTGCTGCTCGGTGCGCTCGGCGGCTTCGGCCAGGGCCTGTACCTGGTGGCGATGTTCCTGGTGTTCTGGGCCTATCCGATCGTGCTCGAAGGCTGGTTCGGGCAGACCCTGGGCAAGAAGGCGCTGGGCCTACGCGTGGTCTCGCGCGACGGCGCGCCGGCCGGATGGATGGCGGCGATCACCCGCAACCTGCTGCGCACCGTGGACATGCTGCCGTTCGGCTACGCCGTCGGCCTGATCGCCTGCCTGTTCGATGTGCATGCGCGGCGCCTGGGCGACATGGTCGCCGGCACCCTGGTGATCCACCAGCCGCCGCGCCACGAGACCGGACTGCCGCCGATCGCCAGCGCCGCGCCGCCGCCGCTGGTGTTGCTGCCGGCCGAGCAGGCGGCGTTGATCGCCTTCGCCGAGCGCGCGCCGCGGCTGGCGCCAGCGCGGCAGCTGGAACTGGCCACGCTGGCGCTGCCGTTGACGCACACGCCCGGCCAGGCCGGCGTGCTGCGGCTGTATGCGATGGCCAACTGGCTGCTGGGGCGGCGATGAGGCAGGAGCAGTTCATCGCCCGCCACCAGCACGAGTGGGAGGCCTTCGAGACCTGGCTGCACACGCGCGGACGCAAGCGCCCCGCGAACGCGGACGCCAGCGCGCCCGACAGCGCCGCGGACGCATGGCGCCTGGCCGACGAAGACATGCCGGCCCGCTACCGGCGCCTCTGCCAGCAGCTGGCGCTGGCGCGCAAGCGCGGCTACAGCCCGCTGGTCACCGCGCGCCTGCAGCAGCTGATGCAGCAGGGCCACACCGAGCTGTACCGGCCGCCGCGGCCGCGCTGGCGGCGCGCGGCCGAGTTCCTGTTCGCCGATTTCCCGCAGCTGGTGCGCAGCCAGGCCGGCTGCATGGCCGCGGCCACCGCGCTGTTCGTGGTGCCGCTGGTCACCATCTTCGTGCTGCTGCAGTACCGGCCGGAACTGATCCATGGCTTGATGGATCCCATGCAGATCGCGCAGATGGAGGCGATGTACGACCCGGCCACCGCCGTGCACAAGCTCGGCCGCGACAGCGGCGACGACTGGCAGATGTTCGGCACCTATATCATGCACAACATCAGCATCGGCCTGCGCACCTTCGCCAGCGGCCTGCTGGCCGGGCTCGGCACGGTGCTGGTGCTGCTGTTCAACGGCGTCACCATCGGCGCGGTGGCCGGGCATCTGCACCAGATCGGGTACGGGGTGACGTTCTGGCGCTTCGTCGCCGGGCATGCGCCGTTCGAGCTGACCGCGATCGTGATCGCCGGCGGCGCCGGCCTGCAGCTGGGCCTGAAGCTGCTGGCGCCGGGCCGGCGCCGGCGCATCGACGCGCTGGTCGAAGGCGGCACCATCGGCGCCAAGCTGTGCCTGGGCGTGGCGTTCATGCTGTTGGTCGCCGCCTTCATCGAGGCGTTCTGGTCCTCGATCGGCTCGCTGCCGGCGGCGGTGAAGTACGGCGTGTCCGGCCTGCTGTGGACGCTGGTGCTGCTGTGGCTGTGGCGCGGCGGACGCGGCGTGGCGGAGGCCGGCGATGCGGATTGAGCGCCTGGACGTGGTGCTGCGCGCGCGCTCGGCCTGGGAGGCGATGGAGCTGGGCAGCGCGCTGGTGCGCCGCCATGCCGGCGCGATCTGGAAACCGTGGCTGCTGTTTACCCTGCCGCTGTTCGCGCTGCTCAATCTCGGTGCCTGGGCGATCGACCAACTCTGGCTCGCCGGATTGCTGCTGTGGTGGCTGAAACCGGTACTGGACCGGATCCCGCTGTTCGTGATCTCGCGCGGCGTGTTCGGCGACGTGCCGCGCGTGCGCGACACTTTGCGCGCGCAACTGCGTTGGGGCTGGGGCCCGATGTTCGGCTACCTGACCTGGCGCCGGCTGAGCCCGGCGCGCACCGTGTTCATGCCGCTGGAGCTGCTCGAAGGCGCCAGCGCCGAGCAGCAGCGGCAGCGCCGCCGCACGCTGGGCGGCGCGGTGTACGGACACGCGCTGCTGCTGGCCAGCGTGTGCTGGCACTTCGAGCTGATGCTGTGCCTGGCCTGCATCGCCGCGATTCTGATGTTCGTGCCGGTGGACCTGCTGCCGGAAACGGTGCGCGCGGCGTGGGCGCTGGTCGGCGAGGAGAACCCGGCCTGGGCCGACATCGGCCTGAATGCCTTCGGCTGGCTGGGAATGACGCTGATCGAACCGTTCTTCGTCGGCGCCGGCTTCGGCCTGTACCTCAACCGCCGCACCGAGATCGAAGCCTGGGACGTGGAAATGGCGCTGCGCCGGCTGCGCGATCGGCTGGGCGGCGCCGCGCCGCTGCTGCTGGCGCTGGTCCTGCTCGGCGCACCCGGCGCCGCGCTGCGCGCGCAAAGCGCAGCGCCGGGCAGCGAAGGCCCGGTCGCGACCGACTCGCACGCGCTGCCCCCCGCCCCGTCGCAAGCCGATGCCGATGCCGCCAGCGATCCGTACGACATCAAAGATCCGGAGAAGGACAACGACACCGACGATGACGCGGCCGAGCCGGCCGCGCTCGACGACATCTTCAACACCGTTCCCGCCGCCGACGCGCGCTTCGATCGCGCGGCAGACCGTGCCTATGAAGATCCACTGCTGTCGGGCAAGCGCAGCATCGGCTACTGGAAGAAGCGCGACCGCAGCGACGACGACGAGAAGAAAGCCGATCCCGCCAAGCTCGATCCGCGCTTCGGCAAGGGCTTGCTGGCGAGCGTGGCGGCCGTGTTCGCGTTCGTCGGCGAATGGGGCATGTGGTTGCTGGCCGGCATGCTGGTGCTGGTGCTGCTGCTGACCGCCAAGCACTGGCTGCCGTGGATGCGCGGCAGCGTGCGGAGGCGTGCCCCGGTCGAGACGCCGGTGGCGCATGCGCCGGTGCTGACCGCCGAGCCGCTGCCGGACGACGTCGCCACCCTCGCGCGCCGGCTGTGGCGCGAGGGCAGGCAGCGCGACGCGCTGGCGCTGCTGTACCGCGCCAGCGTGGCGACCGTGTGCGAACGGGCCAACCTGGTGCTGCCGCCGGGCGCCACCGAGGCGCAATGCCTGCGCGCCTCCAGGCGCCTGCCCGACGAAGCCGACCGCAGCCTGTTCGCGCGCATGGTGCGCACCTGGCAATACGCCGCCTACGCCGGGCGCCTGCCCGACGACGACGCCTTCGCCGGCTTGCTCGACGACCTGCAGCAGCAGTACCGGTGGCGCGCATGAACAGCGGCACCCGCAATGCGCTGATCTTCCTGCTCGGGCTGCTGGTGACCAGCGTGCTGGCGGCCTGGTTCCTGGGCCGCTACGAACGCGCCGAACGCGAGCTGGCGTTGCCGCCGCGCGGCGAGGCCGCGTACAACCCGCTGTATGCGTTGCGCCAGACCCTGCGCGCCGACGGCGCGCGCGCCGAATCGCGGCAGCGCCTGGACCTGGCGGCGATGCGCCTGCAGCCGCACGACAGCGTGCTGCTGTTCGGCGACCCGCGCGCGCTGAGCAAGCCCGACAGCGATGCGCTGCTGGCCTGGGTCGAGCGCGGCGGCCACCTGATCCTGCGCACGCCGGCGGCCGACGAGGACGACGCCACCGCCAAGCTGCCGATCTTCGATGCGCTCGATGTCGCGCTGGAGGACGGCAAGCCGGACCACTGCCTGAAGCTGGCCGTTCCCGGGCAGCCCGAACACAGCGAGTTCTGCAACGGCCGCCGTTTCCAGGTCGACTACGACGCGGCGAGCAACCTGTGGGGCAGCGACGAGGACTACGCCTACGCGCGCCTGCCGTACGGCGACGGCTACGTGGACCTGCTGGCGGAAATGGATTTCCTGCAGAACGGCAGCAACGGCGGCAGCCGCCTGGGCGACGACGCGCTCGAGGCGCCGCCCGCCCCGCCCAGCGGCGGCCTGCGCGACGTGCCGCATCGCCTGCTGGCGCGGCAGATCCTGGCGCCCAACTACGGCCACGGCACCATCTACCTGATCTACTCCGCCGAACTGCCGTCGCTGTGGCGCACGCTGTTCACCCGCGGCTGGCCGGCCTGGCTGCCGGCGCTGCTGATGCTGCTGGCCTGGCTCTGGTCGCGCATGCAGCGCTTCGGCCCGCTGCGCGCCTCGCCGGCCGGCGACCGCCGCTCGCTGCTGGAGCACGTGCGCGCCAGCGGCGAGCACCTGTTCCGTTACGGCAAGTCCGCGCTGCTGTACGCGGCGATGCGCCAGGCGTTCCTGACCCGGCTGCGGCGCCGCGCGCCGCTCGCCGCGGCGCTGCAGGGTCCCGCCCAGGCCGCGGCCATCGCCGAACGCCTGAACCTGTCGCCGGCGCAGGTCGAACAGGCGCTGCAGGCGCCAGCGCCCAAGCAACACGCCGCCTTCCGCGATCGCATTCGCCTCCTCGTCCAGATGAGAAACCAGTTATGACCACCGCCCCCGCCGAATCCGTCGCCCCCCTCACCGGCCCCGCCCTGATCGAACGCGTCGAGGCGATCCGCGACGCGGTCGGCCAGGCCTTCATCGGCCAGCCGGAGGTGCTCGAGCAGATCCTGATCGCGCTGCTGGCCGGCGGCCACGTGCTGATCGAAGGCGTGCCCGGACTGGGCAAGACCCTGCTGGTGCGCGCGCTGGCGCAGGCGTTGGAACTGAACTACGCGCGCGTGCAGTTCACCCCCGACCTGATGCCCAGCGACGTCAGCGGCCATGCCGTGTACGACCCCAAGACCGAGAGCTTCAAGATCCGCCGCGGCCCGGTGTTCACCCACCTGCTGCTGGCCGACGAGATCAACCGCGCCCCGGCCAAGACCCAGTCGGCGCTGCTGGAAGTGATGCAGGAAGGCCAGGTCACGATCGAAGGAAAATCGTTTCCGCTGGCGCCGCCGTTCCTGGCCCTGGCCACGCAGAACCCGGTCGAGCAGGAAGGCACCTATCCGCTGCCGGAAGCGCAGCTGGACCGCTTCCTGCTGAAGATCCTGATCGACTATCCGCAGCTCGAAGACGAGAAGCGCATGGTGGAAGCGGTCACCACCGGGCGCAGCGCCGGCGACTTCGACCTGACGCAGGTGCCGCGCGTGCTCGGCGCCGAAGACGTGGTGGCGATGCAGTTGGGCACCGCCGCGATCGTGGTGGACCCGCAGGTGATCGACTACGCGGTGCGCATCGTCGCCGCCACCCGCAGCTGGCCGGGCATCGCCCTCGGCGCCGGCCCGCGCGGCAGCATCGCGCTGATCCGCGCCGCACGCGCGCAGGCGGTGCTGTCCGGGCGCGACTTCGTCACCCCCGACGACATCCGCGACATCGCCAAGCCGGCGCTGCGCCACCGCATCGCGCTGGCCCCGGAACTGCAGATCGAAGGCCAGAGCGCCGACGACGCGCTGGGCGCGCTGCTGGCGAAGGTGGAGGCGCCGCGGAAATGAGCCGGGAGTGGGGAATCGGGAATGGGGAATCGGCAAAGCCTGCACCGGCGGCGACGCCGGCATTCCCTGATCGAATCCGGACCGCTGCCAGTGCGGCCATGCGTGCACGCGCCGCGCTGTTGCGATTCCCTATTCCCGATTCCCCACTCCCGGCCACTCATCCATGAGACCCGCCCCGCCACTGCTAGCCCTGCTCGGCCTATGGGCGCTGTGCGGCCTGGCCTCGGCGCTGCAGGTCGTCGCGCTGTGGCCGTGGCAGGCGCTGGGCGTGGCGATCGGCGTGATCGCGGCGGTCGATGCGTGGCGGCTGTGGCGCAGCCCTACCCCGCAGGTGCGCCGCGAATTGCCCGAGGCCTTGCCGCTGGGCGTGGAGCGCGAGGCCGGGCTGCGCCTCGACAGCGCGCAGCGGCAGACGCTGGACGTGTTCGACCTGGTGCCCAGCGGCTGGTGGATGCAGGGCCTGCCCCGGCGGGTGACCCTGCATGCGGCCAGCGAGACCCATCTCACCTACCGGCTGCGTCCGACCGCGCGCGGCCGCTTCGAATTTCCCGGCACCCATCTGCGCCTGCATTCGGCCTGGCGCCTGTGGTGGCAGCGGCGCGTGGCCGGCGCGGCGCAGACCGTGCGCGTGTATCCGAACTTCGCGCCGCTGACCCGCTTCGCCCTGTTCAGCGCCGAACAGGCGTCGCGGCTGGTCGGCGCGCACCTGAAGCGGCGCCGCGGCGAAGGCACCGACTTCCACCAGATGCGCGAGTACCGCGTCGGCGACAGCCTGCGCCAGATCGACTGGAAGGCCACCTCGCGCGCGCGCAAGCTGATCTCGCGCGAGTACCAGGACGAGAAGAACCAGCAGCTGCTGATGCTGATCGACACCGGCCGGCGGATGATGGCCAGCGAGAGCGGCCTGGCGCATTTCGACAACGTGCTCAATGCCGCGCTGGTGGTGTCGTACCTGGCGCTGCGCCAGGGCGATGCGGTGGGGCTGATGGCCAGCGGCGGCGACGCGCGCTGGGTCGCGCCGCAGCGCGGCATGGGCACGGTCGATGCGCTGCTGCGCGCCAGCTACGACCTGCAGCCGCAGGCGGTGGCCACCGACTACCTGGCCGCGGCGACCGAACTGTCGCTGCGCCAGCGCCGCCGTTCGCTGGTGATGCTGATCAGCAACGTGCGCGACGAAGACATCGAAGACCTGCTCGCCGCGGTGCGGCTGCTGCAGCGCCGGCATCTGGTGTGCGTGGCCAGCCTGCGCGAGCACGCGCTGGACCAGGCGCTGCGCCAGGACGTGCACGACCTGCAGCAGGCGGTGCAGGCCGGCGCGGTGGCGCGCTACCTGCAACAACGCGGCGACGCCCACGACGCGCTGCGCAGCCACGGCGTGATGGTGCTCGACGTCACCGGCGAGGAGCTGCCGGGCGCGCTGGTGGAACGCTATCTCGCGGTCAAGCGCGACGGGTTGCTGTAGCGCGGCGGCCGCCGCAATCGTATCGCCAAGCGTTGCAGCGCAACCGCGCCTGCTGCGCTCACTCGCACCGCTGCAGGAGCTTCTCCAAGTCCGCTGGCGAAACGGCCGAGGACAGCTTGTTCTTGATCAAATCGTAGCAAGCCATCGTGGATATGCCACTTGCCAGCCTCTGCGCAGCGACGCCGGTCGAAAACATCTTTCCCAAACCGATCGACGCCTTGCCCGTACTCTCCGTCGCGCTCGACCCGTCGAAACTGCCGAAAACGGAGTAGGAGTCGCCGAGGTTGCTTTGCGCGACCTTCGAATTCGCCGATTTGAGCTTGAGCGCTTCCAACTGCACCTGGTTCTGCCGAGTGACATATTCCGAGCGCGCGACACTGGCCGCGTCCCGCGCCGCTTTTTCGGCCTTCTCGTAGTTGTTCAGAAAGGCGAGCTGCTCTTCGTCCAGCTTGTACTTGGCTGCGTTCTTCTCGGCGGCGTCCTTCTTCCTTGCGCTCTCGTCGGATATGCCCAGGTCGGTTTGGCCCGCCTGCGCACTCAGGTCGCCGAGCGACTTCACCTCCGCCGCGTATTGCTCGTATTGCTTCTTCTGGTCGCTCAACGTCGCATGGCGATCGCGCAGTTGCCCGAGCTGCAGTTCGGCGACGTCCAGGAGTTCCTTCGCGCGGGCTTCGCCTTCGAGCGCCTTGGTATAGCTCAGGTAGGCCTTGCCGGCCTCCTCGATCCTGGCTTCCTCGCTCAATCCTTCCGGCCCGGCCTGCCCCACCCTTGCACTACCCGTGATCAGCTGCATTTGGTACTGCGGGCCGGTGCAGGGCTGAGCGCTGGCGCCGCTGGCATATGGTTCGCGGCAAGCACGGGCGACCGCGACCGGAACATAGGCGGCATCCACCTGCTTGTAGCCCAGGTTCACCGAAAGCCCCGGATTTTCGGTCGACGCGCTGGAGATATCCACGCCGAACGACGTCTTGGACGCATACACCAGCGGCGCCTGCTCCAGATGCGCGCAACCAGCCAGCAGGCCGCACAGCGCCACACACAGACTCGGACATGCTTTCATCGCGACACTCCTTGTTGGTCGATGCAGATCTGCGAAACATCGGTACCGCCGGCATGCAGGATGTCGACCAGATGCCGCGCCTCCTGCTCGGTAGTGGAAAGCAGGACGACACGGCATTCGTCCATATCGGCAGGCGCATAGACGCCCACCTCCGAATACCAGCCCGCACTGAACGCATGCGCGGTCTGCGACACGCCCAGGCCCTGGGATCTGATCGCCACCGGCGCCATGCCCAATGTCTTGATGCGCGCTCCGAACATGCCGCTGACGACCACCTGGTCGGCGCCGGAGGAGACCGTCACCATCGCGCAGCCCACGCAAGACAGCGCCATTGCGGCAGCGACGAGATTGCGCAATTCCCGAAGGCGGTATGGCAGCACGCTCGACTCCCCAGTCAGCGCTTCACCCCGTCAGATCATCGATATCCGTGGCGAGGGTGTCAACGCTGTACGGTCGATACGCAGGAAGCACCGCGCAACGGCCATGTCCGATGCAGCCCGCAGCGGTGAAATGTCTACATGGATCGGCTGCCGCAATCGACATGCCCCGGTCGCCAGCGATCGCGCCGTGGTCGAACATCGCCGACCACAGGCTGGGTGGCCGCGAAGAAACGAGAAAACCAATGGTCGCCAAGACTGACCGAGTGGGCGGCGGCGGATGGCCGGCAAAAGCGACCTGTCGTATTCGACAATGTGGTCGACGCCGCGCCTGTGGTGTCGTGCCTGGTGCAGCACCAGGACGATACCGCGGGGGCTGACCGCCACCGGCAGGAAGCATCCGGCTGCGCTGGTGAACGTTACCTCGCATTTAAGCGCGACCGATTCCTGTCGTCGCGTGGCCGCGGCGCGGACGATCTCGTAGACAAGTCGCGCCGGCGCCGCTGTGCTGCTGCGTGCACGCCTGATCGAGTCACCGCGCGGTAATCACTGCCCGTCGCCATACGCAGCCTGGCGCTGGCCGCGGATTATGTTGATGCACTGCGAATTCATATTTCATCCTTCGGCACTTTTCCGCCATCTATGGCAAACACCTTACACACGCCGTCATAAAAGCGTTCGCGGATAGTCATTTAGCGCTCCTATGGTCCTCGCCGCATTGAGGCGGTCTTCCTAGGCGGCATCGCGCCGCGCGCCGACGTCAGGGGATATTTTCAGATGGAGTTGCGAATCTTCGCAGCGCTCGGCATGGCCGTGTGCGGCGTGCCGTGCGCCTTCGCCGCAGACGCGCCGACCGCGCGTTTCGACGTGATGGCCTACCAGGTGGTCGGCAACAGCGAATTGAGCGCAACGGAGATCGAGCGCGCGGTGTATCCGTTCCTCGGCCCGCAGCGCAGCGAGGCCGATGTGGAAGCGGCGCGCGCCGCGTTGCAGACGCTGTACGCGGGCAAGGGCCTGGCCACGGTGGCGGTGACCATTCCCGCGCAGGATGCGGGCAACGGCCTGGTCACCTTGCAGGTCAGCGAGCAGCGCATCGGCCGGCTGCGGGTCAATGGCGCGGACTATTTTTCTCCCGATGCCATCGCCGACGGCGCGCCGTCGCTGCGGGAAGGCACCGTGCCCGACTTCAACGCCGTGCAGCGCGACATCGTCGCGCTGAACCAGTGGGCGGATCGCCGCGTCACCCCCGACGTCAAACCCGGCGCGCAGCCGAACACGGTGGACGTGGACTTGAACGTGGAGGACACGCTGCCGCTACACGGCAGCCTGGAACTCAACAACCGCAACAGCGCCAACACCTCGGAACTGCGGCTGAGCGGTTCGGTGCGCTACGACAATCTGTGGCAGCGCGGCCACAGCCTGACCTTCTCGGCGCAGACCGCGCCGCAGCGGCCGTCCGATGCAAGGGTCTTTTCCGCCTCGTACCTGGCGCGCTTCGGCGCATCGCCGTGGTCGCTGCTCGGCTACACGGTGCGCAGCGACAGCGAGGTCGCCGCGATCGGCGGCTTCAACGTGATCGGCAACGGCAGCCTGTCCGGCCTGCGCCTGATCCGTGCGCTGCCGGCCGATGCCGGCTTCTTCCATAGCCTGAGCATCGGCGCCGACTACAAGGACTTCAAGGAAGACACCCTGTTCGGCGGCGACCGCAGCTCCGCGCCGATCCGCTACCTGCCGCTCAGCGCCGCCTACAACGCCACCTGGAACCGGCCGCGCGGCACCGACACGCTGGAGTTGACCGCGACGATGAACGTGCGCGGCGTCGGCGACGACAGCGCGCGCTTCGACATCAAGCGCTACAAGGCGCGCTCCAACTTCTTCCACCTGCGCACCGATGCCTCGCGCACGCGCAGCTTCGGCGGCGACTACCAGTGGTATGCGCGGCTGCAGACCCAGCTGGCGTCCGAGCCGCTGATCAGCAACGAGCAATTCAGCATCGGCGGCATGGACAGCGTGCGCGGCTACAGCGAAAGCCAGGCGCTGGGCGACTACGGCGCCGCCGGCCAGTTCGAACTGCGCAGTCCCTCGTTCGCCTCCGCGGCCGGGCGCATGGTGCAGGAAGCGCGCGTGCACGCGTTCGTCGACGCCGGCTATGCGCGCATCCACGACCCGCTGCCCGAGCAGTCGGTCAGCGAGACCCTGGTTGCGACCGGACTGGGCGCGGCCTTCAAGGCCTTCGCGCATCTCAACGGCGCGCTGGAAGTGGCTGCGCCGCTATCCAGCCCCGGCGGGCACAAGCAGAAAGACATCAACGTGCTGTTCCGGCTGTGGAGCGAGTTCTGACGCCGGCGTCGTTCAAACATCAATCGGGGTAGATCGTGATCAGACTGCGTATTTTCGTGCTGCTGGGGTTGCTGCTGCTCGCATTGCCGGCGATGGCCGCGACATGGTGGGACGGCAAGTGGAACTATCGGGCCAAGCTCACCCTGGACACCACGTCCACCGGTGCGGCGCTGAGCCAGCCGTCCGGGCGCACCCAGGTGCTGGTGCGCCTGCATGCGGGCAACTTCAATTTCGCCGATGCCAAGGCCGACGGCAGCGACGTGCGCTTCGTCGCCGGCGACGACCGCACGCCGCTGAAGTACCACTTCGAGAAGTACGACGGCCTGGTCGACCAGGTGGCGCTGGCCTGGGTCGATCTGCCCGAGCTGCCGGCCAATGCGAGCACGCCGTTGTACGTCTATTTCGGCAACCCCGAGGCCAGCGGCGGCAGCGACGCCAAGGGCAGCTACGACGCCGACACCGTCGCGGTGTATCACTTCGCCAGCACGCAAGCCGCCGGCGCCGACAGCACCGCCTACGCCAACAACGCCGCCACGGCGCCGACCCTGGCCGACACCGCGCTGATCGGCGCCGGCCTGCGCCTGGACGGGCGCGCGCCGGTGACGGTACCGGCCTCGGCCTCGCTGACCTGGCCGGCGGCGCAGCCGGCAACCGTGTCGCTGTGGGCCAAGCCGGCCAGCGCCACTGCGTCGGGCGTGCTGCTGGCGCTGCCCGGCGTGCTCACCCTGCGCCTGGACGAAGGCCGCGTGCTGGCCGAGTTCGGCGCGACCGCGCAGATCGCCGCCACCACCGCGCTGCCGGCCGATGCCTGGGCGCATGTGGCGCTGCGCAGCGACGGCAAGACCGCGACCCTGTTCGTCAATGGCCAGCCCGCCGGCGAGACCGCGGTGGCCTTGCCGGCCGGCAGCGGCGGCCTGCTGCTCGGCGGCGAACCCGGCGCGGCGCGGCCGAACTTCATCGGCCTGCTCGACGAGGTCGAAATCACCAGGAACGCGCGCGCGATCGGCGCGATCGAAGCGGCGGCGCGCAGCCAGGGCGTGGACGCGCGGCTGCTGCGCTTCGATCCGGTCGAACAGCATTCCGGCGATGCCGGCCACAACTACTTCGGCATCCTGATCGCCGCGCTGACGCCGGACGCGTGGGCGGTCATCGGGATCCTGGCGGTGATGGCGCTGATCAGCTGGTGGGTGATGGTGCGCAAGGGCCTGTACCTCAACGCCACCGCCGGCGCCAACGCGCGCTTCCTCCACGCCTACCGCCAGCAGGTGGCCGCGCATCCGCTGCATGCGCCGCACTGGCAGCAGCTCGGCACCTCGGCCGGCGTGCGCTCCAACCTGGCGCGGCTGCTGCAGGTCGGCCAGCAGGAACTGCGCGAACGCCTGCAGGCCAGCGGCACCACTGTCGTGCGCACGCAGTCGATCGCGGCGATCCGCTCGGCGCTGGACGCGGCCGCGGTGCGCGAAGGCCAGCGCATCCACAAGGGCATGGTATTGCTGACCATCGCCATCTCCGGCGGTCCGTTCCTTGGCCTGCTCGGCACCGTGGTCGGGGTCATGATCACCTTCGCCGCGGTGGCCGCGGCCGGCGACGTCAACATCAACGCGATCGCGCCCGGCATCGCCGCCGCGCTGCTGGCCACGGTGGCCGGCCTGGCCGTCGCGATCCCGGCGCTGTTCGGCTACAACTACCTGCTCAGCCAGGCCGAAGCGGTCTCGGCGGACATGCAGGTGTTCGTCGACGAACTGGAAAAACGCATCGCCGAAGACTATGCCGGCGACGCGCCGGTCCGCGCGGGCGGAGGCTGAGCCGATGAAGGTCCAAGGCAAGAAGCCCTACGACGACATCAACATCACGCCGATGCTGGACCTGGCGTACGTGCTGCTGGTGATCTTCATCATCATGACCACCGCCGCGGTGCAGGGCATCAAGGTGGAACTGCCCAAGGCCAGCGCGGCCAAGCCGCTGTCCGAGCCCAAGACCAAGGTCATCGCGATCGACAACAACGGCCAGGTCAGCCTGGACGCGGTGCCGGTCAGCATGAGCGAACTGGAACAGCAGCTGCGCAACGCGCTGGCCAGCGATGCCGAATTGCCGGTGATGCTGCGCGGCGATCGCACCGTGCAGTACGAGAAGGTGATGGCGGTGCTGGACCTGTGCAGCCGGCTCGGCATCGCCTCGATCGGCCTGGCCACGCAACGCCCGGCGGCCGGCTGAGTGAACACGATGGATCCCCTGCAGTACACCGAGCCGCCGCGGCGCTGGCTGAAAGTCGGCGCCGCGCTGCTCGCACTGCTGCTGCTCGGCTGGCTGGTCTCCCTGCTGCTGCGCCCGCAGCAGGCGACGCCGACGCGCGCGCAGCCGCCGCGCATCACCCAGGTGATGCTGCCGCCCCCGCCGCCTCCGCCGCCGCCCAAGCCCGATCCGCAGCCGCCCAAACCACAGGAACGGCCGCAGCCCTTGCAGGCCGCCGAGCCGACGCCGCAACCGAAGCCGGACGCCGAGCCGACCCCGCCCGGCGATCCGCTGACCGCGCCGGCCGGTCCCGGCGACAACGCCTTCGGCCTGCAGGCCGGCGATGGCGGCGGCACCCGCATCGGCGGCAAGGGCGGCGGCGGCAGCCCGTTCGGCAGCTATGCGGCCAGCGTGCAGCGCGCGGTGCAGCAGCTGCTGCAGCGCGACGAGCGCACCCGCAAGGGCCGCTACAGCGCCACCGTGGCGCTGTGGCTGAACCCGGACGGCAGCATCGGCCGCCTGCAGATCCTCACCTCGGCCGGCAAGCCGGAACTGGACGCGGCGATCGTGCGCGCGCTGCAGGACCAGCCGCTGCCGCAGCCGCCGCCCGCCTCCCTTCCCCAACCCATCCAGTTGCGCATCGGCGCGCTGGCGCCGGGCTGACGCCGCGTTTCGCACCAAGGACTCCCGCATGACCACTCCGTCTTCCTTCCCCCGTCCGTCCCGGCTGCGCCTGGCGCTGCTGGCGCTCCTGCTGGCGCCGGCCGCGGCCATGGCCCAGTCCGCCGCGCCCGCGATCGATCCTGCGCAGATCAACCCGCAGGTCACACTGCGGCTGATCGACCTGCTGGTCGCCAAAGGCGTGATGACCCGCGCCCAGGCCGACGACCTGATCCGCGAGGCCTCCGCCACCGCGGCACCCACGCCGGCACTGGCCGGCGCCGCGGCGTACACGACCCAGCCCGGCGCGGTGGTGGTGCCGTACGTGCCCGAGCCGGTGCGCCAGCAGATCAAGGACGAGCTGCGCGCCGAAGTCACCGCGCAGGCCAAGTCCGAAGGCTGGGCCGCGCCCGGCGCGCTGCCGGAATGGACCCAGCGCGTGCGCGTGTACGGCGACCTGCGGGTGCGCGGCGAAGGCGTGTTCAACGCCGACGACAACTACGCGACCTTCCCCAACTTCGGCGCCATCAATGCCGGCTCCGGCTTCGATACGGTCGGCAGCAACAACGCCCCGTTCCTCAACACCACGCAGAACCGCAGCCGCATGCGCGTGCGTGCGCGGCTCGGGGTGAGCGCGCAGATCGCCGACTGGGTGCAGGCCGACCTGCGCCTGGCCACCGGCAGCGACCGCAGCCCGGTATCCACCAACCAGACCCTGGGCGGCAACGGCAACCTGTCCAAGTATTCGCTGTGGCTGGACCGCGCCGCGCTGCAGCTCACGCCCCTCGACGGGTTGGCCCTGTCGTTCGGCCGCTTCGCCAATCCGTTCTGGAGCAGCGAGCTGGTGTTCGACAACGACCTCAACTTCGACGGCGTGGCCGCGCGCTACGACCTGGCCGACGCCGATGCGGCGTTCGCGCCGTGGATCAGCGCCGGCCTGTTCCCGGTCTACAACACCGAGTTCGATTTCGGTTCCACCAGCACCAGCAAGACCCGCAGCCGCGACAAGTGGATGTACGGCGCGCAGTTGGGCATGCAGTGGCGCTTCGCCGACGCGATGGCGCTGCGCGTGGGCCTGGGCTACTTCCAGTACGACCAGTTCGAAGGCAAACGCTCGTCGCCGTGCCTGGCGCCGAGCTCGGCCGACAGCTGCGACACCGACGGTGCGCGGCCGCAGTTCCAGCAGTTCGGCAACACCTTGTTCGCGCTGCGCGACATCGTCGCCGACAGCGCCAACCCCAATGGGCCGCAACTGCAGTACTACGGCTATGCCAGCAAGTTCGGCGTGGCCGACCTGCACGCGCAGCTGCAGCTGGACCAGTTCGCCCCGGTCGCGGTGCTGGTCGAAGCCGACGTGGTCAAGAACACCCGCTACAACGCCGCACGCGTGCGCTCGCTCGGCCCGGTCAACAACCTCGGCGACCAGGGCGTGTTCGATGGCGGCGACATGGGCTACTACCTCAATTTCACCGTCGGCCAGCCCAAGCCGGTCAAGCCTGGCGACTGGAACGTCAGCGTCGGCTACAAGTACCTGGAATCGGACGCGGTGCCGGACGGCTTCACCGATTCGGATTTCCACCTGGGCGGCACCAATGCGCGTGGGCTGATCGTCGGCGGCAACTATGCGCTGGCGCGCAACACCTGGGTCGGCCTGCGCTGGCTCAGCGCCAACGAGGTGTCCGGCCCGCCGTTCGCGGTTGACCTGCTGCAGCTCGACCTCGGCACGGAGTTCTGAGCATGCTGCGCCTTCCCTCCTCCCTGGCCTGCGTCGTGCTGGCGGCGACGCTGCTCGCCGCCGCTCCGCTGCACGCCCAGGACAGCACCGAGACGCGGCTGCGCGAAGCGCTGCGCGAAACCGGCACGCGCCTGCGCAAGGCCGAAGCGGACCTGGTGCAGCAGCAGCTGGCCACCGCCGCCGCCGAACGCGAGCGTGATGCGCTGCGCGCCGCGCCAACGCCAGCGCCACGCGCCGCAGGTGCCGATCCGGGCCGCGAGGCCGCGCTGCAGCGGCAACTGCAACAGGCCCAACGCGAACGCGACGCGGCGCTGGCGCAACAGCGCGAACAGCAACAGGCGCAGGCCAGGACCGCGCAGGCCGCGGCGCAGCAGGCGCAGACGCAGGCGACGCTGCAGGCGGAACTGCAGCGCCAGCGCGCGCGGATGGCGCAGTGCGCGAGCGGCAGCGAGGCCTTGTACGCCACCGCGCGCGAACTGGCCGCGCTGTACCGCGACCCGGCCTTCGTGCGCTTCGTGCGCAGCCACGGCCGCGAGATGTTCGGCATGGCCCGGGTGACCCGCGAGAACCGCGTGCGCGCCCTGGAAGACCGCCTGGCCGAGCAGCACGCGCAGACCCAGGCCTGCACCGGCGCCACCGCGACCACAGCAACGGCTACGGCGCTGCAGGACACGCCCCAATGAACCACCGCGGCGCCGCGCTGGCATCGCTCGCGCTGGCCGCGCTGGCACTGCACGCGCACGCCGCGCCGGCCACGCCCGCGGCGACTGCGCCATGCGTGCAGGTGCGGATCGGCGAGGACGTCGCCGGCCACCTGGACTGCCTCAACCAGGCGTTGCGCGCCGCGGCCGCCAGCGCCCGCCCCGGCGCGGTGCCGCTGGCCGCCGCCGCGACCACGCTGGATCCGTTGCAGCGCGGGCAACCCACGCCGGCCGCGCTGCGCCAGCGCTACGGCGATGCCTACGGCCGCTCGCTGGTGCCGCAGCGGCCGCAACCGCGCTACCTCCCCACTCCGTTCGCTCCGGCGCGCTGACGCGCCGCTACCGAGATCGCCGCCATGCCCCGCAACCGCCGCCGCCCCCGCCGTCCCCTTCGCCTGCTGCTGCTCAGCGTGGCGATCTCGGCCGCCCTGGTCGGCCGCAGCCAGGCGCAAAGCAGTCCGTTCGTGCGCCGCGGCGCCGATCCGGGCGCACAGGCCGCGGCCGCCGCGCAGCAGCAAGGCCTGCAATCGGCGGCGGCCAGCAAGCTGGCGCAGACCTCGCTGCAGGCGTTCCAGCGCGCCGCGCAGGCGCGCCAGGCCCTGGACGCGACCCAGGCCGCCGCGCGCGCCGCGGCGCAGGCCGCGCAAGCCGGCATGGTCCCCGATGGCCTGGGCAAGGGCGGCCTGCAGCTGCCCGACGGCGCAGTCATCGATCCGGGCGCGGTACGCAGCGACGATCCGCGCCTGGGTCAGCGCAACGTCTGGCTGGGCGCGCACGCGCCGACCCAGCAGACGGTCGGCGGCGACACCCAGGTCACCATCCAGCAGACCCAGAAGAAGGCGATCCTCAACTGGGAGACGTTCAACGTCGGCAGCCGCACCGTGCTGCAGTTCGACCAGTCGGCCGGCGGCAGCGACGCGGCGCAGTGGATCGCGCTGAACCGGGTCAACGACCCGAGCGCGGCGCCGAGCAAAATCCTGGGCCGCATCCAGGCGCCGGGCCAGGTCTATCTGCTCAACCGCAACGGCGTGCTGTTCGGCGGCGCCAGCCAGGTCAACGTGCATTCGCTGCTGGTGTCGTCGCTGGATCTGTTCGACGCCAACCGCGCGCTCAGCGACCAGACCTTCCTCGCCCGCGGCCTGTTCGGCACTACCGGGCAGAGCGGCACGGTGCTGACCGGCCTGGACAGCATGGCCGCCGGGCAGACCCCGGGCCACATCCGCATCGACAGCGGCGCGCGCATCGCCAGCGGCAGCCAGGGCTATACCCTGATCGCCGCGCCGAACGTCAGCAACGCCGGCACGGTGACCGCGCAGGACGGGCAGGCGCTGCTGGCGGCGGTGCTGGGCCTGCGGCAATCGCAGGAATTGCAGACGCTGCTCGGCACCAGCAGCGGCAACATCATGCCGCTGGGCTTCAGCGGCTTCTTCTCGCCCAGCGGCAGCGACCGCTCCGCCGTCGGCACGCTGGACAACAGCGGCACGATCGCGGCGACCCGCGGCAACGCGACACTGGTCGGCTACGACGTGCAGCAACGCAGCCTGGTCCAGGCCACCACCAGCATCAGCCGCCCCGGCAGCGTGATGCTGCTGGCGATCAACCAGGAAGCCACAGCCGGCGGCGATGCGCTGGCCAACTACAAGGGGGGCGCGCTGGAACTGGCCCCGGGTTCGGTCACCGCCACCTTGCCCGAGCACGATGGCGAGACCACCACCTCCAGTAGCGCCGCCGATCTGGCCTTCCTCGGTCCCAGGATGATCCTGGCCGGCGCACAGGTGCAGCTGCGCGAGCAGTCGCTCACCTTCGCCCCGGGCGGCACCGTGGACCTGATCGGCCTGGGCAGCGAGGTCACTCGGTTGCAGGGTCGTCCGCAACTCAACAACCGGCTGATGATCGCTAGCGGCGCGCAGCTCGACGTGTCCGGCATCGCCGACGTGCGACAGGCGATGAGCAGCAACCTGATCCAGATTCCGCGCGTGGGCCAGAACGAACTGGCCGACGCGCCGCTGCAACGCGACGGCGCGCTGTTCCGCCAGGCGCTGCAGTTCGATCGCCGCGCCAGCGGCGTGCGCGCCGATGGCCAGGCCTGGGTCGGCAGCCCGCTGCTCAATGCGCAGGGCTACGTCGACCAGGTGCCGCGCACGATCGACGAGATGCTGCTCGACGGCGGCACCATCAACATCGGCGCGCGCGACCTGGTGATCGCGCCCGGCGCGCAGGTGAACATGGACGGCGGCTACGTGCACATGCTCGGCGGCATGATCGAAACGCCGCGCCTGCTCGGTGCCGACGGCCGCCTGTACGACCTGGCCAGCGCGGATCCGTCGCTGCGCTACCTGGGCGTGGCCGGCACGCAGACCGTCGCGCACACGCGCTGGGGCGTGAGCGAACAGTTCAGCAATCCATTGCTGGGCAGCCGCCGCTACTACGAGAGCGACTATCTGCAAGGCGGCGACGCCGGTGCGCTGAACATCGAACTCGGGCGCCATTCCAGCGGCAACGGACCGGAACCGGGCGTGGCGCTGCTAGAGGGCGATCTCTCCGCGCAAGCGCTCGCCGGGCGTTACCAACGTGCCAGCGGCACGTTGCCGCAGGGCGGCGCGTTGCGCATCGACAGCGACATCGGTCTGTACAACGCCACCATCGGCCTGTCGGTAGGCGGCGACATTTCCCGCGACCAACGCAGCTGGCTGATCGTCGACGAGGCAGCGGCGCTGCCGCAGGGGCTTGCGCTCGGCACGCGCGCCGATGCGCTGCCGGGCAGCGCAGCAGCGGCGCAGGAGCGCGACAACCCGCTGTTCTGGTCGCGCCTGTCCACGCGCATGGTGAACGGCAGCGGATTGCAGACGCTGGCGATCGGCAACGCGCCGGTGATCGAGGTCGCTGCCGACGCGGCGCTGCAGGTCGCCGACGGCGGCGCGATTTCGCTGCAGGCGCAGCGTCTGGAGATCGACGGCACGCTGACCGCGCATGCCGGCAAGATCGCGCTGCAGAGCAGCGGCGGCTTCGCCTTCGTGGACGATCCCAGGCGAGCCATGGACACGCGGCAGGTGCTCGGCCACGGCGACCTGCTGCTCGGCGCGGACGCACGGCTGGACGTGAGCGGACGCTGGATCAACGACGACCGCCGCTTCGGCGCCGAAGCGCAGGGCAGCGCCTTCGTCGATGGCGGCAGCATCAGCCTCGACGCGTTGCAGCTGCGCATCACCGATCCCGTCACCGGCCAGAACGTCGACCAGAGCGGATCGCTGTTGATCGCCTCCGGCGCCGTGCTGGACGCCTCCAGCGGCGGCTATGTCGACGAGGACGGCGCGCTGGCGATGCGCGACGGGCGGCCGCTCGGCCATGGCGGCGACATCGCATTGCATACCTACGTGCGTCCGTCCAACGAGACTGCCGGCTCCCCCACCTACACCGCCGACCTGCCGGTGGCCGACGGCGCCGGGCTGCTGCAGTTCGACCCGGCCAGCCTGCGCGCGGACAACTTCGCCGGCGGCGGCACGCTGAGCCTGCGCGCCTTCGGCGTGCAGATCGGCGGCAGCGCGCCGAGCGATGCGCGCGTGCTGCACCTGGACGCCGGCTTCTTCGCCGACAACAGCTTCGGCGGCTACGACCTGGCCGCCGAACAGGACGCCACCGTCGTCGCCGGCACCCAGCTGCGGGTGAGCCAGCGCAACCTGCTCCCGAACCTGCAGGCGCTGCGCGGCGCCGCCAGCGGCAGCGACGTGGTCGCCGGTGCGGCGCAGGCCGGCGGCAATGGCTACGCCACGCTCGGCCAGCTGGATCCGTTCTATCGCCCCGCCACCGATTTCGCGCTGCGCGGCGGCGATTTCCTCGGCCGCGTCGCCGGCAATCCCAGCCTGAGCGGCGCCAGCGGCCGCGTGCTGCTCGACGAAGGCACGCAACTGCTGCTGGATCCGGGCGCCGACGTGCGCATCGGCGGGCGCGGCCAGGTCGAGGTGCTGGGCGGCATCCAGGCGCAGGGCGGCAGCATCGCCATCTCCGGCGACACCTCGCGCGACTCCGGCCTGTCCGCCGCGCCGGACGTGGACCGCGGCCAGGCCTATGCGGCACCGGGCAAATCGCTGTGGCTGGGTGCGAACAGCCGCCTGGACGTGTCCGGCGTCGCCCTGCTCGATCCGCAGGCCGCCCTGCAGCCCGGCGCCAGCGGCCTGGTGCGGCCGCGCAGCGGGCGCGTGCTCGACGGCGGCCACATCACTCTCAGCAACGACAGCGGCGCGATCGTGGTCGCCGCCGGCGCGCAGCTGGACCTGTCCGGCACCAGCGCGGTGCTGGACCTGCCCAGCGGCAACGCCATCATCGGCGGCGGCGACACGCTGCAGGCGCAGACCGTGGGCAGCGCCGGCGGGCGCCTGGACCTGGCCGCCAGCACCGGCCTGTATTTCGACGGCAGCATCCGCGCCGGCGGCGGCAGCGCGCAGGACCGCGGCGGCACCCTGGCCTTGCTGCCGCTGAAACTGGTCGACGGCAGCAACCAGGTATTGTCCGGCCCCAGTGGCGTGATCTTCACCCAGCACGACAGCCGCCTGCCGCAGGGCGCGCAGCCCGGCGCGCCATTGCCGAACGCCACCGCCGCACCCGGCCCGCTGTACTTCGCCGCCGATCGCCTCGACGGCAGCGGCATCGACACCCTGCTGGTCGGCGACCAGTCGCCGACCGGTACGTTGCGCCCGCAGGTGGCGGTCGGTTTCGCCGGCGACGTCGCGCTGTCGCTGTCGCGCGCGCTGGTGTTCAACGCGCCGCGCTATGCGCTGCTGGCGAGCGATGCGACCGGGTTCGGCAGCCTGGCCGACAGCGGCCAGGTCACCCTGAGCGCCGCCTACGTCGGCCTCAACGGCTGGCAGTCGCCGAACAGCCCGGCCGCGGTGCTGGCCGAGCCGCAGGCGCCCGGCGCGACCACGCTGACGGTGAACGCTGCGCAGATCGATCTCGGCGGCCAGTTCGCGCTGGACGGGGTCGGCGAGGCGCGCCTGTCCAGCAGCGGCGCAGTGCGTTTCCATACGCCCGCGGCCTATGCCTACCTGCTCGACGCCAACGGCATCGCCACGCCGCGCGCAGGCGAACTGCTGACCGCCGGCAATCTGACCTTCAGCGCCGCGCAGCTGTATCCGGCCAGCGGCGAGACCTTCCTGGTGCGCGCGCTCGGCGCGCTCGGCAGCGACGGCAGCCGCGCCGAGACCCGCATCCGCATCCAGGCCCAGGGCGACACGCCGGCGCTGCCGCTGTCGGCCGGCGGCACCCTGGCGCTGGATGCGACCCGCATCGCCCAGGACGGACGCCTGCGCGCGCCGAGCGGGCGGCTGCTGCTCGGGGTCGGTGCGCTCGACGACGCGGCCACGCGCGCGGTGTTCGGCACGCGCGCACTGACGCCAACGCTGGAGGTCAGCCTCGGCGCCGGCAGCCTCACCTCGGTGTCGCTGGAAGGCGCGACCCTGCCGTACGGCAGCACCGTGGACGGTTCGCAGTGGCGCTACGACGGCAGTGCGCAAGGCAGCAGCACCGCGCTGAGCGCGCCGCCGCAGAAGCAGATCCGGCTGGACGCCGACAGCGTCGCGCTGGCGCCCGGCGCACGCGTGGACCTGTCCGGCGGCGGCGACTTGCAGGCCAGCGAGTGGGTGCCCGGCACCGGCGGCAGCCGCGACCTGCTGTCCTCGACCAACACCAGCTATGCCAGCGGCAACGCCACCCAGGTGCCGCTGTACGCGGACGGCCGCACGGTCTACGCGATCGTGCCCGGGGTGCAGACGCCGGTCGCCGCCAGCGACGCGGCGTTCGAACAGAAGGGCGGCACGCCCGCGCTCGGCAGCGCCGTGCATCTGAGCGGCGTGCCCGGCCTGGCGGACGGCGACTACACGCTGCTGCCGGCCAAGTACGCCACCCTGCCCGGCGCCTACCGGGTGGTCGCGCGCAGCGGCAGCACCGACGCCACCGCCGCGCAGAACCTGGTCGCGGCCGACGGCACCGCGGTGGTCGCCGGCTATCTGGTCGATACCCTGAGCGGCACCCGCAGCGCGCGCAGCCAGCTGTTCGAAGTGCAGTCGGCGGCGACCTGGGGCCAGTACTCGGAATACACCCGCACCGGCGCCAATGCGTTCTTCGCCGCGCAGGCAGCCGGCGCCGGCAACGCGACGCCGCAACTGCCGCGCGACGGCGGGCAACTGATCCTCGCCGCCGGCGACGCGCTGCGCCTGGGCGCGACGTTGAACACCGCCGCGGCCAGCGGCGGCAACGCCGCGCAGATCGATATCGCAGCGCGCGCGCTGCAGGTGCTCGGCGCCGGCCAGACCGCCGCGGCCGGCTACGTCGGCGTGGAGGCGAGCGCGCTCAACGCGATGAACGCCGGCAGCCTGCTGCTCGGCGGTACCCGCGAGCAGAGCGCCGACGGCACGCGCCTGCAGGTCACCTCGCAACAGCTGCGGATCAGCAACGACGCCGGCAGCGCGCTGCAAGCGCCGGAACTGCTGTTGGCGACCGCCGCCAGCGACGCTGCCGACGGCGGCCTGCGCGTGGACGCCGGCAGCGTGTTGCGCGCGCAAGGCGGCAGCGGCGATCGCGCGGCCACGACGCTGCTGATCGGCGAGGACGGCGGCAGCAGCGGCGACGGCGCGCTGGTGCGCCTGTCCAGCCTCGGCGCGGCCACGATCGAACGGGCGAACGTGCCGGAGGCGGCACAGGCGCGCGCACGGCTGCAGATCGGCGCCGGCGCGCTGCTCGACGGCGGCGCGGCGCTGAGCCTGGATTCCACCGGCGACAGCGCGATCGATGCCGGCGCGCTGTTGCGCGGCCAGCGCATCGACGCCAGCGCCGGCCACGTGCGGCTGGACGCGCAGGCGGCCAGCGGCGAGGCCGACGGCCTGGTGCTGGGCGCCGGCAGCCTGTCCCAGTTCGCGCAGGCGAAACAGGTCAACCTGCACAGCTACGGCGACATGGACTTCGCCGGCGGCCTGGACCTGCGCGTCAGCAACGCGCTCACCCTCAGCGCCGGCCGCTTCGTCGGCGACGGCCGCGACGTCAGCCTGAGCGCCGATCAGCTGACCCTGTCCAACCAGGGCGCCAGCGCGGCACCGGCCGACACCGTGGCCGGCGGCGGCCTGCTGCACCTGCAGGGGCGCGAAGTCGCCTTCGCCGGCGGCGACAAGCAGCTGACCGGGTTCGGCGCGGTCGCGGTGGATGCGGCGCAGACGCTGTACGTGCGCGACCGCGGCCAGTTCGATTTCGGCACGCGCGACGTGGACCTGCGCACCCCGCTGCTGCTGGCCGACGCCGGTGCCGACCAGACCCTGCGCACCGCCGGCGCGCTGCGCCTGCAAGGCGGCGGCGCCAGCGCCAACACGGCGCAACCGCTGGGCGGACGGGTGACGCTGGTCGGCGCCAGCATCGACAGCACCGGGCTGATCCGCGCCAATTCCGGCGGCATCGTCCTGCGCAGCAGCGAAGGCGCGCTGCGCCTGCACGATGGCGCCACGCTGGATGCGTCCGGCATGGCCAGCACGTTCTTCGACACCACCAAGCCGACTCAAGGCGGCACGGTCACGCTGCAGGCCACGGCCGGCGACGTGCGCGCCGATGCCTCCACCCGCATCGACGTGTCGGCCGTGGGCAGCGCCGATGCCGGCAGCGTCAACCTGTCGGCGGCGCAAGGCACCGTGACCCTGCCCGGCAGCCTCGACGGCCACGCCGCGCAGGGCCGCGGCGGCCGCTTCCTGCTCGATTCGGGCAGCGCGATCGCGCTGGATCCGCTGGCCGCGCAGCTGGCCGGCGGTGGCTTCGACGGCGCCATCGACCTGCATGCGCGCAGCGGCAACCTGCTGCTGTCCGCCGGCAACACGCTGCGCGCCGACGCGGTGACCCTGACCGCCGACGGCGGCGCCGATGCGATCGGCCGCGATGCGGCGAACGGCAACATCCGCATCGCCGGCAGCATCGACGCCTCCGGCACGCAGGGCGGCAGCATCGCGCTGTGGGGACGTCACGGGGTGGCGATCGACGGCCAGCTGCTGGCCCGCGGCAGCGCCGCCGACAAGCGCGGCGGCACGATCACCCTGGGCAGCAGCGGTCGCGACGACGGCACCCTCAATGCCGATTACGGCTACCAGAACGTGCAGGCCGGCGCGGCCGGCACTATCGCGCTCGGCGCAGCTGCGGTGCTGGACGTCTCCGGCGGCAGCGCCGGCGGCCTGTCCGGCGGCAGCGTGGAGATCCGCACGCCGCTCCTGGCCGACGGCGAGGTCAACGTGACCGTGGCCAACGGCGCCAGCGTGCGCGGCGCGCGCGAAGTGGGCCTGGAAGCCTATGCGGTGTGGAGCACCACCGACGCCAGCACCGATCCGGTCAAACACTTCGACGGCATCATCGATCCGGCCGGCTGGTACGACGCGCAGGGCGCACTGCTGGCCGGCAGCTGGACGGACCTGGCCGGCAACGCGGTGGCCGCGCCCACCACGCCGGCGCAGATCGCCGACTACCTCACCCGCTACGCATTCACCCCGGACAGCGCCAACGCCGCGCATCGCCAGTTCTACGGCTATGCCGACGACAGCGCCGGCACGCCCGGCACACTGATGGGCTTCGTGCAACGCCCCGGCTTCGCGTTCGAAGCGCGCCTGGGCAACCTGCCCAACCTGCGCGCGCGCCCCGGCATCGAGCTGCGCAATCCCGATCCGGCCATCAACGGCGGCGAGATCCGGGTGATGAGCAACTGGAACCTCGGCTCCGGCGCCAACCGCGACCAGCTGGACTTCCGCTACAACGGCAACGCGCCGGTGCTGACCCTGCGCGCCGAGGGCGGCGTGACCATCAAGGCCAGCCTCAGCGACAGCTTCTACCAGCTGCGCAACCCGTTCGGCGGCGGCGGGCCGCAGGGTACCTACAGCGGCGCGGCCAACGCCTATCAGGCGCTGCTCGACAACGCCTTCAACAACGCCTTCATCAGCATCGACGGCCTGCTGCCGGCGCCGTCGGCCGACCTCGGCGATCCCGCAGAAGCCGCGCAGTACTACGGGCAATACCTGCAGTTGCTGGACATGCTGCAGCAGCCGCACGACCTGGGCGGCCTGCCGATGAGCCTGCTGGAAGGGGTGATCTACAGCTACTCGCCGGACAACGGCTACCCGGTCCAGGACTACCCCGACCAGCCGCAGGCGCCGCGCGCGCCGACCTCGCCCGCCGACTATTCCACCTACCTGGCCGGCTACCAGAGCTATCTGCTCGACCTGTTCGCCTACAACACCGAGCTGTCCAACGCCGGCGTGTTCGGCCTGGCCACGCTGACCCTGCCCGCCGCGCCGGTGCTCGGCCCGCTGCTGCCGGCGGCCACCCACAACACCCCGTCGCTGCAGGCCAACGCCAGCAATCCGCTGCCGCTCGCCACCACCAGCCTGATCGGCGGCGACAGCAGCCGCTACCGCATCGTCGCCGGCGCCGATTTCGCCGGCATCCGCCCCGACGCGCTGCGCGCCGACAGCGACGCCGACGTGGTGCTCGACGGCCACCAGCGTTACCAGGAAAACGGCAAGAAGGACGTACTGCTGCCGACCGTGGTGCGCACCGGCATCGGCAGCATCCAGATCGCCGCCGCGCGCGACCTGCGCTTTGCCGACGCCGACGCGCCGGCCAGCATCTACAGCGCCGGCCAGCCCGCCGCCGACAGCGAGGCCGACAGCGACATCCGCATCGTGCGCAGCGACGCCGCCAGCCGCAGCGCCGACCAGGTGGTCAGCGCGCAGGCCAATGCGGAGGCCGCCGGCGACCTGCTGCTGCAGGCCGGGCGCGACATCCTCGGCAATCGCCAGATATACGATCGCGACGGCAGCCGCACCGGCGTGGCCGGCAACTACGTCGGCCAGTCCTGGTGGCCGTGGCTGCAGGTCGGCAATCCGGTCGGCGCCGATGGCGTCACCCCCAGTGCCGGGCTGATCAACTACGGCGGCTTCGCCCAGGGCGTGCTCAGCAGCGGCGGCGACGTCGAAGTGCGGGCCGGGCGCGACATCCGCGAGTTGTCGGTGTCGCTGCCGACCAGCTACCGGTTGACCGCGCAGGGCCGCCAGACCTATGGCGGCGGCGACCTGCAGGTGCAGGCCGGACGCGATGTGCTCGGCGGCGACTATTTCGTGGCGCACGGACAGGGCCGCTTGAACGCTGGCGGCGACCTGGGCAGCGCGTTCACGCTGAGCGGCCAGGGCTACGACGCCTCGGGAACGCTGCTGCAGGTGAGCAGCGCGGTCGATCCGGTGTTCGCGCTGCAGGACGGGCAATGGACGATCCACGTCGGCGGCGACGCCGCGCTCGGCGCCATCGTCAATCCCAGCTACGTGCTGTCCTCCGGCGGCGTCGCCGCATTGATGAGCGACAGCACCCGCGCTACCACCGACTACGGCAGCGCCTCGGCGATCGCCATCGACACGTTGAACGGCGACATCCGTCTCGGCACGCTCAAGCTGCCGGCGACGCTGTTCGGCAACGGTGCGCGCGATGCGAGCCGCGGTACCGACAGTCTCATTTTGAACGACGGTGTGTTCGACAACGTGCTGCCGGCACAGGTGCAAGCGGTCGCCCACGCCGGCAGTCTGCAGTTCGAGACCGGCGGGCGCCTGTATCCCTCGGCGCAAGGGCAACTCGAGGCGATGGCGCAGGGCGACGTCCGCCTGTTCAACGACACGCTGGTCGCCGGCAAGAGCAGGTTGCAGCTGGCGATGCTCGACGAAACCGGCAACTACGACGGCAACGACAATGCCGCCGGCAGCGGCGCGCAACTCGGCCTGCATCGGGACGATGCGCAACCGGTGCGCATCTACAGCCGCGACGGCGACGTGGCGAGCGGATATGCGGCCGACGGTTTCATGCTCAATCCGCTGACCCTGCAATTGCCGAAACCGGCCGACATCCGCGCCGGGCGCGACATCGTCAACCTGGATCTGCGAGCGCAGAACTACCGGACCTCGGACGTGACCCGGGTGCAGGCCGGGCGCGACCTCCGCTACACCTCCATCCTCGGAGGCCCGCTTGGCGACCAGGCCGTTCGCTGGGGCTGGATGTCGCTCGACGGCCCAGGGACGTTCGAGGTGGAGGCCGGACGCAATCTCGGCCCGCTGACCTCGGCCGAGGAAGCGATGAAGGGCCTGCGCATCGGGCTCGTCGACCGCAATGCGGGCGGCATCCGCACCACCTCCGGCGCCGACCTGGTGGTGCGCTACGGCGTGGCCAACGGCGAGGATGCCGACGCGCTGGCCGCGCTGTATCTGGACCCGGACAGCCGGCAGAGCACCGACACCTACCGGCAATGGCTGCTCGACTTCGTGCGCCAACATGCGCAGGACGCGTCCGCACCGGCCTCGACACCGCTCGCGCAGCAAGCCGCGACCCAGCAGGACACGCCGACGCCTGCCGAGGCCTGGCGCCAGTTCGCGCAACTGCCCAGCGCCACCCGGCGCCTGCTGAGCGAACGCGTGTTCCTGGACGTGCTCAAACAGGTCGGCGAAGGCTACGCGGATCCGGCCAGCGCGGACTTCCAGAAATACACGCGCGGCTATGCCGCGATCGAAGCGCTGTTCCCGGCACGGCTGGGCTACACCCGCAACAACCTGGAAGGCGGCGCCAACGGCGCGGCGACCCGCAGCATCACCGGCACCCTGGACATGCGCGGCTCCACCCTGCAGACCCAGGCCGGCGGCGACATCCGCATCCTCGGTCCCGGCGGCGGCCTGCAGGTCGGCAGCGTGCTGGCGCCGCCGGTGGTCACCGATGCCCAGGGCAACGTGCTGATCGGTCCGGCGCAGCAAGGCATCCTGGCGGTGGGGCAAGGCGACATCGGCGTGTTCACCGACGCCAGCGTGCTGCTGGCGCAGAGCCGCATCTTCACCCAGCGCGGCGGCGACCTGATGTTGTGGAGTTCCAACGGCGACATCAACGCCGGCAAGGGCAGCAAGACCAGCGCCGAGCGCGCACGTGCGCGCTACCTGTGCGACCAGGACCAGTACTGCGTGCTCGATGCCGGCGGCCAGGTCAGCGGCGCCGGCATCGCCACGCTGCGCCTGAACACGGACGATCCGCGCGGCAACGCGGTGCTGGTCGCCCCGCGCGGCACCGTCGATGCCGGCGACGCCGGTATCCGCGCCAGCGGCAACCTGATCGTGGCCGCGCAGTTCGTCGCCAATGCCGACAACATCCAGGTGCAGGGCGACACGGTCGGCGTCGGCACCGCGCGCAACGTCGATGGCGGCGCGTTGAGCGCCGCCTCCAATGCCGCAGCGGCGGTGACCGATGCGGTCGGCGACCTGGCGGCGCGCGGAACCTCCACGCCACGCGAAGCGCCTTCGGTCATCACCGTGCAGGTGCTCGGCTTCGGCGACTGCAAGGTGGACGATCCGCGCTGCCAGCCCGGTCCATGACACTGCGGCGACGTGGGCCGCGGCGACGTTGCGGCGTCGCTGCGGCAAACGAAAATCGGCGCATTTTGTAGACACGGATTCGCGCCGGAGAAAATCATCGAGTTAATCGTTATTTTCCGGTCAATTCATGATGTCAGCGCCATAACAATCGGGATATTTCAGACTGCGCATCACAGGTAAAGAAACATTCCGACGAATGTCGCCGCATTATCATCTGCCCAGCGCAACCTTTCTCTGCGCCAGTCCATGGCGCCAGCACGCTACAGGTAAAGAATTCCCCCGGATCCATTCCGTCGTTTTCTCACCAAGGAGAGAGGCAAGTGCTTAATCTTAATTCCCCCCGCGTCAGCGCGATCGCCATTGCGATCGCGACCCTGTCCACCGGCTCGGCCATGGCCGCCGAAAACCTCTACGGCGGCGGCGCCACCTTTCCGGCGCAGCCGTATGTCGGCAACACCTATACCGGCGTGACCCCGAACGCGCGCCTGTCGACCAATGCCGGCAACACCGCCGGTAGCGGCTTCACCACCGCGACCCTGGGCACCGGTTCGGTGTTCCTGACCTACAGCAACAGCAGCACCAACAAGGTGTCGTATTGCCAGACCGGCAGCGGCTTCGGCAAGAACACCGTCGCCGGCAGCACCGCCGCCAACCAGGCCTGCCAGGACTTCAGCGTGTCGCCGCTGGGCCTCAGCGGCGCCGCTGCCGCCCCGGACTTCATCGGCACCGACGCGCCGTACAGCACCGCCGACTACAACGCGTTCCTGGGTGGCGGCAACGCCGCCAGCCGCGTCGGCATCGTCCAGGTCCCGACCCTGGCCGGCGCCATCGCGCTGCCGCAGAGCACCCCGACCGTCAGCTTCAACCTGAGCGCCGCCCAGGTCTGCCAGATCTACTCCGGCCTGGTCAGCGACTGGAGCAGCGTGTCCGGCAGCGGCACCACCGGTCCGATCAAGATCGTCTACCGCACCGACGGCAGCGGCACCACCTTCGCCTTCACCAGCTACCTGGCGCGCACCTGCAACGGCACCAGCAACGTGCCGTCGGGCTTCGTGTTCAGCCCGAACCAGACCTTCAACTCGGCCCTGCCGGGCGGCACCAGCGGCGTGTACGGCTCGCGCGCGATCGGCGCTAGCGGCAACAACGGCGTGGTGACCTCGGTGCGCGTCACCAACAGCAACGCGCTGGGCTATGCCGACGTCGGCGAAGTGCTGCTGCAGTCGGCGCGCTACGTGACCGTGGCCGGCTTCGATCCGAAGAACTTCGGCAAGGATTCCAGCGGCAACCCGGCGCCGGTGACCCTGGCGGCGTCGGCGCTGCTGAGCGGCCGCGTGCTCGACGGTGCGACCGTCAACGCCGTGCCGGGCAGCGGCACCACCGCGGTGAAGAACTGCGTGCGCCTGGTGAACCCGACCACCGCCATCACCAATGCCTACCCGATCGCGGCGATCACCTACCTGGCCGGCTT
Organism: Xanthomonas sp. NCPPB 3005; assembly: GCF_041228095.2. Lineage (NCBI taxonomy): Bacteria > Pseudomonadati > Pseudomonadota > Gammaproteobacteria > Lysobacterales > Lysobacteraceae > Xanthomonas > Xanthomonas sp. NCPPB 3005. Next base: position 479,666 of record NZ_CP166096.2, on the reverse strand, counting down.
CACCAGCGGCAACGGCAGCGCCGCGCACGTGCAGGCGGTCAAGGACCTGTTCAACATCTTCTACAACACCAGCACGCGCCCGGCCCTGCCGGACGGCTTCGCCTACCTGGGCGGCGTCACCGCCTCGGCGCAGAACACCGTCAACACCTGCGTGCAGTAACGGCAACGCTTCGAGCCAGAATGGCTTGCGACCGGCGGGCAGCGATGCCCGCCGGTTTATTGTTTCTTGGGCGCTGCAATCGGTGCAGCGATGGGGACGCGGCGATGCGCGCCGTCTTCCCGCATCCCGCGGCCTTGGCATGCAGCCGAACATCGCCGCAGGCCTGGCCGGGCGAGACCGGCAACCTGCAACGCCACTGCGCCGAAGGGCGCTATGCCGAAGCCGGCGGCTCCTCCTGATCGCGCAGTACCTCTTCCAGCACCTGGATCGCGCCATCGATCCGCGTCAGCGTCTGCTGCAGATCGCACCTGCGCGCATCCAGCTGCTGCAGCTGCGCATCGCCCGCACGGCGCTCGTCCTTCAACTGCTGCAACCGTTGCGCGATCGAATGGCGATCCATGGCGTGGCACCTGCGTGGGTGGGATCGCTACAGTAAACCAGCCGCCCCGGCTCCTGCACGGCAGCGGCAACGGCGCACAATCGCCATCGCCATGCCTGGATCATCCGGCACGGGCGGACAACCGACCTCACGCCGGCTCAGGCATACAGCACGCCCGGCCGCCCCGCTTCAACGATCGCATGCGGCACGAAGCGCGCGCTGTCGCGGGTGATCGGGCCGTCGTCCTCGCGGATGCCGATGCCGCACGCGCTATCGCCGACGATCCAGCTGCCGACCATCGGATAGCGACCATCGAACGCCGGCAGCGGATGCGCCTGCTGGACGATGCACGGCCCGCCATAGGGACCGTCGCTCTGCAGCATGCGGCCGTCGGCCAGATGCAGGGCGATATTGGCGCCTTCGCGCGAATGCAGCGGCTTGCGCACCCAGCCCGGCGGCAGCGCGGCGCCGTCGTCGAACGCGGCCGGCAGCAGGTTGGGATGGCCGCGATGGCGCGACCACAGCAGCGGCAGGATGCCCTTGTTGCTCAGCACCGCCTTCCACGGCGGCTCCAGCAGGCGCAGGCCCGATCCCGGCAGGGCCTGGCCGAAGCGCTCGGCGAACAGGTCTTCCAGCGGATACAGCTTGAACAAGGTGCCGATCACCACGTCGTTCAGATCCGTATAGCGCCCGTCCTCGGAAAGGCCGATGTCCTCGATCGCGATCGCCTCGCCGAACAGCCCGGCCTGCGCCGCACAGTCGCGCAGGTACGCGACCGTGCCCTGGTCCTCCTCCGAATCGCGCACCGCGGCGAAGGACAGCGGCGGCGGCAACTGCGCCGCCAGTTCGGCGAAGCGCTCCACCAGCGTCTCGTGGATCGAATTGAACTGGTCGGCGTCGTGCGCCAGCCGCCCCTGCGCCCGCTGGTCTTCCAGCCACTGCCACTGGAAGAACGACGACTCGAACAGCGAGGTCGGCGTGTCGTAGTTCAGTTCGTACAGCTTGGCCGGGCCGGTGCCGTCGTAGGCCAGGTCCAGGCGCCCGTACAGGTGCGGATCGCGGCGCCGCCAGCTCTCGGCGATCCAGTCGCGGAACGCCGGCGGAATCGCCAGGCGCTGCATCAACTCCTCGCTGGCGACGATCTCGTCCACCAGCCCCATCGCCATCTGGTGCAGCTCGGCGCTGGGATCCTCCAGGTCGCGTTCGATCTGGCGCAGGGTGAACGCGTAGTACGCGCGTTCGTCCCAGTAGCGTTCGCCGCCGATGGTGTGGAAACGGAAGCCGCACTCGGCGGCCTGCGCGCGCCAGTCGCCGCGTTCGACGATCGCGATGCGTTGCATGTGCTTGCCTTGGTTGATGCGGCGTAGGGAGGCGCGGCGGTCAGCCGCCGACGCTGCCGCGCGCGCCGCTGGAGCTGCCGAAACCGCCGCGGCTCACCGTGACCGCCCGGTTCGGCGTGGCGCCGATATGGGTCATGGTCTGGTTGCCGCGCAGGCTGGTGGCGGCGGCCGCGCCGGCCCCGGCGGCCGCGGGCCGCTGCCACTGGCTCTGCCGGTCCTGATAGGCGGGCGCGGCGTTGAAGCCGGCCATGCGATTGCCGTTGAGCATCTGCGACAGGAAGAAGCCGGTCATCAGCGGGCCGATGAACGAATGTCCCTGGCTGTCGCGCTGCTCCACGCAGCGCTCGGCCGAATACTCCTGCGCGCACTGCTCGCGGTTGGCGTACTTGGGCCCCTGGTCCGCCGACTGCTGCTGCGCCTGCTTGAACGCCTCGCGGCAGGTGGTGATGTCGTGGGTCTGCGCCGCACAGGCTTCCACCGAGGTGTACAGCCCCTCCTGGCGCTTGGCTTCGGGCGCGCAGGCGGTGAACAGCAGCGGCGCACTGCCCATCAGCAACAGCGCGGCCTTCTTGGATCGCTTCATCGGTTCCCTCCCGGAGCACAGACCCCGATGATGCCTGGTTCCGGCCAGGGACGGAAATCGCCGGCACCGCGGCGCCCGCCGGGCGCCATGCGCATCGCGCCGGTTCATCGCCGGCAAGGGCAGCCGCGCAGGCCGCGTGATAACGTGGCGAATGGCCCTGTGCGCGGCGCAAAAGGTTGCGAATGCAACCCTTTACCGCCCTCGCCGGGCCGCCCGCTTCCGCCAGCATTCCGCCCGCCTTCCGACCGTACGACGCCCCCATGCCCGACTATCGCTCCAAGACCTCCACCCACGGCCGCAACATGGCCGGCGCGCGCGCGCTGTGGCGCGCCACCGGCATGCAGGACGCCGACTTCCACAAGCCGATCATCGCCATCGCCAACTCCTTCACCCAGTTCGTGCCCGGCCACGTGCACCTGAAGGATCTCGGCCAGCTGGTCGCGCGCGAGATCGAGCGCGTCGGCGGCGTGGCCAAGGAATTCGACACCATCGCCGTGGACGACGGCATCGCCATGGGCCACGACGGCATGCTGTATTCGCTGCCCAGCCGCGAGATCATCGCCGACTCGGTGGAATACATGGTCAACGCGCACTGCGCCGACGCGCTGGTGTGCATCTCCAACTGCGACAAGATCACCCCCGGCATGCTGATGGCCGCGCTGCGCCTGAACATCCCCACGGTGTTCGTGTCCGGCGGGCCGATGGAAGCGGGCAAGACCAAACTCGCCGACCACAACCTGGACCTGATCGACGCGATGGTGATCGCCGCCGACCCCAACGCCTCCGATGAAAAGGTCGCCGCGTTCGAGCGCAGCGCCTGCCCCACCTGCGGCTCGTGCTCGGGCATGTTCACCGCCAACTCGATGAACTGCCTGACCGAAGCGCTGGGCCTGGCCCTGCCCGGCAACGGCACCGTGGTCGCCACCCACGCCGACCGCGAGCAGCTGTTCCTGAAGGCCGGACGCACCGCGGTCGAGCTATGCCACCGCTGGTATGGCGCCGAAGATCCGACCGCCCTGCCGCGCGGCATCGCCACCTTTGAAGCGTTCGAGAACGCGATGACCCTGGACATCGCGATGGGCGGCTCCACCAACACCATCCTGCACCTGCTCGCCGCCGCGCAGGAAGGCGAAGTGCCGTTCACCCTGCGCGACATCGACCGCCTGTCGCGGCACGTGCCACAGCTGTGCAAGGTCGCGCCGAACATCCAGAAGTACCACATCGAGGATGTGCACCGTGCCGGCGGCATCGTCGCCATCCTCGGCGAACTGGCGCGCGGCGGCCTGCTGCATACCGACCAGGCCACCGTGCACAGCCGCACCCTCGCCGACGCCATCGCGCAGTGGGACATCACCCAGACCGACGCCGACGCCGTGCACACGTTCTACAAGGCCGGCCCGGCCGGCATCCCGACCCAGGTCGCCTTCAGCCAGGCCACGCGCTGGCCGACGCTGGACGCCGACCGCGCAGCGGGCTGCATCCGCGATGTCGCCCATGCCTACTCGCAGGAAGGCGGGCTGGCGGTGCTGTACGGCAACATCGCGCTCGACGGCTGCGTGGTCAAGACCGCCGGTGTGGACGAATCGATCCACGTGTTCGAAGGCAACGCCAAGGTGTTCGAGAGCCAGGATTCGGCGGTCAAGGGCATCCTCGCCGACGAAGTGAAGGCCGGCGACGTGGTGGTGATCCGCTACGAAGGCCCCAAGGGCGGCCCCGGCATGCAGGAGATGCTCTACCCCACCTCGTACCTGAAGTCCAAGGGCTTGGGCAAGCAATGCGCCCTGCTCACCGACGGCCGCTTCTCCGGCGGCACCTCCGGCCTGTCGATCGGCCACGCCTCGCCGGAAGCGGCGGCCGGCGGCGCCATCGGCCTGGTCCGCGACGGCGATAGGATCCTGATCGACATCCCCAACCGCAGCATCAACCTGCTGGTCGACGACGCCGAACTCGCCGCCCGCCGCGCCGCGCAGGACGCACAGGGCTGGAAGCCGGTGGAAGTGCGCCCGCGCAAGGTCACCACCGCGCTGAAGGCGTATGCGCTGTTGGCGACCAGCGCCGACAAGGGCGCGGTGCGCGACAAGGCGATGTTGGACGGTTGAGGCGTTGCCATGAAGACCGTGGGTTCCCACGGTCTTCATGGCATCCCGGGATTGCACTGTGGGAGGGACTTCAGTCCCGACGCGTGACCACAAAAGCCCACAGCTGGGTTGCTTTTTTCTGACGCCAGCGTCATCCACCGCCGACACCCAGCCCATCCAGCGGGTTGCGCACCGCCGAGGCCCCGCGCCCCAGCACATGAGTGTAGATCTGCGTGGTGGCCACATCCTTGTGGCCCAGCAGCTCCTGCACGGTGCGGATATCGTGGCCGGCTTCCAGCAGATGCGTGGCAAACGAATGCCGCAGCGTGTGGCAGGTCGCCGGCTTGGCGATGCCTGCACGGCGCCGTGCCGCCTGCACGGCGCGCTGCAGCGTTTCCTCCGACACGTGATGCCGGCCCACTCGGTCACTGCGCGGATCCACCGATCGGCGCGCGGCAGGGAACAGATACTGCCAGCCGGACTCGACATCGGCATTGGGATACTTGCGCGCCAGCGCATGTGGCAGGAACACCCTTCCCGCCCCGTCGGCGAGATCCGCGGCGTGCAGCAGCAGCGCCCGCTCGCGTTGCTGCATCAACTCCCCGCGCAGGCTGCGCGGCAGCGGCACCCGCCGATCCTTGCCGCCTTTGCCGTCGCGCACCACGATCTCGCCGCGAACCATGTCCACATCCTTGATCCGCAACCGCAGGCATTCCAGCAACCGCATCCCGCTGCCGTACAGCAGCCCCGCCATCAGCCGACAAGACCCCTCGAGCATCGTCAGCAAGCGCGCGACCTCCTCCGCCGAGAGCACCACCGGAATCCGCCGCGGCCACTTGGCGCGCACCAGATTCTCCATCCAGGGCAGTTCCACGTCCAGAACATCACGATAGAAGAACAACAGCGCCGCCAGCGTCTGATTCTGCGTTCCGGCCGAGACCTGCCCCCGGGTCGCCAGATCGGTCAGGAACGCTTCGACCTCGGCCTGCCCCATCTGCGCCGGATGCCGCTTGCCGTTGGCCAGGATGAAGCGCCGTATCCAGCCCACATACGCTTGCTCGGTGCGCAGGCTGTAATGCCGAAGCCGCAGCCGACCACGGACCCGATCCAGCAGCTGGGGCGCCAGGCGCGTCGTTACGCCTGCATCGTCACGGGTGTAACTCATACGCCTGCTCAAACGTCGGATAACGCAACCAGCATCGACGCCAAGACCGCCGGTTGCCATCCGGCAAGTCATTGTTACGAAGTAGGAATTCCCCTCTTCCCAGACTTCTGGCATTAGTCGATACTTGGCGCAACACCGCTTTTAGGCGGTCCAATAGTAGTTAGGCCTCACGAAATGTCATCTCGCCCTCTTAAGAACCCATACCCATCGCCTGAACTTTGGGAGTTCCGACACAAATGGTTTTCCTATGAGATGGGTCAAGCACTAGGTAGTGGAGATCTTGTCGGGGTTTCAACTAAGCAGACTCGAGTCCTAGAGCTTGAACTTGAAACGGTTTTCTGTGCGGGCGCGTGGCTAGCCACAATTGTTCTTGCCTGCGCAGCAGCCGAAGTCTATGTGGCCGGCCAAGATGCGAAAAAAGAGGCAAAATTTCTAGGCCCATATGGACTTAGAGAGGAGTGGATATGGCTGCAAAGCAGAAGGAACGAGATCGTTCATTCAACAGCTAGATCCCCCACTGACATTGCTGGCATGTCCTATGAGCAAACCCACATGGAGAATGAAGCAAAGCGCGCAGTGGCTGCTGCGCTCAAAATTCTCTTGCTGGGCACAAGAGTGAAGTTGGATACTTCCATTGAGCGAGATGCCTAACAATTCATTCAAGCCGAACCCGCATCGGGCTCGCTAACTTCGGGTCGTTCTAGGCACTATCGGCTTCGGTGCCAATCCATGGCGGGTCGACTTAATTCAGGCGTTAGGCCCCGATCCAACACTCATGCACATACTGATCCGAAAACTTGGTAAGCCGCGGAGTTTCTTGGTATTTGCGGCTGCCTGCCTCGCTGGCCTGCTACTCGGCAGCCTATGTGTCCTTTTTTACTTCGCCGGGCTGGAAGCCGCAGGGCGCGCGGGCGTTTGGGTCGTTGTTGCTTGCTGGGCTACTGCGGCTTTTTCATGCCTCAGTTATTTTTTCGGTCAGCTCTCCGGCCGCTACCGCAATTTGCAGGGCAAGGGTTGGTCGGAGCTACCGTGGTAGTGTTGGGACCTAACAATTCATTCAGGCCGAACCCGCTTCGCGGGTCGGCTTAATTCAGGCGTTAGGCCCCATATGAGTTATTTCGCTTACGACAGGATGGGAAGCACCGTCACCTCGCCAGATGAGGCGGCAATGTCCTTGCTCCTGAGCTCCTTGGCTGCTTCGGACTCCGAACACCCTGACGTTTCGCTTAGTCATGAGTCCGGATGGTGTTTGAGCGTGTTCGGGAGCGGCCTCGTCATCTTTGAGAACGTTGAGATCGGCGAAGGCCCCTGGCACATGCAGCTTCCTTCGCCGCAGCACTCGCTCAATCTTTGGCAGCTGCTTTCAAGCGGACAAATTGCGGCTATCCAGTCGCACCCCTGGGTACCTGGGTATGGGGCCTAACAATTCATTCAAGCCGAACCCGCTTCGCGGGTCGGCTTAATTCAGGCGTTAGGCAGCAGACCAAACATGCCGCACTTCAAAGTCATCATCAATGGTCGTGGAATTGAGCTGCCGTTTGAGGGTGAGCCGGCTGTCGGCTTTTTTACCACCAGAAAAGTTCATGCTGCCGATCTGCCAAGCGCCGAATCTTTAGCAAAAAGCCTAGTTTTATCCGAGTGGCGCCCGGGCGGCACTTATGCGCAAGCCAATCTAGGTTCAGTGCCAGTGCTTTCGGTTGACCAGTCATTTCAAGTGGGTTGGTTCACCGGCACTTTTGGGCGCAACCCTTCGGGCTACGCCTTCTACCGCCATGAGGGTTAGACTGCTGCCTAACAATTCATTCAAGCCGAGCCCACATCAGGGCAGCGCCTAAGTGCGCGCCTTCGGCTATATTTGCACTCAGTCGCCGCCCTGATGCGGGCCGGCTTAATTCAGGCGTTAGGCATGCTTATGACACTGCTCGCGGCCACGGTTTTCACAGCAGCACTCGCTAGCTCAAGCGGCTCGGCAGAAGGGCCATGCGTGGTTCAGTTCGCGAATGGAAGCGCACACAGCAGCATCGCGCAGCACTTCGCGGTCGCCTTTGAGCAAGAGGTACGGGGTCATAGTTTCCTCCGCTTGGCGCGAGCCTCTGGCGACTTTGACATCGAGTTCTATCTCGTCGGCGCTCCGGCGAACGATATTCGGTCGTACCCTCCCAACGATCGGTTCCGGGTTTTCTACGTCTTAAAGTATCGGGACGATAAATTTGACTCGGCAGCCGTACTAAACTGCTCGGGACGGGGCGAAGAGTGCGCGGCCTCAGCTGCAAGAAGACTTGCAGAGACTTGCGCACGCATGCCTAACAAGTCATTCAAGCCGATGCCGCTTCGCGGCACCGCTTAATTCTGGTGTTAGGCACTATGTCGCACTCGTCTAGCCGGAAAGCAGTCCTCGACTCTTCTCGATCCTTGGCCCATCGAGCGTCCCACGCACGGTCCTGTGCCAATCACGTTGCTGCTCGTCTTGGATTGAGCCGGGAACAACTCATCGCACATATCACTGAGCTGACCGGCATTGATCTCAACCTCCCTGCGTCAGAGCAGGAACTCCTTCGTGCCTTTGAGCACATGGAGTCTCTGTCAGCAGAGGGCGTTGCCATCCGGTTTCGGCTGGCCTAGTGTTGTGGCCTAACAACTCAATCAAGCCGAACTGGCTTCGCCAGTCGGCTTATCTCGGGCGTTAGGCCGTGGTGGAGCAACAGCATCGGTGCTCGCATCTTCGACCAGTTCACTGGCGCGCACGCGGTCGGCTCCGGACAGGGGTTCTCACCGTAACTGGCATCGGACAGTCCGCCGCCTCGTCATTTCGTGTCACTGCCGCGCGGCACTCATTGCGCCTGGCTTCGGAGCCAACAGGCCCCGTGGCATTGCGGTGCAAGGTTCATCCCGCAAGCTGTGGCACACTCGGCTCAGGCGGGCAGTGCCGGGGAGCACGGTTGCGGTCTCAACCGTTTCGGCCACTCACTGCCTAACAACTCATTCAAGCCGACGTTGCTTCGCAACGCGGCTTAATTCAGGCGTTAGGCCCCATGACTGACCTTCTAGCGACCGACAAAGAGCTCTATCGAGAGGGCGCGAGTCACGCGCTCGCCGGCTACCAAATGATCGAGGAGTTGCTAAAGACCTATATTGGCAACTACTTCGGGATCGTCAGAAGCTTAGTACAAGACAAGATCTATTTCGGTTTCCGGAAGCAGGATTACAAGCAAGCGCCGCTCGGCCGTCTTCTGCAAACATTTGACAAGATTTGTGCGGACAAGGAGCTTGTGGCGGCGCTTCGGGCGGAGGTCCCGCACCGCGACCACATCGCACATCAGTCGCTGCTTGTCCTGTTTGCCAAGTCTCAGCCAACTCCGGAAGACTTCAGCAAGCTTCTAGAAGATCTCACCGTGCGAAACAGTGCTATCCAGGCCGTCATGCTCCAGCTACACGCGGCACACAAGTCACTGATCACGCCCTATTCCAGTAGCAAGGATAGGGCTTAACAATTCGTCCAAGCCGACGCCGCTTCGCGGCGCGGCTTAACTCAGGTGCTAAGCCCCATGATCTTTGCTGTAGCAACCGACGAGAACACGCTTTTCGTATTCGCCACCATCGCGGAGGCAATCGCATACTGCGAGGGTATCGACGTGGAGGATGGTGGCTGGATCTTCTGGGATGACGTTGGCGACGCTCTGAGCGCAGAGTTCCTCACTCCAAATCATCCTAGTAGGTTCGCTGTTGGTGGGGGCACTTATCGGCTGACCCAAGCTACTGACAAGCCCACGCTGACGGAGTCTATTGCCGCCATCCGTCACATCGATGGCAACCCACACTTCGCAACTCTTTCTGCAGTTCAGGAGCATCTTGCAACTGCTGTCCAGGTGTCCCAGCATGGGGCCTAACAATTCATTCAAGCCGAACCCGCTTCGCGGGTCAGCTTAATTCAGGCGTTAGGCTGTGGTGCAGCAATAGCATCGGGGCTCGCATCTTCGACCAGTTCACTGGCGCGCACGCGGTCGGCTCCGGACAGGGGTTCTCACCGTAACTGGCATCGGACAGTCCACCGCCTCGTCATTTCGTGTCACTGCCGCGCGGCACTCATTGCGCCTGGCTTCGGAGCCAACAGGCCCCGTGGCATTGCGGCGCAAGCTTCATCCCGCAAGCTGTGGCACACTCGGCTCAGGCGGGCAGTGCTGGGGAGCACGGTTGCGGTCTCAACCGTTTCGGCCACTCACTGCCTAACAACTCATTCAAGCCGACGTTGCTTCGCAACGCGGCTTAATTCAGGCGTTAGGTGCCACATGACCGATTTCGTTGCCGAGCTAGTAGCGTTCAGCGCAGACGTGAGGCGCCAGGTCTACGCTAGATTGTGGTTTGAGCTCACTATTGCGGCGCGAGACATTTGGAGCTATGACAATTACAGCGATACCCAGAAATTGGAGGGGATAAAGTGGATCAACGAGATCCAGCATCGGGTCTGGCACGGCTACATGGAGTCGCCCGGCTACTCCCCAGAACATCTACTAGGCCGGATAAAAAGTCATGTTCAAAAAGCTGAGCATATCCGCTCCTGCGTTGGTACTGCTCTCCGACGTGCAATCAACAGCACGGCTGACACCTAACAATTCATTCAAGCCGAACCCGCAGCAGGGCGGCGCCCAAGTGCACGTCTTCGGCTATATTCGCACTCAGTCGCCGCCCTGCCGCGGGTCGGCTTAATTCACGCGTTAGACCCCTTCATGCGCCGCAAGGTGATCCAACATTTTGCAAACATGCTTCCTCAGAGATTCCTGGATCTTCCCGAGGGGCTGGATCTAGCGGTCTTGGCGAGGGAGAAGAATGGCGTAGTGGAGTTTGATTTTCTGCAAGGAACTGCCTCAATTGATGGCCTCTCCAAGCCAGAGATGCGCACCGGTGCTAGCTATCGAGAGTGGCTCTTAAAAGAGTCGGAGGCGCATAACATTCCCGCGGACGCACTGCTGCATGCATCGATGAATGTCGCATTCGAGGTCACAGGAATCGAGGTCAAGGAGTCCTATGGTCATGTCTTTCATAGCGCACATTTCAGCTTTGAGTGCACGAGTGAGCTACGTACTGATGAAAGGTCTTACATCTGCCGATCCTCAGGTGCCAAGGCATGGGGTTACGGTCACTACTGGAAGGAGTTGTATGGCGCGGGGCCAGTGGCCTAACCAATCATTCAAGCCGACGCCTTCGGCGCGGCTTAACTCAGGTGTTAGCCTTCCGAGACAAATCATGCGTAAGCTTCTGGCAGTCGCAGCACTATTTCCGGCCTTCGCTGTGGCGTCTATGCCGCCGGACAGCATCAACGACCTTTTCGCTGGCACGTGCATGAAGCACTTCTACTCGCAGGACTCTCTGCGGAAAGCCATGAGCGACATAGGCGCTCCGGAGGCTCCAGTAGAGAAGGCGGAGTTCTTCCTCGCCGGCAAGCCAGGCAAGGCGTGGTTCGTTGTAGCGCCCTCCACCGCATATGTGGTCGCGCTCAGAGATGACTCTGTCTGCGCAGTTTTCGCTCAGCGCGCCAACGCTGATCAAGCTCATTCAGGCTTCTCGAACATGGTTGGCACGGCCCCGGAACCGCTCGTGGCCACGGCACAGGGCGCAACCGCGCTTGGCCCCCAAGCCCCGCAGACTCGCACAACAGCCTACTCGTGGTCGCGATCAGAAGACAAAGATCAGCTTTTGTTTGTCCTTACCACCTCGGACAGCGCTGACGCCACTGCTCAGGCAATGGTTTCAATGTCACTGGTCGGCAAGGCTAACAATTCGTTCAAGGCGATGCCGCTTCGCGGTACGCCTTAACTCAGACGTTAGGCGCATGAAGACACTCCTAGAACCTGTTGGGTCCGAGATCGAGTGGCATGGGGGCTCGGACGTTACCGAGATCACCAACACCAGTTCCGGCTTACGCATTGTTGTAGCCGCACCAAAAGGCATTGACCGCTATCTTGAGATCCACTTTCCCTTCGTCCGGGCATTCCAGGTCATGGATGAGGGAGATATGCTTGAGTATTGGCAGACTCCTCTCACTACGGGTAATGCTCTTTACAAGGTCGCGTCTGGCGGCTGGCGAGAGCGCGCCGCAGGCCAGTTCCTACACGTGACTGCGTCGCTAGACGCCATGCAAGAGTGGCTCGTAGTCTCAGAGGGCCTATGTGTTTCTGTTATTTCAGCGTATGTGCCGCATGTCCGGGAGTTCGGTGACGCGGCCTAACGATTCATTCAAGTCGAAGTCGCTTCACGGCTCGGCTTAATTCGGGCGTTAGGCCCCACAAGAAGCTTCAGTGTTCATCCGATTCGCCACTCTTGCTACTGATTCGGATTCAGGTCGCTCTGGTGGAGTGCTCGTTGCCGCGCATACACTTCGCGATGATGGCGACCTCTCTGTTCAAGAGCATGAGACGCTCCGCACGGCGTTGGCTTGGTTCAATGACCACCTGCCCGTACCAGCTGCACTGGCGGACCCCGAACATCGGCGCGCCATTTCTTGGTTCAAGCCGGCGGCGGACGAGGCAATCCGACGGATGTGGCAGCTAAAGAACCTGCTGGACCTGCATGGACACCACGTCAATGTGTTGCGGACGTCAGACCCGGGTACAGTTGTGTATCAGGACGACTGGCAGGTTATCGCCAAGCCATACAGGGGGCAGCGCTTCTAGTTCCTCGGGGTGGTGCCTAACAATTCATTCAAGCCGAACCCGCTTCGCGGGTCAGCTTAATTCAGGCGTTAGGCAGGATGGACAGATCTTGGCTATGGGCGGCAAAGAAGCTTGAGTTCCGGGATCCCAAGCCATTTTTGGTGAATCTTCGGAACTTTGAGCACGCGGTCGCAGCGTCTGACACTCCAGACCGAATCAAGAACCTTCGGACCAACGGACTCAAAGCCTGGCGGGAGGCTAGAGATGCGGCTCTGTTCTGCTACGGCATGAGCCAACGGGTCGGTCAAACCGTCTACTTCGCTCCCGCCGAGTCTCAAGACTACGATTTTGCTGCGTCATGGGTTGTCGGTTCTGAGCAGCACTTGGCACCAGTACAGCTCAAAGAGGTTGTGCCAAAACATCTCAACGCTAATGCTTCATTGGAGAAAGTCCTTGCGTCTCTCACCAAGTACGTCGATTCAAGCGAACTGACGGTCGCCGTTAAGCTCAACCAGCAAGGCCGGTTTCAGCCCAGTGAGTTGGCCCCACCTCAAGCCAATATCGCCGCCCTGTGGGTCTTTGGTGCCGCCACAGTAGACCAATCGGAGTGGCCTTGTGGGGCAACTTCTTAGAGCAGCCGGAGGGCCTAGCCTTCCGCTACCCTGCCTAACAATTCATTCAAGCCGACGCCGCTTCGCGGCGCGACTTAGCTCAGCTTTAGGCGCCGCACTTGAGTGATTGCAGCATGAGCGACGAAAGCGAACAGCGACCAGTCCCGAATCATTGGCGGCAGACATTTCGGGAAGTCGTGGCTGCCTTCGTAGCTGCCGACTATCATTTTGGAGAAATTCCAGGAGTCGAGCCGGTCTCAACTGAGACAGCAACTCAGATCCAACGCTACATCTGCGACTATGGCGCTACATTGACGGCCCTGCCGGACGAGACTTGGGAGTCTTCCGTTTGCATCTGGACCGGTAGCCACTGGGACACGCTTATTGACCTGTGGACCCAAGAAGAGGGCCGGAGCGATCTAGTGCTCCATGCCCACGTAACCGACGCTCCTGTCTTCTCGGTTAAAGTTCATCTGGTCTATGTACCGTAATCGGGCGGCGCCTAGCAATTCATTCAAGCCGAGCCCACATCAGTGGCGGTGCCCAAGTGTATGCCTTCGGCTATATTCGCACTCAGTCGCCGCCCCGCTGCGGGCCGGCTTAATTCAGGCATCGGGCCGCAATGGCAGCAATCAAGGTCGTAGGCGCCGTCGAAGCATCGTCAGATGCTCAACGACTAGCATGCATCTATCAAACATGGGATGGTTTAAAGATGGTGGAGTTTCCATCACCGGCACGTTAGGTTCTGCTCAAGCACTGGCCGCCAGCTATCCCGGCATAGCGGCATAACAATTCATTCAAGCCGAACCCGCTCCGCGGCGGGGCTTGACTCTAGGCTTCGGCTTCAAATCGATATAACCTGCATCGCGCCCTACCAAGGCCAATCATGAGCGACCTCAGTGCAGCATCAACGATAGAAAGGTTTGCGATGAAGACCATTGCTCTCTCCTTGCTTGTTGCAGTTTTTGGCTTGGCTCATGCAGCTCAGGCGCAACCTTCCACGCCGGATCTCTCGACGATTGCCGACGGCAAGTCGTGGAAGGTGTTTCATGCAAACGTCGAGCCCACCGAGAAGGATGGGAGCACTGCGGTGCGCCTAATCGCCAAAGGGGACCCACCCATTGGAATCGTGGGTTTGGCGCTTCCGCGCGGGTTGACCTTCTCGACCGGGACGATTGAGGTCGACTTGAAGGGCAAGAACGTCAAGCAGAGAAGCTTTCTCGGCGTAGCGTTCAACGTCATCGACGAGAAGACCTTCGAGGCCGTGTATTTTCGGCCGTTCAACTTCAACGCCGAAGCGCCCATTCGCAACCGCTCGGTACAGTACATAGCGTGGCCGGAAAACACCTGGGAGCATCTGAGGAAACGCGCACCGGGTCAGTTCGAGAAGGCAGTGAACCCGGTCCCGGATCCGGACGCCTGGTTTCACGCCAAGATTGAGGTGACCGCCAGCCAGGTGCGCGTATTCGTGAATCACGCAAAGGAGCCGAGCCTGGTCGTCGCCAGGCTGTCGAGCGGTGGTACCGAACGCCCCGTTGGACTTTTCGTCGATTCAGATGACGGCCAATACGCCAACCTGCAAGTCGCGCCGCTCAGACCTCTACACCCGTAGGCTTTGCATCGGCGGCCACGCTGATGCCTGACCCTTCGGTCAAGCGGGGCGCCAATGGCAAGTCAGCAAGCTCGGTCTGGCGGAACGCGGTACGTTCTTCGCAGACCTGGGTTTGGCGTCCTGCCATCGTCGCCCGTTTACCTCGCTTGTGCATTACACCCAAAAGACGGCCACGCCACGTTGAGTGCCTGGGCCTGGTCGCTTAGGCGTTGAACAAGCATCTTTCGGACTTGGCGGTCCATGGCTGCTCGGATCGTCAGCGCCCTTGACGTCAGTAGCATCAAGCCATGGCGCGTGCGGCGTTGCGGATGCTGCCTAACCATCGCGACCGGACTCGCCTCGCGGATCGGCTTGACTCAGGCGTCAGCCCACTGGGAGAGTTCGTCGCCATATCTGGCGCTTCATCCGGTGCTTTGGCGCGTTCGTCGCACGCCAGTTGCCGCATTTCCCTGGAGCTGCAATCCTTCCGCTTCCGCTCACGGGCCAAAGGAGCCGCGTCGTGAAAGCGCTAATTGCGACAGTTGCCTGGTGCCTTCTCTTTGTTCTGTGCTGGCCGCTGGCCCTGCTGGTCTTGGTGCTGTGGCCGATCGTTTGGCTACTGACCTTGCCCTTTCACCTAGTGGGGATCACGTTCTCCGCAGTGTTCGCGCTCCTGCACGCCCTCCTGTTCCTGCCTGCCCGCCTCCTTGGTTGGCGGCCGGGACACACAGCGGCGGCCTAGCGCTCAATCGGGGGCCGTTCCGCAGCGGGACCTAGCTCGAACGTCAGGCGACAGCATGAAGTACGCGGATGGCACAGATATAGAAGTTGGCGACATTCTCAGGATCGACGGGGCCTACCGTGGCCGCGTCATTGCCTCGATGGACACAAACGAGTACCTGCCGGGCGAGGACAGTTGGGCATATCGTGGCGCAGGCATCATGGTCGACACGGATTTCGCCGGGCTTGTGCACTACACGACGGAGACGGCGGAGGATTTCGTACTGATCGAGCGCGGGGCGCCCACCTGACACCTCGTTCAGCGGCATCCGCATCATGGCTTGGCTTGGCTCAGGCGCGAGCCACTCGGAGATCCTTCCAAGGGAATCGCATATGACACGACTCTTGTTGCTCGCACTGTTCGTTGTGCCTTTCGGTGCAAGCGCAATCGTCATTCGGGATGACGTGGATGACGCGAAGTATCGAGTTCCGGTATCTGAGTTTCCTGCGCTAGTCGACATGCCTGGTGAGGGACATGGCGTGCTGGTTGCACCGCAATGGGTGATAACCGCTGCCCATGCGGTCACCTGGCAACCGGACATCAAGCAGGTCACTATCAATGGGATATCCAGGGATGTTGAACGTCTCGTGATACACCCCGGATACAAGAAGCCGCCACAAGCGCTGCTGGACCAGGCGCTCGCCACTTGGGATTGGACGCTTTTCCGGGTGGCGCTCTCCTCCTCGGATGACATCGCACTTCTCAAGCTGGCACAACCCGTTACCGATGTCTCGCCAGCCGCACTCAACAAGCGCGATGACGAGTTCGGCAAGACCATCAAGGTCATGGGGAAAGGCGCTACCGGTAACGGCGTCACGGGCTATGAATTCGGCAGATCCCACCGCACGGAGCTTCGCCGCGCTTACAACACGGTCACCAGCGCCGATGGCCGCTGGCTCTGCTATGTGTTCGACAAGCCGTCGGACGCCCTTCCCCTTGAGGGTGGGTCAGGAAGTGGCGACAGCGGCGGGCCCGTCCTTATCCAGGCTGACAAGGATTGGCTGGTGGCTGGACTGACTTCATGGTCGGATCCTCAAAGCGCTATCAGGACGCCCGGGAGGTATGGTCAAATCACCTGCAATGTCCGCCTGAGTCACTACAGCGAGTGGATTGGGAGCATCATATCTACGCACCCGTAGGCGGGCGCCAATCATTACATCAGGTCGAAGCCGCCTAGCGGTTGATTCAACTCAGACTCCGGGCCTTATGATGCAATCTCTAGGCTTTGCCATAGCCGCAAGCCTCACTTTCCTTGTCTTCGGTGCTGGGATGATCTATGTCACATGGATCAGGCCATCATCGCGATTCCGCCGGATCTTCTGCGCCCGGTGGCGCCTGTTCGGCCGCACCGCCTCCAAGTTCGGCGCCGCAACTCAGTCGTTTACTCTTTTGGCTATGGGATTGGGAACTTTGCTCAGCGTTTTTGACGCGCCATTCAAGAAATACGCATTCGCTCCTCTCTTGGTTGGCATAGTCTTCACGGGCATTGCACGCCTTGGCGATCTCCGCGACGATGAGGCCTAACACTTCATTGAATCCGAACTCACTTCACCAGTTGACTTGACTCATTTATTAACTCGTAATCCAATGCGGGCGCCAACAATCCAGTCGAGTCGAGGCCACCTCGCCTGTAGGCTAAATTCAATTTTTCGGAGCGGCTCGAATGGAGGAAACAAGATCATCGGAGATAGGCGGCGCCGGCATGTGCTCTCCTCTGGCTTCTCATTCGATCCGCCGCTGCTCAGCCGCGTGGCTCAAGTCAAGCATTAGGCAACAATGACAGCTCCATCGCATCCAGTTGTAGATCCAATGCTCGTTGGCACGTACCCAGCGAGCGCAAAGGCTGGCGGCGGCTACGTATGGGACGCCGTTCTTGAGTATCGGGTGTGGTGTCACCCGGAGCGCGGTGCACCGGACCTCGCTGATGGGAGTGACTACTACTATCCCTTCGAAACGTATGAGGAGGCGCTGGCTTTCTCGCAAGACACGCAGGGCTCGGAAGAACCTCTGGCCCTGATCCTGCAGGACGAGTACATAGACGAGCCTGAGCCTGGGCGGTACGTACATGTCAAGCAACGTCGGGTGGCAGAGTGGCCGGTGCAATTCCTCTCCCGCCCCAGGCGAACGCCCCATACAATCCCGGACTTCATGGCGCCGGATGCCCCGCCCAACAAGCTGGATATACTGCGTGGCCTTGCGCAGTCCATTCATGGTGCCAACAGGGTTGGCGCCTAACAATTCATTGAGGTCCACGCCGCTTCCCGGTGCGCCTTATTTCAGGCATTCGATCACCATGAAATACATCGCAAGGCCAGGGGATTTCAAACGGCCTGATATGCATATAGTCGGCAGTATCGTCGATGGGCACTTGGTCGAAGGAAACACGATGCCACTGCCTGAGCGCATCGAGATTGAACCTGAGCCAGGAAGCGCTCACTACTTCGTTTTCCGCTATGCAAAGTCCGGTGAGTTCTACGGGGACACTTGGCATGAGAACCTGGAGGCTGCATTCGCCCAAGCAAACCTCGAGTACGGCCTTGATGCTGCAGACTTCTTCTTGGTTCACGATGGTGACTCAGGCAGCGGTCATGGGGGCGCAGCCTAGCGATTCATTAAAGCCGACGCCGCTTCGCGGCACGGTTAGCGCCTGCCCGCGCTTGGCGATGCGGTCTACCTTGTCACCCTTGCGGCGCGCGGTATCCCGAGTCGGGTCGGTGCGCAAGGGCACCGCAGCGACGACCAGCCAGGGCACAGGTCCCGCATGCTGAGCATGTCCTCCAAAGACTGAACACCGCACCGAAACACACGAGGAGCCTGAGCGCTTGGAATGATTGACGGCGACCGACGACTCGACGAGGATCGTGCCAGGCCGCGTATACACGGTCCAATAGGATTTTCCGCGCATCAGGGGGCTGTGTGCGATCTTTCGTTGCGACGCTTGTGGCACTCGCTTCCTTGGCCATCACCGGAAGCGCGTGGGCGCACGGCGGCGGCCTCAACAAGGACGGCTGCCACACCAATCGCAAAACGGGTGACTACCACTGCCACCGGGGCGGAAGCACTCCCCCCTCTCCACGCAGCTCCTATGTCCCTGCCAATAGCGTTTCCCCCTCGGGATCTACGTCGGGCAGTCACGCATTTGCAAACTGTACGGAGGCCCGTGCCGCGGGGGCGACTCCAGTCCATCGCGGCGATCCAGGCTACGGGCCTCACTTGGACCGGGACAACGACGGTGTGGGATGCGAGCCTTCCCGTGGGCGTCGGTAGACTATGCGCTGGCAATCATTCAGACCGAACCCGCTTCCGGGTCGGCTTAAATCGGGCATCAGGCTGCGTAGGAGCTGCCATGGGGTGGTACGCGATAAGGACGGTGTATGCCTTCGGAACCAAAGACGATGGAACCAACGTCTTTGAGGAGCGCATCGTTGCATTTGAGGCAAACGACCAGGATGAGGCCTTCACTAAAGCCCACAAGGAGTCCGTTACCTATGCGGCTGACCTGAACCTTGAGGCGCATCCCGATCAAGTCAGCTACAAACAGGATGGCAACGCTCTCACCGACGGCTATGAACTTTGGTCCAAACTCTTTGAGTCGCGTCTCGAACTCAATGAATTCTATGAGAGCCGTTACGTCTCCTACGAATACCATCCCGATCCTCGGCCTAGCAGCTAGTCCGAACATGGCACACCCACCATGCGCTCCGAAGAGACTTAACTTGGTTCTTATTCCGCACAACCGGCCTTGATATGGACATGAAAATTCCCAAGGCTTCAGCGGCTGGCTTGACTGGAGTAGTTGCAGCGGCATTCATTTCTCTTGCAGTCCTGGCGTACATAGCCCTTTGCCTTATCGTTCTTTACAGGCAGGACTGGCTACCAAAAAATTCTGTCCTTTATGCATCTCTCATTGGCCCGCCACATTGGCTCGCTTGGAGCACTGGCGCAAGGCCCATGTTTTGGGGCTGCACATTGGCGGTGATGGTCGTTGCCATCGTTGGAGCAAGCGTTCGCCCGCTGTTGTTGCCTATCGCTGGGCTTTGCTTTCTCATCTGGATTGGCTCAGGATTTCTGTCGGTAGCCCTATCCGTCTAGGCGGATAAGGCCTAACGACGCTACCGACGGCTCGACCTAATTCATGCGTCAGGTAGCGCAAATCGCATCTCAACAGCTCGGCCATGAAGATCGGGGAATGCTCGGCACTCGCGCCGGACGGAGACAGTCGTGTCATCGTCCGTGCCTGTTGCAGGGGCACGCCACACAGCAGACCAACCCAGGCAGAGTTCCGCTTGGTGGCTCGGCATAGTTCACGTTCGGAGATCAAATGAAGTTACGCCCACTCAACAAGCGCCAGGAGAAGCAGGCGTTGGCATGGATGCTGGCCAGCCTGAACGAGCCGATAGACAACAGCTGGCGATCGATGCTCAAGCGAGAAGTTGTCGGACTCTTGGTTCCCTTCCTCGTTGTCGCGATCGTCCTTGGCGTCATGCGCTCTCAGTCGTTACTGGCGTTGTTCACGACGGTTGGCGCACTTATCGTCGGGTTGGCTACCGGCATTGGCATACGGCATATTGCCGCGGCACGACATTGGCCCGTGGTTGCTCGCTGCTTGGACCGTGACAAGATCGAGCAGAGGCTTCGCGAGCTCGACGCCTAACGACGCACTCAAGCCGATGCCACCTCTCGTGCCAACTCAGTTCAAATGTTGGAGTCCCCATGACCCCTCTCGACCGCATCACCGAGCGCGTCAGCCGTCTAGGGCATCCCGACGAGCCTGGAACCCCGCGACCACTGCTGACCGTCGACGAGTTCTTCGAGGGTAACGTCGAGGTCGGGAGCATCGGCTGCAACCTTGACGGCGCTCCGGGACCCGGCGCGTTCCACAACCTCTTCCGCACTATTGCACAGCGTCCGGATGTCGAAGACATCCGCGTTCAGATCACCGCATTCGACTGTCCCGAGTGGCCGTTTTCGGATACCGTCTACATCATGACCTCCGCCACACCCGAGGAGGTGGCGACATGGTTCCCCAAGCACCTAAAGCCCGACGAGACTTGGACCGGCTTCGTGGATCAACCATACGAGCCTTATCAAGTTCCCCGCGAGACACGCCCCGTTGCCTGTTGGTGGGACTGATGGACCCTGGCGTGCTGTTCGAGCGTACGCCGCTTCGCGGTGCAGATTGATTCCTGCGTAGGCGCCATGACATCCACCATGCATGATTCCCAGCCTCTGGAAGCCCTTCGTTACCGTTTCAACGCTGGCGAGGACCTGAAGTACCTCTTCTTCTGGGGTCATCGGACCAGCAAAGGCAAAGTGACCGCATCCTGCTTCAGCCAATGGTATGAAGCTCCGTTCGTCGCTGAAGGGCAGCGCTATCCGACAGCCGAACACTTCATGATGGCGGAGAAGGCCGCGCTGTTCGGGGATCAGGCAACAAGAGCGTTGGTACTTCAGGCGCCTACGCCCGGAGCAGCGAAGGCGCTAGGGCGGCAGGTGCGCGGCTTCGATGAGGCGACTTGGCTGGAGAATCGCTTCGCCGTGGTGGTCCGTGCCAACGAGGCCAAGTTTGCTCAGAACACGGCGTTGGGCCTGTTCCTCAAGCAAACAGGCTCACGCATTCTCGTCGAGGCGAGTCCCGTCGACACCATCTGGGGCATTGGCCTCGCCCAAGACGACGCAAGGGCAGGCAACCCGAACCTCTGGCTCGGCCTCAATCTCCTGGGCTTCGCCCTCATGCAGGTGCGCGACGGCTTCTAGGAACGCTGCGGACCATGCTGCGCCGCCGACACTTCATTGCACCCCCATGACCCCTACCGCACTCGAAGTACTGAACCAGCTGAGCACCAAGCTGCGCCGTGCTTCCGTCGCTACGGTCGGCGGCTTCCGCCCACCCGAAGACCCGCTGACTTCATGGTTCTGCCGCGCAGTCGGCCCGCCGAACGAAGGCCTTCCTTCGTGGAATGGCGAGCCGATGTTTCCGCTGTTGCAGGTCCGCATCGACGAGTTGCCCTTCGTTCCCCCGCAGTTGCAAGGCATCGCGTTGCTGGTGCTGTTCCAGAACCTGCAGCGCCACCCATTCGATCGCCCGCATGGCGATGGCTGGCTGGTCCGCGAGTACAGGTCGCTGGATGGCCTGCAGCCGCTTCCCTCCATGAGGCACCCGTTTCGGCCTTTTCCGATCAGCTGGAGCGAGGTGGAGGACGATGCTCCCGGGTGGGAAGATGCCTGGGACTGCGTCGACCTGACGCCCGTCAACGACGACGAGGCGGCATCCGCTGCATTCTTCGATGACTTCGCGCGCCATGCCGGTACCAAATTCGGCGGATACCCTGTCGAGGTCCAGCATGGCGTCGGCCTGAAGGACTTCGTCTTCCAGGTGGCATCGGAAGAAAAAGTGGGCTGGATGTGGGCAGACAACGGAGTCGGCTACTTCTTCCGCTCGCCCGAAGGGCAATGGTCATGGTCTTGCCAGTTCTACTGAATACAGCCGACGATGCATCCAAGCCGAGCCACCAGCGCAATGTCGTCTGGGTGCTCACCCTGGCGGTGTTCGTGCTTCCGGCCCGGCCCCACCACGAAGTCAGGCATTCGGACAGTCATGACATGAAGCCCGCCGGCTACTCCGAAACACCTCTCGCCCAAAAGCTGGGTATCGCGGCGAACAGCACCGTGGTTGCGCGATACGCGCCCGACAACTACCGCGCATTGCTCGAGCCGGTTCCCGCTGGGGCCATCTTCGAATCGACCGTCTCCCCTGCCACCGACATCGTGCATCTCTTCGCCGAGCGCAAGCGTGTCTTGGAAGCCGAACTTGCGGTGCTGCGAAGCGCGATCAGACCCAATGGCGTTGTCTGGGTGTCCTGGCCCAAGAAGGCATCGAAACTGCCGACCGACATCACCGAAGACACCATCCGGGAGTTGGCGCTACCGCTCGGTTTTGTCGACGTGAAGGTCTGCGCGGTGGACGCGATCTGGTCGGGCTTGAAGTTGGTCATTCGCAAGGAACTCAGATAGGCATGCGACCTACGTCCCGCGCCTGCCGTTTCGCCTGTCGTGGTCTTGGCCTCCGTCGACGCCCGTGCGGCCATTGTGCAATCGCTGCGCCAGCAATGACAGGGATTCAACAGCGGCGTTCGCCAGGCAGCGCGCTTGTTGCACTGCTTGCATTCTCCTTCCCCGCCTACGCGACAAGCCAATGCCCGCCCGAATTCGGCCCGAAGGATCCGACCGTCAACCTGCTGGGCTGGCTCGTCGTCGCCGTGGGCATCGTCGTTGGCGGCCTGCTGTTCGCTTACCTCGTCCGGCGCTCGCGCGGCATGCGTTGGCTTTCTCGATCGGCCGTCATCGTCCTTGGCTTCTGCGGGATGATCGCCGTGTGGGTGGGCGGCCTGGCGTTGGCCTTCGTGTACTTCTTCTTCCAATGCTAGCAATGCGCCCGGACCGGTCATCCGCGCCGAGAGCCCCGGTCATGGACCGGCATGGTTCCGGCAAGCCCGGCGCCTCGCGCCCTTCGCTCGGCTTGCACTTCGCTGACCGTATCGTCCGCCCACTGCCGTTCTGCCGGGATGTTCCAGATGCTGTCCTCCGCCCCAAGTTCTCCGTCCCCGCTGCGGCCCTTCGCGGCGCGGGTCCTGGTCGTCATGGCGCTGGCCGGCCTGGCGCTGCTGGCCTGGCAGCTCTCCGAACTGCTGCTGGTCGTGTTCGGCGCGGTGGTGGTGGGCGTGCTGCTGCACGGGCTGGCGTCGGCACTGCGCAAGTGGCTGCCGGTGCCGGAGTGGGCGGCTCTGGGCCTGGTGATCCTGCTGTTGGTGCTGATCCTGTCGTCGATCGTGTTGCTGTTCGGCGCGGAAGTCGCCGCCCAGATCGACGCGTTCCGGACCACGCTGCCGGCGGCATGGAACAAGTTCCACGCGTGGCTGCAGTCCGGCCCGCTCGGGCCGCAGATCGAGAGCATCCCCGACCAGTTGCGCGACGGCGCTTCGACGCTGGCCACGCATGCCGGCGCGATCGTGCTGTCGGCCGGCGGCGGGATCACCGACGCAGTGCTGATGATCGTCGGCGGCGTCTACCTGGCCGCGCAGCCCAAGCTGTACCGGCGCGGGTTGCTGCGGCTGTTGCCGCGCGACCGGCGCGATGTCGCCGACGAGGCCTTGGCCGCCAGCGGCCAGGTGTTGCGCGCCTGGCTGGGCGGTCAGTTCCTGGCGATGCTGGTGATCGGCAGCCTGACCGGCCTTGGGCTGTGGCTGCTGGGCGTCCCGGTGGCGCTCGGCATCGGCCTGCTGACCGCGCTGCTGGACTTCATCCCGATCGTCGGCCCGATCGTGGCGGCGGTTCCGGCGGTGCTGCTCGGCTTCACCGTCAGTCCGCAAGTGGCGCTGGGCGCGCTGCTGGTGTTCGTGGTCCTGCAGCAGATCGAGGGCCATGTGCTGCAACCGCTGATCCAGGCGCGTGCGGTGGACCTGCCGCCGGCCTTGCTGCTGTTCTCGCTGTTCGGCATCGGCGTGCTGTTCGGACCGATGGGCGTGGTGTTGGCGGCGCCGCTGACCGTGGTGATCTACGTGCTGGTCAAGCACCTGTACGTTCACCATGCCCTGGACGACCCCGACGACGCCGTGCCGGTGACCTGATCCGCTGGAGTCGTCCGAGGCCACCTCGTGGGCTCTGCACCAGGACATGCCAAGCAACCGCCCCAAGAGTCAACGTTTGCCGGGAAATGCGTGGGTCGGTCGGCCAAACGATCTGGCCAGCGGATAGATTTGCATCGGAACTGGAGCGTGCTCCGGCCACGTCGGGCGGCGCCCGATCCTCTGGATCGTGCTCGCCGCCGAGCAAGGCGGTGCGTCCGGCATCGCATTCGTCCGGGATTCCGTGGGCTGGTATCCTGGACGCCAATTGAAGCGTTGCGGTCGGATAGACCCCTTTGCTTGGCCGCACCACGCTGTACAGGTATCAGACATTCATGCTGACGCTGCAAGAACTGCTCGACCGCGATGATCCGGCGATGCCGCTGGTCAGGCAATGGCTTTCCGAAGCCAGCCGGCCGTTCGAGGTGCTCTCGCCTTCGCAACAACGCGATGGCGTTCTGCTCGGTCTCCAAGTCACGACCCGCTCCCCCATGGGCGCCATCGCGTACGAGACCGGCGGGCTGTTGATCGATCACGGCTGGCTGCGCATCCTCGGTTCGGGCCATCCCAAGTTGCCGCGCGACATCGTCGAGTGGAATGCTAGCCGCGCTTCGGGCCACCTATTGGTCGCAGACGATGTGGCCGGTGGCTTCTTCTCGGTGAACGGCGGCAGCCTGGGAAGCGACCTGGGTGCGATGTACTACTTCGCACCCGACACGCTGCGATGGGAAGCCTTGGATATCGGCTACACCGACTTCCTCCGCTGGGCGCTCAGCGACCGTCTGGACATTTTCTACGAAGGCTTGCGCTGGCCCGGGTGGGAGACAGACGTGAGGCAGGCCGGTGGAAGCCAGTGTTTCAGCTTCTTTCCGTTTCTTTGGAGCAAGGAAGGATCCGTTGCATCCAGCTCCCGCAAGCTGATCGACGTCGCCGAACACTACGCTTCCCATACAGGGTGGGCCAGCGAAGCGGAATGAACCCGTCCCCGCTTCGGGTAGCATCCACTGTCCAGCGCTGAAAGACATCTATCCAAACGCTGCACCACATCTCCCTGGGCGTTTCCGAAATCGAGCGCTCGGCGCGCTTCTACGACGCCGCGCTTCTGCCACTCGGCTACGTGCGCGTAGGGGAAGACCTGACCCCGGGAGACGACGATCAAGCCGTCGGCTATGGCACTCCCGGTAGCGGCGACAAGCTGGCCATCAAGCTCAGGAGCGCGGATGCGCGAACGCCCGGTCCCGCATTCCATCTGGCCTCCTCAGCGGATACCCACGCTGCCGTCGACGCATTTCATGCGGCGGCGCTATGCAACGGTGGTCAGGACAATGGTGCTCCCGGGCTGCGTCCGGACTACCGGGACAGCCACTACGCCGCATTCGTCGTCGATCCCGACGGCCATCGTCTTGAGGCCGTCCTCAACCCGATGCACTGACGCCGGGATACGCTCGAGGCCTCCTAGCGAGCGCGAGCATCGGTGCATCGATGGATGCCGTCGAGAAGCTTTCCGCGACTTCGTTCGCTCCTCCAACCGGACCCCATTCCGCATCGTTGCGCAACGCTGGTCGGCGATGGCGAGGTATCGGGAAATGCGCCGGCGAAGCTTCTTGTTATCCTGGCTCCCTTTTTTCATGGACGAACGCCGAGAACCATGTCCAACCACTCCTCGCCCCACATCGGGAAGATGTTGCTGGGCCTGCTGTTCGCCCTGATAGGGATCGGCTTGCTGGGCATCGCCGTCAATCTTGCGCTGGATCGGCACGCGTTCCTCGCCCGCGCACGCATCGCCGATGGCGTCGTCAGCCGTTTGAACGCCGGCGGTTCGCACCCTGAGATCGCCTTCACTACCGGTGCTGGCGAAAAAATTTCCTATCCCCAGGGCGGCTTGATCTCCGGCTATCGGCAGGATCAGCGGGTGCGGGTGCGTTACCTGCCCGAGCGGCCCGCAGGCAGCGCCATCGTCGATGATCCGGGCGCATTGTGGGGCGTCCCTGGGTTCCTGGGAGGTCTGGGCCTGATATTCGGCGGCGTCGGCTTGGCAAAGGCCGTTCGCTGGCGCAGCAGCGATACCGATCGTTCGCAGCAAAGGCGTTGAACGCAGGCGCCACACCACTTCGATGCCGATGATCGTAAGGTCGATGGCACCATCGGACCATAACGTGGGGATCCATCCGAGCGCCTAGGCGCTAGCGGCAGTTCTCCGAAGCCAGCGCCCTGGCGGCATCCTTGCTGTGCCACCGATTAGGCTAGCGGCATCCCTCCGTTGTGAATGGCCCCCATGCGTCCAACCCAGCCTCTACGGATCGGCCTGCGCACGCACCCGCACTGCAGACCCGCGACGGCGTGCTGCACCTCAATCCCGGCAGCGCCGGGCCGCGCCGCTTCACTCTGCCAATCGGCGTGGGCTATCTGTATCTGGAGGCTGGCGGCGTCCGCGGCGAGTTGCACGCGCTGCCTCTGATCCAGGCGCGTGCGGTGGACCTGCCGCCGGCCTTGCTGCTGTTCTCGCTGTTCGGCATCGGCGTGCTGTTCGGACCGATGGGCGTGGTGTTGGCGGCGCCGCTGACCGTGGTGATCTACGTGCTGGTCAAGCACCTATACGTTCACCAT
This sequence comes from Xanthomonas sp. NCPPB 3005, assembly GCF_041228095.2. Classification (NCBI taxonomy): domain Bacteria; kingdom Pseudomonadati; phylum Pseudomonadota; class Gammaproteobacteria; order Lysobacterales; family Lysobacteraceae; genus Xanthomonas; species Xanthomonas sp. NCPPB 3005. The sequence continues at coordinate 453,100 of NZ_CP166096.2, read as the reverse complement.
GCCCTGGACGACCCCGACGATGCCGTGCCGGCGGATTGATCCGGCCGGGTAACGCGTAGACTCCGGATCTTCATGACCGATGCCGCCGCACAGCGGCGCCCAATGCGGACGTTATCCGATGCACCGCGCCACCCTGAGCTACGACAGAAAGCTGATCCGGCAAGCCGTGGCGAGCTACTGGTGGCGCGTCGTCGGGCTGCGCTATGTCGTCGCCCTGGCCTTGGTGGCGGGGCCCCTCGTGTTCCTCGTTCGCGGCGGCAACGCCTCCTGGTTGGTCGGCGTCCTGGCAAGCGTACTGGCGCTCGGCATTGCCCTTCCCGTAGCGCTCTACGCCATCCACTATCGCAACTCGCTGCTCAGGCTCGATGCAATGGGTACTCCCCTCGGCACGCTCGCGGCATCCGAAACCTCGCTGTCGCTTTCGTCCGGCGCTGGCACCACGACCATGCCCTGGTCGGCAGTCTGCGAAGTGTGGCGATTCGACTCCTATTGGCTGCTGCTGCTTTCGAAGTCTCAATTCGTCACCTTGCCTCTCGCCGACCTCAGCCCGGAAGCCGCGGAGTTCATCCGCACAAGGATCCTGGCTGCGGGCGGCAAGGTTTCCTGACGCCGGATACGGTCGCGGCCACCCAATGCCCCACTACTACAAACGCCGCTGGAATCAGTCCCGCGCCGATCGCTACGACGCATGGGGTCACTCCTGGTGGCTGTTCGAGACCGATGATGCGTTCTGGCCGAGCCGGCAGATCGAGATCTATGACGCCGGCCCGGTCCTGTTCTACCACCGCGACCGCCTTGAGGATGCGTATGGAGGCCTCAGTGCCGCGGCGCTCGATCCAGACGAGTTCGAGCCGTTTCGCATCGATCGCACCGAGTTCGAGCGCGAGTGGGCGAACCACAAACCGCTCAATGACACCTAAACTACGCGAGCCGGCGCCTCTGGCGCGGCGCTGACATATCGGGGCTGACAGGGACGTTGCGTGCCGCATTCTGGAATCTACATTCTCGGCCTATTGGCAGTGCTTTTCTGCGCGTTGCTCTGGCTGCGCCGCCGGCGCAGGCCCATGCGCTCTGCAGAAGAAGCCATTGCGACGACATGGCTTGGCGTCAGGCGCCTGGTGATGCTTGGATGTTCCCTGTTGCTGGTTCTGGGCGCACTGCGCAACGTGTCTCTCGCCTTCGCGCTGCAAGACGTTCGCCATGTCGGCTATGCGCTGCTGGGCGTCCTGCTTGCGCTTGCCGCCCACCAGGTCGGCCGCTATGGAAGGGCCCGCAAGGGCTCCACGGCCGCGGAGGATATGCGGGTGCACGGCAAGCGGATGAAGAAGTACGGCTGGCGTTGGTAAGCTGCCCCTCGCGTCGGACCACGTGTCGAATCGTCCGATCCGCACCAGTCCCACACGCCATGGCATTCCGCTTCCGCAACGGCGCAGCCGCTCCACTCGACCAGGAACTCCGCAACATGCTCCATCACGTGTCTCTCGGCGTCGCAGACATCGAACGCGCCGCGCGCTTCTACGATGCCGTGCTGGGTGCGCTCGGCTATGTCCGGGTATGGGAAGACCTGAGTCCGGGGGACGACGACCAGGCCCTTGGCTATGGACTGCCCGGCGGCGGCGACAAGCTGGCGATCAAGCTGCGCGGCGCCGGTGCCCGCGCGCCCGGTCCCGGCTTCCACCTCGCCTTCGCCGCACCCAGCCGGGACGCGGTCGCCGCGTTCCACGCGGCGGCGCTGCAGCATGGCGGCCGCAGCAACGGCGCCGCCGGCCTGCGCCCGGACTACGGCCCGGACTACTACGCGGCGTTCGTGGTCGATGCGGATGGCCACCACATCGAAGCCGTCATCAATCGGGCGCTGTAAGCGCGGCGACACCGCGGCGGTTGGCGGCGCTCGCCTGCGTTCCGATCGCTGCTGGCGTCGGCGCGCGCCATGCCGACGGCCGATCGCAGGAGGCGCTGCCCGCAACGCAAGGCCTTGCAGGACATCTCCGCCGTCGAACACAGCTGGATCGGCTGGTCGGCGCCCCCCTTCCTGTCGGATCGCACCAGGGCACGGCGGCGATCCGACGACACGCCAGGGTCGCCATGATGCCAACCGATCAGCAGGACCCGTCGCACGCTCTGGACGAAGCGCTACACGGCGCGGCGATGTACAACGACAAAGGCCATGCCTGGCTCGGGCACGATGCGCAGCAGATCGCGGCCATGCAGTGCGGCTTCCAGGCGCAACTGAGCGAGCTGGCTGCACGCGTGGGGCACGCGCGGCTTGGACAGGTACTCAGCGAGGCCATCGAAAGCGGGGCGGCGGCCCGCGACGACTCGGGCCGTTACGCCGACCTGTGCAAGCACATCCTCGGCATCGCAACGCGGCGCCGCTGAGCCGATGCGGGGTGCCCACGTTCCGCCTGATCCAGGGACATCGGCGACGGTCTGCGATACGGCCGCTGAACGCCACGCCGGCCAGCCGTCCCGCCCGCTTTGACTTGTCATTTGCGCGGCCCACACTGGCCGATGCCTTTCCCCCAATGCCCATGACACCGTGAAGAAGCCGCCCCAGGACCCCGTGTCCACCGACGCCGATGCAACTCCCGACAATCCGCAACGTCGTCGCCTGCTCGGCGGCCTGGCACTGGCCGGCGGCGCGCTGGCCATCGGCCCCGGCGAGGCCCTCGCCGAGGCGGCCAGGCGCGCGCCGCAAAGCCCGCTGTCGGCCAGCGACCTGGACAAGCAGCTGCGCGAGAAGATCCAGCACGTGGTGGTGATCTACGCCGAGAATCGCAGCTTCAACAACCTGTTCCCGGACTTTCCCGGGCTGCAGCGGCCGCTGTCGGCGATGACGCCGGCGCAGGCGCGGCAGGTCGATCGCGACGGCAGCGTGCTCGACATCCTGCCGCCGATCTGGGGCGGCCTGGCGCCGGACGAGCAGGTGGTGGACCACCGCCGCTACAAGATCGGCGAGGATGCGATCGGCCCGCTGCCCAATGCGCCGTTCCCGCTGCGCACGGCCGACGGCAAACCGCTGCCGCATGGCGTGGTCACCCGCGATCTGGTGCACCGGTTCTACGAGAACCAGATGCAGATCAATGGCGGCCGCAACGATGGCTTCGCCGCCTGGAGCGATGCCGGCGGGCTGGTGATGGGCCATTACGCCGACGCCCCGGCCACGCTGCGGCTGTGGAGCCTGGCGCGCGAGTACACGCTGTGCGACAACTTCTTCATGGGCGCGTTCGGCGGCTCGTTCCTCAACCACCAATACCTGGTCGCCGCGCAGGCGCCGTACTACCCGCATGCGGACACCAGCCCGGCGCGGCTGCAGATCAGCGCCATGGCCAGCGACCGGCCCGACGAGATCCGCCTGGCCGTGCAGGAGGATTCGCCGGACACCGCGCTCAACGGCAAGCCGCGCTTCGTGCGCAACGGCGCGCTGACCCCGGACTTCTGGGCGGTCAACACCCTGAGCCCGCCGTTCCAGCCCAGCACCAGCCAGGACCCCGCGCGCCCCGACTACGCCGCCCCCGACAGTCCCGATACCTTGCCGGCGCAGACCCATCGCCACATCGGCGACGCGCTCGATGCCAAGGGCGTGGACTGGGCGTGGTATGCCGGCGGCTGGGGCCTGGCGGTGCAGGGCAAGGGCGACACCGGCGACACCCCCGAGTTCCCGACCAGCCCCAATTTCCAGATCCACCACCAGCCGTTCAACTATTTCGCCAATCTCGCTCCCGGCACGGCCGCGCGCGCGCGGCGCCTGCGCGACGGCGGACTGGGCGACAGCGCCCCGGACAACCGCTTCATCGCCGATGTGCAGGCCGGCACGCTGCCGCCGGTGGCGTTCTACAAACCGCAGGGCAACCTCAACATGCACGCCGGCTATTCCGACGTGGCCGCCGGCGACCGCCATATCGCCATGGTGGTGGACGCGCTGCGCAACGGTCCGCTGTGGGACAAGACGGTGGTGTTCATCACCTTCGACGAGAATGGCGGCTGGTGGGACCACGTGGCTCCGCCCAAGGCCGATCGCTGGGGGCCGGGCTCGCGCATCCCGGCGCTGGTGGTATCGCCGCACGCCAGGCGTGGCCATGTCGACCACAGCGTCTACGACACCGGCTCGATCCTGCGCTTCATCACCCGCCGCTTCGGGCTGGAGACGCTGCCGGGCCTGGCCGAACGGGAGCGTGCCATGCAGGCCGCCAGCGGGGTGCGCCCGGGCGACCTGACCGCCGCCCTGCATTTCGCCTGAGCCGAAACCAGGGGAGAACGGTAGCCGCCTGCGCAGCCGGGCTATCGGCCTCCCCATCAGGCCACCGCCGATGCCGTCCGTCTCGCCGCTGCGAATCGGCCGGATGTCCGACATCCACGGCCGGCTGCGGCCGCAGGCGCTGGCGGCGATGCGCGATCGCGTGGTCGTCGTGCACGCCGGCGACATCGGCAACCCCGTGATCCTCGATGCGCTGCCCACGCGCGCGTGGGTGCAGCGATCCGCGGCGACATCGATGCCGCGTCATGGGCGGGCGCTGCCCGACACGCTGGTCGTCGGCATCGCAGGTACCCACCCGCACGCACTACGCGGCGTTCGTGATGGATCCGGATGGCCGCCACATCGAAGCGGTCATCCATCGGGCGCCGCGATGCGACGCTGCACGCCGCATCACGGCGGAACAGGGACGTAGCGGCCACACTCGCCGATGCGCCTGGCGACTCGGCCAGGATGCGCGGTCGCGAGCAGCCGGCCCGCGTGGCACGCGATTACGCCTCATCCACTCGGTAGCGGCCCGGCTGGGTCCAGGCGATGCGCAGGAACGGGCCGCTCAGCAATCCCTTGTCGCGCAGATAGCCGAAGACCTCTGCCGGGCACCACTCCCTTCCGGCGGCAAAGGCCAGGCCGAGTTCGCGCAGCGCGTGGAAGGCCTCGGCCTTTTCCGCATCGTCGCGCACCACCATGGCAGAGACGCCAGCCTCGCCGGTGCGTGCGAAACCGAGCGCACGTAGCGCCGCATCGTGTTCGTCACGCATCGCCCGGACCCGGATCGCGGCGGCGTCGGCCTGTTCCACGTAGGCCGCTGGTTCCCGGTCAAGCGCTGCAGACATGCGGTTCTCGCGACGTGGTGAAGGAAGCCTTTCGCTCGACCGGCACGCGGCCTTGCGAACGTGGGGTTTAGGCTAGCACTCCGTCCCGTTGCCAAGCCCTGCCGATGCCTACCGTGCCGCCGCTGCGAATCGGCCTGATCTCCGACACCCACGGCCTGTTGCGGCCGCAGGCGCTGGCGGCGATGCGCGATTGCGTCGCCATCGTGCATGCCGGCGACATCGGCAAGCCGGAAATCCTCGATGCGCTGCGCGCGCTCGCGCCACTGCATGCGATCCGCGGCAACATCGATACCGCGCCGTGGGCGCAGGCGCTGCCCGACACCCTGGACCTCGACATCGCGGGCATCCGCCTGCACGTGCTGCACGATCTGAAGACGCTGGCGCGCGATCCCGCCTCCGTGGACGTGGTGGTCAGCGGACATTCGCACAAACCGCTGCTGCAGACCCGCGACGGCGTGCTGTACGTCAATCCCGGCAGTGCCGGACCGCGCCGTTTCAGCCTGCCGATCGGGGTGGGCTATCTGCATCTGCAGGCAGGCGGCGTCCGCGGCGAGCTGCACGCGCTGACCTGAAGCGGCGCTGCGGGATTCCAGGAAACGACGCGCGATCTACCGCGGCGCCGGCGGCCGGCTCGCGCGTTTGCCGACCTTGGCCGGTTTGGGGGCGGGCAATGCCTGCGCCGTGGCGCGCAGCAGGCGCTGCAACAGGCTCCGGTCCTCCAGCCCCTCGTCGATCAGGTAGTGCGGCTTGCCGCCAGGATACGGCGCCTGTTCGACCACATCGTCGAGCAGCGCGCGCCCGGCGGCGGTCGGCTTGACGAAGACCTGGTTGTCGCAGACGAACGCCACCACCTTGCCGTCCAGGTACAGCGCGTATTCGCCGAACATCTTCTTGCAGGTCAGCGCGGCGCCGAGCGCCGCCTGTTCCATGACGTATTCCACGTAGCTGGCATCGGAGGCCATGTCGTCGCTCTGCGCTTGGGTCGATGCCGGATTTTGCATCGCGGCCGGCAAAGCGCAAGCGCCGGCGGCGCCGGGGTGCGCCACACATCGGAAGCATCCTGCGCCACGCCGATACGCCCATGTCCGGGCACCGAACCCCGAAGTCGCAACGGCCGCCGGCAACCGATACTGGAGCGCGTCGCAGATCCATCACGCGTGGCCGCATCGGTACCTGCCGCACTGGAATCCCCAATTGTTATAGAGTAACAATTCCATCCCGCCAACAACGTTCCCGGAGCACTCATGCGGCGTCTCGTCCTGGTTTCCAGCCTCGCCCTCGCGGTCTCCGCCTGCTCGCAGCAGGCCGCCGCTCCCGCCGCCAAGGACGCGCCGGCCGCGCAGACGCCGGCAGCGGCCGCCGCGGCACCGCCGTTGATCCCGCGCGACGTGCTGTTCGGCAACCCCGAGCGAAGCAGCGTGCAGCTGAGCCCCGACGGCAAGACCCTGAGCTGGCTGGCGCCGGTGGACGGCGTGCTCAACGTCTGGGTCGCGCCGGCCGACGCACCCGACAAGGCGCGCGCCGTCACCCACGACCGCGGCCGCGGCATCCGCTCCTATTTCTGGTCGTTCCTGCCCGACACCTTGCTGTACATGCGCGACAGCGGCGGCGACGAGGATTTCCACCTGTTCGCGCTCGACGTCGCCAAGGGCGGCAACGGCCGCGACCTCAGCGACTTCCCCAAGACCCGCGCGCGGGTGGTGGCGGTCAGCCGCACGCATCCGGAGTCGATCCTGGTCGGCATGAACGACCGCGACGCGCAGTGGCACGATCTGTACCGGGTCGACCTGGCCCGCGGCAAGCGCACGCTGCTGCAGAAGAACACCGATCAGATCGGCGAGTACCTGGCCGACGACGACTACCAGGTGCGGCTGGCGACGCGCTCGCGCGAGGACGGCGGCGAGGACCTGTTGCAGCCGGACGGCAAGGGCGGCTGGCAGAAGCGCGAGGAGATCCCGTTCGAGGATTCGCTGACCACCGCGCCGTCCGGCTTCAGCGCCGACGGCAAGACGCTGTACTTCGTCGATTCGCGCCAGCGCGACACCTCGGCGCTGTACGCGGTGGACGTGGCCAGCGGCACGCGCAAGCTGCTGTTCGAGGATGCACGCGCGGACGTCGGCGGCACCCTGACCGATCCGCGCAGCGGCATGGTGCAGGCGGTGGAATCGAACTACCTGCGTCCGGAATGGAAGGTGCTGGACCCGGCCATCGCCGCGGACATCAAGCAGCTGCAGGCGATCGGCCCGGGCGAGATCTCAGTGCTGACCCGCACCCAGGACGACCGCACCTGGATCGTCGCCTACTCGGCCGCCGATGCGCCGGCCACGTTCTACCGCTACGACCGCGCACCGTCCGCTGCGGGCAAGCTGACCAAGCTGTTCGCCGCACGCCCGGCGCTGGAGGGGCAGCCGCTGGTGCCGCAGTGGCCGCAGGAGATCCGCTCGCGCGACGGCCTGACCCTGGTCAGCTACCTCACCCTGCCGCGCGAGGCCGATGCCAACGGCGACGGCAAGGCCGACAAGCCGGTGCCGCTGGTGCTGTTCGTGCACGGCGGGCCGTGGGCACGCGACGACTACGGCTACAGCGGCTACAACCAGTGGCTGGCCAACCGCGGTTACGCGGTGCTGCAGGTCAACTACCGCGGCTCCACCGGCTTCGGCAAGCGCTTCACCAACGCCGGCGATGGCGAATGGGCGGGCAAGATGCACGACGACCTGCTCGATGCGGTGCAGTGGGCGGTGCAGCAGGGCGTCACGACCAAGGACCAGGTCGCGATCATGGGCGGCAGCTACGGCGGCTACGCCACGCTGGTCGGGCTGAGCTTCACTCCGGACGCCTTCAAGTGCGGCGTGGACATCGTCGGCCCGTCGAACTTGAACACCTTGCTCAGCACCATCCCGCCGTACTGGAAATCCGGCTTCGAGCAGATGGCGCGGCGCATCGGCGATCCGCGCACCGAGGCCGGCAAGAAACTGCTGGACGAACGCTCGCCGCTGAGCCGCGCCGACCGCATCGCCAGGCCGCTGCTGATCGGCCAGGGCGCCAACGACCCGCGCGTGAAGCAGGCCGAGGCCGACCAGATCGTCAACGCGCTGAAGGCCAAGCAGATCCCGGTGACCTACGTGCTGTTCCCCGACGAAGGCCACGGCTTCGCCCGGCCGGAGAACAGCAAGGCCTTCAACGCGGTCAGCGAGGCGTTCCTGGGCAAGTGCCTGGGCGGACGCACGCAGCCGTTCGGCCAGGACCTGGTCGGCTCCAGCCTCAGCGTGCCGGACGGCGCGGCGCAGGTGCCGGGCCTGGAGGACGCGCTGAAGTCGCACACGCAGAGCGTGCGCAAGTAGGTCCTCGCCGACGCCGATGCGTGCCTCCCGTCGTGCACGCATCGGCGCCGTCGCGGCAGCGCCACGGCGGCGATGGCGCATTGCGCCGCGGCGATCATGACCGCGATATGCGATGGTGCGCCGACCAATCCGTCGGCGTGCAGTCCTTGGGCACTGCCCTCACACGGGCTCGCGGCGTTGCAGCCGTGGAGGATCGCCTCGACGATGCGCGCGACGCCGCCGACGATGTCCAGCGGCGGATGGAAACGCTCTTCCCGCGCCTTGCGCATCCGCGCGGGCGGCGATCGCGCTGTGGGCGTCTCCAATCTCCGCTAGAGTTGGCCGCTGGCCGCAGGGTTGGCAAGGCGGGCCGGGAACGGGGAATATGGCCGATGCCGCGCGGGGGCGCGGGCAGCGTCGAACGCTCGATGCAGCGGCAACAGACGACATACGTCACGTGGCAGACAAAGGGGATGTCTCATGTGGAAGAAGTTCGGCGGGATCTTCGGCAAGACCGGCCTTGGCAAGATGTCCAATGGCGAATACCAGGCGAATCTAAGCGGAATCAACACGTTCTTCGGCGCCGTGCTGGGCCTGGTGCTCACCGGTACGGAACGGCTCGACGGCTGGCGGTTCGGCGTCGTGCTGGCCATCCTCGCCAGCACGGTCATCTCCATCCTGTTCATTTCCAACAGCCGGCACAGGATCGCGTATGCGGTCTACACGCTGCTGCTGGCGCTGACGATGCCGCAGATGATCGACATCATGCTCAAAGGGCACGATCTGCTGCCCGACAAGGTGCAACCCACGCTGCTCGTGTGGACCTTGATGACCATCATGGTGGAATTCTGGGGCCGCGAAAACGGCCAGGCCGCCTCCACGGCCGCCTCCGATCCATCCAGTTGAGACGAATATGGCGCCCCTCAAGCGCATCGTCCAATCGTTCTGATCCAGATGCGTCTCTTGTAACCCACCCAAATCGAATCGGCTGCGCTGGTTGATCGAATCGGATGCCACTTCCCATGAAAGCATGCACACGCTGGACGGTCGCGCTTGCGTTGTTTCTCCTGACGTCCTGCGCCACCGTGACGGCGCCGCTCTACACGTATCGGCCACGCCCCGTCCTCGCCCACCCGAGCGATGCCAAATTCGATTTCCAGGGCACGTGGGAAGGTGTGCTGGACGGATTCGACGCGCCCCGCTACGTGGATAGCGCAGGCTTTCCGAGACGCTTTCGCTTCGTCATTTCCCGCTGGCAAGTGCGGGTCTACAACGTGGTCAAGGGATCGTGGCAAGAAATGAAGCCGGGGCAGTTCCGTCTGGGTTGAGTCGTCCTCATTCACGCTTGCGCGGACCTCCAACGACGAGATGATCGTCTATTGGCAGCGCACCGTGAACAATCTCGACGTTTCTCCTGACGATCAGTGGTATCAATTCGCCTGGGGCTACAGTGGCACCATGCACCGCGCGGTCGCCGGCGGCTGATCTCCGAAAGCACGCCGCGCCCCGTCGGAATGGCCGCGGCGATCGTCAGATCGCCACGATCATGGAAGCAGACCGGTTGGCGTGGACCACGCCGCCCCTCACCAATCGGTCGGCGCGTAATCCTTCAGGAACTGCCCCCACACGTGCTCGCCGGTGTTGAAGCCGTGGATGATCGGGTCGACGATGCGCGCGGCGCCGTCGACGATGTCCAGCGGCGGGTGGAAGCGTTCTTCCTGCACCTTGCGCGCGGCGATCTCGGCCGGGTCCTCGTCGGTGACCCAGCCGGTGTCCACGCTGTTCATGTGGATGCCGTCGTTCTGGTAATCGGCCGCCGAGGTGCGGGTCATCATGTTCAACGCGGCCTTGGCCATGTTGGTGTGCGGATGCCGGGTGGTCTTGAAGTTGCGGTAGAACTGCCCTTCCATCGCCGACACGTTGACGATGTGCTTGTCGCGCTCGGGCGTGCGCAGCATCAGCGGCTTGAGCCGTGCGTTGATGATGAACGGGGCGATGGCGTTGACCAGCTGCGTCTCCAGCAATTCCACCGACGGCACTTCGGCCATCAGCAGGCGCCACGAGTTGCGTCCGCGCAGGTCCACCTGCTGCAGGTCCTGATCCAGGCGCCCTTCGGGAAACAGGTGCTGCTGGCCGAGCAGTTCGTCGGCCAGCAACGGCACCTGCGACAGCTCGGCGGCGCGGGTGAGGCCGTCGGCGCCGCTGATGCCGTGGCCCTGACCCGCCGGTAGCGTGGTCGCCGACGCGGCCGGCAGCAGCTCCGGGCTGCGCAGGCCTTCGTAGTGGCCGACCAGGCGGCGCACGTGCTCGGGCAGTTCGTGCAGCGCGGCGGTCTCGCCGGCCATCATGTGCGCGTAGAACTGCGGCGGCCGGCGCACGGTCTGGCAGGCGTTGTTGACGATGAAGTCCAGCCGCTCGCGCGTGGCCAGCAGCTGGCTGCAGAACGCTTCGACGCTGGGCGTGTGGCGCAGGTCCAGGCCGAACACCTGCAGGCGGTGGCCCCACTCGGCGAAATCCGGTTCCTGCGCGTAGCGCGCGGCCGAATCGCGCGGGAAGCGCGTGGTCACGATCAGCTCGGCGCCGGCGCGCAGCAGCTTCAGCCCGGCCTGGTAGCCGATCTTGACCCGGCCGCCGGTCAGCAGCGCCACCCGCCCGCGCAGGTCCGCGGTCTCGGTGCGCTTGAAGTAGTTCAGCTCGGCGCAGGCCGGACACATCTGGTCGTAGAAATGGTGCAGCTGGGTGAACTTCTGCTTGCACACGTAGCAGTGACGCAGCTCGGGCGATTGCGCCGCTGCGGGTTCCTCGGCTGCGGCATTGCTGGCGTCGTGCAGGCCAGCGGCATGCGGCGGGAAGTAGTTCGGCGTGCTGAACACCGGCTTGCGCCGCAGCGCGCGGATGCCGGTCTGCTCGAGCAGCGCTTCGGCCTTGCGCACCTTCTCCTGGTGGCGTTCGCGCGCCTGCTGCTTGAGCAGTTGCCGGCGCGCCTTGGGCTCGGGGTGGTAGACCTTGGCGACAACCTGGTGCAGGCGCACGCGGTCGGCCTCGGGCAGCGCGTCGAGCACGCTGCGGTCGGCATCGATGGCTTCGAGCAGGTCCAGGGCGACGCGCAGGCGCTCGGTCAGGGGCAGGGCGTCGGTGGCAGGGGGCGAGGCGGTGGTGTTCAAGACGGATCCGGAATGAGCGGCGGCGAGCCGTGGCGAAGGCGCGGCAGCAAGCCGACGAAAGGGCGGCGATGCAGCACGCCCGGCGCTTGCGGCGAACGGGCAACGGCAGCGCAGGGAGCGTTGCAACGGGCCGGGACAGGCCGGCCAGACGGTATTTTCGCCGATCCGGGGGTGTCGGCGCCATGTCGGCCCCGGATTGCGTCCCGATCCTGCCCGCGTCCCAACACCCCCGCCGCGCTCATGCGCCGTCGGCAGGCGCCTCGACCTTGCGTACCAGCGTCTGCCGCGGCTTCAGCGCGCGGCCTGCCGCATCGCGCGGCAGCATCGCCGGCAGCGGCTTGCCGGTGCGCCGATCGAGCAGGCGCGAATGCGCCTCGCCCGGCGCGAACAGGTGCCGCTCGCCCCATTGCCGCAACGCCAGCAGCAGCGGGAACAGCTGCTCGCCTTTTTCGGTGAGCGCGTACTCCTGATAGGCGCTGCCATCGGCGGCCGGCCGCAGCGCCAGGATCTGCGCCTCGACCAGCAGGCGCAGGCGATCGGCCAGGATGTTGCGCGCCATGCCCAGGCTGCGCTGGAAATCGCCGAACCGGCAGATTCCGTCGAAGGCATCGCGCACGATCAGCAGCGCCCAGCGCTCGCCGATCAGCTCCACCGAACGCGCCACCGGGCATGGTTGGGCAGGGTGCTTGCTGCGTCTGGCCATGCTGGCTCCCATTCGCCGAGTGCGGCATCCGGTTGCATTTTAAAACCAAAATCGACACCCTGTCAGTGGTTTTTTATTGCAACCAGTTAGCCATGCGCAGCCCCGTGCCGACCGTACCCAACCCCCAGCCCGCGCCCGCGCTGCCCGCGCTGCGCCGCGCGCAGGTGGCACTGTTCGCCTGCGCCAGCGGCGCCAGTGTGGCCAACGTCTACTTCGCGCAGCCGCTGCTCGACGCGTTGGCGGCGGAGTTCGGCATCGGTCAGGGCGCTGCCGGCGGGGTGATCGCCGCGACCCAGGCCGGCTGCGCGCTGGCGCTGCTGCTGGTGGTGCCGCTGGGCGACCGCCATGCGCGGCGCCCGCTGATGCTGTGGCAAGCCGGCGCGTTGCTGGCCGCGCTGTTGGCGGTGGCCGCGGCACCGACGCTGCCGGCGCTGCTGGCCGGCATGCTCGCCGTGGGCTTGCTCGGCACCGCGATGACCCAGGGCCTGATCGCCTACGCCGCGGCCAGCGCCGCACCGGCCGAACGTGGCCGTGTGGTCGGCGCGGCCCAGGCCGGCGTGGTGATCGGCTTGCTGCTGGCGCGCGTGTTGGCTGGCGTCATCGCCGACCTGGCCGGCTGGCGCGGCGTCTATGCGGCATCCGCGGCGCTGACGCTGCTGTTGCTGCTGTGGCTGCGGCACGCCTTGCCCGCCCTGCCTGCGCCGCGACGGCCACCCGGCCACGCCGCCCTGCTGCGCTCGATGCTGCACATGCTGGCGCACGAGCGCGTGCTGCAGATCCGCGGCGGCATCGCGCTGCTGATGTTCGCCAGCTTCTCGGTGTTCTGGACCGCGCTGGTGCTGCCGCTGAGCGCGCAGCCGCATGCGTACTCGCACACCACGATCGGCGCGTTCGGCCTGGTCGGGGCGATCGGCGCCCTGGCCGCTGCGCGCGCCGGGCGTTGGGCGGACCGTGGCTGGGCGCAGCGCAGCAGCGGGCTGATGCTGGCGTTGCTGCTGGCCTCGTGGTTGCCGCTGGCGCTGGGCATACGCTGGCTGTCGGCGTTGATCCTCGGCATCGTCGTGCTGGACATGGCGGGCCAGGCCATCCATGTCCTCAACCAGAGCCTGATCTTCCGCGGCGACGCGCAGGCGCACAGCCGGCGCGTGGCCGGCTACATGCTGTTCTACGCACTGGGCAGCGGCCTGGGTGCGATCGCCGCCACCGCCACCTATGCGCATGCCGGATGGACGGGCGTGTGCATGTTGGGGGCGGCGACCAGCGCGGCGGCGCTGCTGTTCTGGGCGGCGACGCTGCGCTGGATGCCGGCGGAACCCGCTCGCTAGCCATCGTCGTCGCGCGCAACCGCCGTTGGCGTGGCATTTGGGAGCGACACCGGATGGCCTCGGCCATTCCTTGCCACAAGCGCCACCGGTAGCGCCCGTGGCGACTGACGCTCCCGCGCGTCTGTTGCAGCCTCTCCAGTGATCGCACGCTTGCGTGGCCGAGCACCAGCACAGCAGCCTGCCCTACGCGCACCAGCGCACCCACATCGAGCGAGATCGGCCCGTGTCCCTGACCTCGCGTCTGTCGTGGAAGTTCAGCAGCGCGCGCGGGTTGCCTGTTGCCGTGGCATTGGCGCTGGTCTTCGCCGCCATGCGTGCGGCAGGCACGCTGGCGCCGGCGCACTGGCGCTGGTTGCTGCCGCTCGGCTTCGTGTGCATGGCAGCGAGTCCGTGGCTGCTGCTGTCCCGTCCGGGGCGCCAGCAGATCGGATTGGTGCGGCCGATACGGCTCGCCTGGTTCGCGCCGTCGCTCGCGTTGGGGGCGCTGGCGGCCCTTGCATGCTTCGCACTCGGCGCCATCGCCTTCGGCAGCGGCGAGGACAACTGGTTCGTCAGCGTCGCGCGCAATTACCGCGACACGATTCCCCACCAGGGTTTCAGCACGCTGCAGCTGTTTCTGGTGGCCACCGTGCCCGCGCTGCTGTTCAGCCCGATCGGCGAGGAGATCTTTTTCCGCGGCCTGCTGCAACGCGCGCTGGAAGAGCGGTTTTCGCTACGCGCGAGCACCTGCATCGAAGCGCTGTGGTTCGGCCTGGTGCATCTTTGCCATCACGGACTGCTGGCGACCGCGGCCGGTATCCGCCTGCTGCCGCTGTCCGCTGCGCTGTGGGTCGGCCTGATGTTCTGCACGGCGCTGCTGTTCGCATCGCTGCGGCACCGCAGCGGTTCGTTGTTCCCGGCGATGGCCGCGCATGCCAGCTTCAACCTGGCGATGAACGCGTGCATCTTCGCTGCGCTGTGGCCGCCACATTGAACGAGCCGCATGGCGGCACGGTCGGCTGAGCGCGCGGAGCGCGGCCATGCCCGCGCGCACCGCTGGTGTCCGCATGCGGTTCAGCGCAGCGGCGCCTGCGCGAACTCGCCGCGCTGCAGCTTGGCCACGTCGTTGCCCTGCGCGTCCTTCGCCTGCAGATCCGCGCCCTTGGCAGCGAGGTCCTTCAGCACCTCGGTGCGCTGGAACAGGGCCGCGTACATCGCTGCGGTCTGCCCGGCGTTGTTGCGCTGGTCGGGCGCGCAATCGGCCTGCATCAGCCGCTTGGCGATCGCCAGCTCGCCCTTGAAGATCGCGCCCATCAGCGCGGTGTTGCCGCGCCTGTCCTGCGCGCACGGATCGGCGCCGGCCTGCAGCAATTGCTCCACCGCCGGCTGCTGGCCGTGGTAGGCGGCCAGGATCAGCGCGGTATAGCCCTTGTCGTCGCGGGTGTTGAGGTCGTAGTGCGCCCGGATGAACTCGGCCAGCATGTCCTGGCGGCCTTCGCGCGCGGCATCGAAGAAGTAGTCGCGCAGTTGCGCCTGGACCTTGGCCGGGTCGGCGGGTGCGGGCGCGGCAGTCGCCGAGACGGCGACCAGGCTCAGGACGAGAAGAAGGAAGCGACGCATGCTCGGTCTCCGACAAAGAGGGCGCAGCGCAGCGCGGCGTGGGGGAGGCGCCGCCGCGCTGCGCAGCGAACGATCAATCCTGCAACTGCGCGGCCAGCTGCTTGACCCGCGCCAGATCGCCCTTGGCGACACGGGCGACACCGCTGCCGTAGGCCGGATCGGCCTTGTACAGGAACGACAGCATGATGTGCTTGCTGGCGTCGTCGGTGCCGGCCAGCGATTCGCCGAAGCTCTGGATCAGGTCCTGCTGCTCTTTCTTGCTGTAGCTGCGGAACAGATCGCCGGCCTGCTTGAAGTTCTGCTCGCGGACGATCTTCGCCTGCTGGGTGGTGCCCGACAGCGGCAGCTGGCTGTAACGCGCGTTCGGATCCTGCGGACGCGGGCTGAGCCGGCTCGGTTCGTAGTTGACGCCGCTGGCGGTGGCGCCGGCGTTCATCGCGCCGTCCTGATTGCCGTTGTTGACCGCCACCAGTGGCCGGTTCACCGGCAGGCTCAGGCCGTTGGTGCCGACGCGGTACAGCTGGGTGTCGGCATAGGAGAAGATGCGACCCTGCAGCAGCCGGTCTTCCGACGGTTCGATGCCCGGCACCAGGTTGGCCGGCGCCATGGCCACCTGCTCGGTCTCCTGGAAGAAGTTGTCCACGTTCCTGTTCAGCACCATCTGCCCGATCTTGCGCTCGGGGACGTCGGGCCAGATCTTGGTCGCGTCCAGCGGATCGAAGTCGAACTTGGCCAGGTCTTCCGGCTTCAGTACCTGGATGTACAGGTCCCACTTCGGATAGTCGCCCTGCTTGATCGCGCCGACCAGATCGTTGGTCAGGTGGCTGTAGTCCTTGCCCTGCACCTGCGCCACCTGCTTCGGATCCAGGTTCTTCAGGCCCTGCAGTGACTTCCAGTGGAACTTGACGTAGTGGACCTCGCCCTGCGCGTTGACCAGCTTGTAGGCATGCACGCCGTTGCCGTCCATGAAGCGGTAGCCGGCCGGCGTGCCTTCGTTGGAGTACAGCAGGGTCAGCGTGCGCGTGGCTTCGGGCACGTGCGAGAAGAAATCGAAGCGGCGCGAATCGTCGTCCAGGTTGGTGCGCGGATCCGGCTTGAACGCATGCACCATGTCCGGGAACTTGATCGCATCGCGGATGAAGAAGGTCGGGAAGTTGTTGCCGACCAGGTCCCAGTTGCCTTCGCTGGTATAGAACTTGGTGGCGAAGCCGTGCGGGTCGCGCAGCGTCTCCGGCGAATGGTTGCCGTGCACCACCGAGGAGAAGCGCACGAACACCGGGGTCTTCGCGCCGGCAGCGAATACCTTGGCCTTGGTCAGGTCGGAGATGTCGGCGCTGGCGGTGAACTCGCCATGCACGCCGGTGCCGCGCGCATGCACCACGCGCTCGGGGATGCGCTCGCGGTCGAAGCGCTGCAGCTTCTGGATCAGCTGCACGTCCTGCAGCAGGGTCGGGCCGGTGGCGCCGGCGGTCTGCGAGTTCTGGTTGTCGCCGACCGGCGCGCCGTTGTCGCGCGTGAGCGTGGACTGCGCGAACCCGGCGGGGACGATCAGGGTCTGCGACAGCAGGGCGAGCACCAACAGTGTTCCAGGGCGCATGGCGTCAGCTCGTGTTGAGGGAGCTGAATGATGGCGGTAGCGTCGTGCGCGGAGAATTCGTTAGTTGCTATGGAAGCGATAGGCGCGGCAGATACAGCGACGGCGATGTGATTGCGGTCTCCGATAGCGTGGGCGATGCATTGCAGGTTCGACGACACACATCGCATGCGCAGCGCAGCAACGGAAAACCGACATCAAAATGTAGACGATGCCGGCGAACCTGCCGTGCCGCGCGCGCCGAGCGCGGCCGCCGTGCGCGCATCGCGCGCCCCCCCCAACCCAGGAGATTCCGATGCATGACCACACGACTGTGCGTGTAGAAGAGCGCCGTTCGCGCACGCGCGGCGCGCTGCGCTGGATCGCGCTGTTGCTGCTGTGCATGGCCGCCCTCGTCGCCGAAGCCGATGCAGCGACCCGGACCTTCGCACATCCCGGCTTGCTGCACAGCGCACAGGATCTGGCCCGTATCCGGGAAAAACTCACCCTCTCCGCCGCCCCCTGGCAAGCAGGATGGGAACGCCTGATCGCCAACCCGCATGCCTCGCTGGACTGGAAGCCACGCCCCGTGGAGATCGTCTATCGTGGCTACGACGGCCAGCATCCGGAGAACTACGTGCAGCTGTACCGGGATGCCGCGGCCGCCTATGCATTGGCGCTGCGCTGGAAGCTCGGCGGCGACAGCCGCTATGCCGACAAGGCGGTGGAGATCATGAATGCCTGGTCGGGCAAGCTCACCGCGATCCGCGGCACCAGCGACGCGGCGCTGGCCGCCGGCATCTACGGCTACGAATTTGCCAACGCCGGCGAACTGATGCGCGACTACACCGGCTGGAACGGGGATGACTTCAATCGCTTCAAGCGGATGCTGCTGGACGTGTTCTATCCGATCAATCACGACTTCCTGGTCCGCCACAACAACGCGCAGATCGACCACTACTGGGCGAACTGGGATCTGGCGCAGCTCAATGCGATCCTCGCCATCGGCGTGCTCACCGACCGCGCGGATCTGTACGACGAGGCGATCGACTACTTCAAGCACGGCGCCGGCAACGGCAGCCTGGCCAAGGCGATCTGGAAGCTGTATCCGGCGCAGGGCATGGGCCAGGTGCAGGAGAGCGGACGCGACCAGGGCCATGCCACGCTGGTGATCGCGCTGCTCGGTTCGCTGTGCCAGATGGCCTGGAGCCAGGGCGATGACCTGTTCGGCTACGACGACAACCGCGTGCTCAAGGGCGCCGAATACGTGGCCGCCTACAACGTCTGCGACACCGATGGCGACCGCTGCGACGACACCCTGGCGCTGCCGTACACCCCCTACAGCAACAGCGACGTCACGCAGACGACGCTCTCGCCGAACGGGCGCGGCGCGCTGCGCCCGGAATGGGAGCTGCTGTACAACCACTACGTGGTGCTGAAAGGCCTCAAGGCACCGTACCTGACCAGATTCGCCGCCAAGGTCCGCGCCGAGGGCGGCGGCGGCGACTACGGCCCCAACAGCGGCGGCTACGACCAGCTCGGCTACGGCACCTTGCTGTACAGCCTGCAGCCGACGCCATAGCGCCGGCCTTCGCGATCGCTACCCGATCACCCGCTTGAACGGCGGCAGCGCATCGATGATGCGCTTGCCGTAACGCTTGGTCAGCAGGCGCGAATCGAGAATGATGACTCGGCCGTGGTCGCTGGAACTGCGGATCAGGCGGCCGGCGAACTGGGTCAGCGTGCGCAGCGCGTGCGGCACCGCGATCAGGTTGAAGGCGTTGAGGCCGCGGCTTTCGAACCACTCGCCGAGCGTGGCGGTCTGCGGGTCGGTCGGCACCGCAAACGGCACCTGGGTGATGACCACGGTGGTGCAGGCCTCGCCCGGCAGGTCCAGGCCTTCGCCGAAGGAATTCAGGCCGAACAGCACCGAGCCCTCGCCGGCGCCGATGCGGCGCATGTGCTCGCCGATCATCTGCGACTTGGAGCCATCGCCCTGCACCAGCACGCGGTTGCGCTGCGCGATCGGCAACAGGTCGGCGACCTTGAGCATCTTCCAGCGCGAGGTGAACAGCACGATCGAGCCCTTGCCCCAGTCCAGCTCCTTGACCAGGTAGCGCGCGACCTCGCGCGGATGGCCTTCGCGGTCGTCCGGCGCCACCGGGAATTTCGGCACGATCAGTTCGGCCTGGTTGGGCAGGTCGAACGGCGAGGACAGCGACACCATTTCCGCATGCGCGGGCAGGCCGTTGTCGATCGCCAGCGCCTGGAAGTCGCCGCCGCCGGTCAGCGTGGCCGAGGTCAGCACCGCCGAGTCCACTTCGCTCCACAGCAGCGCGCGCAGCACCTGTGCGGCCGACACCGGCGAGCAATGGCAGACCAGGTCGGCATCGCGCGACAGGGTGATCCAGCGCGCCATCGGCGCCTGCCCGTCCTGGTCCTCGCGGCGCCAGCCCAGCCATAGCGCGTATTGCTGCTCGACCATCTCCAGGGCCATGCCCAGGCTGCGCTGCAGGCGCTCCTTGGCCGCGTCCTCCTGCTTGGACTTGGCCACCAGCTGATGCGCGGCCTGCACCCAGTTGAGCAGCGCGGCGGTGTCCTGCGCCTGCGCATCGATGAAGGGTTTCCAGTCCTCGGGCAGGCGCCCGTTGGGCGCGCGCCACATCGGTTCTTCCTGGCCCGGGTCCGGCACCCAGGCGCGTTCGATCTCGGCGCGGAAGCTCTTCAGCCCCTTGCTGACCTGGGTCGCCAGTTCGATCGCTTCGTTCGGCAACTGGTTGCCGATGGTGTCCTTGTCGGCCAGCCGATAGGCGGCGCCGACCAGCGCCTGCAGGCGGCCGGTGCGCCGCGCCATGTCGTCCAGCGCCAGGTTGGCCGCGCCCTGGTCGATGGCGACGCCGGCGATGTGGTGGCCTTCGTCGAGCACCAGCAGCATGTCCGCCGGCGGCGCGATCAGCGGCTGGCCGTTGTCGCTGTCGCCCAACGCCAGCGCCGACAGCAGCAGCGCATGGTTGGTGACCACGATCTGCGCATCGCGCACGTCGCTGCGCGCCTTCAGCACCGGGCACTGCACCGCGAACGAGCAGCGGCGTCCGGCACAGCCGGCGGCGTTGGTGGTGATGCGCGCGCGCAGCGACGCCGGGATCGGTTCCGGCGCAGCGTCCAGGTCGCCGTTCCAGGTCTTGTCGGCGTAGGCCTTGGCCAGCGTGCGCGCCTGCTCGGCCTCGGCCGGGCTCAGCGGGCGGTCGTACAGCGGCGCCTCGTCCTCGAACATGCTGTTCTGCGCGGCGTCGCCATGCAGCTCGGCGACGTTGCGCGCGCACAGGTAGCGGGTGCGGCCCTTGGCCAGCGCCACCGTCGCCTCGATGCCGGTGGCCTTGAGGAAGGCGGGAATGTCGCGTTCCACCAATTGCGACTGCAATGCCACGGTGCCGGTGCTGATCACCAGCTTCTTCTTGCTGGCCAGCGCGATCGGCACCCCGGCGGTGAGATAGCCCAGGCTCTTGCCGACGCCGGTCGGCGCCTCGGCCACGCCGACGCCGCCGGAGGTGCCCAGCGCGCGCGAGACCACGCCGATCATCTGGCTCTGCGCGCGGCGCACCATGAAACCGGGCGTGTTGGCCTGCAGCTTGGTGTAGGCGTCGCGGATCGCCAGCTTCATCGGCTCGGTCAGCTGGCGCTGGGGGGTGTCGGCTGCGCGGGCCGCGGCCGCTGTGGCGTCATCGTTCATGCCGGCATTTTCTCACGTCTGGTCGCAACTACCGCGACCGGGCATGCGCCTGCCGATCAGCCCGGTGCGCTCTGCTTGCGCGGCAGGGTCAGCCACAATGCCTGCAGCAGCAGCGCCAGGCCGATGGCGAACAGAAGATCCTGCAGCAGCTTGATCGCGGTGTCCGCCCACATGTCGCCGGAGAAACCGGTGATCAGCCGCACCACGCCCACCACTGCCACCAGAAACATCGGCAGCATCACGTTGGCCAGCAGCACCACCAGCCCCCACTGCAACAGGGTGCGCGGGCGGCCGGGTGCGCAGCGCAACAGCAGCAGGAAGCCGAGCAGCAGGATGCCGAACTTGGCGGCCAGGCCGACACTCCCGGCCACCAGCGCAAAATCCACGAAATGGTTAAGGCGCATCGCGATCGTTCCGGCTACGGCAGGCGTGACCACATGGTAGCAACACCGACAGCTGCTGCGACCAACGCGGACGGCCCGTGCTAGCGCGGCAAGGCAAACCGCAGCGCCAGCACCACCAGCAGCATCGCCACCGCATGCAGCAGGGTGAACACCGCCTGCAGCATGCCGTACCAGACGGCGTAGCTGGAGAAGCTCCCGCCCTGCGCGACGACCCACATCGGCAGCAGCGAGGTCACCGTGCCGCACAGCCCGCCGAGCAGCAGCAGGCTCAAGCCCCACAGGCCCAGCGTGCGGGCGCGGCCGGGGCGGCGCGTGGCCAGCAGCACCAGACCGGTGCCGAGCACGATCAGGATCGGCAGCTGGAAGCCCACCGTGGTCAACAGCTGCATCACGAATCCATCGTCCATCGGAATCTCCGTCTAGCCACGAAAACAGCGCCGGGGCGCAAGATCAGTCGGCGCTGACCAGCACCGCGTCGCGCGCGCGCAGCGCGGCGTAGACCGGGTCGGTGTCCGGGCGCACGCCGTGCCAGCGCTCGAAGCTCTCGGCCGCCTGCTCGACCAGCATGCCCAGCCCGTCCACGGTATCGCGGCAGTGCGCCGCACGCGCCCAGGCCAGGAACGGAATCGCGACCTCGCCGTAGTTCAGGTCCACCGCCAGGGTCATGCTGTTGACCAGCGACAGCGGCAGCGAGAATCCCGCGCTGTCGTCGCGGCCGGCGGCGGTGGCATTGACGATCAGTTCGAAGTCGCCCAGTTCGCGCAGGTCTTCCCAGTAGCGGGAAATGGCCCGCGCCGGTTCGCCCAGCGCATCGACCAGCGCATCGGCGCGCTCGGGCGACCGGTTGACGATCAGCAACTGCTGCACGCCGGCCTCCAGCAGCGCCGGCGCCACGCCGCGCGCGGCGCCGCCGGCACCGATCAGCAGCGCGCGGCGGCCGCGCAGGTCCAGGCCGTTGCGCCCGGTCAGGTCGCGCACCAGGCCGGCGCCGTCGGTGTTGTCGCCGTGCCACTGCCCGTCGCGGAAGCTGAGCGTGTTGACCGCCCCGGCGCGCTGCGCGCGCTCGCTGTGGACCACGCTCAGCGCGTATGCGGCTTCCTTCAGCGGCAGGGTCACGTTGGCGCCCACGCCACCTTCCGCGGCAAAGGCCGCCAGCGCCGCCGCGAAGCCGTCCGGCAGGGCGTCGATCGCGTCGTACTGCAGGGCGATGACGGTCTGCTTGGCGAAGTCGGCATGGATGCGCGGCGACAGCGAATGGGTGACGGGATGGCCGAACACGGCATAGCGGGATGTGGGCATGGAACGCTCGTTGGTTGTTTTAGACTGGTCGCGACATCCGAAGGAATCCGACATGCGGACCCCCGCCCTGCCGCTCGCGCTGGCCGCGAGTTTACTCTGCGCGCCGCCGGCGTTCGCGCTTTCCGAGTTCGGCATCGAGGGCATGGGCGTGGTCTCGACCAAGGCCGACGAGACCCGCGCCAGCGTTTCCGCCGACGGACGACGCATCGTCTGGGCCAGCCCCGACCGCGCCGGCGGGCCCGGCGGCGGCGACCTGTGGCAGGCCACGCTGCGCGACGGACGCTGGGTCGACCCGCAGCCGTTGCCGGCGCCGCTGAACTCGCCCGATGCCGATGGCGACCCGTTCTTCAGCGCCGACGGGCGTTGGCTGTACTTCGCCTCCGACCGCGCCGGCGGCCACGGCGGCAGCGACCTGTACCGCGCGCCGGTGCTGGCCGACGGCCGCTACGGCCCGCCACAGAACCTTGGCGCGGCGGTGAACTCGCGCGGCGACGAGCGCGCGCCGACCCTGTCGCTGGACGGCACCCGGCTGCTGTTCGCCAGCGACGGCCACGGCGGCGCCGGCGGCATGGACCTGTTCGTGGCGCGGCTGCAGGGCCAGGCCTTCGGCCAACCGCAGGCGCTGGATGGGATCAACAGCGCCGACGACGAAACCGACGCGGCCTGGCTGGGCGACGGCCGCGCGCTGGTGTTCGCGCGGGCGCGCAAGGCGCAGGGCGCGCAGCTGTTGCTCGCGCAGTGCGCCGGTGGGCACTACGTGCAGGCGCAGCCGCTGGCGCTGTCGTTCAACGGCGCCGACGGCGACACCCGCGGTGCGGTGCTGGATGCCTCCAAGCCGACCGAGCTGCTGGTGGTCGGCAGCGCGCGCGCACCGAAGGCCGGCAAGCTCGACGTGTACCGGATGAAGGCACCGGCTGCGAGCGGCAGCGGCGATTGTGCGGGTGCGCGCTGACGGCGACGGCTTCGCTGACGAAGCCTGCGCGTGCTGGCATCTCCGTTTCCACGCGATCGCTGATGCAGTTGGTCGCGGCTGAAGCCGCTCCTACAAAAAGCCGCGCGCCTCCGCTGCCTTTGTAGGAGCGGCTTCAGCCGCGACAGACGCAGCGGTGGAAACAACGCCACCGAATTCGATCCGGGGCCGAGCACTCCCCCAAACCGCTCCACCTGCCTCAGACCTCAATACACATCGCGCCGATACCGCCCATCCGCGCTGAGCGCATCCAGCGCATCCTCACCCAGCATCTCGCGCAAGGCCGCATCCACGCCGCGGGCCATGCTGTCCAGGCTGCCGCAGACGTGCAGCGTGGCGCCGCGCGCGAGCCAGGCGCGCACTTCGTCGGCGGCGTCGCGCAGGCGATCCTGCACGTAGAGCTTGTCCGGCTGGTCGCGCGAGAACGCCAGGTCCAGCCGCTGCAGGTGGCCGCTGTCCCGCCATGCCTGCAGTTCCGCAGCAAACAGCGCGTCGTGCGCGGCATTGCGTTCGCCGAACAGCAACCAGTGCCCATGCACACCGGCCTGCTCGGCTTCGCGCAGCAGGCTGCGCAGGCCGGCGATGCCGGTGCCGTTGCCGATCAGCAGCAAGGGGGCGGCGCCGTGTCGGCGGAAACCGGGGTTGGCGCGCACCCGCGCCTGCACCGCGGTACCGAGCGGCGCGTGCAGGCACAACCAACCCGAGCCCAGGCCGGCGCTGCCGTCGTCGCGCCGGGTCAGGCGCACCACCAGTTGCAGCAGGCCGTCGGCCGGCACCGAGGCGATCGAGTATTCACGCAGCGGCAGCGGCGGCAGCGCATCCAGCCAGGCCTGCAGATCGTGCGTGTCCCCGGGCGGCACCAGTTCGCGATCGGCCAGCGCCGCCTGCAACGGCAGCGGCACGCCAGCGGCGCGCAGCGGCGTGTCCGCTGCCAGGCCATGCGCGGCCAGCCAGGCGCGCACGGCATCCGCGGCGTGACACGGTTGCACTTCCAGGATGTCGCCCGCCTGCCACTGCGCCTGTGCCGGTAGCGCCAGATCGATGCGCCACACCGGCGCGCCGGCACTGCCGGGGTTGAGCAGGGTGCGTCCGGCCAGGCGCCATTCCAGCGCCGGCGGCGCCTGCAACTCCGGCGCCGCGTCCGCCACACCGGTGACCGCGGACAGCTGCCGCTGCCACTGCGCCAGCGCCTGCGGATCGGCGTTGTCCACCTCCACCGCCGGGAACAGCGCCTGCGCGCCCTGCGCGGCCAGCCACTGCTCCAGCCGGCGCGAGAATCCGCAGAAGCGCGCGTACTGACGATCGCCCAGGGCCAGCAGCGCATAGCCGAGGTCGGGCAGCGCCTGCGCCTGGCGCAGCACCTTCTTCTCGAAGGCGCGCGCCGGGTCCGGCGCTTCGCCGTCGCCGAAGGTGCTGACCACGAACAGCGCGCGCCGCGCACCGCGCAACTGCGCCGCATCCAGCTGCGCCAGCGACTGCACCTGCACCGGCACGCCGGCCGCCTGCAGCTGGCCGGCGGCCTGCCAGGCCAGCCGTTCGGCGAATCCGCTCTGGCTGGCGAACCCCACCAGCCACGGCTCGGCGGCGTCCAGCACGGGCGACGCCAGATCGCGCCGCGCCGTGTGCAACGCGCGCTTCTTGCGTCGCCGGTCCAGGTACAACAGCCAGCCGGTGACGAAGAACAGGGACATGCACAGGCTCGCCAGCATCACCACCACGCGCCCGGCCAGGCCGAAGAAGCTGCCGGTGTGCAGGGCGAACACGCTGCTCAGCAATTGCCGGCCCAGCGGCTGCTGCCGGTAGTCCAGGCGGCGCAGGATGCGGCCGCTGCGCGGATCGATCTCCAGGCCGTCGAAGGCCCGGCTGTGCACCGGATCGGCGGCCAGGTAGCGTGCGATGAGCGGCTGCCCGGGGCGACTGGGCAGGCGCAGGTCCAGATAGGCGCGGCGCACGTCCGGCAGCGCATCGAGCGTGGCCTGCAGCCGCGCATAGTCCACCGCCGGCGGCTTGCCGCCACGGCCGCCGCCCTCGTTGTCCGCGCGTTCGCCGCCGAGCACCGCCACCAGCCCTTGCCGGTACCAGTCGTAGGACCAGTACAGCCCGGTCAGCGCGATCGACAGGTAGATCGCCAGGCACCAGGTGCCGATCACCGAATGCAGGCTCCACAGGAAACTGCGGCCCTGCCGCTTCCATTCCACCACCCACCACGCGCGCCAGCTCCACCACTGCCGCGGCCAGCGCAGGTACAGCCCGGACAGACAGAAGAAGAGCAGCGCGATCGCGCAGGCGCCGGTGACCGCCTTGCCGCGTTCGCCGGCGGCCAGGCGCCGATGCAGGTCCTCGACGAAGGCGAAGAAACCGGTCAGCCGCGGCTCCGCCACCGTGCGTCCGGTATAGGGATCGAAGTACAGGCGTCCGCCGTCGCGGCCGGCCAGGCGCACGTTGGACGGACGCGTGCCGGTGGGGTCGATCAACATGCGCGTGGTGCGGTGCGTGCCGCCCAGGTCCAGACGCCGCGCCAGCTCGGCCAGCGGCAACGGCGACTCGCCGGCCGCATGGCGCGCGGCCGCCTCGGCCAGCGGCGGGTTGGCCCAGCGTACGATCTCGTCCTCGAACGCCAGCGTGGCCCCGCTCAGGCCCATCACCGACAGCACCAGCCCGGCGCTGATGCCGAACAGCCAGTGCAGCTGGAACAACAGCTTCTTGGTCACGGCGCAGGACACGTTCGGAAGGCGGCCGCGCATTGTAAATGAGAACGCTTATCGGATCCGCCTCGAGCCGGCCCGCGTCGTCTACCCGCAAACGTGACCGGCAGCGCGTTTGCCATGCGCGACACATCCAACAGTCACCGTAACGACATCGCCCCTCGCCAGTTTCTTCACTCCCCCTTGGCTAGCGAGGTACGCGATGTCCTTCTCCCTGCGCGGTTGTCTGGTTCTGCTTGCGTTGTTCACGGCCCAAACGGCGATGGCCGCCACCAGTTGCGCCACGCTGTACGCAGGCGGCAAACCGCCGAGCGTGGACGCCTCGCTGACCGCCCGCACCACCGAGGTCTGCCACACCGAATACGCGATCCTGGCCTCGGGCGTGACCAAGGGCCCGCTGTACTCGGCCGAGCACCTGACCGACCAGCAGGTCGCCGGCGCCGAGGCGATCGGCCGGGTCGGCTCGTTCCACGAGGAAACCGCCATTCCCGCCGCCGACCGCTCCAAGAGCTCGGACTACACCAACACCGGGTTCGACCGCGGCCACATGACCCCGGCCGGCGACGCCTCGACCGAGAGCTCGGAGAAGGAGACCTTCTCGATGGCCAACGTGGTCCCGCAGGACCACAAGCTCAACACCGGCGAATGGGCGCGGATCGAAGAGCAGGTGCGGCAGCTGGCCAAGCAGCGCGGCGAGATCTACGTGGTCACCGGCCCGGCCTTCGACGACAACGTGACGACCATCGGCACCGACAAGGTGGAAGTGGCGGACTACGTGTGGAAGGCAGTGTACGAGCCGGGCGTGGGCGCGGCCGCGTACCTGTGCGTGAACGACGACAGCATCACCTGCGATGTGGTGTCGATCGACGACGTGATCACCATGGCCAGCGTCGACCCGTTCCCGTCGATCTCCGCGGCGATGAAGTCCACGCCGATCGCGTTGACGATGCCCTGAAAGCCGGGATTGGGGATTCGGGATTGGGGATTCGTAGCCGCATCGCCTACTGAGACTGTGTCGATACCGTAGTTGCATGTAGCGCTGCGAAGGCGGTCTGCAGATGCATTCGCACGCGCAGACCGCATTTCCGCAGACAGGCGGCTCGCCCATCGAATCACCAGCGAATCGCCGCGCGCGTCGCTCAGGCCACGTGCGCGGTCATCGCTTCCACCAGCGCCGCGAACACGGCGCTGCAGGCCGCGCTGCCGCGCAGGTCCTGGTGCATGGTGATCCAGGTCTCCAGGCCCAGCCGCACCTGCTGCGGCAGCACCGGCAGCAGGCTCGGCGTGCGCCGGGCCAGGGCCGCCTGGAAGAAGCCGATGCCGCAGCCGGCGCGGATCAAGGCCAGCTGCGCCAGGTCGCTGTCGGCACGCAGCGCGAACGCCTCGCGGCGCCACTGCGGCAGCCCGGTGCGCGCGGCGCGCAGGAACGGCGTCTCCGCATCGAAGCCGACCAGTGCGTGCTGCCCGAGTTCGTCCAGGTCTTGCGGCGTGCCATGCCGTGCCAGGTAGTCGCGATCGGCGTACAGGCCGATCGCGATCTCACCGATGCGGCGGGCGATGAGCGGATCCTGTTGCGGCCGGGTCATGCGTACCGCCACATCGGCTTCGCGGTGCAGCAGGTCCTGCACGCGGTTGCTCAGTACCAGTTCCAGCCGCAGCTGCGGATGCGCGCGGCGCAAGCCGGCCAAGACCGGCGGCAACACTTCCGCGCCGATCACCTCGCTGGCGGAGATCCGCACCGTGCCCTGCACCGCTTCGCCGTGGCGGCCGGCCGCGCGCTGCAGCGACGCGGCGATGCTGCGCATGGCCTGGGCATGGCCGCGCAGCGCCAGGGCCGCGTCGGTCGGCAGCAATCCGCTCTGCGAGCGCACGAACAACGGCACCGCCAGCGCCTTTTCCAGCGCCGCCACATGCCGTCCCACGGTGGGCTGGGTCAGGTCCAGCGCACGTGCCGCCGCGGACAGCGACCCCTCCTCCAGCACCGCGAGGAAAGACCGGTACAGCTCCCAACCGATGGCATTGTCCATACATAAATGTATAGCCGATCGCCGATGTTCGCCAATTCCTTTGCTATGCGGCGGTGATCACACTGATCGCATTCCCCGCAACGGAGTCCCCGCATGACAACGACATCCACCGCCCTGGTCCTGGGCGCCAGCGGCGGCATCGGCGGCGAGCTGGCGCGCCAGCTGCGCGACGCCGGCTGGCAGGTGCGCGCCCTGCAACGCGGACTCGCGGCCGCCAGCGACACCCGCGACGGCATCCACTGGCTGCGCGGCGACGCGATGCGCCGCGAGGACGTGCTGCAGGCGGCGCGCGGCTGCGCGGCGATCGTGCATGCGGTCAATCCGCCCGGCTACCGGCGCTGGGCCGAGCTGGTGCTGCCGATGATCGACAACACGATCGCCGCGGCCTGCGCCGAGGGCGCGACCATCGTGCTGCCGGGCACGGTCTACAACTACGGCCTCGATGCCTACCCGGCGCCGGACGAAGACGCCGCGCAGACCCCGGCTACGCGCAAGGGCGCGATCCGGGTCGAGCTGGAGCGGCGCCTGCAGGCTTCGACCGCGCACGGTACGCGGGTCATCGTGGTGCGCGCCGGCGACTTCTTCGGCCCACGCGTGGGCAACAGCTGGTTCGCGCAGGGACTGGTGAAAGCAGGGCAGCCGATCGCCAGCGTGACGCTGCCGGGCGATCCCGGCATCGGCCATCAATGGGCGTACGTGCCGGACGTGGCGCGGACCATGCTGCGCTTGCTGCAGCAGCGCGATGCGCTTCCGGCGTTCGCGCGGCTGCACATGGACGGACACTGGGACGCCGACGGCACGCAAATGGCGGCGGCGATCGCACGCGCACTGCACCGCCACGGCATGGCGCCGCCACGGACCCGCCGCTTCCCGTGGTGGCTGCTGACCCTGGCCATGCCCTTCTGGCCGCTGGCGCGCGAACTGCGCGAGATGCGCCCGCTGTGGCGCCATCCGCTGCGCATGCGCAATACGCGCCTGCTACAGACGCTCGGCGAAGAGCCGCACACGCCGCTGGACGACGCGGTGGAGGCGACATTGCTCGGGTTGGGCTGCCTGCCGGCAGCGGCTTCCATGCCGATGGCGCATCCGTCCGCGTAAATGCATCACCGACGCCCGCACGTTTTTGCCTGCGCGCATCATGCCGTCGTAGGAGCGGCTTCAGCCGCGACAGGGTGCTACCGGTAGAGCCCTGTCGCGGCTGAAGCCGCTCCTACAACAAAGCGGCATGATCTGAATCGCAAGAACGCTACCGCCTCAGCGCGCCTCGCGCAGCCAGCGCGCCACCTGCGGCGCGAAGTAGGTCAGCACGCCGTCGGCGCCGGCGCGCTTGAACGCCATCAGCGATTCCAGCACGCACTTGCGCTCGTCCAGCCAACCGTTGGCGAAGGCGGCCTTGAGCATCGCGTACTCGCCGCTGACCTGGTAGGCGAAGGTCGGCACGCGGAATTCGTCCTTCACCCGCCGCACCACGTCCAGGTACGGCATGCCGGGCTTGACCATCACCATGTCGGCACCTTCCTCCAGGTCCAGCGCGATTTCGCGCATGGCCTCGTCGCCGTTGGCCGGGTCCATCTGGTAGGTGCTCTTGTCGGCCTTGCCGAGGTTGCCGGCGCTGCCGACCGCGTCGCGGAACGGGCCGTAGAACGCCGAGGCGTACTTGGCCGAATAGGCCATGATGCGCACGTGCAGATGCTCCTCGGCATCCAGCGCGCGGCGGATCGCGCCGATGCGCCCGTCCATCATGTCCGAGGGCGAGACGATGTCCACGCCGGCCTGCGCGTGCGACAGCGACTGCTTGACCAGCGCTTCGACGGTGATGTCGTTGAGCACGTAGCCACGTGCGTCGATGATGCCGTCCTGGCCGTGGGTGGTGTACGGATCGAGCGCCACGTCGGTCATCACCCCCAGTTCGGGGAAACGCGCCTTCAGCGCGCGCACCGCGCGCTGCGCCAGGCCGTCCTCGTTCCAGGCCTCGGCCGCGTCCAGGCTCTTGCCGGACGGGTCGATCACCGGGAACAGGTCGATCACCGGGATGCCCAGTTCCAGCGCGGTCTCGGCTTCCTTCAGCAGGTCGTCGATCGACAGCCGCTCCACGCCGGGCATCGAGGCGATCGGCGCGCGGCCTGGCAGTTCGTGCACGAACACCGGCCAGATCAGGTCGTCGGCGGTCAGGGTGTTCTCGCGCATCAGCCGGCGCGAGAAGTCGTCGCGGCGCATGCGCCGGGGGCGGTAATGGGGATGGGCCACGCGAGGCTCCTGCAGGGACGGGTCGGACGTCGCGCACGCGGCACTGCGAGGCGACGCCCGGTCTGCCGAGCCGCGCCGCACGCACCGGCGCGAACGGTGACGGCCACCGCAGCGGTCGTCACCGCCGAATTTTACGCCTGCCGGCCGCAGATGGACGGGAACTGCTGCAACACAGCATGCCGCCGTGCCCGGCATGCGCCGGCATGCCGTTAGATCACTCCGCCTCCCAGGCTAAGCCGGATCACCCCGACCACGATCACCAGGCCGTTGAGGATCAGCCCGGTCTTGGCGCGACCGCGGTTCGGGGCCGAAGTGAACAGCAGCCCGATCGCGGCGATGATCGCGCCGACCGCGGCGAACGGGATCACGAACCAGTTGCCCCAGCCCAGCAGCGGGATGAAGGCCAGGATCATCCACAGCAACGCCACGATGCCCCACAACAGACTGATCAAGCCCATGCCGTCGCCCTACGCTGAATGCCAGTGCGCACCATAGCGCGCGGCCCCGGCGGCGCAAGCCAACTCTTGGCACGGGACTCACGGCGGGCGTGCCACGGTGGCGGCGATGGCGGGTGCGCCGCGGTTCACCGATCGCGCCTATCATCGCATCGTGAACCGATTCCCAGGGGTGATGCCATGAACGTCCGACCGCTATTGCCGCTGGCGCTGCTGTTCGCGCTGGCCGGCTGCGCCAGTTCCTCCAAGGTGATGGTCGGCGCGCCGCGCCCCCCGATCGACCCGGCCCTGGTCCAGATCTATTCGACCCCGCCGCTCGGCGCGGTCGACATCGCCCAGCTCGAATCGTCCAGCGCGGCCGGCTTCGGCACCCAGGGCCAGACCGATGCGGCGATGGCCCGGCTCAAGCGCGAGGCGGCCAAGCTCGGCGCCAACGGCGTGGTACTGATGGGCGTGGCCTCGCAGCGCTCCGGCGGCGGCGTGTCGGTGGGCGCCGGCAGCTACGGCGGCCACGTCGGCGGCGGCCTGGGCATCGGCATCCCGACCACGCAGAAACGCGCCGCCGGCATGGCGATCTGGGTGCCGCCGGGGGCGCAGGTGCCGAAGGCGCAAGAGCCACAGCCCCAACCGCCGTTGCCGGCGCAGGAACGCTGAGCGTCTTGGGAGAGTGATCCCGGCGGTTTCCGCCTCCTCGGCGTCCGGCTTCACCCTGCCCTGAGTCGCCGCGGCGGCCCAGGCACAGACGACCGCCGTCCGGGAACCCTTGGTAAGCTATTGGCCGGGTTATAGTATTCCCCGACCCTCGGGCATTGCAGGGGATGGATCCGGACCCGCGAGGGCAGTGACCCGTCATTGGTGTTAGCGCCCGGGATGGACCGTCATTGACAGAAGGACTCGTTATGAAGCGCTGGATATGGATATTGGTCGCGTTCTTCGGACTGCAGGGCACGGCCAAAGCAGTGGGCCCTTATGTGGAGTTTGCTTGCCGCGACAATGACCCCTTCGTGTTCTGTACCCAAGGCTGCAAGGACGGCGACAAGAACTGGATCCCGATAAGTCCAAGCAGCGGGACTTGGGTAGCGGTGCCTGGATATTGCCCTTACCCAACCACTGGCGCCTGCTGCATCGGAAATGTCTGCTTCCTGCCATGGACGCAAACTGCAGTGACCGCTGTCGGGCAGTACATGGCCATGTGTCCCATAGGCGGCGGAAAAGCAAGCGACTGGAAGAACACGGACGGGCGGCGCCCTGAGAGCGTCCCGGAAGATCACTGAAGTCCGACCGTGCCGCTGCGCGGTCGGCGCAGCGGCACGGTTCCATCACTTCCGTTGTGCCGGGACGAACACCTCGTCCACCGCAGTCGCCAGTTGGTCCGGCGGCAGCAGGCCCTGGTCCAGCAGGAAGTTGTTGAACTTGAGCCGGTCGAACTTCGCGCCCAGCGCCAGTTCGGTGCGCATGCGCAGTTCCATGATGCGGCTGTAGCCATAGAAATAGCTGCCGGCCTGGCCGGGCGCGCGCATCATGTAGCGGTCCAGTTCCTGCCGCGCCATCGCCGGCGACAGGCCGACGTCGTTCTCCAGCACCAGGCGCGCGCGTTCGCGGTCGGTCAGGCCCAGGTTGAGCATCGGGTCGAGCATGGCGCGCGCGGCGCGCAGCAGGCGGAACTGCAGCGCGATCAGCTGCCCGTCCAGCGGTTCGTACGGCACCATTTCGGCCTCGGCGTACAGCGCCCAGCCTTCGACGTTGACCGAATTGAACGCGAACATGCTGCGCGCCAGGGAGACGCCGCGCTCGACCATCGCGGTGAACTGCAGTTCGTGGCCGGGCCGGCCCTCGTGCGCGCTCAGCGTCCACGCCGCCGAGCCGAAGTTGAAGTCGTCGTAGTGCTCGCCCTTGCCGGCGGTATCCGGATTGCCCAGCGGCAGCACGAAGGTGCCCTGCTCGCCGGTATTGCCGACCAGCGGCGCCGGACGGAAATGCGGCGCCGGTTGCGCCGCGCTCTCGGCCGCCGACCCCAGCCGCATCTGCATCGGCCGCTGCGGCACATCGACGATGCGCTGCTGGCGGATGATCGGATCGATCTGCGCGATGACGTCGCGGTAATGGGTTTCCAACTGGTCGTTGGCGATGGTGTCGCGCTTGAGCGCTCGGATCACCGCGCGGTAGTCGCCGGGATTGTCGACCTTCAGGCCCTGGGCCTTGGCCACCAGCGGCGCCAGCTGCTGCATCGCCGCGCGGGTCTCCATGAATTCCAGTTGCGCGCGCTGCATCAACAGTTGCGGCGCGATGTCGATGCCGACCTGCTTGAGCTGGAAGGCGTACAGCTCCGGCGGCAGGCGCGCGTCCTCGCGCGCCTTCGGCAGCACCACCTTGCGCGTCCAAGCGGCGTAGTCCTTGAACTGTTTGTCCATCGCCGCCAGCGCCGGTTCGGCGCCGTCGATCTTGTAGGTCGCGAACAGTTCGCGAATGCCCTTGGCGTAGGTGTCGACGTTGCTCAAGGCCTGCTCGACCTCGCGTCGGGTCGGCGGCAGCAGCGCGCCGTTGGCCAGCTTTTCCTCGTAGCGCTGGCGCGCCAGCACGAGCGAGGAGGTGCTGCCGGGCGCCAGGCCGACATAGCGCTGCAGCCGGTCCAGCGCCTTGGCCCGGCGCGCCGCCGGCACCTGTTCGGACAGCAGATTGTTGAGGCCGCCGAACACCATCTGCGGCGCATCCTGCCACGGCAGCAGCAGGCGTTCGTTCAACGCGCTGCCTTCGGC
This sequence comes from Xanthomonas sp. NCPPB 3005, assembly GCF_041228095.2. Classification (NCBI taxonomy): domain Bacteria; kingdom Pseudomonadati; phylum Pseudomonadota; class Gammaproteobacteria; order Lysobacterales; family Lysobacteraceae; genus Xanthomonas; species Xanthomonas sp. NCPPB 3005. Next base: position 419,735 of record NZ_CP166096.2, on the reverse strand, counting down.
GGCCTGGTCGGCGGCATGGATCATGATCGCCAGGTCCTGGCGCACGTTGGGATCGCGCTCGACCTCCAGCTTCTCCTGCAGCGCGCGCCGGGCCTTGCCGATCGCGTCGCGATAGCGGCGGGCATTGTCCGGCCCCAGGTCGGCGACCTTGTCGTCGTAGCCCGGCACGCCGAAGAAGCTCACCTCCTCGGGTTGGAACGGCGCCTGCGCCTGCAGCAGGATCTGCGCGAAGTCGTTGCTGCGCTTCACCCATGCCGGGCCGGCGGCCTCGGCCGAAGCGGCGGCGGGCGCGGCCTGCGCGAGGACAGGCAACGGCGCGACCAGGGCCAGCGCGATGGCGAGGACGAGTGGCTTCATCGGTGAATCTCCAGCGGGACGATGCGGCGACCGTACGCGGCGCGCGCACGGCCGGCAAGCTGCCGTAGGTCATGGCCGCGTCGGGCGGCCAGCGATCGCGCGCGACACGAAGCGACCAGGGCCGCCGCTGCAGGCTCGCGAATCGTAGACACGGCCACACCGTCTGCGGACGGCAGCACGGCGACAGCGCGATGCCCCGCATCCACCCTGCCCGCGCAACGCAGCGACGCGACGGCTTCGGCCACGCGGCGTGGGTGCCACTGCGCCGCATGCCGCGGCGGCGCGGAGCTTATTGCGTGCTGTCCGCCTCGGCCGGCGCAGCCGGATCCGCGTCGGTCTGCACCTCGTTGACGGCATCCGCGTCGGAATCGGACTCGGCATCGGTTTCGATGGCGTCGTCCACTCCGGACTCGACATCCTCGAGCAGCGGGATCGCCTCACCGGCGTCGGGCAGCACCTGCAGCGTCGTGTAGTGCCATTCGCCGGCATGGCGCTCGGCTTCGATGTACAAGGTGCCGTTGCCGCGCGCGCCGTGCAGCGACACGCTGAGATTGGCGCTGCCGGTGCCGTTGCTGGTGGAAATGCTGCCGCTGGGCATGATCCCGTCCTTGACCGGCGCGCCCAGCGCAGCGATGACCCGCTGGTCGAGCTGCGCGGCCATCAGGCCGACGCGGTACGGCTCGGACGACTTGGTGACGCGTGCGATGCCCATCACGAACACCGCGATCGAGGCCAGCAGCATTGCGCCCAGCAACAGCACCACCAATGGCACCGCCCATTTCCAGTGGCGTGCCCACCAGCCCTTCCGGGCCGCCACCGGCGGCGCGGCGGCGGCGGGGTCAGACACGGGCGAACCGGGTAACGGCGGCGGCGTGGACATGCAGAACTCCTTTTCGGCGAAAGACGGTGCGGGTGGCGCTCAGGGCTTCAGGCAACGCGCCAGGAACGCTTCGGTGGTGCGGTAGCGGTGCAGCGCATTACTGCCGGACAGGCCGTGCTTCGCCCCAGGATAAGTCATCAGCTCGAACAGCTTGCCGCGCTTCTGCAGCTCGCTCATCAGCGAGGTGGAGTTGGTGAACAGCACATTGTCGTCGGCCATGCCGTGGATCAGCAGCAGCGGCGAATTCAGGCCATCCAGATGCGCGGCCACGCGGCCGTCGCGGTAGCCGTCGGGATTGGCCGCGGGCAGGTTCATGTAGCGCTCGGTGTAGTGGCTGTCGTACAGCCCCCAATCGGTCACCGGCGCGCCGGCCACGCCGCAGGCATAGGCCTCGCTGTGCTTGGCCAGCAGCATCAGGGTCATGTAGCCGCCGTTGGACCAGCCGTACACGCCGATGCGCGCGGCATCCACCCACGGCTGCGCCTTCAGCCAGGCGACGCCGCGCAGCTGGTCGTCCACTTCCACCGTGCCCTGCCGCTGGTACAGCGCACCGCCGAAGTCGCGGCCGCGGCGCGGCGTGCCGCGGTTGTCGACCGAGAACACGACATAGCCGTGCTGGGCCAGGTACTGGTCGAACAGCGCGTCGCCGCGCACCGGCCAGCCGTCGAGCACGGTCTGCGCGGCCGGGCCGCCGTAGACGTACACCACCACCGGATAGCGCTTGGCCGGATCGAAGTCGGCGGGCTTGGTCAGCCGGTAGTGCAGCGGCGTCTTGCCGTCGGCCGCGGTCAGGTGGCCGAACTCGACCGGACGCTGCGCGTCGCGGTACCTGGCGTAGGGATGCTGCGGATCGGCCAGATCGTTGACCAGCAGTGTGGCGATCTTTTCGCCACTGGCGCGGAACAACTCGATCTGCGGCGGCGTGGCGGTGTTGGACCAGCTGTCGACGTAGACGCTGGCGTTCTTGGCGAAGCTGGCCGCATGCGTGCCGTTGGGCTTGGACAGCTGCTCGATCGCGCCGCCGTCCAGCGGCACCGCGTAGAGCTGGGTCTGGGTCGGCGACTCCCTGGTCGCGGAGAAGTAGACCTTGCCGGCGCCTTCGTCCACCGCCAGCAGCTCGTCCACGATCCAGTCGCCGTGGGTCAGCGGAACCAGTTTGCGTCCGTCTTCCGAGGCCAGGTACAGGTGCTCGTAGCCGCTGCGCTCCGAGCCCCACACGAAGCGCCCGTCCTTGAGGAAATGCAGGTCGTGGTTGAGCGGCACCCAGGTCTTGCTGGTCTCGGTGACCAGCACCCGCTGCTTGCCGCCGGCCAGGGTCGCTTCGATCAGTTCGAGCTTTTTCTGGTCGCGCGACTGCCGCTGGAAGGTCAACCGCTGCGCATCGCGCCAGTCCACCCGCGCCAGGTAGATGTCCGGATTCTTGCCCAGGTCGATCCACTGCGGCTGCGCGCCGGCGCGCGGCGCGATCGTGCCCAGCTGGATCCTGACGTTGGGCTGCCCGGCCTGCGGATAGCGCTGCTCGATCACCTCGGTGTGGTCGGCATACACCTCCGGGCGCTTCTGCACCGGCACGCCGGATTCGTCGATGCGCGCGAAGGCGATCGCCGAGTCGTCCGGCGCCCACCAGTAGCCGGTGTGGCGGTCCATCTCCTCGTCGGCGACGAACTCGGCCACGCCGTTGCCGATGGTGTCGCTGCCGTCGCGGGTCAGCTGGTGCTGCTGGCCGCTGGCCAGATCGATCACCCACAGGTTGCGCGCACGCACGAAGCTGACGTAGCCGCCCTTGGGCGAGATCTTCGGATCGGTGGCGAAGCCCTCGCCCTGGGTCAGCTTGCGCACCGCGGCGCTGCCGGTCTTGCGCAGGTCGTACAGATACAGCTCGCCGCCGAGCGGGAACAGCAGCGCATGCGCATCCGGCGCCCACTGGTAATCGACGATGCCGGCATAGGCGGAAATGCGCTGGCGCTCGCGCCGCGCCTTCTCCTCGTCGCTCAGCGTCTCGGTGCCGGGCAGCACCACCTTCGAGTCCACCAGCAAGCGGGTCTGGCCGCTGGCGATGTCGTATTCCCACAGGTCCAGCTGGTTGCGGTCGCTGTCCTTGCCGCGCAGGAAGGTCACCCGCGAACCGTCGGGCGCGACCTGCGGCTTCATCAGGGTCGGCCCCGACAGCGGCTTGCTGCCGGTGATGGCCTCCAGGGTCAGTTTTTCGGCGTGCGCGGGAACGAGGGACGTGGCGAGCATGAGGGCGAGAGCGGCGAACACAGAGCGCATGAAGGTTCCTGGCGTGGCACTAGCGCGCAAGGATGCGCGCGTGCCGGCGGTTTGAGAAGCGTGACGCGGACAGGCTCAGCGCTTGCCGAACAGATGCTTGCGTTCGGCGTCGCTGAGCGGCTTGCCGGCGTCCGGATTGACCTGCTGCTTCAGCGCGTAGGCGCGCTGCGTGGCCGGGCGTGCGCCGATCGCATCGTGCCAGCGCTTGAGGTGCGGGAACGCGGCGTAGTCGGGGGTGAGCCCGTTGTACACCTCGATCCACGGATAGCTGGCCATGTCGGCGATGCCGTACTCGGCGCCGGCCAGGTACTCGCTGTGCGCCAGGCGCTTGTCGAGCACGCCGTGCAGGCGCCTCACCTCGGCGTTGTAGCGGTCGATCGCGTAGCCGATCTTCTCCGGCGCATAGACATTGAAGTGGCCCATCTGCCCGCTCATCGGGCCGAGCCCGGCCATCTGCCAGAACAGCCACTCCAGCGCGACGATGCGCCCGCGCGGATCGGCCGGCAGGAAGCGCCCAGTCTTCTCGGCCAGGTACAGCAGGATCGCGCCGGATTCGAACACGCTCTGCGGCGCGCCGCCGTCGGCCGGCGCATGGTCCACGATCGCCGGCATCTTGTTGTTCGGCGAGATCGCCAGGAACTCCGGCGCGAACTGCTCGCCGGCGCCGATGTTGACCGGCTTGATGGTGTAGTCCAGGCCGGCTTCCTCGAGCAACAACGTGACCTTGTGGCCGTTGGGCGTGGGCCAGTAGTACAGATCGATCATGGCGGCGGTCCGGAAACGGGGGCGTCCAGTGTAGCCGCGCCGTGCGCTTGGCAGCATCACGGCGGGCCAGTACCCTGCGCCTTCCTGCAACGCAGCATTCGATACCACGCCATGAGCCCTCCGCGCCCGACGCCCCGCCTGAATCCGCTGTCCAGCCTGATCTTCGCCTCGCGCTGGTTGCAGCTGCCGCTGTACCTGGGATTGATCGTGGCCCAGGGCGTCTACGTGTTCCTGTTCGGCAAGGAACTGTGGCACCTGATCCACGAGGCGCCGAGCCTGGGCGAGCAGCAGATCATGCTGATCGTGCTCGGCCTGATCGATGTGGTGATGATCTCCAACCTGCTGGTGATGGTGATCGTCGGCGGCTACGAGACCTTCGTCTCGCGGCTGGGCCTGGAAGGCCATCCGGACCAGCCGGAGTGGCTGAGCCACGTCAATGCCAGCGTGCTGAAGGTGAAGCTGGCGCTGTCGATCATCGGCATCTCCTCGATCCACCTGCTCAAGACCTTCATCGCGGTCGGCGCGCTGGGCGGCATGCCGCTGTGCTCGCCGGACCAATTGGCCAGCGCCGCAGCCACGGTGGACCTGAAGAGCTGTGCGACGCTGACCCAGACCGGCGTGCTGTGGCAGACCATCATCCACGGCATCTTCATCCTGTCGGCGATCGGCATCGCCTGGACCGACCGGCTGATGTCCGCGCCGCCGAAACCGGCGCACTGACCTCGCGTGCACGGGCTCACGCTTTTCCGGCCGCCGCCACGCGGCCGTCAAGCACGCGGCCGGAGCGGATGCTAGATTGGCAGGTGGGGTGCGCTGGCAGGGACGGGGGAGCCGGACCGGCTGCGCGGGAGAACCACCGCTGCGTATTCATGGCCATCACCGGGGATTAGGGGGAAGCATGTTGCAGGTAACGACATTCGCGAAGGCGCGCCGCATGGCGCCGGTACTGCTGCTGGCCGCGCTGGCCGCCTGTTCCAAGCAGGAGGACGCCGCCCCGACCGCTGCGCCGGCGGCCAAGCCCGCGGCAACGGTACCGGCCGCACCGCCGGTCTCGGCCAAGGTGCAATCGATGGGCACCGAGCAGCTGCACGAATCGGCCAGCCAGGCGCTGCGCGAGAACCGCATGTATGCGCCGGCCGGCAACAACGCGGTCGAGTACTACCTGGCGTTGCGCGACAAGCAGCCGGACGACGCCGGGGTGAAGAGCGCGCTGACCGACCTGATGCCGTACACGCTGATCGCCGCCGAGCAGAGCATCAACCGCGAGGACTTCCCGGAAGCGCAGCGGCTGGTCGCGCTGATCGAGAAGATCGACAGCCAGGCGCCGGCATTGCCGCGGCTGAAGCTGGGCGTGAGCAACGGCATGCAGTCCGCGGCGCAGCGCAGCCAGGAAGAGACCGACAAGGTCAAGAAGGAGGCCGAACAAAAGGCCAAGCTGTTGGCCGAGCAGCAAAAGCAGGCGCAGCAGCAGGCCAGCGAGGCGCAGGCCGCGCAGCAGATCGCCGCGCAACAGGAAGCCGCGCGCCGCGAGAGCGCGCGCCAGGAAGCCGAGCGCCAGGCCGCCGCCGCGCGCAGCGCGCCGACCCCGGCTCCGGCAGCCGCACAGCCTGCGGCCACGCCACCGCCGGCGGCCGCCACCGCCAGCACCCAATCGCTACGGGCGATCAGCACCCCGGCGCCGCGCTACCCGCCCGAAGCGCTGCGTTCGGGCACCGCCGGCGAAGTGCTGGTGGAGATCACCGTCGGCACCGACGGCTCGGTCACCAGCGCCCGCGTGCTGCGCGCCACCCCGGCACGGGTGTTCGACCGCGAAGCGCTGAACGCGACCAAGCGCTGGCGCTTCGAGCCGGTCAGCGCGCCGGTCACGACGCGGCGCACGTTGGCGTTCAATCCCGGCGGCTAAGAAAAAAAGCCCGGCTCCGCCGGGCTTTTTTTGGGATTGGAGAATCGGGAATGGGGAATCGCGGAAGCGCTGCGCCCGGTCGGCATTCCCGCTTTTCCTATTCCCGGTTCTCCATTCCCGTTTCCCGGCTCTCAATCACCCCGATATCGCCAACCGCTCCTGCCGGTAGCGGCGCACCGCGGCCAGCCACAGCACCGCGGCCAGGCCGAAGCCGGCGGCCAGGTACACCGCCCAGATCTGCAGGTCGATCGGTTCGCGGCGGATGATCTTCAGCAGCATCTGGTTCTGCGCCAGGAACGGCACCGCGAACTGCCACAGCGTGGTCTTCAGCGGATACACCATCAACGCGTAGCCGGGCAGCATCGGCAGCAGCATCAGCCAGGTCATGTGGCTCTGCGCTTCCTTCATGCTCTTGGCCGCGGCGGCCAGCAGGGTCAGCAGCGAGGTGCCGATGAACAGCATCGGCAGCAGCACGAACAGCATCTGCAGCATCGCCACGAAGCTGACGTTGAGCTGGCGACCGATGCCGCTGGCGACCTGCGCGCTGAGCTTGAACGCGAGCAGGGTCAGCAGCAGCGAGGCCAGCCCGACCACGCACGCGGCGGCGATCTTGCCGCTGACGATGGCGCCGCGCGACGCCGGCGTGGCCAGCAGCGGCTCCAGCGATTGCCGCTCGCGTTCGCCGGCGGTGGCGTCGAGGATCAGATAGGCGCCACCGATGAACGAGGTGATGCTCAGCAGCACCGGCAGCAGCATCGCCAGCAACACGCCGCGCTTGGCCTCGGCCGTGGCCAGGTCCTGGACGGCCATGTCCAGCGGCCGCGCCACCTGCGCATCGACGCCGCGCGCCAACAGCCGCAGCGCGCCGACCTGCTGGCTGTACATGCTCAGCGCCGTCTGCACGCGCGTGGTCGGGATGTCGGCATCGCGGCGGGTGCTGTCCTTGATGATCTCCACCAGCGCCGGCCGCCCCTCGCGCCAGGCGTTGGCGTAGTCCTCGTCGATCTTCAGCGCCAGGTCCACGTCCTGGCTGCGAATCGCCGCGGTCAGGTCCTTGGGCGGGGCGACCGCGTTCAGGCCTTGCGCGGCGAGGAACGCAACCAGGTTCGGCGCGCGCTCGCGGCCGATCACCGGGATGTTCAGCGGCTTGTCGATCTGGGTCCTGACCCGGCTCTCGGCCAGCGCGCCCATGCCCAGGATCAGCGCCGGGTACAGCAGCGGGCCCAGCAGCAGCGCCAGCGCCAGGGTCCGGCGGTCGCGCCCGAGGTCGCGCAATTCCTTGCGCATCACGGTGAAAACGGTTCGAAACAGGCTCATGCGTGCAGTCCCTCGTCGCTGCCGATCGCCTTGACGAAGGCGTCTTCCAGATTGTCTTCGCCGGTCAGGGCGCGCAGTTCGTCGGCCGTGCCGGCGGCCACCACCGTGCCCTTGGCGACGATGACGATGCGATCGCACAGCGCCGCCACCTCCTGCATGATGTGGCTGGAGAAGATCACGCAACGCCCCTCCTCGCGCAGCCCGCGCAGGAAGCCGCGCATCGCGCGGGTGGTCATCACGTCCAGGCCGTTGGTGGGTTCGTCGAGGATCACGTTGCGCGGATCGTGGACCAGCGCGCGCGCGATCGCGGTCTTGGTGCGCTGGCCCTGGCTGAAGCCCTCGGTCTGGCGGTCGAGGATGTCGTCCATGTCCAGCGCCGCCGACAGCAGCCGCGTGCGCTCGGCGATGCGCGCCGCCGACAGCCCGTGCAGTTCGCCGAAGTAGGCGATGTTCTCGCGCGCGGTCAGGCGCTTGTACACGCCGCGCGCATCGGGCAGCACGCCCAGCGCGCGGCGCACCGCCAGCGGATCGGCGCCGACGTCGATGCCGTCCACGCGCACCTGGCCCTGGTCGGGCGCCATCAGCGTGTACAGCATGCGCAAGGTGGTGGTCTTGCCGGCGCCGTTGGGACCGAGCAGGCCGGTGATCTGGCCGTCGGCGGCTTCGAAGCTGACCCCTTGCACCGCCTGCACGACGCCGGCCTTGGTCTTGAACGCCTTGTGCAGATTGTCGGCGACGATCATGCGCACTCTCCCCTGCGAAACGCTGCGCGGCTCATGGTTCCCATCCGTTGAATGAAGTGAAGGCCGGCACGCCGCTCATCGCGTCCAGGCAGGTGGCGTCGAGCTGCTTGGCATCGGCGTTCTCGAAGAACTGGCTCAGCAGCTTGGGCATGCAGCCCAGGGTCATGGTGCCGTGGCCCTGCCCGCGCACCACCAGGTGGCGGCCGTTGGGCAGGCCCTGCAACACGCGCGCGGCATAGCGCGGCGGGGTCACCGGATCCAGCTCGCCGGAGGTCAGCAGCACCGGCAGTTCGGATTTGAACGGCGCGGTGAAACCGGCCGGGCGCGTCCCGGTCGGCCATGCCGGACAGGCGGCGAAGAACATCTGCGCCACCTCCGGGCCGAGCAGGGTTTCGCCGCCGGCGGCAGGCGGGTGGTAACGGTCGGCATCCTCGGCGCAGATCACCGACCACTGCATGCCGCGGTTCATCTGCCCGTCCAGTTGCTTGCCCATCATCTTCGCCAGCGACATCAGCGGCGCATAGCGCTCGTGCGCGGCCTCGTCCAGCACCAGCGGCAACAGCGACGCGGTCTGCGGCGCGTACGAGAACGAGAACGCCAGGCTGGTGACGGTGTCGGCGGTCACCCGGTCGTGCTTGCTCTCGCCGCTGGCCGGGTCGCGATAGTCCACGTCCGCCGGCGCCTGCCGCAGCCGCTCCACCACCGTGCGCAGCTGCGCGCGGGTGTCGGTGGGAAAACGTTTGGCGCAGGCCGGGGTGGCCCTGCACTGCTCCGATTGCAGCTTGATCGCATCCTCGAAGGTGGTGGCGAATTCGCCGCCGACCACCAGGTCGTTCGGCGCCACGCCGTCGATCACCACGCTGCGGGTGTGCGCCGCATAGCGCGCCGCGTACTGCTGGGCGACGCGGGTGCCGTAGGAGCCACCGATCAGGTTGAGCTTGTCCGTGCCGAGCGCGGCGCGCACCGCATCCAGGTCGGCGATGGCCTGGGTGGTGGTGTAGTAGCGCGGATCGGCGCGGCCCTGCAGCGACTGCGCGCAACGCCGCGCGTAGTCGAGCAGTTCACTGGCGGTGGGCGCGCGCGCCGGATCGGCCAGCTGCATTTCCTTGCCGTCCGCGCCCAGGCAGGTCAGCGGATTGGACTGGCCGGTGCCGCGCTGGTCGATCAGGAACACGTCGCGGCGCTTGCGGGTTTCGCGCAAGGCCATGTCGACGATGCTGGCGACCTCGGTCGCCGCCTGACCCGGGCCGCCGGCGAGGAAGAACACCGGATCCGGATCGCTGCCGCCCTGGCCGGTGACCGGCAACCAGGCGATGTTGAGTTCGATCTTGCGTCCGCCAGGCACCGCCGGATTCTCCGGCACCGGCATGCGCGTGCATTGCGCCTCGACGTTGTTGGACGCGACCGGACTGGTCAACGTGCAGGGATGGAAGCGCAGCGTGCCGTAGCTGCGCCCCGCATTCTGCGGAGCCGGTCCGTGTCCGCCTTGGCAGGCGGCGAGCAGCAAGGTCGCCGCGACGACGGCGAGCGGTCTGCATGGGTGTCGCATGGTTCGCATCCTTGAGTTCATGGCTTGCAGGATGCCATGCCGGAGCATGGCGTCGTAGGTGACCGATGGCAGGTCGGAAGGACTACTCGGAATCGTCGAACAGGAACACCTGCTCGATACTGTGCGCGAACAGCCGCGCGATACGGAACGCCAGCGGCAGGCTCGGATCGTACTTGCCGGTTTCCAGCGCGTTGATGGTCTGCCGCGACACGCCCAGCCGCTCGCCCAGCTCGCCCTGCGACCAGCCGCGGGCCTCGCGCAGTTCGCGGATGCGGCTGTTCATTGGTAGCGGCGCGCATTCACGCCCTTGGCGATGCCGTAGGTCGCGCACAGCAGCGGGAACACCCACAGCATCGCCGCCGCTGCCGGCACCGCGATCGTGCCCGCCGCCTGCAGGAAACCGGCGGTCATGTAGCCGCCGGCGACCAGCCCGGCGGCGATGGCGATGGACTCCAGCTCGATGCGCCGCTGCATCTCGTCGGAGTCGCGCACGAAGCGCGCCACCGCACGGATCACCAGCGCCACCAGCAGCGCCGGCAGCAGCGCGATCAGCACCCGTGCCCAGTCCGCCTCGACACTGTTGAGCAGGCGCCTCCAGCACAGCATCACCGCGACGTAGATCAGCATCGGCGGACCCAGTTCACGGTAGTAGCGGCGCGCCAGCGCCGGCACCGCGCTGTCGCGCAGGCTGCCCGACGACCACCACAGCATCAGCGCCAGGAAGATGCCGCCGATGCACAGCCCGAACCACAGCCCACGAAAATAGTCGTCGCCGCGCAACAGCCGCAGCCACGGCGTGACCGCGAGCAGCGCGACGCTCACGCCCAGCACCACGATCGCGCTGCGCTTGCAGCGGTTCACGGCCGCGCCCCGACCGCAGCGCCGACCGTCTCCGGCCGGCACCAATCGAATGCCATCACGACGTTTCGCATACACCCCCCCCTGTCAAGCACGCTTTACAGGAGGATGCGCGCGCCCGCAGCGACTGTCAAGCGTCCTTTACAGCCGCTGGCGACAGGCGATGCCATCGCGCAATCCGTCAGAGTCGCAGCGTCGGCGCTGGCGTTGGCGTTGGCGTCGCGCGCGATTGCCGCACGCGCGACTCCCGCAACGCGCACCTCGGCATCACGCCAGCAGCTGCGTCGTGGCCAGGCACGGAGGCGTTTTCAGACAGTCGCGCAGGACCTCTCTGCGATCGCACTGCGCATCCGTCTCCTTGCGACATCGGCAGCTTCGTCGCGCTGCGATCGCACACAGGCCGCACCCTTGCGCGCGCTCTGCCGTCGCCGCACAAAGGGCGCCGGCCAGCAGGCCGACGCCCTCCGAGCCTCGCGGAACCGTCGGTCAGATGGCCTGCCCGCCCGACACCTCGATCCGCTGCGCGTTGACCCAGCGGTTGTCCGGGCCGAGCAGGCTGGCGACCATCGGGCCGATGTCGTCGGGCACGCCCACCCGCCCCAGGGCGGTCATGTCGGCGAACTGCTTGTTCAGATCGGGCAGGTCGCGCACGGCGCCGCCCAGGAAATCGGTTTCGATCGCGCCCGGGGCCACGGTGTTCACGGCGATGCCGCGGCCACCGAATTCCTTGGCCATGTAGACCGACAGGATCTCGACGGCGCCCTTGGCGGCCGCGTAGGCAGAGAAGCCCGGCATCGACACGCGGGTCAGGCCGGAGGAAAAGTTCACGATGCGGCCGCCATCGGCGATCAGCGGCAGCAGCGCCTGGGTCAGGAAGTACACGCCCTTGACGTGGGTCGCGAACAGCGCGTCGAACTGGGCTTCGGTCGTCTCTGCGAGCATGGCCATCTCGCCATGGCCGGCATTGTTGAGCAGGTGGTCGAAGTCGGTCCGGGACCAGGTTCCGGACAGGGCGCTGCGCACTGCGTCGGCGAAAGCGCCGAAGGACGCCACGTCGCTCACGTCCAGCGGCAAGGCCACCGCCTTGCGGCCCATCGCTTCGATTTCGGCGACGACGGCCTTGGCCTGGTCGGCGCCATTGCGGTAGGTCAGCAGGACATCGCCGCCACGGCGGGCGATGCTGATGGCGGTATTGCGGCCGAGGCCGCGGTTGGCACCGGTGATGAGGGTGATCGACGTCATGGGAATCTCCAGCAAAGTGGATGTTGCGGGGTGGAGAGACGATCGGACGGAACGCCCTCGCGCAGTTTCCCGATCCCGCCCATTTCTTGCCTATTCATCCAGAGTTCGCACCAATGAACCTCAAGAACCCCTCATTTCATCACCGCAAAACTCAGCGTGCTCCTGCCTTTTCTTCCGGATTTCTTGCCCAATCATCCAACTCGATTGTGCCCGCTGCGGCCACGCGCTAGGGTCTGCTTATGCCTGCGAATCTGTTGGAAACCGCGCGTCGCTACGCCGATGCGAACGTCGACGAGGCCGGAGTCGCGCGCACGCCCTTGCCCGGGCTTGCGATCCTGCGCGAGACCCGGCCGACGCCATTGCACTACGCCATCTGCAGGCCGCTGGTGGCGCTGGTGCTGCAGGGCAGGAAGCAGGTCACGATGGGCAGCAGCAGCTACGACTTCGGTGCCGGCGAGTCCCTGCTGGTCACCGCGGAAGTGCCCACGGTCAGCCAGATCACCCGTGCCTCGCTCGCGGCGCCCTACTACGCCTGCGTGGTGGAGCTGGATCCGGCCACCATCGCATCGCTGGTGGCCGAGATGGGCACGACCCCTTTCGCGATGGGGTCGCCGGTACGCGTCGATCCGACCGAGGCGGAAGTCGCCGACACCGCCGACAGGCTCATCCGCCTGCTGGACCGCCCCGCGTCGGTCCCCGTGCTGGGCCCGCAGTTGCTGCGCGAACTGCACTACTGGCTGCTGTCGGGGCGGCACGGCGGCGCAATGCGCGCACTGGGCGTCACCGACAGCCATGCCCGGCGGGTGGGCCGCGCGGTGGCCAGGATCCGCTCGGACTTCGCCAGGCCGTTGCGCATGGAGCAGCTGGCGGACGCGGCGGGAATGAGCCTGTCGACGTTCCATGTGCACTTCCGCGCGATCACCTCGCTGACCCCGCTGCAGTTCCAGAAGCAGCTGCGCCTGATCGAGGCCAGGCGCCTGCTGTTGGCGGAAGGCGCGACGATCGGCCGGGCGGCCTCGGCGGTGGGGTACGAAAGCGTTCCACAGTTCACGCGCGAATACGGCCGCATGTTCGGCATGCCGCCGGGCAAGGACATGAAGGACACCCGGCAACGCCTGACCTCGGCCGCGTAGCCGAAGCGCGGGCCCCGTGCCGAGCAAACACTGCAGCGCCCGGAGCGATGTCCGGCGCGGGCAGGAAGCGAGCCACCAGGCGCCGGCGCATGGCGAGCGACGGCGCGCAGGCGCTACTTGCTGCTGACGTACTTCTCGCGGCGGATGTGCTGCACCGGCAGACCCGCCTCTTTCAGCGCATCGAAGCAGGCGTCGACCATGTTCGGATTGCCGCACAGATAGGCGATATCGCCGTCGGCCTGCGGCGCGAACTCGCCGAGGAACTGCTGCACGTAGCCGTGGCGCACGTCCGCATGCGGCGCAGCGGGCAGTTCGCGCGAGAAACACGGCACGAAGCGGAAGCGCGGATGCGCGTCGGCGAAGGCGCGGAACTCGTCGCCGTACAGCAGCTCGGCCGGCGTGCGCGCGCCCAGCAGCAGTACCACCTCCGCGCCGCGCTCGGCCATCGCCGCTTCCAGCAGCGGCAACATCGAGCGATACGGGGTGACGCCGGTACCGGTGGCGATCAGCAGGTAGCGGCGGTTGCTGTCGCCCTGGTTCAGGCAGAAGCGGCCGTACGGACCGCTGGCGCAGACCTGCCCGCCGATCTCCAGGCCTTCGAACAAGGCCGTGGCCGCGCCGCCGGCGACAAAGCTGACCGCAATCTCGACCGTCGCATCGGCCGGCTGCGACGGATCGTGGCGGGTGGCCAGCGAATAGCTGCGCTTGGTGGCGGTGCCGTCGGCGTAGTGGAAGTGCACCTGCACGAACTGGCCGGGCACGAACGGCAGCGGCTGGCCGTCGTCGCGGACGAAGCGGTAGTGGCCGACGGCCGGGGCCAGCATGTGGCGGTCGACCAGTTTCAACGGGAATTGGGCAGGCACGCGGATGCAACAGTCTATGGCCGGGGCCGAGCCCACGAGGTCTTCTATAATAGCGGCTGCATTTCTTCAGCGCCGTCAACAGGGCGCGAAAGGGTCCGCCTTGAATATCGCCTCCCCGCTCCCCTCCCCGGTGCCCGCGCTACGCGTGCGCGAGCTGCGCAAGACCTACGACAACGGCGTGCAGGCGCTGCACGGCGTGTCGCTGGACGTGCTGCCCGGCGATTTCTTCGCCCTGCTCGGCCCCAACGGCGCCGGCAAGTCCACCCTGATCGGCATCATCAGCTCGCTGGTCAACCTCAGCGCCGGCCAGGTCGAGGTGTTCGGCACCGACCTGACCACCCAGCGCAGCGCGGCGATGCGCCTGCTCGGCCTGGTTCCGCAGGAGATCAACTTCAACCTGTTCGAGAAGCCCTTCGACATCCTGGTCAACTACGCCGGGTTCTACGGCATGCCGCGCGCGCAGGCCGAGCACCAGGCCGAAGTGGAGCTCAAGCGCGCGCACCTGTGGGACAAGGCGCAGGTGATGAGCCGCACCCTGTCCGGCGGCATGAAGCGGCGGCTGATGATCGCCCGCGCGATGATGACCCAGCCGCGCCTGCTGATCCTGGACGAACCCACCGCCGGCGTGGACATCGAGATCCGCCGCGACATGTGGCGCGTGCTGCGCGAGATCAACGCCGCCGGCACCACCATCATCCTGACCACGCACTACCTGGAGGAAGCGGAGAGCCTGTGCCGCAACCTGGCGATCATCGACCGCGGCCGCATCGTCGAACAGGGCCCGATGCGCGAACTGCTGGCCAAGCTCGACGTGGAAGGCTTCCTGCTCGACATCGACGGCGAACTGCCGGCACAGCTGCCGGCGATCGAGGGCACCACCCTGCTCGCACAGGACGCGCATACGCTGGACCTGGACATGCCGCGGGCGATGGACCTCAACCGCGTGTTCGCCGCGCTCGGCAGCGCCGGCATCCGCGTGCGCTCGATGCGTACCAAGAGCAACCGCCTGGAGGAGCTGTTCGTGCGCCTCACCGGGGACAACCGGGACGGCGCAAGCGGCCCGGCCTCGGCGCCAGACTCGCCGAAGCAGCCGCCCGCCGCCGCCTGACCCCTCTTTCGCTGGACGCCAATGAACACCACCGCCAAACCGCAATCCCTCCTCCCCGAGACCACGCCGGCCCAGCGCAACTGGGTCGCGCTGGGCACCGTGGTGCGCCGCGAGGTCAAGCGCATCCTGCGCATCTGGGGCCAGACCCTGGTGCCGCCGGCGATCACCATGACCCTGTACTTCCTGATCTTCGGCGGGCTGATCGGCTCGCGCGTGGGCGACATGGGCGGCTACAGCTACATGCAGTTCATCGTCCCCGGCCTGGTGATGATGAGCGTGATCCAGAACAGCTACGGCAACATCAGCTCCAGTTTCTTCGGCGCCAAGTTCGGCCGCCACGTCGAGGAACTGCTGGTCAGCCCGATGCCGAACTGGGTGATCCTGTGGGGCTACGTGGCCGGCGCGGTGCTGCGCGGACTGATGGTCGGCGTGCTGGTGCTGATCATCGCCATGTTCTTCACCCCGGTGCGCATCCCGCACCCGCTGGTGACGCTGACCACGGTGCTGCTGGGCGCGACGATCTTCTCGCTGGCCGGCTTCATCAACGCCGTCTACGCGAAGAAGTTCGACGACGTCGCCATCGTGCCGACCTTCATCCTGACCCCGCTGACCTACCTGGGCGGCGTGTTCTATTCGGTGAAGCTGCTGCCCGGCTGGGCCGAGGCCGCCACCCATGCCAACCCGATCTTCTACATGGTCAACGCCTTCCGCTACGGCCTGCTCGGCAGCAGCGACGTGCCGGTGTGGGTGGCCTACGCGCTGATGCTGGGCTTCGTCGCGGTGCTCAGCGCGCTGGCGCTGTGGCTGCTCAAGCGCGGAGTGGGATTGCGCAGCTGAGCATGCGCCGCGCCATCGGGCCGCTGTCATTGTGGCTGCTGTGCGGCGGCGCCGCGGTGGCGGCTGCCGCGCCTGCGGCCGGCCAGGATCCGGCCGCGCCGAGCGCCGAGACGCTGTACCGGCTGGGCGAGGCCGACGGCACGCAGCTGGCCCAGGCGCGTTACTGCGAGCTGCCGCCGGCCGAGATGTCCCGCCTTGCCGGCGCGCTGCAGCAGGCCGCGCGCGAGCGCGCGCTGGCCGCGAACGTGACCTTCGATGAAGCCGCGCACGACGCTGCGATGCGTGCCGGCTTCGACGATTTCCGCCAGCTATTGGCCGCCCTCGAGGCGCAGGACGGCGCCCAGGACCTGGCGCAACGCAAGGCGCACTACCGCGAGCAGTGCGCCGAGGTGCGCGCCGGGATCGAGACCCTGATCGGCCCGCTGGCCAAGCAGGACACCAAGGGCTAGCACGGCCCTGCCGGCGGATTCCACATCGCCAGAGCGCACCACCAGATGCGCATCCCGATCCTCGGCGCCGTCGCGACCAGGGCGTATCCGTCGGTGAAGCAGCCGTAGATCGATACTCCGGGCATCACCGATACGCCAGCCGGTACTTGCGATAGGCGGCAGCCAATCCACGCGGCGAAGGTGTGGTGCCTACTTGCGCAGATTCGGTCTGCCGGCATTCTCGACACGCTCCCGACCCTCGCTGCACCAGCAGGGTGCAATGCGGTCATCTGCATCACGTGGCGATGCGTCTTCCACATTCCTGTTTCCGGCCTTTCGACTCCAGTTGTGCGCCGGGATCAAGCGAAAAAGAGACGCACCTATTCATCCAGGGTGGGTCAACGATGCGATCTCGCCGAGTCAACAATTCGCCGCGTAACGGCATGAACTATCGATGTTTGTGCAGTGGCGGACTCGGCATTCCGAAATCAGCACAGAGTGAATCGATTCATGGAACGTTGCGCCTGAAGTTTGACTTGATTGCGGGATAGCCATTCCATTTTCCGTCAAAACATTAACGCTAGTTTTCTTGAACCGGCAATATTTTGACGATAAAGTGGCCACGTCCGAGATACATTTGTCACGCAATGTCAAATGCGGGCCAAGGATAAGTTTCATATCTGTGCATGTTTTCACTTATGCAACCCACACGCCTTCACGCAACCGCGCGGACGTAAGTGTGCTGCCGGTCCAGTGGGCGCCAGAGCCAAGGAGAGGATTCAGATGAATAACCAACGCAGGCACATTCGTTTCGGCCGCAAGCAGCTCGGCCAGGGCATGACCGAATACATCATCATCGTGGCCCTGATCGCGATCGCCGCCATCGGCGTATTTACCTTCTTCGGCGGCACCGTCCGCAGCCAGGTCGCCGGCATGGCGCAGGAACTCTCGGGCAAGCAGGACGCTAGCCAGATGATCAACCGCGCCGGTACCAACGCCGGCAAAGCCCAGAGCCAGGCCGACAAGGACAAGGGCATGGCCGCGTACAACGGCAACAAGTAAGGCCTTCGCCACCATCTGCCCAGCAGGGCAGATGGTGGCCTGTCGTTGTCACCGCCGTGGGCACGCCTCGGCGTTTTTCCTGATCAGCACCTCTAAATGGACCCAGCCGAGCTGAACGCATCCATTGCGTTCTTAGCGAAGCGTTTTTCCGGAAGGACACCAGATGGGGATCATCGCAGCCGCCGATCCGTCTACAAGGAACGTTGCGCCACGGCTGGGACGCGTCCGCCCTGACATGTCAGGGCAGTCGATGCCCATGGTGCTGGCGTTCCTGATGGTGCTGTGCGTTGGCCTGCTGGTGACCTTCAACACCGGGCAGGTCGTCGGCAAGAAAGTGGAAATCACCAATGCTGCCGATGCCGCCGCTTACAGCATCGCGGTCGAGCAGGCGCGCGCGCGCAACTTCGCCGCTTACCTGAACCGCGGACGCGTTGCCAACGAAGTGGCGATCGCACAAACGGTCAGCCTGAATTCGTGGCTGACGATGGTGCACTCCACCTCCGTGCATTTCGGAGAATTCACCAAGGTCGCCGAGACCTTGTTGTTCTGGGTGCCTGGGCTGGGCGAAGTGCTGATCGCGCTAGATCGCGCCATGACCGCGATCAACAAGGCGCTCAAGGTCTTTCGGCAAGGTTTCATGCAGGTGGCGAACGGCGAAATCCGAGTGCTGGACCAGGTACTGGATCACCCCTATGCGCTTGCGGCGGATGCCGCGGTCGGGACGCTCGCCTCGGAAGCCAACGTCTTCCTCCTCGCCAACAAGGTGGTCAAGGACAACGCGCCAGACGCGGAGCTGACCCTGGTCGGCAAGGGCGTGTTGGCCAAGAACGTGGTCTCGGCGGGCAACCAGCTGGAACGCTACAGCCCCGGCCAGCGCAAAGGCCTGACCAGCACCAATCCGGGCGGCGAGCGCTACCGCAACGTGGTCATGGCATCGCGCGACACATTTACGCGTGCGCGCGACGGCACCGCATTCGGGGTGTTCAACAACAACGGCGGCACCGACATGGTCGAATACGATCGTTGGTCGGCCGTGGATAGCTTCCAGTTCAAGCTTCCTCTGCCGTGGCCGCTCAAAGACGTCAAAATTCCGCTGGGCTGGGGCGGCACCCAGGCCGTCGATGGCCGCAAGCCGAATTTCTTCGCGGGAATGAGCAACGGGCGCGGATGGAAGTCGCCTTACGACAACAAGACCTACAAGGCCTACAACGGCACCAAGCGCAGCGACATCGCCGGCCGGTTCATCGAAAGCGACCCTGCCGTGATCGAGAATTTCAAGCGCGACAAAGCATTTTTCAATGGCTACCGCTACGGCATCAGCCCGCAGTATCACGACGTCAAGAACACCTATTCGCAAACTCCCGAAGGCGCCAATGCCGGGCCGATCTATACGGTCGAGGTGGGTACCAAGATCGAAAAGGCGCGCACCAGTTCCACGCTGAAGATCGGGCGTGGCCGCATGGAACTGAAGGACGAGGCGCGGGGAAACCAATTGCGGGCGATGGCCAGCGCGCAAGTCTATTTCAACCGCCCTCATGAGCTAGCTGCCTTCCGGCGTTCGGTCTGGGGCAAGGGCGACGGAAAATTCGAAAAAGGCAGTTTGTTCAGTCCGTATTGGCAGGCCCGCCTGGTGCAGACACCAGCGGCGGACCGTACTCTTTTGGTGGCCGCTCCATGATGTTCTTCAAACAAAGATCCCGCGCCCTCGCCGCAGGCTGCGTGGCCTTGCTTGCCTTCACCGGCGGCTGCCATTCGCGCGATGCAGCCGAAAGCGACTTGGCAGAGGCCTCCGCTTCCGATGGCGGCGCCAAATCGCTGCCCGCACTGCATGTCGTTCTGGCGTGGGAATCGCGCGTAGGCGGCGAGAACATGGAGCGCAAGAACTATCACGCCAAGCTGGACGCCTGCAGCGGCTCCGGCATGCCGACGCGCGCGCTCTCGGCGCAGGAAGAAGCCAAGCTGGGCACCGGCGAAGTCGAAATCATGATCGACGCGCGACGTCAGTTCGCGCACCAGGTCAGCTGGACGCTTGGCGCCGATGGCGAAGACGGACGAAGCGCATGCCTCGCCAAGCTCGAGCAACACGAAGACCACGACGCGATCGAAGACGCGACCGGCATGTACCAGGCGATCGACAGCGGCGCACGTAGCCAGGAGCGGCAGGACGTACAAGGCACCGGCTGGAAGCTCATGGGCGACGGCCAGATCAAGGGCCAGCCCTGCACACGGTGGCAGAACGGGCAGCAGGAAGTCTGCATGTGGTCCGGCGGCATCAAGTGGGGATTCGGGGAGGCGCCTGGCGACGTGGCGGGCTGCACGGTGGACAGCGCAGGCAATTACCTGAATTCCATCCCGCTGGAAGCCAAGCCGCTGCAGGGCGGGAATGGCTGCCTGTTGCAGGTCAAGTCGTTCAGCCTTGGCAAGGGACTGCTTCCCGAAGACCCAGCCGGCGAGGTAACAGGCAAGGAGCAGGCAGGATGAAAGCGATGTCCATTGCGTCGCCACGCCGCATGCGCGGGCAAGGCATGGTGGAACTGGCCGTTTGCGCCGCCGTGCTGGTCCCGCTCTTTCTGCTGATCCCGGTCGTGGCCAAGCTCGGGCACGGCAAGCAGATGGCGATGCAGGCCGCACGCAACGCGGCCTGGGAAGCCACGGTGGCCAACAACTACCAGCCGCCTACCCGGGGCGCACTGCAGAGCAAGGCGCTCGACCGCAATTTCGCCGATGCCGATGCGCCGATCAGGTCGGCGACGTCCGGCAACGGCAGCGGCGCGTTCGGCGACCAGATGCTCAATACGTTTTCGAACAGGAAGTTGCTGGAGAAGAACGACCTGTCGGTCACACGGACCGCCAACGCCAATTCGCCCGGCTACGTCGACGAAGCGGCGACGCTGTTGCCGAAGAACTATTTCGACAACGCCTTCCCGCCCAATCGGAAGGGCTACGTCACCGCGGAAGTGTCGCTGAACTACCGCGACCTGAAGACCGCCGATGGCCGGCCCGCGCATTTCCTGGAGCCGCTGGACAGCCTCAACCTGGTCGACAAGCGTCACCAGACCCTGCTGGCGGACGCCTGGAATGCGTCCGGCCCACGCAGCGGACCGCGCAGCGTGGTCAGCACCGTGAAGCCTTTGGCGCCGCTGTCGTATTTCGAAGGACTCGACGGCATCTTCGACACCCTGAAGGTGCTGGAGCCGATCATGCCGATGGTCGGATCGCTCGGCGATCTGGAAATCGGCACGATCGAGCCGGATGTCGTCCCCTCCGACAAGCTGGCCAATTACCCGGCCAAGCAATGAGCGGGCGACCTTCCAGCCGCCTGCTCGCGCAGATGGTGGGGCCGGTCCTGTTGGGGCTCGCCGCCCACCATGCACGCGCTGCGGATTGGCCGGATGTGCCTGTGCCCGAACAGGCCTCCGGCGAGATCGTGTCCGACCACATGATCTACAACGGCATTTCGATGCGCGCCAGCCGCTTCACCGTGCCCGCGCCGCCAAGCCAGGTGGAACAGTTCTATCGAAAGGAATGGGGCAAGGGCGTGGTGGCCACTCCCGTGGGCAACAAGACCGTGCTCGGCCACATGGAGGCGGGCGGCTACTACGTCACCGTCGAACTGAGCGGAGATGCCACCAGCACGCGCGGCCAGATCGGCGTCATGCAGCTCCCGAAGAACGACCTGCCGGCGGACGGCGTCGGCAAGGGCTTCGGACGGCTGCCGGATACGCAGGTCGCCGAAGACATCGTCTACATGGACACGCCGCGCCATGTCAGGACCTTGAGCATGCTCAACCGCTATACGCCGCTGCAGAACCAGCAGTACTACACGCGCTATTTCGCAGCGCAAGGCTACGTGCGGGACAGCTCCTCGTCGGCCTGCGCGGCGACGAGCCCGCATTGCATCGGCCGCTTCATCCGCCAGGAAGAACGCGTCACCGTGACCTCCAGCCGCGGCAAGACCGGCACCGTGGTCGTGGCGGTGGTCGAATGAATCGCTCCGGCATGCCCTGCAAGCGCACCCAACGCGGTCAGTCCACGATCGAGTACACCGTGGTGGTGATGGCGCTGGTGATCGTGCTGATCGCCAATCCGAACGTGATCACCGACGTGGTCACCGCCCTGAAAGACCTCTATGCCGCCTTTGTCTACGCCATCTCGGCGTCCGACATCCTGGTGGGTTGACCTCCATTCCCTCGCCACGGCCTGCCTCGACGGCAACTCTTCATGCAGAAACCAAAACTCAGCAAGAACGTCCTGTTCATCCTCATCGCCGTGGTGATGGCCGCCTTCGCTGCCTTCATCGCGGTGAGCTACATCCGCACCACCGTCGCCGAGCGCACCCAGGACACCCGGCCGATGGTCGAGGTGGCCGTGCCGGTGAACGACCTGCCGCAGGGCGCCATCCTGCAAGGCAGCGATCTGGCGTCGCGGCCGATCCCGGCCGAATTCGCGCCTGCCGATGCGGTCACGCCGGACAACCACGGCCAGTACGAAGGTCGGATGCTGCGTGCTCCGGCCCGTGGCGGCGCGCCGCTGAGCGCCAGTGCGCTGGTGCCGCTGTACGAACAGTTTTCCCGGCTGATTCCCAAGGGCAAGGTCGCCTACACGATGAGCGTGGACGAGAACAACTCGATCTCCGGCATGATCGCCCCGGGCGACCTCATCGACATCTTCTTCGTGAAGGATGCCTCCACCAGCGGCGCGCCCGGTTCGGGCAGCGGCGCCCAGGTGTTTCCGCTGCTGCAGAAGGTCAAGGTCCTGGCGGCCGGCAGCCGGATCGGCGATGCGCCCACGCCAAAGGAGGGAGAGGAGTCGAACGAATCGGCTGGATTTTCCAGCGTCACCCTGGAGCTCGACCAGTACCAGGCCAAGCAGTTGGCCATGGCATCGAAGGTGGGCGCGGTCCGTGTGCTGCTGCGCGAACTTCAGGACACGTCGCCTGGCGCGGCGACAGGCATGAGCGAGAGTCAGTTACTGCGATCGCTGGGATCGGGCGATCCGGAAAGCACCGGCACCGGAAGCAGCCGCGTTGAGTTCATCATTGGCGGAAAGGGTTGAGCATGAGGCAAGCACCAGGACGTGGCAGAAGCAAGGCAGGCAGGTCGGCGGCGTGGCTGGCCGGCATCCTGTTGGCGGGTATTGGGGGAATCAACGCGTCGGCCCAACAGGCCGCCACACCGGCCGCGGCGAACACCGCGGCGCATCCTGCGGCGGCGCCCGCCGCCGGCACGCCGTCCGACGAAGCGGCGGCCGAGCAGGCGCGGCTGATCGCACAAGGTCGCCAGGTCGACCAATTCAAGCGCGCGGCCGAATCGCAGATCCAGGAATTGGGAACGGGTACGGCCTCGGGCGGCGTCGCCCTGGCTGGTGACAGGAAGCCGTCCGTCGCACCGCCCCTGCAGCCTGCCCAGACCGTCTATGCAGGTGAGGCCGTGGTTCGCCGCGTGCACGGTGCCTTGCGCCGCATCGCAGTCGGCGATGGCGAGGTGCTCAGCGTGTTTTCGGTCGGCAAGTCCGAACTGGTCATGATCGGCACCAAGCCCGGCGACACCAACGTGCATCTATGGATGGCAGACGGCAGCCAGCGCGATGTCAGCGTGACGGTGACGGGCGGCAAGTCGGAAGGCGTGGCCGAGACCGTGCGCGAGTTGCTGGGCAATACGCCTGGCGTCACCGTCAGGGCGATCGGCTCCAACGTCGTCATCTCCGGTAACGACATCGATGCGGCCACGACCGCCAAGATCCAGGCATTGCAGAAGCTCTACCCGCAAGTCCTGAACTTCGCCGGCGCCGATCCGGTCGGCATGCGGCCGATGATCCAGATGGACGTTTCCATCATGGAGTTCAACAAGAACGCGGTGGAAGACCTGGGCATCCGTTGGGACACCACGATCGACGGTCCGATCGGCGGATTGATCCGCGATGTCACCACGAACGGCTTCTTTCGCGTGCTTCCCGAGAACAACCAGACGTTCCAGGACGTGAAGGACACGTTGCCCACCAGGCTGCCCGGGCCACAGGGCTACTTCGGCATCGCGACCACCATCGGGTCGCAGATCAACCTGCTGATGAGCCGCGGCAAGGCATGGGTGCTGGCCCAGCCCAAGCTCAGCGCCAAGAGCGGCAGCAGCGCCTCGTTCCTGGTCGGCGGCGAAGTGCCGATCGTGGTGCCGTCGGTGCTCGGGCAGACCCAGATCGAATACAAGGAATACGGCATCCGTCTCAACATCAACCCGACGGTCAACTCCTCCAATCAGGTGAACACCTCGATCATGGCCGAGGTCAGCAGGATCGATCCTTCGGTGTCGGTGCAGGGCGTGCCCGGCTTCCTGACGCGTCGCGCCGAGACCGAAATCAACGTCAACGCCGGCCAGACCATCGTCATCTCCGGCCTGCTCGATCGCGAGGCTTCCAAGGCCGTGGACAAGCTGCCGATCCTCGGCGACATCCCGATCCTGGGCAAGCTGTTCCGCTCCGACGGGTTCCGCGGCAACAAGACCGAACTGGTGATCTTCGTGACCCCGCGCATCGTCAGTCCGACCTCGCCGGAGAACCTGCAGGATCTGCAGCGCGGCGATGCGATCGAGAAGGGCTTGCAGGACGAGATCAGCCCCAGGCAGGACAAGTTGATCAAGTAATCCACCCCACGTAGTGCGGAAGGTTCATCGTCATGTTCACAGTGCTGATCAATACGCCAGGCCGCGATACCCGCCAGGTCAAATGCATGCATCGGGAGTGCGGCATCGGGCGCGCCGATGCCAATCTGGTGATGCTCCAGGGCTGGAATATCGCCGGCAAGCACGCCACCCTGCTGCGCGAAGACGAGGGCGTTTTCATCCTGCCCTTGGGCGGGCGCGAACCGATCACGCTCAACGGCAAGGTCGTCGTGGCCAAGCAGGGTCCGATCGACGGCAAGGACGAGATCCGCATCGGGCACTACATGCTCAAGGTGAGTGGCGACGATGCGCGGATCGCCAAGCACACGCCCGCGGCCAACGATGGCGTCGCCGCGCGCGCGGCCGAACCTGCAACGGCGCCGGCCGACGCCGCGTCCGCAGCCAAGGCGGCCGCGCCGGCTTCCACCGACATGGTGCTGGCCGGACCACCGCCGCCGGATATCGCGACCTGGCGCACCAAGCTGCACATGGCGCTGGTCCGGCAAATGGACCTGCGCCGGATGGACGTGCGCAGCATGGACGACGGCGCGCTCCGCGACAGCACCATCAACCTGATCGACGATATCCTCGCGCGCGAATTCGCCGACCTGCCCTCGGACATCAACCCGCGCCGCCTGGCCAAACAGGTGCTGGACGAAGCCATCGGGCTGGGACCGCTGGAAGATCTGATCGAGGATCCGACCGTCACCGAAATCATGGTCAATGCCCACGACGATATCTTCATCGAGCGGGCCGGGCGCATCCAGAAGTCCGAGGTGGTGTTCTCCAACGAACGCGCCTGCCTGGCGGCGATCGAACGGATCGTCACCCCGTTGGGCCGGCGCATCGACGAAAGCTCGCCGCTGGTCGATGCGCGCCTGAAGGACGGCTCGCGCGTGAACGCGGTGATCCCGCCGGTGGCGCTGCGCGGGCCGAGCATCAGCATCCGCAAGTTCGCCACGCGCCGCTTGATGGGCGAAGACCTGTTGAAATACGGCTCATTGAACCAGCCGATGCTGGACTTCCTGATCATGGCCGTGCGCGAGCGCCGCAACATCGTGGTGTCCGGCGGCACCGGCTCGGGCAAGACCACGCTGCTGAACATCCTGTCGAACTTCATTCCCGATGGCGACCGCGTCGTCACCATCGAGGACGCGGCCGAACTGAAGCTCGTGCAGCCGAACCTGGTCGCGTTGGAGGCGCGTCCCGCGAACATGGAGGGCAAAGGCCAGATCACCATCCGCGACCTGGTCAAGAACGCGCTGCGCATGCGCCCGGATCGGATCGTGGTCGGCGAGTGCCGCGGAGGCGAGAGCCTGGACATGCTGCAGGCCATGAACACCGGCCACGAGGGTTCGTTGACCACCGCGCACGCCAACAACCCACGCGAAACGCTGTCGCGCCTGGAGGTGATGGTGATGATGGCCGGCATGGAGCTGCCGATGACGGTCGTGCGCGAGCAGATCGCCTCGGCGGTCAACCTCATCGTGCACCAGCGCCGCTATCCCTGCGGGTCGCGCAAGGTCAGCCACATCACCGAAATCACCGGCATCGAAAGCGGCACCATCCAGATGCAGGACCTGTTCCTGTTCAAGCCGACCACCTACCACGGGCCGGACGGCAAGGTCGCCGGCAACTTCGTGGCGACCGGCGCGGTGCCCGAATTCTACGAGGAGCTGGCCGAGCGTGGCGTGTCGGTGGATCTGGACATCTTCCGCAGCCAGGGAAGTACGCGCTGATGGCCCTGTGGCTGATCGCCTTGCTGGTGTTCGGCGGCGCCTTGGTCGGCGTTCTGCTGGTTGCGCGTTCGGGCGAGCGGTTCATGCAGCGCTACCGCGAGAGCTTCATGGACCAGGCGCGCATGAACCTGGCGGACATGTTCCTGTTCATGGACCCGGCACAGGTCTACATGGTCAGCGCCGTGGTGATGGTGATCATCCCGCTGCTCATCTGGATGCTGACCGGCAGCCTGGTCATCGCGGTGCTGATCGGCATCTTCCTGATCTTCGCGCCCCGCAAGATCTATGCGTATCTGCGCCGGCGGCGGCTGGAAAAGATCCAGGAGCAGCTCCCGGACGCACTGCAGATGCTGTCCAGCAGCCTGCGTGCCGGCGTGGGCTTCGCGCCGGCGATGGAAGTGCTGGTGCACGATGGCCAGCCGCCGTTGGCGCAGGAGCTGGCGCTGGTGCTGCGCGAACAGCACATGGGGGTGCGCGCCGAGGAAGCGATGGAAAATTTCAGCAAGCGCGTGCCGATCACCGACGCCGAACTGTTCGTCTCGGCGGTGAACATCTCGCGCGAGGTGGGCGGCAACCTGGCCGAAACCCTGGCGACGCTGGCCGAAACGCTGCGCCGGCGCCTGACCATGGAAAAGAAGGTCAAGTCCCTGACCGCGCAGGGTCGGTTGCAGGGCATCGTCATGGCGATGCTGCCGGTCTTTTTGATCGGCTATCTCAGCTTGATGTACAGCGAAACCATGCAGCCCATGTTCCACAGCTGGCACGGATGGGTGGTGATCACCATCTGTCTGGTCATGGAATACCTGGGCTATCGTCTCTGCAAGAAGATCATGACGATCGACGTATGACCTGGATGCTTGCCCTCGTCGCCCTTCTGGCCGCCGGCGCCGTCGCGCTGGTGATCATCGGCACGCGCGGGGTGATCCGCGAAGTCGAGCTGGAGGATCGCACCTACTACGATCCGCTGCCGCGATTGATGCAGATGATGTGGCCGCTGGTGACCGTGCTGACCCGCCGCATCGCGCCGCACCTCAGCGTCACCCAGCTCGAGCAGACCCATCGCCAGCTGCAGGCCGCCGGTCAGGACTTCACCCTGACCCCGGAAGAGTTCTACGGCCTGCGCATGGCCAGCGCGATCGTGGTGACCGCGGTGTTCCTGCTGTGCACGGCGATGCTCGGCAAGCTCGGGATCGGAGCGGGGCTGATGTGCCTGTTCTTTGGGTGTGTATTGGGCTGGCTCTACCCGGCGCTGTGGCTTGGCGAACGCCGCAAGGCGCGGCAGAAGACGGTGGTGCGCGACCTGCCGGTCTACCTGGATTTCATCACCATGTCGGTGGAAGCCGGCTTGAATGTGACCGGCGGCATCGAGCAGGCCGTGGCCAAGGGCCCGGCCGGCGCGCTGTCGCAGGAGTTCTCGCGCATGCTCCGCGATCTGCGTGCCGGACTTCCCAGGGCCGAAGCACTGCGGCGCATGGCAGAACGCATGGACATCGCCCAGATCACCAGCTTCACCAGCGCGCTGATCCAGGCCGACAAGGTCGGCGCCAACTTGAGCGACACGCTGCGCGCGCAGGCCAACCAACGCCGCGAAGAGCGCTTCCTGCGCGCGGAGAAGCTGGCACTGGAGGCGCCGGTGAAGATGATGCTGCCGCTGGTGATGTTCTTCTTCCCGCTGATCTTCCTGTTCCTGGGCTATTTCATCTACTTGAAGATGTTGCAGGAGGGAATCCTGTGAAGCACGGGCACATCGAGCGCAGCCGGGGCGCATCCATCCCGCACGTGTGGTCCGCCGACACCTGGTGGTCGCGGATGCGTGGCCTGCTGGCACGGCCGGCACTGGCCAAGGACGGATCGGAAGCCCTGTTGATCCGGCCATGCGCCAGTGTGCATACCATCGGCATGGCCTACCCGTTGGACCTGGTGTTTCTCGCGCGCGATGACGTCGTCCTGGAATGGCGCGAGAACGTCAGGCCATATCGGGCCGCGGCCTGCCGGGGCGCGGTGGCCACCATCGAATTCCACGGTGGCGCGCTGGACCGGCTGCAGCCGCAGCAGGGCGAACAGTGGCGCTGGCGTGCCGCAGCGGTCGCGCCGCCGCCCGACACTGGAGCATGGTCATGAAAACACGCGTGCGGGAGTTTCGCAGCCGGCGCTCGATGCGCGGCCAATCCATGGTGGAACTGGTGATCATCACCCCGGTCCTGCTGTTCCTGTTGCTTTCCGTCATCCAGGCGGTCCTGCTCTACCGGATGAAATCGACACTCGACTACGCTGCGCTGATGGTCGCACGCACGGGCGCGGTGACCGGCGTGGACCGCGGCGAAATGCAGAAGAGCTTCGCCAAGGGCATGATGCCGCTCTACTCCAAGGACACCGGGCAGGTTGCATTGGAAATTGCCTATGGCAAAGCCTATGCAGACTTGAACGTGCTCAGGCGCGGGCACATCACCGTGATCAACCCGACGCGTGCAGCGTGGAGCGACTTCAAAGAGCGCCAGTACAACGGCAAGTACGCCCTGCCCAACGATACCCTCGCCTACCGCAGCAACGCGGTCGGCAGCAGTGGCGTCAACGTCCAGGACGCCAACATCCTGAAGGTCAAAGTCGTTTACGACGCACCGCTGGTGGTGCCGTTCGTCGGCTGGGTATTGGGCGGAAAATCCCAGTACCTGAAACCGGGCACCTTCGAATCATCGACGCTGCAGCCGCTGACCAATCGCCTGCCGATCGAGAGTTACGCCATCGTGCGCATGCAATCGCCGATCTATACACAGGGCAACCTGGACAAGTGAAGCGTTGGCGTTCGGTGCTGGCATGTGCGCTCGCGATCTCCCCCGCGCTTGCGGAAAGGGCGCGCGCCGAGGAACTTCCGTTCTCCGGCGTGGCCGAGGTGATGACCAACCAGCTGAGCGGGTTGAGCCGGATCCGCCCCAAGGACGCGCCGCAGCCGGTGACGCTGTATTTCCGCGACGATGCGCTGCGCGTGCAATTCAAGGACGCCAGCGGCACGCCGTACGCGCTAATCCTGACCAAGGACGCAACCATCGGGTGGATCGTGGGCCAGCAGGGCGATGGCATGCCGGTGCCCGGCATGCGCTGGCCGCTGCGCTTCGACCCGGAGCAGCCCTGCGCTGGCCTGGGCATGTTCGCCGACTGCCAACGTGCCGACACCGGCGTCCATGCCGGCCGGCCGGCGGTGCAGTGGCGATACCGGCTTTCCAATGCGAGCGGCCCCGGCATGACCCGACAGGGAACGATGTGGCTGGATCGCGACACCGGCCTGGTGCTTGCGTATCGCGGCAAGACCGGTCTGCAACAGCAGCAGCAATGGGACATCCAGCGCGTGGAATACCGCCCGCAACCCGATGCGCTGTTCCAGCCCCCCGAGCCGACCCACTAGTCACGCGCGCTGACGGCCTGCGCCGCGCGCCATTCCGCGCGGCCGATTGGTCGGTGTTCATCGTGGCGCAGGAAGATCGGCAGGGTTCGCGGCTACACTGTTTTTTCGTCCCCCGGCAAAGGAGTACCTCTGTGAAAAAAGCAGTAGCGGCGACGTTGGTTGTAGCGATCACCCTG
Organism: Xanthomonas sp. NCPPB 3005; assembly: GCF_041228095.2. Classification (NCBI taxonomy): domain Bacteria; kingdom Pseudomonadati; phylum Pseudomonadota; class Gammaproteobacteria; order Lysobacterales; family Lysobacteraceae; genus Xanthomonas; species Xanthomonas sp. NCPPB 3005. Next base: position 390,451 of record NZ_CP166096.2, on the reverse strand, counting down.
GGTCTTGGCGCCTGCAAGAAGCAGGAGCAAACCGCGCAGAGCGACGAGCATGCCGCCGCGTCCGCGGCTGCGGCCGGCAGCCCGCAGGCGTCGCAACCTCAGCAGGAAGCGACCCCCAAGGGCTTCGATGCCTCCAGCCTGCCGGTCTCGAGCGTGCCGCTGGGCGCGTTCCCGTATATCGCCCTTCCCAACGGCTATGTCACCGGAAGCACGCCGGATGTCGCCGATTTCGACCAGGTACCGTTCTGGACAGGCGATCGCCTGGAAACAGTGGAAGGCAAGGTGTGGTCGGCGCACATCGACGCCGCGCAGGGCAAGACCTTCTCGGACGTGGAGCTGGAACGCAACATCGAAGCGGTGGTCGCGTCGCTGGGCGGCAAGAAGATCTTCGACGGCAAGATTCCGGAACAAGCGGGGCAGAAGATCAAGGACTGGCCGCGCGACTTCGCGGTCAAGTACAACAGCGGCCTGGGCGATGTCTGGAACAATCCCACACAGGTGTTCGTCGTGCATCGCGCCGATCGCGACATCTGGATCCACCTGTGCAGCTATCAGTTCGGCGGTGGACTGCTCATCGCTGAAACCAAGCCGCTGGAAATCACCGCCAGTGTGTTGCCGGCCAGCGAATTGAAGGCGCAGATCGACAAGACCGGCAAGGTGGCATTGCAGGTCAACTTCGCCACCGACAAGACCGACATCCTTCCGGACTCGCAACCACAGATCGAGCAGGTCGTGCAGTTGCTCAAGCAGGATGCCTCGCTGAAGTTGGCGGTGAATGGGTACACCGACAACACCGGCGATCCGGCGCACAACAAGACGCTGTCGGACGGCCGCGCCAAGGCTGTCGTTTCCGCCATTACGGCCCAGGGCATCGATGCGGCCAGATTGACGTCCGCCGGTTTTGGCGACGCCGACCCGGTAGCCGACAACGCAAACGAAGCCGGCAAGGCGCAAAACCGCAGGGTCGAACTGGTCAAGCGCTAGAGCCCGCCAACAGTGCCCGCCTGGACGTCGCATCGGTAGCGCAAACCTGCTCGCGTGTCTCGTCGCGAGCAGGTCTTTTCCGCACCGACGCCAGCGGGACCCTACTCGCACGACCCTGAGCATTCCTGCGCGGATCGGCGGACGCTGCGCGCCGTTCCCCGCGAGTTCATCGCCGACCCCCTCGCCGCCGGCTGGCGCTATCGATCCGCCGCGCAAGGACCCGACGGCACCACCAGCGGCACGCTGTGGCTGGACGGCAACGGCCTGTTGCTCGGCTACCGCGGCCGCATCAGGAACCGACGCGACGAACGCAGCCTGCGTGTGGACACGGTCAGCTACGAGCCCGTGCCCGCCGACGCCTTCGAGCCGCCGGAAGGCTTGCGCACGCCGGGCACGGCCGCACCGCGGCGCTGAAGCCAGCCGGCGCCGCTGCTACCATCGGCGCATGCGCATCCTGATCCTCGGCGCCGGCGCGACCGGCGGCTACTTCGGCGGACGCCTGGCTCAGGCCGGCGTCGATGTCACCTTTCTGGTCCGCCCGGCGCGGGCCGAGCGCCTGCAGCGCGACGGCTTGCGCATCCGCAGCCCGCGTGGCGATGCCGACCTCGCGGTGGCCACGCTGACCGCCGATACGTTGCCGGCAACGGCCGCCGCGCGGCCGTTCGACCTGGCGATCCTCAGCTGCAAGGCCTACGACCTGGACAGCGCACTGAACGCGCTGGCGCCGGCAATGGGCACCGGCACCGCGCTGCTGCCGATCCTCAACGGCCTGCGCCACTACCCGCTGCTGGACGCGCGCTTCGGCGCCGACCGCGTGCTCGGCGGCCTGTGCTTCATCAGCGCCACGCTGGGCGCGGACGGCGCCATCGAGCACCTGGCCAAGCCGGCCTCGCTGACCTTCGGCGAGCGCGACGGGCGCGGCGCCGACAGCGCCCGCGTGCGCGACCTGGCCGCCGCCTGCGCGCAGGCCGGCATCGACCATGTCGCCACGCCCCGGATCGCGCAGGAACAGTGGATCAAGTACACCTTCCTGACCGCACTGGCCGCGGCCACCTGCCTGATGCGCGCGCCGACCGGCCGCATCGTCGCCAGCGACGACGGCGTGGCGCTGCTGCGCGGGCTGTATGCCGAATGCACGGCGGTCGCCGCCGCCGCCGGCGAACCGGTGCCGGAAGCGGCGCAGGCCAGCGCACTGCAGCTGCTGACCCAACCCGGCTCGCCGATGAAAGCCTCGATGCTGCGCGACCTGGAAGCCGGGCAGCAGGTGGAAGCGCAGCACATCGTCGGCGACATGCTGGCCCGCGCCCGCGCCGCCGGCCATGCCGCACCGTGGCTGCTGGCCGCGTATTGCCATCTGCAGGCTTACCAGGCCGGGTTGGCGCAAGGCTGAAGGCATGGCGGCGGGCGACGCCGCCACAGTGACGCGCCTCGCAGCGGAGAGGTTCACGCCCCCACAGGTGCCCGGCACACCGCCATGCGCCGGCATGCATGTGGTACGAGCCGGCCCGGCCGCGACGGGCGTCGCCATGCGACTGTCCGGCCGACACGCGTCGGGACTGAAGTCCCTCCCAAAACCCACCCCGCCCGGCTTGCCCTTGCGCGTGCATGGAGTGGGTGCAACCGCGACAGGCACTTCCCCGGTCACCGGAGCCGCGAGGACCCGCCGACGCCGATGCCCGAGACCGTCCACCGCCACTGATGCATTCCCTGATCCGCCCGACCGGGCAGCGCAGTCCGCCACGCGGCAGCCGCCTCGGGGGGCCGCGGAACGCATTGCGTGCCTGCGAGTCCTCGGCTGCGGCACGTGTGCCCCGTCCGTCGCGCCTCTTCGCGCGCCGCTGACGCCCGCCGCGCCTATGCTCGCCGACCTGACCACGGCGAGCGGCGATGAAGTTCATGGAAAAGATATTCCGCGGCGGCCATTTCCTGATCATCCTGCTGTTCCTGCTGTGCGCCGCCGGCCTGGTGGCGATGGCGGTGCTGGAACTGTGGCACGGCCTCACCCCCGGCGGCGACCTGGTCATCCGCGACCGCTTCAACGTGGTGCTGGAGGCGATCGGGCTGCTCACCGTGGCGCTGGTGACGCTGGAACTGGGCCAGACCATCTTCGAGGAAGAGGTGCAGCGCGACGTCAAGATCAGCGGCCCGACGCGGGTGCGCCGCTACCTGTCGCGGTTCTTCGTGGTCATCGTCATCGCCCTGGCGATCGAGACGCTGGTGTCCGTGTTCGAACTGATGCACGACGACCCGGCCAAGCTGCCCTATGCCACCGCGGTCGGCCTGTGCGCGGCGCTGTTGCTGGTCGCCTGGGGCGTGTTCGTCAAGCTCAACCGCAGCGCCGAGGAACTGGAGCCGGAAGCGATGGCGGAAGCCAAGCGCGAGGACGCGCAGATCGAATAGCGCGGATCCGCGCACGGAAAACCGGCGCAGCGACGGGCCATGAACCCTGTAGGAGCGGCTTCAGCCGCGACAGGCGCTAACGGTAGTGCCGGTCGCGGCTGAAGCCGCTCCTACAGGATCTCGCGAGCGCAAACGACCGCGATCGACTGCTGCGGCAGCGCACGTGCCGCCAGCATTCGGTCCGCATCGCCACGCACAACCGCGATAGCCGCAGCCGGGCGGCGGACTGCGCTCATGCATCGTCGGGCAAGCGGAAGAACCCGCGCGCGGTGGCGGTGGTCGCCGCCGCGGTCGCCGCCACGTCCTCGCCGCGGTCGCGCGCCAGTTCCTCGACGATGTGCGCCAGGAACGCCGGTTCGTTGCGCCGGTCCTTCGGCAGCGGCTTGAGCGTGCGCGGCAGCAGGTACGGCGCGTCGGTCTCGATCATCAGCCGCGCTGCCGGGATGTTCCTGACCAGCTCGCGCAGATGCGCGCCGCGGCGCTCGTCGCACAGCCAGCCGGTGATGCCGATGTGCCAGTCGCGGTCCAGGTAATCGAACAGCTCCTCGCGGGTGCCGGTGAAGCAGTGCACCACCGCCGGGCCGAGCTTGCCGTCGAACTGGCGCATCAGCGCCAGGAAATCCGCATGCGCGTCGCGCTGGTGCAGGAACAGCGGCTTGCCGGTGTCGGCGGCCAGCTGCAGCTGGCGCTCGAAGGCGCGGTGCTGCGCCGGGCGCGGCGCCAGGTCGCGGAAGTAGTCCAGCCCGCACTCGCCCACCGCCACCACCTCGGCATGCGCATGCAACGCGCGCAGTTCGGCGTCGCACTCGGCGGTGTACTCGAGCGCGTGGTGCGGATGCACGCCCGCGGTGGCGTAGAGGAAACCGGGGTGCTGCTGCGCCAGCTGCAACGCCAACGGCGAGTGCTCGCGGCTGGCGCCGGTCACCACCAACTGCGCGACGCCGGCGTCGCGGGCGCGCTGCAGCACCGCGTCGCGGTCGCGATCGAAGGAGTCGTGGGTGAGGTTGGCGCCGATATCGATCAGAGTCATGCGGAGATGCCGAGGAAGCCGGGCAGGAAAGCGGGGGATTGTACGGGGCCGGCGCTAACCGCGAGAGGCGCGCGCTCTACAGCGGCGCAGCCGATCCGTATCCTTGGCCGATGGCCTCTCCCGTTTTTCCGATCGACCCGCTGCTGCCGCAGATCCGCGACAGCCTCGCCGCGCACCCGCGGCTGGTGCTGGAAGCCCCGCCCGGCGCCGGCAAGACCACCCAGGTGCCGCCGGCGCTGCTGGACGCGCCGTGGCTGCAGGGCCGCCGCATCGTGATGCTGGAACCGCGCCGGGTCGCCGCGCGCAGCGCCGCCACGTTCATGGCCCGGCAGCGCGGCGAGGCGCCGGGCGAGACCGTGGGTTACCGCATCCGCTTCGAGAACAAGGTGTCCGCGCGCACCCGCATCGAAGTGGTCACCGAAGGCATCCTGACCCGGATGCTGCAGGACGACCCGATGCTCGACGGCGTCGGCGCGCTGCTGTTCGACGAATTCCACGAACGCCACCTGGCCGCCGACCTGGGCCTGGCGCTGGCGCTGGACGTGCAGGCGCAGGTGCGCGAGGACCTGCGCATCGTGGTGATGTCGGCGACGCTGGACGGCGAACGCCTGGCGCAGTTCCTGGACGCGCCGCGGCTGTCCAGTGCCGGCCGCAGCTATCCGGTGGAGATCGCGCATTTCCCGGCGCGGCGCGAGGAGGCATTGGAAGCGCAGACCCGCCGCGCCATCGAACATGCGCTGCAGCAGCATCCCGGCGACGTGCTGGTGTTCCTGCCCGGGCAGCGCGAGATCGCGCGGGTGCAGGCGGCGTTGGAGGCAGCCGGGGTGGGGCTGGGCGTGCCCGCATCGGGGGCCGCTTCTGGCGCCCTCGCCGCCGGCACCGCCTCGGGCGCACCCTCATCCGGCGCTGCGCGCCACCTTCTCCCGGGGGGAGAAGGCAGCGGTGTCGACGTGTTGCCGTTGCATGGCGAACTGCCAGTCGAACAGCAGGCCCGGGTGCTGCAGCCCGATCCGCACGGCCGCCGCCGCGTGGTGCTGGCGACCAACGTGGCCGAATCCTCGGTGACCCTGCCCGGCGTGCGAGTGGTGATCGATGCCGGGCTGGCGCGCGAGCCGCACTACGACCCCAACAGCGGTTTCTCGCGGCTGGACGTGACCGCCATCTCCCAGGCCTCGGCCGACCAGCGCGCCGGCCGTGCCGGCCGTGTCGCCGCCGGCTGGGCGTACCGGCTGTGGCCGCAGTCGCAGCGCCTGGAGGCGCAGCGCCGCGCGGAAATGCTGCAGGTGGAACTGGCCGGGCTGGCGCTGGAACTGGCGGCCTGGGGCAGCGACGCGTTGCGCTTCGTCGATCCGCCGCCGGCCGGCGCGCTGGCCGCCGCGCGCGAACTGCTGCAGCGGCTAGGGGCCTTGAGCGAGAACCAAGCGATCACCGCGGCCGGCCGGCGCATGTTGGCGCTGGGCACCCATCCGCGGCTGGCGGCGATGCTGCTGGCCGCGCCGGATGCGCGTGCGCAGGCGCTGGCCTGCGACCTGGCCGCGCTGGTCGAGGCGCGCGATCCGCTGCGCCAGGGCGGCGACGCGCTGGCGGCGCGCTGGCGCGCACTGGCCGGGTTCCGCCGCGGCCGCGCCCCGCACGACGCCAACCGCGGCGGCCTGGCCGCGATCGATGCGGCCGCCAAGCAATGGCGGCGGCGCCTGCGCAGCGACGCCGCCGCGCCGGACAGCGTGGAAGCGCACGAACTCGGCGACCTGCTGGCCCATGCCTTCCCCGACCGCATCGCCACCCGCCATCCGGCCGATCCGTTGCGCTATCTGCTGGCCAACGGCCGCAGCGCACGCCTGTTCGAGCACAGCGACCTGCGCGGCGAGCCGTGGCTGGTCGCCACCGAACTGCGCTACGAAGCCAAGGACGCGCTGCTGCTGCGCGCCGCGCCGGTGGACGAGGCGCGGCTGCGCGCGGATTTCCCGCAGCGCTTCGTGCAGCAGGACGTGGTGCGCTGGGACGCCGAGCGGCGCGCGTTGAGCGCGCTGCGCGAAACCCGCTTCGACCGCATCGTGCTCGACAGCCGCCCCGCCGGCCGCGTCGATCCGGCGCATGCGGCGGCAGCGCTGACCGAGGCGGTACGCGAACTCGGCCTGCAGGCGCTGCCGTGGAGCGAGCCGCTGACCCAATGGCGCGCGCGCGCGGTCGCGCTGCGCACGTGGATGCCGGAGCTGGGCTTGCCCGATCTCGGCGACGCAGCGCTACTGGAAGGCCTGGACGGTTGGCTGCGCCCGGCCTTCGCCGGCAAGACCCGGCTCGATGCGCTCGGCGAAGACGACCTCGGCGAGGCGCTGAAGTCGCTGCTGCCGTGGGACCAGCGGCAGGCCGTCGATCGCCACGCGCCGACGCGGATCACGGTGCCCTCGGGCATGGAGCGGCGCATCGACTACGCGCTCGACCACGCCGGCCAACCGCAACCGCCGGTGCTGGCGGTGAAGCTGCAGGAACTGTTCGGGCTGGCCGACACCCCGCGCGTCGCCGACGGCCGCGTGCCGCTGCTGCTGCACCTGCTCTCGCCTGGCGGACGCCCGCTGCAGGTGACCCAGGACCTGCGCAACTTCTGGTCCAGCACCTATCCGGAAGTGAAAAAGGAAATGAAGGGCCGCTATCCGCGCCACCCGTGGCCGGACGACCCGTGGACCGCCACCGCCAGCCATCGCGCGAAGCCGCGCGGCACTTGAGCACGGCGGCGGCCATCGCGCTGCAGGTTTGCGGCCGTTGCAGACGGGCAACAGCGGCGAAGAGGACGTTCCGTCTGCACGCCGCGTTTCCGAAGGTCCGGCGCAAGCACGCCGGATGCACCGATGCAGGCGAGCACCGCCTCGCCCGCCGTCCCTGCCCGTGGATGGCGAAGGCGATGGACCCGGCGCGAACGCTGCGCTGATCGACGTCGCCCGCGGCAACGTCGCGCCAGCGCCACGGCGTGCGGCCCCGTCGAGACATCCCCACCGTGGCGATTGCAACCGCACCGGCCACCGCACCCGAACCGGCCGCGCATTCAGCCGGCAGACGACTCCACGCCGGCGCGCTAACGCGGTCTATACGGTACCCGGGGGACACTGCGGTCCTTATTCCTGCCAGTAGGGACGCCCCCATGAGCAAGCTGACCATCATCACCGACCGCGCGCTGGATCTCGCCAGCCATGCCGGCGACAGCCTCCGTCACATCGGGCCGCAGGCCAACAAGTGGCTGCAGTCCGGCGCCGCCATGGGCGCGCTGAAGACCGGTGCGGCGCTGGGTGCGGTGAAGACCGGCACCAAGGTCGCGCGGACGGCGGTGCGCCGCAATCCGGTCATCGCGATCGCCGCCGCGGCGGTAGGCGTGGGCCTGCTCGGGTATGCGATCTACCGCAAGCGCCAGCGCGACAACAACGCGCCGATCGAAGGCGATTCGCAGCGCATCGAAGCCAGCAAGCGCGGCAACGCCGGTGCCCGGCGTTCGGCGGCGCGCACCTCGCGCCGTGCCGCGGCCGCGCAGGACGCCACCGAAGAATAAGCATTGCAGGAGCGTCGCCGCGACAGCGACGACGGCAGCGCCATCGAAACAGCGGCCGGATGCATCCGGCCGCTGTTTTCGTTTACAGGCAGCGGACGCCGTGGTTTCCAAGCGATCTGCAGCGCGGCGACGAGGCCGCCGCGACGGCGATCGTCGAGCGCCTGCGGACACGCCACACGGCACGCAAGCGTCTCAATCCGGAATTCGCGACCACCGGCCCCGTTCCTGTAGGAGCGGCTTCAGCCGCGACAGGGCTACCGGTAAAGCGTCGCGGCTGAAGCCGCTCCTACAAGGGAGCATTGCCCAAACGGCTTACAGCGCCCGCCACGCGCCCGGCGCCAACCCCTCCAGCCGGTGCGCGCCGATCGCCGCGCGGACCAGGCGCAAGGTCGGCAAGCCGACCGCGGCCGTCATGCGCCGCACCTGGCGATTGCGCCCTTCGCGCAGCACGATCTGCAGCCAGGCATCGGGCACCGTCTTGCGGAAGCGCACCGGCGGGTCGCGCGGCCACAGGTCCGGCTCCCTCTCCAGCACGCTGGCCTGCGCCGGCGCGGTCGGTCCGTCGTTCAATACCACGCCATCGCGCAGGCGCTGCAGCTGTTCGGGCTGCGGCACGCCTTCCACCTGCACCCAGTACGTCTTCGGTTGCTTGTGCCGCGGATCGGTGTAGCGGTGCGCCAGCGCGCCGTCGTCGGTGAGCAGCAGCAGGCCTTCGCTGTCGTAGTCCAGCCGTCCCGCCGCGTACACGTCGGCGGGCAGGCCGAACCCGGCCAGCGTGCGCCGCGGCGGGTCGCTGCGATCGGTGAACTGGCACAGCACATTGAACGGCTTGTTGAACGCGATCAGCATGGAAGCGGAGATTGGAGAAAAGGGATTCGGGATTGGCCACGCATCGACGGCGCGCGCGGCGCGGGTAATTCTCCCACGCCGGTTTCCCTTTCCCGCTGCCCGCGCCGCCGTTCTCAGCGCTTGACGAACTTCAGCGTCATCCGGTCGCTCTCGCCGATCGCCTTGTACTTGGCATCGTCGGCGGCATCGTGGCTGTTGCTCGGCGGCAGCGTCCACACGCCGCCGGGATAGTCCTTGGTGTCGCGCGGATTGGCGTTGACCTCGCTCTTGCCGGCCAGTTTGAAGCCGGCCGCCTCGGCCATCGCGATCACCTGCGCCTGGCCGACGTAGCCGCTCTTGTCGTCGGCCGGCACGTCGGCCTTGGCCCGGTGCTCGACCACGCCGAGCACGCCGCCGGGCTTGAGCACCGCGTAGAAGCCCTTGAACATGCCCTCGGCCTGGCCGGACATGCGCCAGTTGTGCACGTTGCGGAAGGTCAGCACCAGATCGGCCGAGCCGGCCGGACCAAACACCGGCGCGGTCGGCGAATACGCCACCAGCTTGGCGCGGTCGTACTGCGCCGGCGCGGCGGCGAACTTCTGCTCCAGCGTCGCGCGCGCCTTCTGCTGATACTCGCGGCCGCGCCCTTCCGGCACCGCCGTCGGATCGACCACCGCGGCGATGTACTGGCCGCGCTCGCGCAGGTACGGCGCCAGGATTTCCGAATACCAGCCGCCGCCCGGAGTGATCTCGATCACCGTCTGGGTCGGCTTGATGCCGAAGAACGCCAGGGTCTGCCCGGGGTGGCGATAGGCGTCGCGCTCGACGTAGACGCGGTCGCGCCAGCTGCCGTCGATGGCCTTCTGCAAGGCCGCATCCGGCGCCGGCAGGCTGGCGCTGTCGGCAGGCTTGATCGCCTGCGCGTTCGGGATCGCCAGCGTCGCGGCAATGGCAAGGGTACAAGCGCAGGCAAGCGTGGTGCGAAGGCTCATGGCGTACGTCCGTTGTCGGTGTGACGCGAGCCTAGCACGCATGCGCGCACGCCCGAATGTTGTCTTCGCGTTAGCGCGAATCACGCAAACGGAACGCTGTTTTCGCGACCATCGCCCCGATACCGAAACCTCGGACGACTATCCTGTCGCCCTTCCCCACAGCGGAGCGTTCCCCATGCTGCACACGCGCGAACTCGGCCGTTCCGGCCTGCACGCGGCGCCGCTCGCCTTCGGCGGCAATGTGTTCGGCTGGAGTGCCGACGCCAAGACCTCCTTTGCCTTGCTCGACGCCTTCGTCGAAGCGGGCTTCAACCTGATCGATACCGCCGATGCGTACGCGGCCTGGGTGCCCGGCAACCGCGGCGGCGAGTCGGAAACCATCATCGGCCAGTGGCTCAAGCGCAGCGGCAAGCGCGACAAGGTGCTGATCGCGACCAAGGTCGGCAAGTGGGCCGAACGCCCGGGCCTGGCCGCCGACAACATCGCCGCGGCGGTGGACGAATCGCTGCAGCGCCTGCAGACCGACGTGATCGATCTGTACCAGGCCCACGAGGATGACGAATCGGTGCCGCTGGAAGCCTCGCTGGCCGCGTTCGGGCGGCTGATCGAGCAAGGCAAGGTGCGCGCGATCGGTGCCTCCAACTACAGCGCCGAACGCCTGGCCGAAGCGTTGAAGGTGTCGGCGCAGTACGGATTGCCGCGCTACGAGACGCTGCAGCCCGAATACAACCTGTACGACCGCGCCGGCTACGAGGCCGGCCTGGAACCGCTGGTGCGCGAACAGGGACTGGGCACGCTCTGCTACTACGCGCTGGCCCGCGGGTTCCTCAGCGGCAAGTACCGCAGTCCCGCCGATGCGGCGAAGAGCCAGGCGCGCGGCGACAGCGTGATCGCGCGCTACCTCAACGCGCGCGGCCTGCGCATCCTCGCCGCGCTCGACGACATCGCCGGCAAGCATTCGGCCACGCCGACCCAGGTCGCCCTGGCGTGGCTGATCGCGCGCCCCGGCATCGCCGCGCCGATCGCCAGCGCCACCAGCATCGAGCAGTTGCAGCAGTTGTTGGCCGCCGCGCGCCTGGCGCTGTCGGCCGAGGACATCGCGCAACTGGATATCGCCAGCAAGGAAACCGTATGAGCACCGCTTCCCATACCACCCGCGTGGTCCTCGCCTCGCGTCCGCAAGGCGCGCCGACCGCGGAGAATTTCCGCATCGAACAGGCGCCACTGGCCGTGCCCGGTCCCGGCCAGGTGCTGCTGCGCAACCGCTGGCTGTCGCTGGATCCGTACATGCGCGGACGCATGAGCGATGCGCCCTCGTACGCGCCGCCGGTGCAGCTGGGCGAGGTGATGGTCGGCAGCACCGTCGCCGAGGTACTGGAATCGCACCATCCCGACCTCAAGCCAGGCGACCTGGTGCTGGTGCAGAGCGGCGGCTGGCAGACCCACCTGGTGGCCGACGGCGCCGGCCTGCGGCGCAAGCTCGATCCGCACTCGCCGCTGCCGCCGAGCACCGCGCTCGGCGTCTACGGCATGCCCGGTTTCACCGCCTACGCCGGCCTGCACGAAATCGGCAAGCCGCAGAGCGGCGAGACCGTCGTGGTCGCCGCCGCCACCGGCCCGGTCGGCGCCAGCGTGGCGCAGATCGCCAGGTTGCGCGGCGCGAAGGTGATCGCCATCGCCGGCGGCGCCGAGAAATGCCGCTACCTGCGCGAGGAATTGGGCCTGGACGTGGCGCTGGACCATCGTGCTGCGGACTTCGCCGAGCAACTGCGCGCCGCCGCGACAGACGGCATCGACGTGTACTTCGAGAACGTCGGTGGCCACGTGTTCGATGCGGTGCTGCCGCTGCTCAACGATTTCGCGCGGGTGCCGGTGTGCGGCACCGTCGCCACCTACAACAACAAGGGCGAACAGCCGCCGGGGCCGGACCGCCTGCCGGCGCTGATGAACCAGGTGCTGCGCCAGCGGCTGACCCTGCGCGGCTTCATCGTCGGCGATTTCGTCAAGCTCTATCCCGAGTTCCTGCGCGAGATGGGCGCGTGGCTGGCCGACGGCCGCGTGCGCTATCGCGAGCATGTCGTGCAGGGGCTGGAGAACGCGCCGCAGGCCTTCATCGACATGCTCGGCGGCGGCAATTTCGGCAAGCTGGTTGTGCAGCTGGATGAAAGCCGGGATTAGGGATTCGGGATGGGACAGCCTGCGCTGCGCGGTCGGGATCGCGCGGCGCTTGTCTGTGCAGCCCTGACCGCGTCTATTGCAACAGGAAGCGCAGCAGCGCGTCGTTGAAGGCGTGCGGCGATTCCACATTGCACAGGTGCCGGCCATGCACCTGGGCGAAGCTGCCGCGCGCCGCCTGCGCGGCGATCGCCTGCAGATCGGCCGGCGGGCAGACCGGATCGTCGTGTCCGGCCAGCGCCAGCAGCGGCGTAGCGATCTCGCCCAGGACCTCGCGGAAATCGGCGCTGGCCAGCGCCTCGCAGCAGGCCGCATAGGCCTGCGCATCGGTGCTCAGGAAGCTCGCCAGGATCGCCTCGACCGTTGCCGGCTGCATCTCGGCGAAGGCCGGGGTGAACCAGCGCTCGCGGGTGCCGGCGAGCAGCGACGCCAGTCCGTCGGCCTGCACCTGCGCGATGCGTGCCTGCCAGCCATCCTCGGTGCCGATCCTGGCCGCGGTCGCGCACACGGTAAGCGTGTGCAGGCGCGCGCCGGCGTGGATGCCCAGCCATTGCCCGGTCAGCCCGCCGATCGACAGGCCGCAGAAATGGGTCCGCTCGACCGCCAGCGCATCGAGCAACGCCAGTACGTCGCCGGCCAGCGCCTCGATCCGATACGGTCCAGGCGCGGCGCTCGAGGCGCCGTGGCCGCGGCGGTCGTAGCGCAGCACCCGGTAGTACGGTGCCAGCGCGTCGATCTGCGCGTCCCACATGTGCAGGTCGGTGCCGAGCGAATTGCAGAAGGTCAGCCATGGGCGGCCTTCGCTGCCGTCGATGCGGTAATGCAGGCGATGCGTCGGAAGTTCGAGGAAGGGCATGGCGGCGGGGTCGGCTGGGAAGGGCGCGCGACCGATGGCCGCTACCGGAGTCTAGCTCCCTCGCGCCTTGCCAGCATGCTCCAAGCGCGCACCGCCGGGTGTTCGCTACCGCAAGCCGGCACAGAACTCTTGAGGCGCATGCGCGACCGACTGCACGTGCGGCCCACACCGACATCCAATTCGCCACCCTGTGTCGGCGCCGGACAACAAGGAAATCCGTGCGACGACGGCATCACGACCACACGCACCGCGTCGCTGCGACAACACACCTCGTGCGTGCCGCAGCGACGCATCGCCGCGATGTCCCGGATCCTGGCCTATCTCACTTGGTCGCCGGATCCCAATGCTCCTGGATCTTGCCGTTCTGGATGCGGAACATGTCGAACCAGGTGGTCGTGTAGGTCTTGGTCGCATCCTTCGGGTCGGGCAAGGTGCGCACCGATACCAGGGTCACGTAGTCGCCCTCGGCGAGGATCGCCACCAGCGGCAGCTGCACGCGCGGCTTGATCGGCTGCGGTTTGACGAAGGCGGTCAGGAACTGCAGGAACGCGTCGCGGCCGTTGGCCACGGTCGGATTGTGCTGGATATAGTCCTTGGCCATGTACATCGGCGCGTACTCGGTGTGCCCGGCCTCGAACACGATGCGCCAGAAGTCGTAGACCAGGCGCTTGTTCGCCTCGGTGCGCCAATCCGAGCCCTGCAGCAGCTGCTGGTGGTTGGGATTGGCGGTAACCGCGGTTTGCGCGAATGCGGAAGCGGCGGGGAACGCGAGCAGCAATGCGAGCAGAGACGCATGCAGGCGAATTTTCATTTCGATGACTCCGTCGGGGGGAAGGGGCTTGATCGCAGGCACCATCCAGTAACCGGAAAGTAAGTGATTGGCCGCTGGAGGACGCACCGCGAGCCTAGCAGTGCGCATTGCGCCAGGTCGGGCATCGCCGGGAGAAAATGCGGCGATTTCCCGATGATTTTTTTCGCTTTGCGGAGCCGGCCACAGTAACCAAAACACCAGAATTGGAAACGCCTCCTCGCGAGTTGCGAATCTTCCGGCGGCTGCCGACGCGGAGCGCAGCGATCGAGAGATTGGCGAGAGAGAAAAAATAATTCGATAAACCCCTTGCGCAATGAAAACAACGCAGGTAATGTGCGCGCCCATCAGCCGACACGTTCGGCAACGACGACTCCGACGATCATGACCTTCCGCCCCTTCACCGCACATCTGCCCGGCCTGCAGCGCGAAACGCGCGCAGCGGTCCTGCGTGCGCTGCGCGATACCGCGCTGCGGCTGGATCGCGCCACCTGATCGACTGATCGCCCGTTGCGGAGATCGGTTGCATCGATCTCCGAGGAACGCGAACGCCCTCGGACACCATGCCGGGGGCGTTTTGCTTTGCGCGTTCGCATGCTTTTTTGTTTTTGTCGATCCAACATCCCAGGCACCCGGGCATGGAATGCCCGGAAACAGGGAAGTTTCGCTCGCGAGGCGCGCAAGCGCTGCGTCCAGGTGCCGGACGCGGGCGGCGGGAATGGAATCGACGCAGGAATTGCCGTTTCGAAAGAGGCGGCAATGGGAAACTGCACTTAATGGTCGCTAGCGGTACGGGATGCCATTCCCGTCCGGTGCGCACGGCACTGCCGTCGCGTATGCCTGCAGCCGGGACGTGCAGTTTCCACCAGACGTTAGCTCAGAGGTAGAGCAGTGGCGCGTCCACGTGTCGCCGGTTCGACTCCGGCACGTCGCTTTTGGATAGCTCAATTGGTAGAGCATCGGAACCTTAATCCGAGTGTCGCGGGTTCGAATCCCGCTCCGAGAACCATGACCTGTCACGTCATGTGCAATACCGGGCGCAAGCCCAGCAAGTCGCGCCGCGCGGGACACGCCGCACGCATCGCCACCGGCGCTGCGTAACGCATGCACCGCAGCGCCGCTGCCGCCGCCACGCCGCCCTGGACGTGCGCGCCTGCGCCGACGGTCGCATCGCAATGCAGCGCGATGCCGACGACACGCGCCGGCCTCCGCACCGACAGCGCCCGCTGGCCGCCGTGGCGACGTCGTGCGCGCACTTGCATTTCTCTTGCAGCGTTGCGGCGCCCATGGCGCTCGCGACGTGGCGTCCTCGCGCTCGTCGGTCCGGCGCGGCGATTTCATCCACAGGACCGGATCACCAGAGCCACACAAGGAGAACGTGCCATGTTCTGGACCAAGCGGGTCGTGATCGGCGATAGCGAGCGCGGCCTGATGTATCGCAACCGGCGTTTCGAGCGCGTGCTCGCGCCCGGCGTCTACCGTCTGTTCGATCCGTCGCGGCGGATCGACGTGAAGACCTGCAATATCGCCGTGCCGGACTACGCCGGCGCCGATGCCGATGCGTTGATCGCGCGCCTGGGCGCACAGCTGCACGAGGTCTTCGTGTTGGCCGACCTTAGCAGCGACGAAGTCGGCCTGGTGTTCAAGCAGGGCAAGCTCGAAGACGTGCTGGCGCCCGGCACGCGCCGGCTGTACTGGCGCGGGCTGATCGCGGTGGAGGTGATGCGTCTGCCGCTGGGCGAGAGCCTGGCGGTGCCGGCGGATGTCGCCCAGCGCCTGCGCCAGCTCGGCCTGCTGTCGCGTTTCGCGGTGGCGCTGGACGTTCCGGCCGAGTCGGCGGGACTGGTGTTCGTCGATGGGCGCCTGCAGCAGACCCTGGCACCGGGGCACTACGCGTTCTGGAACTTCCGCAAGAACATCGTCGCGGAAGTGATCGAGCTGCGGATCCAGTCGGTGGAGGTGTCCGGGCAGGAGCTGTTGACCCGCGACAAGGTCAGCCTGCGCGTCAACCTGGCCGCGAGCATGCGCGTCGCCGACCCGATCGCCGCGCGGACGCGGGTGGCCAAGTACGGCGACCAGTTGTACCGCGAGCTGCAGTACGGCTTGCGGCGTGCGGTGTCGGCGAAGACGCTGGACGAACTGCTGGGCGACAAGGCGTCGCTGGATGCGGACATCTTCGGCTACGTGCGCGAGCAGGTGGCCGGCTTCGGCATCGAGGTGCTGGGGGTCGGGGTCAAGGACGTGATCCTGCCCGGCGAGATGAAGGACATCCTCAACGCGGTGGTGCAGGCGGAGAAGTCGGCGCAGGCCAACGTGATCCGCCGGCGCGAGGAGGCCAACGCCACGCGTTCGCTGCTCAACACCGCCAAGCTGATTGAGGACAACCCGGTGCTGATGCGGCTGAAGGAGCTGGAGGCGCTGGAGAAGGTCACCGAGAAGATCGACAAGCTCACCGTGTTCGGCGGCCTGGATGGCGTGCTGAAGCAGCTGGTGACGATGAAGTAGGACCGCCATGCGCAGCGCAGGGACGCGCCGCGCATGGCCTCGAAGGAATGAAGACGATGAGTATCCAGAACTACGAATTGCTGCACGCCGAAGGCAGCGCCACGCCGATCAAGGGCTGGGTGCGCGGCGTGCCGCTGGAAGCGCAGGCCCACGAGCAGATGCGCAACATCGCCGCGATCCCGTTCGTGGGGCCGTGGGTGGCGGTGATGCCCGACGTGCACCTGGGCAAGGGCGCGACCGTGGGCTCGGTGATCCCGACCCGCGGGGCGATCATCCCGGCCGCGGTCGGCGTGGACATCGGCTGCGGCATGGCCGCGGTGCGGACCACGCTGCGCGCGGCCGATCTGCCCGACAGCCTGGCGCAACTGCGTTCCAGCATCGAGCGCAGCGTGCCGGTCGGCAACGGCCGCGGCGGGGAACACCGCAAGCTGCCCGACAGCATCGCCACGCGCATCGCGCAGTCGGGGCTGGTCGCGCGCCTGGACACGATCAAGGCCAGGCACCGCCGGATCCGCACCGACAAGCTGGATTGCCAGATCGGCACGCTCGGCGGCGGCAACCACTTCATCGAAGTGTGCCTGGACGAGAGCGATGCGGTGTGGGTGATGCTGCACAGCGGCTCGCGCGGCACCGGCAACCTGATCGGCAGCTACTTCATCGAGCAGGCGCGCGAGCAGCTGGCGCACCGCGTGCTCGGCTTCCACCTGCCGGACAAGGACCTGGCGTTCTTCATGGAAGGCGAGCCGTTGTTCGACGACTACGTGGAAGCGGTGTCCTGGGCGCAGGACTACGCGCGCGAGAACCGCGAGGCGATGATGGCGCGGGTGCTGGCGGAGATGCGTCACCGCCTGCCGAAGTTCCAGTTGGAGAAGCTGGCGGTGAATTGCCACCACAACTACGTGCAGAAGGAAACGCACGCCGGCGAGGAACTGCTGGTGACCCGCAAGGGCGCGGTCAGCGCGCGTGCCGGCGAGCTGGGCATCATCCCCGGCAGCATGGGCGCGAAGAGTTTCATCGTGCGCGGGCTGGGCAATGGCGACAGCTTCCACAGCTGCAGCCACGGCGCCGGCCGGGTGATGAGCCGTACCGCCGCGCGCCAGCAGATCACCCTGGCCCAGCACCGCGAGGCCACCGCGCACGTGGAATGCCGCAAGGATGCGGCGGTGATCGACGAATCGCCGGCGGCGTACAAGTCGATCGATGCGGTGATGGCCGCGCAAAGCGACCTGGTGGAAGTGGTGCACACCTTGCGTCAGGTGCTGTGCGTGAAGGGCTGAGGCTGTCGCCCCCGCAAGCGGGGCGGCATGTTGCCGGTAGCAGGCCGTCCGTTCGCGGGCGGCCTTTTTTTATGCGCCGCTCGCGGGATCCGGCTGGCTGTCTTCGGCGATCAGCGCATGGTGCAGGCCGACGCCGGCGAGCACGCCGTCGGCCGAGGCCAGGGTCGCATTGCCGAACATGCGCGCCGCGTCGCCGGCCGCGTAGACCCGCGGCACACTGGTCTGCTTGCGCTCGTCCACGCGCAGATACGGGCCGGACGGGCCGTCGTCGAACACGCAGCCCAGGCGCTCGGCCAACGGGCTGGCCATCTGCGTCGGCGCGGCCACGAACAGCGCCTGGATCTCCACCCGCGCGCCATCGTCCACGCGCATGCCGTCGATCGCCTTGCCATTGCCCTCCAGCGCGAGCGCCCGCCGCGTTTCCACCTGCACACCGCGCTTGGCCAGCCTGGCCATCAACTCCGCATCGTCCAGCGGCATGCCTTGCGCGAACAGCGTGACCCGCCCCCAGTCGGCCAGCATCAGCGCCTGCTCCGCCGATGCCGTGGTGCCGTTGCCGAGCGCGCCGATACGCGCTTGCCGGCCCAGCTCGTAGCCGTGGCAATACGGGCAGTGCATGACGCTGTGCCCCCAGCGTTCCGCCACGCCGGGCAATTCCGGCAACCGATCGGCCACCCCGGTCGCCAGCACCAGGCCGCGCGCCTGCGCCTGCCGGCCATCGGCCAACGCCAGCTCCCAGCCGCCGGGCAGCGCCTTTGCCGCTTCGACCTGCCCGTCCCACCACGCGACGGTGGGATAGTTCAGCAGTTGCGCCTTTGCCTGCGCGAGCACCGCGCTGCCTGGCATGCCGTCCAGCGCCAGCAGACCATGCGAGTGCGCGGCGTTGCGGTTGCGCGGCAGGCCGGCATCGACCACCAGCACCTTGCGATGCCCGCGCGCGAGCATCAGCGCGGCCGACAGGCCGGCGAAACTGCCACCGACGATCACCGCGTCATGCTGCATCGGTCTGCTCCTGCCTGGATGTGCGTTGCACGCGCCGGGCCAACTTGCGCAGCGTCAATGCCTGCAGCTGCGCGGCCAGTGCCGCCTGCGCCTGGCGATAGCCGTCGTCCAGCGCAGCGTTGACCGCACGCTCGATCGCGCAATCCGGATGCGGACCGCGCACGCCATGGCCGAGCAGCAGCGGCTCGCCCAGCGCGACATAGACGTCGTACAGGCTGATCGCCTCCGGCGCGCGCGCCAGCTGCCAGCCGCCGCCGTGGCCGCGGGTGGATTCGACCAGTTGCGCGTCGCGCAGCCGCGCCAGCAGGCGCCGCACCACCACCGCATGGCTTTGCAGGCAGGCCGCCATCTGCTCGGAGGTCATCGGCTCGCCATGCTGGGCCAGGTGCACCAGCACGTGCAGCACGTCGGACAGCTGCGTGTTTCTTTTCATGTAACTATAATAGTTACATTATTTGGCGCGTGTCCAGCGTCCCGCTTGCCGGCCGGTCGAGTCGCCGAGTCGCTATGTGCCGCGCAGGCGAACCGCTGCGCAACGAACGCTCGGCACCAGTGCGACGAGCAGATGGCCCGGCAACGAGGCGATACGCGGCGCGCATGCCTGGCGTGGGTGCGGATGGCGGCCGCTAGCCGTCCTGCCGCCAGCACGATTGCGCCGGTGCCGCGACCGCGGGCCGCGGCCGCACGAACACCTGTTCGATCACGCTCGCCCCCCATTGGTCGCCTTCGCACTGCTGCAGCAACGCGAAACCGTGCGCCTCGTACAGCCGCCGCGCCGCGTCCAGGCCGGCGAAGGTCCACAGCCGGGTGGCGGCGAAACCCTGCGCGTCGCAGAACTGCAACGCCTGCTGCAGCAACTGCCGGCCGATGCCGCTGCCGCGCAGGCCGTTGTCCACCACGAACCAGCGCAGATGCGCCTCGCCGTTGCCCAGGTCCTGGCCGTCGATGGCGATCGCGCCCACGATGCGCTGCGCCTGCATCGCCAGCCACAGGCCGTTGCCGGGCCGCTCCAGGCGCGCGGCGAATTCGGCGACGCCCGCCGCGACTTTGGTTTCGAAGAACTGCCCGAAGCCGGCATGCCGCGCATAGAAGGTGGCGTGCATTTCTGCGATGCGGCCGATCGCACCGGGCCGGTAGCCGCCGTCGATGCGCACCGCTTGCGGCGCTGGCGGCGCGGCGCCATTGCGCAGGGCCTGCAACGCGGCCGCATAGACCGCCAGCCCGTGGCCGATGTCCGCCTGCGCCTGCGCCGGCAGCGGCGCCAATGCGGCCTCCACCTGCGCGCGCGCGAAAGCGTGGATGCCCTGCACCGTGCGCCGGCCGCGCGCGGAGAGCCGCAATTGCTTGGCGCGGCCGTCTTCGGCGCTGGTGCGCTCGCGCAGTTCGCCCGCCGCGATCAGCTTGCGCAGCATGCGGCTGACGCTGGATTTTTCCAGCTGCAGGCAGTCGGCCAGCTGCGACGCGCCGACCGCGTCGCGCGCGTCGATCTCCAGCAACGCATGCACCGCCGACGGCGGATAGTCGGTCGCGGCGAGGGTGTCCTGCAGGAAGCCGAGTTCGCGCACCAGCTGCCGCGAGGCGGCGCGGATCTGTTCGACGACGACGGGATCCACCGCTGGCATGGTCGGCTCCGGCAATTTCGTTGCTTCATACAACTACTTTTGGCGGCGCCGGTCAATGGTCTTGCCACGACCGGACGGCCGCTGCGGCATGCCGCGTCGTTGGCGATCTGGCCGGCCGCCGGCTGCGCATGCACCTACTCAGCTCAGGCAGCGGTTAGCCGCTACGCCGCGAACGGCGTAGGCCCCATGGCCTCCGCCAGGGGATCGAGAAACGAGGCGATGCGCGCCGAGAACACGGTGTTGCGGTAGTACTCGGCATGGATCGGTTGCCGCACCTCCAGCGTCGTCTTCATGGCAAGGCGGATGGCGGAATCGGAAGCCGATTATTGACCAGAACGCAAAAGTGATTGGTCTGGCGGCGGGTTTTTCCGGGCCAGGGACAGGTCCACACTGTGAACCTGCTTTCTCCTACGGGATGCCGTCATGCTCCCGCTTCCGTCTTTTGGCCCTGCATGCCTGTGAGCGCCCCTCGGCGCCACCGCAGCGTTCGGCCAACCCGGTGCGATGCGCGCCGACGCTACCGCAACTGCACCGCTCGCATACTGAAATCCAGCGCTCTTTCCCATCTTCCTCGCAAGGAGTCACCGCATGCGCATTCCCGCTTTCGGCCTGGGTACGTTCCGGCTCAAGGACCAGGTCGTCGTCGACTCGGTTCGCAACGCACTCGAACTCGGCTACCGCGCCGTCGACACCGCGCAGATCTACGGCAACGAAGCCGAGGTCGGCCAGGCCATCGCCGCCTCCGGCGTGCCGCGCGCGGACCTGTTCGTCACCACCAAGGTGTGGACCGACAACCTGTCCGCCGACAAGCTGCTGCCGAGCCTGCGCCAGAGCCTGGACAAGCTGCGCAGCGACTACGTGGACCTGACCCTGGTGCACTGGCCCTCGCCGCGCGATGCGGTGCCGATGGCCGAGTCTCTGCACGCCCTGGCCGACGCAAAGCGGCAGGGCCTCACCCGGCAGATCGGCCTGTCCAACTTCACCATCGCGCTGACCGAGCAGGCGATCGCGATCCTCGGCGCCGAGGCGATCGCCACCCAGCAGATCGAAGTGCATCCCTACCTGCAGAACCGCAAGCTGATCGGCTACCTGCAGCAACAGGGCATCCACGTCACCTCGTACATGACCCTGGCCTACGGCAAGGTGCTGCAGGATCCGGTGATCGCCGCGATCGCCGCACGCCATGCCGCCACGCCGGCGCAGGTGGCGTTGGCCTGGGCGTTGCAGCAGGGCTATGCGGTGATCCCGTCCTCGACCAAGCGCGAGAACCTGGCCAGCAATCTGCTCGCGCAGTCGCTGCGCCTGGAGGACGCGGACATGGCGCAGATCGCCACGCTGGATCGCGGCGAACGGCTGGCGAACCCCGCCGGTATCGCGCCGGACTGGGACTGAAGCCGCGGCGCTGCCAGCCCTGGATCGGTGATCGTGCCGTCGCCTCCACGGCGATCGGCATGTGCTGCATGACAAGGCGTGTGACGCGTGCGTGGCGCCCCGTCGCATGACGCATCCTCGCCGGGCACGAGGACGGCGCGTCATGCGCCCTCGCAACCGGCGCGCTATCCAGCACTGCGTTGCAAACGCTTACAGCACATCTGTCCGCTCATCTCGCTTAGCGGTTCAGCGATTCGCGCGCGATATCGTGCTGCACGCGCAAATCGCGGCACCGATCCGCTAGGATCGGAGCGACAGGGGGGTAGCTTCGAGAGGAGTCCTACCCATGCAGACCGCTTCCGCTCCCGCTCGTCCTGCCCACGCTCATCGCGCCGTCGATCTGGATGCCGAAATGGCCTACTGGCGGCATGCGCATGCCAATGGCCGCCTCGGCCACCATGGTTTCTCCGACTATGCCTCGCTGCTGAAGATGGGCTACGACGTCTATCTGGCCTATCCGCGCGCCACCGAAGCGCAGCTGTACCGCGTGCTGCAAGAGTCCTATCACCACCTGGCGCCGTCGCTGTCGGTGCCGTGGGACGAGGCGCGCTGGCTGGTCCGCCACGCCTGGCACCATCTGGAGCAATCCGGGCGCAGCCACTGACGGCAGCGGCGAGCGCGCCGGAATGGGATCGCGTTGCAGACTGCAGCGCGACCGCTTCGTCGCGCGCATGATCCGCCGCGGCGCCGCCGCGCCAGCGCTTCACCGCGACGGCGTGGCGTCGGAGGTGCGTTCCTTGGCCTCGATGCGGCCCTGGAACTCCTTCGAGCCCTGTCCGGGCGATGTCGCCGCATCGCCTTGCGTGCTCTTGAGTTGCTGCTTGCGCCGTTCGACCACGTTCTTGGCCAGCGCCACGCGGCGCCCGACCACCATCTCGGTGAGCCAGTCGACCAGGTAGCGGGTGTATTCGAGCTGATGTTCCTTGCGGGTCAGCGCGTGGTCGGCGCCCTTGATCACCCGCGAGGTCAGCGATCGCGCATTGGAGAACGCGGCGGCGTAGTTCTTCAGCACCTGCCCGGGCACGATCACATCCTGCTCGGCCTCGACCAGCAAGACGTCGCCGCGGAAGCGCTGGCACGCGGCCAGCGCGATGTTGTCCTCCGGCGCGATGGCGCGGTGCCGATACGGCATCAAATCCGGATCGCGGTTCAACGCCACCTTCGGGCCGTCCCAATGCGCGTCCTTGTACAGCGCCGGCGAACGCAGCGCCAGCCACTCCACCGGCCGCTCCAGGGTCAGCAGCGAGGCGAGATAGCCGCCGTAGCTCAAGCCCACCACCGCGATCGACTCCGGATCCACCTGCGGCGAATCCACCAGCCGATCGTAGGCCGCCTTGATGTCGTCCAGGTTCTGCGCGCGGGTCACCGTCTCGCGCATCGACGCCAGGCCTTCGTGGCCGCGCAGGTCGAAGGTCAGGCATACGCAGCCCAGGCCGACCGCTTCGCGCGCGCGCACCAGGTTGTGATGCTGGTTGCCGCCCCAGCCATGCACGAACAGCACCCCGGGCATGCCATTGGTCGGCGTCAGCAGGGTGCCGCTCAAGGCGTCGCCGTCCACCGCGATATCGATGCTGGAGAGCTTGGTTTCCATCGTCAGTCCGCAGCGCTCACATAACGGTATTTGGTCAGGCGCCCCACGCGCGGATCCTCGCCCATGTAGTAGACCTCGGCGTCCGCGGGCAGCGCCGGCACGCCGTAGCGTTCGACCGTGGCCGCGATCACCGCGTGCAACGCCGGATCGCGCTGGAAGGCATCGACCGCGGCCAGTTCCGCCGGCGTGGCGCCGCCGACGCGCCAGGATTGCTCGAGCACGCCGCACAGGCGCGTGCCATCCTCGGCGATGCCGGCGATCACGTCGTAGTTGCGGCGCGATGCATAGAAACCGGGATAGGCCTGGGCGATGCAGCGATCGTAGTGGCGCGCCTTCAGCACCGCCTCGCGCTGCTGCGGCGGCAACGTGCGTTCGAGCAGCGCGTCCAGGGTGCCGCGGATCACGAACAGTTGCGAGCCGCCGTAGGTCTCGCGGCCGACAGCGTCGTCGGTGACCGATTGCGTGCCGTAATAGGCGATGGTCATGCCGGCGCAGTCCACTTCGCCGACGCTGAAGGTCGTCGAGCGGTCCAGTTGCCGCTCCAGCACCACGCCCTGCTGCGCCAGGTCCGTCGCCGCCACCGCGGCCAGTGCCGTCTCCAGCACGTGCGCGTCGTGCAGCAGCAGTTGGCCCTGCCCGCCGATGCCGCTGGGCAGCTTCAACCGCACCTGGCCGCCGCCGCACAAGCGCGCATACGCCACGCGCGCATCGTCCGCAGCGAACGCGGTGTAGCCGGGCACCGTCGCCTCGGCCAGCGCGCCGCCGAGCGCATGGGCCCACCCCTGCGGCGCGGCCGCGCCGGGATCGACCAGCGGATGGCTGATCGCCTTGGTAGCGACGAACGCTTGCGGGACCACGCCACCGAGCAGGTCGGTTGCCGCACGCACGCCCAGCTGCTGCGCCTGCGCGACGGTCAGGGTGTCGTCCGGCACGTAGAAACCGCTCTGCGCCGCGCTGGCATCCTGCAACGGCAGGCGCATCAGCCGCGCCACTTCGGCGGCGATCCAGGCGTGCGTGGCGACCTCGTGCCCGCCGGGCGGATGCAGGCGCACGCTGCAGCGACGGACATGGTCGTGTGCGGCAGATGGCGCCATGCGCGGCTCTCCACGCGATGAGGACAGGAGGTCAAGCACGGGCGTACCAGTACAGCAGCAGACCCAGCGCCAACAGCGCCACCGCGGCGAGCAACCAGCGCGGCACGGCGGCGCGCAATTGCCGCCACCAGGCGCCGGCTTCCGAGATGCCCGGGGCATCGGCAGGAACGTCGCTCGCCGGCCGCGCCTGCTGCGTGGCCGTCGCCTGCGATGCGGAATGGCGGTGGGAGCTGACCATGTTCCCAAGGCTGTCGGCAACGGCGTTGCGCCATGGTGAACGCTGCGTGCCGAGCGCGTTAGCAGGTCTCTGGATGTCGAAGATGCAACTGCCGACGTCGCCTGCTGCGAGCGCACGCTACCGACGCGTCACCAGCGACGCTATCCACGCCGTACGGATGCGTCGAGGTGGCGCTCAGGCGGACCACAAGGGCGCAGCGACCTGCGCATCGATCCGGTGCTTGCCGGCCAGCGCCTGCATGCCCTGCAGCGTGGCCTGCACCGCGCTGGCGTAGCCGCTGCGCCACAGCTCGGCGCGCGACTGGCGCGAGGACGCTTCGGCCAACGCCAACGCGAAGGCCTGCACGCGCGGATCGGCCAGCGTGGCTCGGTCCAGGAACGAATGCTCCAGTGCGATCACGTCCACCGGCGCCAGCCAGGCATCGGCGACCAGCTCGGCCACGCCGACCCGGTGCGACAGCTGATGCATCGCGCTCAGGGTCTCGTGCAACATCTCCAGATACGCCCACTGCCACAACGCCGCCTTGCGTTGCGGATCGGCCTGGTCCAGCGCGGACAAGGCAGCGTCGACATGGTCGATGCGTAAATCGTTCATTCGCCGGCGCTCCACGTCGCGCAATCCTGTTGCCACATTCTGCGCGCAAATAGTGAGGAGATTGTGAGCCGTGGCGTCTCCGGCAATGGGACGGCGCGTTCCGCCGCGCGACCCAGGCGGGCATGCCAGCGGCTGCGAACAGCCGTATCGGACGTCAGCCCGCTTCTCCGCCGTGCTCGCATGCCTGCACATGCAGCGCTGCAACCACCGCAACACGCGCAAGTGGGAAGCAGCGCAAGGCCGGCACAGGCGCGACTGTTCTATACTGGCGCGGCACGCAACGCATCGCCGCGTGCTCTTCCGCTCCCCACGCCACGACATGACGCCACCCTGACACCCGCGCTGCGCTTTCCACGCTGTCCCCTTGCGGGACGCCCGGTGTGTTCTGGCTTTCCATTTCGTGTAGCGCCGCCCCGCGACGGGCACGGCGCCAGGAGCATTTTCTCGTGAATCTCAATCCCCCGCTGCGCCAGCAATGGTTCGGCAACATCCGTGGCGACGTGCTCGCCGGCCTGGTCGTGGCGCTGGCGCTGATCCCCGAAGCCATCGCCTTCTCCATCATCGCCGGGGTCGATCCCAAGGTCGGGCTGTATGCCTCGTTCTGCATCTGCGTGGTGATCGCCTTCGTCGGCGGCCGGCCGGGCATGATCTCCGCCGCCACCGGCGCGATGGCGCTGCTGATGGTCGGCCTGGTCAAGGACCACGGCCTGCAGTACCTGCTGGCGGCGACGCTGCTGACCGGCGTGCTGCAGATCGGCGCCGGCCTGCTCAAGCTCGGCGCGCTGATGCGCTTCGTGTCGCGCTCGGTGATCACCGGTTTCGTCAATGCCTTGGCGATCCTGATCTTCATGGCGCAGCTGCCGGAACTGATCGGCGTGCCGGCACCGGTATACCCGCTGGTGGCGTTGGGCCTGCTGGTGATCTACGGCCTGCCGTGGCTGTCGCGACGCACCTTTGCCGGACTCGGCCTGTGGCTGCTGTTGCTGGGCGCCGCGTTGACCGCCGGCAGCCTCGATGCGCGTGCGCTGTATGCCGTGGCGGCGATCGGTGCCGCGGCGCTGCTGCTCGGCCATCGCTGGACGCGCACGCTCGCGCTGCCGCCGCCGCTGGTGGCGATCGTGTTGCTGACCGGCATGGCGCTGTACTTCGGCATCGCCGTGCCCACCGTCGGCGACAAGGGCCAGTTGCCCGACAGCCTGCCGACGTTCCTGCTGCCGGATGTGCCATGGACGCTGGAGACGCTGAAGATCGTGTTCCCGGTGTCGGCGACGATGGCGGTCGTCGGCTTGCTCGAATCGATGATGACCGCGCAGATCGTCGACGACATGACCGACACCCCCAGCGGCAAGAACCGCGAATGCATCGGCCAGGGCGCGGCCAACGTCGCCAGCGGACTGATCGGCGGCATGGCCGGCTGCGCGATGATCGGGCAGTCGGTGATCAACGTGAAATCCGGCGGCCGCGGCCGCCTGTCGGCGCTGGTCGCCGGCAGCGTGCTGCTGATGCTGGTGGTGTTCGCCGGCGCGTGGGTGCGGCAGATCCCGATGGCGGCGCTAGTGGCGGTGATGATCATGGTCTCGATCAGCACCTTCAGCTGGCGCTCGCTGGCGCAGCTGCGCACGCATCCGAAGAGCTCCAGCCTGGTCATGCTCGCCACCGTGGTGGTGACCGTGGCCACCCACGACCTGGCGCGCGGCGTGCTGACCGGCGTGCTGCTGTCGGCGCTGTTCTTCGCGCGCAAGGTCGGGCGCATGCTGGACATCGCCAGGACCGAAGACGCCGATGGCGGCCACACCTACCGCATCGGCGGCCAGCTGTTCTTCGCCTCGGCCGGCAGCTTCGCCGCTGCGTTCGACTATGCGCACGCACCGGCGCGGGTCACCCTCGACCTGACGCAGGCGCACCTGTGGGACATCAGCGCCATCGGCGCGCTGGACAAGGTGGTGCTGAAATTCCGCCGCCATGGTGCGCAGGTGCAGGTGGTGGGACTGAACGCCGCCAGCGCCGCCATGGTCGGGGACCTGGGCACGCACCATCGTGCCGACGCGGGCCCTGCACCGTTGCATTGAGGCAAGCAGTGGCAGTCCTGGCGATATCGCCTGGGCTGCCGTGTCGCAAGCCGGCGGATGGCGTTGGGATTGCCGTGTCGAACGCTGCATGCGGACGTGCACCGCGACGATGTCGCCGCATCGCGCCATGACGCCGCGACCACGCGGCCTGGCTAGCATGATCCGCAACGGCGGCCGCCCGCTGCCCGCCACACCATGCCGCGAGGACGCGCCGATGCACCTGGAACACTGGCTGCTGCCGCCGCACGACTGGGTGCCCAACCATCCGTTCCTGCCGGTCCTGCTGTACCGCCAAGCCGGACGCGAGGGCGATGCCGCCGGCTTCGAACGCCGCTTCGCCGCCCACGGCTGGCCGCCGCAATGGCGCGATGGCATCTACGATTACCACCACTACCATTCCACTGCCCACGAAGTGCTTGGCGTGGCCAGCGGCAGCGCGCGGCTGGTCATCGGCGGCCCAGGCGGCCCCGAAACCACGCTGGCGGCCGGCGACGCCCTGCTGCTGCCGGCCGGCACCGGCCATCGCTGCATCGCCTCCAGCGGCGACTTCGTGGTGGTCGGCGCCTATCCCGCCGGGCAGGACTGGGACATCTGCCGGCAGGTGCCCAGCGCCGAAACGATCCGGCGCATCGCCCAGCTGCCGTTCCCGCCCAGCGATCCCGTCGCCGGCCCGCAAGGCCCCCTTCTCCAGCACTGGGCGATGCATGAGGGTCCGAGCTAGATCCGCACGGGCTTGCCGGCGCCGCGGTGCAGGCATGACTTCCCGCACCCTGACTTCCCGCAGACGACACGGCACGGCTCAGCACCGATGCTGCCGTCATCGTCAAAGGAACCGCCGCCATGCGCCTGCTGCTTTCCGTGTGTACGCTCTCCCTGCTGGGTGCCGCCGCCAGCGCCAGCGCCGGCCCGCAGTTCTCCTCGCAGCAATGCGGCTTTTCCACGCCTTACGACGTCATCGTCGACCGGACCGGCGTCGCCCTGACGCGCAGCGCCGGCACGCCGAAGACCGTGTTCCTGCATGACGGCCGCCTGCAGGTGGACGGCGTCGCGCAGCCGCTCAGCAGCGCCGACGCCCAGCGCTTGCGGCAGATGGAACAGGGCGCCCAGGCGCTGATGCCCGAAGTGGCCGGCATCGCCCGCGAGGTGGTCGGCATCACCTTCGACGCCTTCGGTGGCGTGGTCGAGGCCATCACCGGCAGCAGCAGCAAGGCGCGCAAGATCGAGCGGCATCGCGACGCCGCCCTCGCCCACCTTGACCGCACCCTCGGCAAAGGCCAATGGCAGAAGGAACCGTTCGACAAGGCATTCGAAGCCGACGTCAGCGCCGCCGCCGAGGAGATGGCCGGCGCACTGACCCGCGGGGTGATGTTCGCGGTGTTCACCGGGCGCGCCGACGCCATCGAGAAACGCACCGACGCGATGGAGAAGGACCTGGAGCGGCGCATGGACGCGCGTGGCAAGGCGCTGGAAGCCAGGGCCGACGCGCTCTGCGTGCAGGTCACCGCGCTGGATGCGCTGGAGCAGCAGTTGGACTATCGGCTGCCCGGCGGCAAACGTCTGGAATTGCTCGAACATAGCGACACGCCAGCCAAGCCGGCCGCCCCCGACGCAGCGGCTGTGGCCGCAACCGCAACGGCGCACAGCCAGGCGCACTGAACACAGACAACGACTGGCGGCGGACGCCACCGCAGGCAACTGCAGGGGCGCTGCACCAATGCGGCGGCCATGCTCGCTGGCACTGACTGAAGCGCCTCATGCCACCGCGCGCGCTCGTCAGGGCGATCCGGCGACGCTGGCCTGCCATACCGCGCCGGCCGGATCGAACTCCGCGGTGGTCAACGCCGGCGCCCGCCAGCCGAAGCCACAGACCACCAGCGGCCCTGCGCGCAACGGATCCATGCCGAATGCCTGCTCGATATCCACCTCGTTGATCGCCGAGGTCACGAACGCGCCCCACTGCGCCTGCGTCGCGCACAGGCACAGCAACACGATAGGTCGACCGGCGAAGGACGCCCTGCTCCCGACATGGTCCAGGACGCCGGCCGGCGCGCGCGGCCTGCACCGATGGCCGGTTGCGCGGCACGCCTGGCAAGGTGCCTGCGGATTGGCTGCCAACGCGCCCACGCCTCGGCCACGTCCTTCGGCATACTGATCGTATGCCAGTGCACATGACCCCAGCGCTGGAAACGCCGTGTCATCGACCCACCATCGCGCGCGGCACAGCGTCGGGTCGGCCAGGTTCTCCCGCATACCGTCAGCGATCAGAAACCAATCCAGATGAAATTACGCCGAAGGCTTCACTGCATCATCGAAATCGGGGACGTGCTCTTCCCCAATATCAGCGCGCTGCTCAATGGCTCGGTCGTCCTCGATACCACCATCGCCACCGCCCTGCTGTGTCCCCTCAGCGGAAAACGCATTTCGCTTTCGCCCGAGGCGCTGGCCATCGTCGCCTCGCTACCGGGAAATGCCTGGACCGACGCCGGCGAGGTCATGCGAAAGCACAACTGCGATGCGTCCTTCATCGACAGGATGATCGAGGACGAGATCGTTCTTTGCGACACTCCAGACACCAGAAGTGCCGCCATCCTGGCCGGCCAGGCGACGCTCGAAACCGTGGGATGGCATCCGCTGGCCAGCGTCTATCACCGCATGAGCGCGTGGTCGGGCGTGGTCGGCGACGAGGGCAGCCGGGAACACGGAAATGCGGCTGAGCGCGCGCGCCTGGACAAGCACATTGCCACGCATGGCCCGCTTCCCGCGCATTTCCCGAAGCGCCAGGATGGGATCGGTTCGATAGCGCTTCCGGCCGAAACGCTGCAAGGCGACGTTGCCGATGTCCTGCGTGCCAGGCGCACCACCCGGCATTTCGATCGGACGCGCCCACTCGCCCTGACCGAACTGTCGCGCATGCTGTTCGGCACGTTCGGCGCGATCGGGGCCGAGGAAATCGCACCCGGTCATGTCGCCGTACGCCGCACCAGTCCTTCCGGCGGATCGCTGCACCCGATCGAGGCGTATCCCTTGATAATCGATGTGGAAGGGCTGACGCCAGGGTTCTATCACTATGAATCCGACACCCACAAACTCGTCAAGATAATCGACCTGACCGAGGCCGAGGCCAGAACGCTGGCCGCCGACCTGACCATCGGGCAAACCTACTTCGCCGATTCCAGCGCGCTCGTCTTCCATGTCGCGCGGCTGGATCGGCACCATTGGAAATACCGGCGCCACCCCAAGGCCTACAAGGCGGTTCTGCTGGACTCCGGCCACCTGAGCCAGACGTTCTACCTGCTGGCGACGGAACGCGATCTCGGTGCGTTCTACACGGCCGCCATCAACGATACCGACGCCGGCCGACTGCTGTCGCTGGACCCGCTCACGACCATGGTGATCGGCGCCAATGGCGTCGGCAACATTGATGCCACGAAAAACACGCTACACTTGAATCCCAAGCCGTTGATCGCGACGCATCAATCACTTGGGCAATAAAACCATCCACGAGCGCAAACTAAATGACCACACTAGATAATGCACGGTCCCTGCTGCAACGCCTCGCCAGCGACGATGCCTTTCGCGCTGCCATGGAACAGAATCCTGTCGCGGCATTCGCCGAATATGGATTCAACCTCGACCCGAGCATTTTGCCCGAGAGCGTGAATCTCCCGAGCAAGGAAGAGATCGAAGCGAATCTGGAACTTCTGGCGAAGCAGTTCGAAGCGAGCCTTGGCTGGGTGGTTTTTTGTCGTTGAGGAGTTGCTGCGGCGACGACAGCGATTCGATCACGGGCGGCCTTTCGGCCGCCCATTCGGCGTAGACGCGACCGCGCCAGGCCAACGTTTTCATAGAGGCGAGCTGCTCGCCCACATCCCGGCCCAGTGCCACCTCGGCGGATAGCCGCTCGACCTTGGTCAAGGTCAACGCCCAGGGCTGATCGAAGGGTTTCAGGATGTCCAGCGCCGCGTCGGGCTTTCCCGACTGCATGGCGATCCGGGCCTCGACGATGGCCGAAGAATTCTTGAGCAGAGGATAGGGGGCGATGTCGGCAATCGGCTTGGCCACTTTCAATGCACGCTGGGCAGTGGCGATATCGCCGTTGCAGGCCGCAACATAGCCCGCATAGAGCGCCGCATTCGCCACCGCTTCCTGCGCCCGGCCGGCGCTGTTGTGCAGGCCGTTTTCCGCCAGAGTCACCAGCTTCTGCGCTTCCTGCAGAACCGTCTTGCTGTCGGACGTATGGCGCATGATCGCCAGTACGGAGGTCCGTGCGCCCCATTCGAACGGCGTATGCGGATCGGCGACCGCAGCCCTGAGCGCATCGGCCTGCTGCGCGGCCTTTTCCCACTCGCCTTGATCCGCCATCACATTGAGGTTCGCGGCGGCCCGCTCGTTTTTAGCGAACGGCGGCTCTCCCGGAACCGGACGCAACATCGCGTCGGCTTCCTTGAACTTCGATTCGGCCGCCTTGATCAGCGAAAATTCGACGGAATTCTTGCGGAACCCCAACGCTTCGGCCTGGAGATAGTCGCGCTCGGCTTCGGCCACATCGCCCAGGGCCGAGCGGGCGATCGCCCTGAAGCTCAGTGCGACCGGACGGGTGACTGCCTGCGTTGCCGCGGCGCGGTTGCTGTATTCGAACATCTCCTTGAAGCGGGCACCGTCGCGCATGCTCGTGGCCACATTGAATGCGGCAACGTGATAATCGGGATACAGGGACGACAGGGCGACCCATTTGCCGGGATAATCCTTTTCCCATCGGAACAGCGCCATTTGCGCCATGGCATAGAGGCGCTCGCGGTCGGTCAGCCTGCCCGTGTCCTCGATCGCCATGCCCATCTGTTGCTGCGCGCTGAGCACGTCGGTCTTGTTGTAGGCCACGCGCGCCAGGCCGATCTTGGCCATGGCGAAGTTCGGGTCGATATTCAGCGCCTGCCTGAACTGCATTTCCGCCGCTTGCAGATTCTGCTCGGCGTAGGACTTCTGACCCAGCGAGAACGCACGCAGCGCATCGAGCTTGTCGGTCGTCACCCGTTCCAGCGGGGCTGAACTCTTCTTGATGGACGCCACGCTCTCGCCGAACGCCTTGCGCAACGAGTCGCCGGCCTCCCCCAACGCCGCGACCGCCGACCCCGGGCCACGCGCCGTCGCGGACTCGGTGACGACCGTGGCCTCCGTCGCCGGGTCGACCACTTCGATGCTGATCCGCACCTTCCCGTCCGCGTCGGAAACCGTGGGCAGCAGCAAGGCACGCGCGCCGGTGCGCTGGGCGATTTCCGCGCCGAGTTTGCGATCCACGGCAACGCCGGCGTCGCGCTGCATCATTTTCAGCGCCTCGCGCACACGCGCATCGGCCAGCACATTGACGTAGCGCGACTGCTCCAGGCTGATGCGCAGCCCGGTCTCGATCGTGTCGTCGTAGAGCGTGTCGCCGGTCAGATTGCGCAGATCCCCCACCACCACCCAGTCGCGCTCGGCGAAGGCGATCGCGGGCTGCGGACGGGTGACGAACCAGACGCCGACCGCGACCGCAGCGATCAGGCCGACCTCCGCCAGCAGCGCCGCCGGCCGGCGCCATAGCGGGATGTCCCGCCATGCCTTCGGTGTGGGTTTCGGCGCGCGCAGGGGAGTGTTGCCGATCTCGCCGACTTCGTAGATCTCCTGCGCCGTCGGCACGCCCTTGAAGCGCCAGCGGCCGTGCGATTTCCACAGCAGGCGCTCGCCGCGCTCGCCCAGTTCGCGCGCGGCGCGGTGGGTCAGCGACTCGGCGACCGCCGACAGCAGGATCTGGCCGGGGCGGGCCAGGGTCATCAGCCGCGCCGCGGTCGGCTTGGCCAGGCCCTCCACTTCCAGTGGCTTGGCGCCGACCTGCACCGCGGCGTCGCTGTTGCGCCAGGTCAGCACCTCGCCGACGTGCAGGCCGGCGCGCACCTTCAGTTCCAGTTTGCGCTGCTTGCCCAGCGCGTGCAGGCCGCGGCTGTAGTCCAGGGCGAAACCGAGGCCGTCGATCGGCCGTTCGAACAGCAGCAGCAGGCCATCGGAACGGTCGATCAGGCGCCCGCGCCAGCGCTGCTGCAGTTCCAGCACCAGGTGATCGTGCAGCTTGAACAGTTCGGCGGCGTTGGCGTCGCCCAGCCGCTCCACCAGCGCCATCGAATCGCACAGGTCGGTCAGCAGCAACGTCCGCAGCTGCGGGGCGTCGGGCTGCGGCTGGTGGGCGTGGTTCATGGGCAGCTCGAGGGTGCTTGGTGGGCTCAGCGCGAGCCGGAGGCGAGGTCGTGCCAGTACAACCGGTTGCCGCCGAGGCGCTTGGCCTCGTACAGCGCGGCGTCGGCGTTGGCGTACCAGTCGTTCCAGTCGGATTGCGGATCGACCCGGCTGATGCCGATGCTGACCGGGCAGATGTGCGGCAGCGGATGCGGCACGCCGAGCAGGTTCTGCACGGTGGCGATCACGAACTCGCCGATGCGGCGCAGATCGTCCGCGTTGCCGGTGGACACCAGCAGGCAGAATTCGTCGCCGCCGAGGCGGCAGGCGATGTCGTCCTGGCCGGCGACGGAGCGCAGGATGTTGGCGACGTTCTGCAGCACGCGGTCGCCGACCAGATGGCCGTGCTCGTCGTTGATGCGCTTGAAGCGGTCGCAGTCGATCAGCAGCAGGCCGGGACCCGGCGAGCGGCCGTCGCGGCGGCATTCCTGCAGGCGCAGGATCAGGCCGCGGCGGTTGTGCAGGCCGGTCAGTTCGTCGGTGCGCACCAGCTCCTCGGTCTGGCTGAGCTGGTGGGTGGTGGCGTAGAGGTTGTCCAGCGCCGCTTCCAGGTCGTGGTTGCGGCGGCGCAGCTGGCGGATCAGGGTCTGTTCGTTCATCACCACGCGCATGATGGTGCGGCGCAGGAAGTAGGCGACCAGGCCGGGGTCGCGCTCCACCAGGCGCTGGAAGTCGTCGTGGTCCAGCTCCACCAGCACGCCGTCGCTGGCGGCGATGGCGTCGGCGCTGCGCATGTGGCTGCCGATCAACAGGCCGAGTTCGCCGAAGAATTCGCCATGCCCGAGATGCTTGACGACTAGGTCCTCGCCGAAATCCAGGTCGATCACGCCGCTGCTGATCACGAACATGGCGCTGCCGCCGTCGCCGCGCCGGAACAGCACGTCGCCGGCACGCACCGTGCGCGAACGGCCGAACTCGGAGAACAGGCGCAGTTCCGCGGCGGTCAGCACCGCCAGCTCATTGGGCTTGGGGGCAACCACGGCAACCGTCGGAATTGTCTCGCGTGCATTGGACGCGGCGCTGTCGCAGCTCATCCAGCCCCCTACTGCTCTTGGCGTCGCCCGCCATCTTGCGCAAAGCATAGCACCTGAACGAATCGGCGCTGATGCGATCACAGCCAATCTCGCATGCGCGGAGACCGCGAAATGATCCGAAATCGGGCGTTGGCGGCCCGCCGGTACGGCGTTTCCGCACCCAGTCCTGTCGTAACTCGTAGACACCGTATCGCTGTCGGCACATGCGCCATCGCGCAGGCAAAAAAAGCCCGGGCGAACCCGGGCTCTCCCCTCCCATGGGGATCGGCAAGCAATGAATGGACGCCTGGCTGCAGGTCAGGCGGCCTTTTCGCCGTGGAACTGCTCTTCTTCCGTCGAGCCCTTCAGTGCGGTGGTGGAAGACTGGCCCTGCTGGATCGCCTGGGTCACCGCATCGAAGTAGCCGGTGCCGACCTCGCGCTGGTGCTTGACCGCGGTGAAGCCGCGATCGGCGGCGGCGAACTCGGCTTCCTGCAACTCGACGAAGGCGCTCATCTGCCGGCGCGCATAGCCGTGCGCCAGGTTGAACATCGAGTAGTTCAGCGCATGGAAGCCGGCCAGGGTGATGAACTGGAACTTGTAGCCGTAGCGGGCGATCTCCTTCTGGAACGTGGCGATGGTCGCGTCGTCCAGGTTCTTCTTCCAGTTGAAGCTCGGCGAGCAGTTGTAGGCCAGCAGCTTGCCCGGGAACTTGGCGTGGATCGCCTCGGCGAAGCGGCGCGCGAACTCCAGGTCCGGCTTGCCGGTCTCGCACCAGATCAGGTCGGCGTAGGGGGCGTAGGCCAGGCCGCGGCTGATCGCCTGGTCCAGGCCCTTGTTGGTCTTGAAGAAGCCTTCGACGGTGCGCTCGCCGGTGGTGAAGGGGCGATCGTTGGCGTCGATGTCGCTGGTCACCAGGTCGGCGGCTTCGGCGTCGGTGCGCGCGACCAGCAGCGTCGGCACGCCCAGCACGTCGGCGGCCAGGCGCGCGGCATTGAGCTTCTCGATCGCCTCGCGGGTCGGCACCAGCACCTTGCCGCCCATGTGCCCGCACTTCTTCACCGAGGCCAGCTGGTCCTCGAAGTGCACGCCGGCCGCGCCGGCCTCGATCATCGCCTTCATCAGCTCGAAGGCGTTGAGCACGCCGCCGAAACCGGCCTCGGCATCGGCCACGATCGGCTGCAGGAAGTCGATCTCGTCCTTGCCCTCGGCATGGTGCAGCTGGTCGGCGCGCAGCAGCGTGTTGTTGATGCGCTTGACCACCGCCGGCACCGAGTCGGCCGGGTACAGCGACTGGTCCGGGTACATCTGCCCGGCCAGGTTGGCGTCGGCGGCGACCTGCCAGCCGGACAGGTAGATCGCGTTGAGCCCGGCCTTGACCTGCTGCATCGCCTGGTTGCCGGTCAGCGCGCCCAGCGCGTTGACGAAGTCCTTTTCGTGCAGGTACTTCCACAACTTCTCGGCGCCGAGCCGGGCCAGCGAATGTTCCACGTGCACGGTGCCGCGCAGGCGCACCACATCGGCGGCGGTGTAGTTGCGGGCAATCCCGGCCCAGCGCGGATCGGTGTCCCAGGCATGCTGGATCTGTTCGGCGGTCTGCAACGTGGTGCTCATCTTGCGTTCTCCTCGGAATGGATACGGCGATGAAACGGCGGAACGGTGTGTCGGATGAAACGGCGCGGAAGCACGGGAGAGGTCGGACGCAGGGACATCGCTTTCACGATTCCCCATTCCCGACTCCCGACTCCCGGCCCCAATCAATCGATCATCTGGTAAGCCGGCAACGTCAGGAACTCGGCCAAGTCCTCGCTGCGGGTCAGCGTGTCCAGCAGCGCGATGGCGTCGTCCAGGCGATTGCCGCCGGGCAGCAGCGCACGTTCGCCCAGGCGCGCCGGCAGCTGGCGCATGCAGGCGTCGAACAGCGCGAAGTCGATCGCGGTGCCGTCGTCCAGGTGCAGGCCGCCCACGTGCAGCCACTGCCATAGCTGGCTGCGGCTGATCTCGGCGGTGGCCGCGTCTTCCATCAGGTGATGGATCGGCACGCAGCCGTTGCCGTCCAGCCACGCGGCCAGATAGCGCACGCACACTTCGATGTTGCCCTCGAAGCCGGCGCGGGTGATGGTGCCCGGGGACGGCGCGATCAGCGTGTCGCGGTCGGCCTGCACGTCCTCGCGCAGCACCGTGTGCTGGTTCGGCGCGCGCATGTGCTCGTCGAAGATGGCGCGGGCGATCGGAATCAGCGCCGGGTGCGCGACCCAGGTGCCGTCGTGCCCGGCGGTGACCTCGCGCAACTTGTCCGCGCGCACCCGCGCCATCGCCTGCTCGTTGGCCGCCTCGTCGTGGCCGATCGGGATCTGCGCGGCCATGCCGCCCATCGCATGCGCGCCGCGGCGGTGGCAGGTGCGGATCAGCAGTTCCGAATACGCCTTCAGGAACGGCTGGGTCATGGTCACCTGGCCGCGCTCGGGCAGCACCCGGTCGGGGTGGCGGCGGAAGGTCTTCAGGTAGGAAAAGATGTAGTCCCAGCGGCCGCAGTTCAGGCCGACGATGCGCTCGCGCAGCGCATGCAGGATCTCGTCCATCTCGAACACCGCCGGCAGCGTCTCGATCAGCACGGTGACCTTGATCTGCCCCTGCGGCAGGCCCAGCATCGCCTCGATGTGCGACAGCGCGGCTTCCCACAGCGCGGCCTCTTCCATCGACTGCAGCTTGGGCAGGTACAGGTAGGGGCCGCGGTCCTTGGCCAGCAGCGCGCGGCCGTTGTGGAAGGCGAACAGCGCCGCGTCGAACAGGCCGCCGGCCAGCGGCTGGCCGTCGACCAGCACGTGCTTTTCGTCCAGGTGCCAGCCGCGCGGGCGCACGATCAGCACCGCCTGCTCGTCGTAGGGCTTGAGCGCGTAGCGCTTGCCCGCGCTGCCGTCGCGCGCCGGCGGCGCGCTGAAGGTCAGCGTACCGGCCACCGCCTCGGCCAGCGCGCGCTGCCCGGCGACCAGGTTGCGCCAGGTCGGCGCGGTCGAGTCCTCGAAGTCGGCCATGTACACCTTGGCGCCGGAGTTCAGCGCGTTGATGACCATCTTCGGATCGGTCGGGCCGGTGATCTCGACGCGGCGGTCCTGCAGCGCGGCCGGCAGCGGCGCCACGCGCCAGTCGCCGGCGCGGATCGCCTGGGTGTCGGCGCGGAAGTCCGGCAGGCCGCCGCCGTCGAACCAGGCCTGGCGTTCGCGGCGTGCGGCCAGCCGCGCCTGCCGCTCGGGTTCGATCGCCCGGTGCAGCGACACCAGCAAGGCCAGTGCCGCCGGCGGCAGCAGGGCGTCCTGGCCGGCCAGCGAGGCGGTCAGGGTGATGCCGGGGGTGGAGCGTTCGGCGGATGGGGATGAAGCGGCGAAGGCGGCGGCGGACATGGTGGGGTTCCTCGATGTTTCCGGGCTGTCACCGTGCTTCCGCAGCATGTATTTGACAATACAGTTTTATCAATGCATTAAATAAGTACACCTTATAGTTGTCACATCATGGCCACGCGCGGCACCGCAACACCGCGTTTTCCCTACAAATCCGACCGGCTGAAGCCGCTGCGCGCGTTCTGCCAGACCGTGCGTCTGGGTTCGGTCTCACGGGCAGCTGAGGCGCTGTTCGTCAGCCAGCCGGCGGTGACCCTGCAGTTGCAGGCGCTGGAGCGCGAACTGGGGGTGGTGCTGCTGGAGCGCAGCGGACGGCGCCTGATCCCCAGCCGCGAGGGCCAGCTGCTGTACGAAATGGCGCAGCCGCTGGTGGAAAGCCTGGACCGGCTGGAGGCCGATTTCCGCGAGAAGGCGCGCGGGCTGGACGCCGGCGAACTGAACATCGCCGCCAACAGCTCCACCATCCTGTACCTGCTGCCGAAGATCGTGGAGAACTTCCGCGCGCGCCACCCGGACGTGCGCCTGACCCTGCACAACGCGATCAGCGCCGACGGCACCGAACTGCTGCGCGAGGATGCGGTGGACCTGGCGGTGGGCTCGATGCTCGACGTGCCGGCCGACCTCAGCTACGCGCCGGTGTACCGCTTCGAACAACTGCTGATCGCCCCGCGCGACCACCCGCTGGCGAACACGCCCAAGCTCACCCTGCACGACCTGTCGCCGTATCCGCTGATCCTGCCGCCCAAGCGTCAGGTGACCTACCGCCTGGTCGACCTGGTGTTCCAGCAGGCGCGGGTGCCGTACACGGTGGCGCTGGAAGTGGGCGGCTGGGAGGTGATCAAGCAGTACGTGGCGATGGGCATGGGCATTTCCATCGTCAGCTCGATCTGCGTCACCGAGGCCGACCGCGGCAAGCTGGCCACGCGCTCGCTGGGCGACTATTTCCCGTCGCGCAGCTACGGCGTGGTGGTGCGCAAGGGCAAGTACCTGTCGCCGCAGGCGCGCGCCTTCATCGAACTGATCCAGCCGGACCTGTTCACCCCGCGCGGCTACGACGAGAGCGGGCCGTCGGAGCGCTGAGGTGCGTCTTCGCCGCGCATCCGGCAGCGCATCGTCTCGGGCCGTCGGAAGCGTGCGCGCCGCGG
Source organism: Xanthomonas sp. NCPPB 3005 (assembly GCF_041228095.2). Taxonomy (NCBI): domain Bacteria; kingdom Pseudomonadati; phylum Pseudomonadota; class Gammaproteobacteria; order Lysobacterales; family Lysobacteraceae; genus Xanthomonas; species Xanthomonas sp. NCPPB 3005. The sequence goes on along the minus strand of NZ_CP166096.2, from coordinate 351,597 downwards.
CTGGCCTCATCGAGGAATCGGGACAGGATTGCCGGTCGTGGTCGCAAGCCGCCATCGGCAGCGGCTGACGCGCGCGCCGCCGTCGTCATAGACTAGCCGCACACGGCGACCACCCGTCCGCACGACAAGCGCGCAGGCCGGCAGTCGCGGGGAACAGGGCCGGCGAACGCGCGCACCGCGGCCGTGCTGGCGTGCATGCCGAGGCGATCCAACGGAAGGACTGGCGATGAATCCAACCACGCTGTTGCTGGTGCAGTTGGCGGCGATCCTAGGCGCCGCGCGCCTGTGCGGCATGCTGCTGCAGCGCGTCGGCCAGCCGCCGGTGATCGGCGAAATGGCCGCCGGACTGCTGCTGGGGCCGATCGCGTTCGGCGCATGGCTGCCGGATCTGCACGGCGCGTTGTTCGCACCCGCCAGCCTGCCGCCGCTGTCCGGCCTGGCCAACATCGGCGTAGTGCTGTTCATGTTCATCGTCGGCGTGGAGTTGCGCGCGCCGGAAGGCACCAAGGCGCAGGTGCGCTCGTCGGTGACGGTCGGGCTGTCCGGCACCGCGCTGCCGTTGCTGCTCGGCCTGGCCGCGGCGCCATGGCTGTATCCGCGCTTCGCGCCGCACGGCATCGGCTTCTGGCCGTTCGCGCTGTTCATCGCCGCGGCGATGTCGGTCACCGCGTTTCCGGTGCTGGCACGGATCCTCAAGGACCGCAACATGACCCGCACGCCCGCCGGCCGCCTGGCGCTGGGTGCGGCGGTGATCGACGACGCGACCGTCTGGATCTTCCTGGCGGTCGTGCTGACCCTGACCGGCGGCAACGCGCACGGCGGCGTCGGCTTCACCGCGGTCGGCGCGCTGGTGCTGATCGCCGTGGTGTTCGGCGCACTGCGCCCCGCGTTCGCGCGCTTGCTGAAGCCCCGCGCGCGCGACGGCCGCTATGCGCCGACCGCCCTGGTCTGGGTGCTGATCGGCGTGCTGGCCTGCGCCGCCGCGGCCGAGTGGATCGGCCTGCACGCCATCTTCGGCGCGTTCCTGTTCGGCATCTGCCTGCCGCGCGAGGACCGCCTGCTGGAACACCTGGCCGGGCGCATCGAACCGCTGGCGATCACCTTGCTGATGCCGGTGCTGTTCGCGGTCGCCGGCCAGGCCACCAGCCCCAGCGTCTTCGCCGGCACGGGTATCGCCGGCTTCGTGCTGGTGATCGGCGTAGCGGTGCTCGGCAAGCTGGTCGGCTGCACGCTGGGCGCGCGCCTGAGCGGCCACGACTGGCGCGACAGCCTGACCGTGGGCTCGCTGATGAACGCACGCGGGCTGATGGAACTGGTGGTGATCAAGATCGGCCTGGACAGCGGCGTGATCGGCCCGGACCTGTTCACCCTGCTGTTCGGGATGACTCTGGTCACCACGCTGATGGCCTCGCCGATGGTGGCCTGGTTCCATCGCGAACGGCATGCCGCCGGCGCCGCCGGACTGGGCGCGAGCCGGTCCAGTCGCTGAGCGCTGGGCCGTGCCGAGCGAACGGCTGCACCGCGGCGCCCGCATCGTCCGACATGCAGTCGCGGCGCTCGGCGCACATGCCTTGTGCGGTTGGCGCAAGCATGCCGGACCAGGCGACTGCGCACCCCGCCGTCGCCCGCCGCGCACGCGCGCCTGCCGATGAGCGCCTTGCCCACATCCTCCCGCTACGCCGAACGCGATGCGCCGCCGGCCTTGCGCGATCGCCTGTGCTGCAGCTGGCGCTTTCGCCATGGCGATGCCGATCCGCTGCCGACGCAGGTACTGCCGGATGGCTGCGTGGACCTGATCTGGGACGGACGCGTCCTGTTCGTGGCCGGGCCTGACCGCGGCGCCAGCGTCGCGACGTTGGCGCCGGGCAGCGTGCTGAGCGGGGTGCGCCTGGCTGCCGGCGCGGGCGCGAGCCTGCTCGGTGTGCCGCTGCATGCCATCGCCGACCAACGCGTCGCGCTGGAGGCGTTGTGGGACGGCCGCGGCCGCGACTGGCAGGCACGGCTCGAAGACAGCACCGAACCGCTGGCGGTGCTGCATGCGCTATGCGCCAGCCGTCCACTCGTGGCGGACCAGCCGATGGCCTGGGTGTTCGCGCAACTGGCCGGCGACGATGCGCCGCGCATGGCCGAACTCACGCGCAGCCTGGGCATCAGCGAACGCTCGCTGCGGCGCCGCTGCCAGGACGCGTTCGGTTACGGCGCCAAGACCCTGGAACGCATCCTGCGCCTGCAGCGCTTCCTGCGCATCGCCCGCGGCCATCCCACGCTGACCGCGGCGGCGCTGCAAGCCGGCTACGGCGACGCCCCGCACCTGGTCCGCGACAGCCGCCAGCTGACCGGCCTCAGCCCGCGCGATCTGGTGCAACGGCACGCGCGCTGAGCTGGCCGTTTTCGCCAAGCCGGCAGCGGCGCGGCGATGGATACTGGCGGCCCTTTCCACGGAGCCCGCCATGAGCCGCGCCGACCAGCAGCACCGCATCGACTATCTGGAATTCGCCGTCGCCTCGATCGCCGCGGCCAAGGCCTTCTACGGCCAGGCCTTCGACTGGAGCTTCCAGGACTACGGCCCGGACTACTGCGAATTCCGCGACGGCCGCCTCACCGGCGGCTTCTTCCACGGCACCGCGCAACCCGGCGGCGCGCTGGTGGTGCTGTACTCCAACGACCTGGCCGATACCCAGGCGCGCATCCAGGCCGCCGGCGGCCGCATCGGCCGCCCGGTCTTCGCATTCCCCGGCGGCCGCCGCTTCCATTTCGCCGACCAGGACGGCTACGAGTTGGCGGTGTGGTCGGAAGGCTGACGGCTGGGCAAGACTGCGGCGCAGAGGCCGCTGCGCGTTTGCGGCACTGCCGCCGATCGCCAACCGCGTACTGGCGCAACGCACGCCGCACGCGCACCGCACTCAGTCGCGCGCGTAGTGCCGCAAGAACATGTCCGCCGCCGACTCCGCCACCTGCGCCTGCTGCGCGGCGCTCAATGCCGGCTGGCCCATGGCGATCTGCGGCCAGAACGCGAAGCCCTTGACCAGGCCTTGCAGCTGCTGCGAGGCGAATTCCGGATCCAGCGGCTGCAGGCGGCCGTCCGCCAGGGCCGCGCGGATCCACACCGTGGTGCCCTCTTCCTTGCTGCCCAGTTGCGCGATCAGTTCGCGGGCACGCTCGGGCGAGTGGATGCCCTGGGCGATGGCCACGCGCGACAGGTCGACGAAGGCCGGATCGTCGAGCAGCCGCAGCTTCTGCTGCAGCAGTTGCAGCAGTTGCTCGCGCAGCGGCCGGTCGGCGCGATACGGCACGTCGAGCGTGTCCGCGCTGCGCTGCCACAGCCCGCGCAGGATCTCGGCGAACAAGGCGTCCTTGCTCGGGAAGTGGTTGTAGACGGTGCGCTTGGACACGCCGGCGCTGGCGGCGACGCGGTCCATGCTGGTGGCGTCGAAGCCCTGGCTGCGGAACTCGGCGATCGCCGCCTCCAGGATGGCCTGGCGCTTGCGCTCGGTCAGGCGCACCGGGGCCGGCGCGGGGGCGGAGGAACTGGACATGTGGACATTTTACACCGGGCGGTTTACTTTTCCCCAAAGGAAACTACACTGTGTAGTGTAATTTTCTTGCCGGCACCCGTCCCGGGGCCGCCCGTCCCCCACCCCGTTGGAATGCCACCGTGCTCGCCTCCGCCCGCCAGATGCCCCGCAGTTCGTCGCCCCATGCGGCTTCGCCGCAGTTCCGCCATGGGCGCTTCCGCAATACGGTTCCCACCGCGACCAGCGCATTGGGGTTTTTCCCGACGCTGCAGCTGATGTGGGAGTTCCTGTTCAACAAACCGGCGCACACCGTGCCGCCGCTACCGCTGCCGGTGCTGCCGCTGACCCGCGCGCAGTTGCTGGCCGCGCCGGACCACAGCCTGTTCCGGCTCGGCCACTCCACGGTGCTGATGAAACTGCGCGGCGGCTTCTGGCTGACCGACCCGGTGTTCTCAGAGCGCGCCTCGCCGTTCTCCTTCGCCGGCCCCAAGCGCTTCCATGCGCCGCCGATCGCACTGGACGATCTGCCGCCGATCGCCGGGGTGATCCTGTCGCACAACCACTACGACCATCTGGACCGCGCCACCATCGCCCGCCTGGCCGACCGCGTCGGCGTGTTCGTGACGCCGCTGGGCGTGGGCGATCTGCTGCTGCGCTGGGGCGTGGACCCGGCCAAGGTGCGGCAGCTGGACTGGTGGCAATCGACCACGGTGGACGGGGTGACGCTGACCGCGACGCCGTCGCAGCATTTCTCCGGGCGCGGACTGTTCGACAGCGGCCGCTCGCTGTGGTGCTCGTGGGCGATCCAGGATCACGCGCTGAAGATCTTCTTCAGTGGCGACAGCGGCTACTTCGACGGCTTCAAGGCGATCGGCCAGCGGCTGGGTCCGTTCGACCTGACCTTGATGGAAACCGGCGCCTACGACCCGCAGTGGCCGCACGTGCACATGCAGCCGGAGCAGAGCCTGCAGGCGCACCTGGACGTGCGCGGGCGCACGCTGCTGCCGATCCACAACGGCACCTTCGACCTGGCCCTGCATGCCTGGCACGAACCGTTCGAGCGCATCGTCGGGTTGGCCGTCGCGGCCGGCGTGCCGCTGGCGACGCCGCGCATGGGCGAGCGGGTGGACCTGAGCGCGCCGGCCGCCGGCGACCGCTGGTGGCGCACGCTGGGCGCGGTTCCTGCGGCGGCGCGCTGAGGCGCTGAAGCAGCAACGTTGCAATGCCGGCGCGGTCCGCGACCTGCGCCGGCATCCCCTTCGGAAACCGCGCGCCGGTCGCATGACGCGACCGACGCGCAGGCATGGCGCTTACAAGCGCAGCCACTCCAGGCCTTCGCCACGGCGGTAGTACACCGCCAGCGCCTTGCCGTAGACGCTGTCGGCGTCGACGAAACCGAAGTAGCGGCCGTCCAGGCTGTCGCCGCGATGGTCGCCGACCGCCAGCAGCTTGCCGGGCGGCACGCGCACGTCGTACAGGTCCGGGCCGCCGCCGGCATCCAGGTCCAGCTGCGCGATGCGCTCGCCGAACCGTTCCTTGTCGCCATCGCTGCCGATCTGCAGCGGCTGGCCGTTGATCGACAGGTGGCCGCCGCGCATGTCGACGCGATCGCCGGCCACCGCCACCACACGCTTGATCAGGCGGGTACCGTCGCGCGGCGAATCGAACACCGCCACGTCGCCGCGCTGCGGATGGCCGCGCTCGAGCACACGCCATTCGGTGAACGGCACGCGCAGGCCGTAGGCGCTCATGTCCACGGCGACGCGGTCGCCGGGTTGCAGGGTCGGCTGCATCGAGCCGCTCGGGACCACGTAGTGGTTGGCGAACGAGGAACGCGCGGCGGTCAGCAACAGCAGCATGACCGCGATCGGCAGCAGTTCCTTGCGCGTCCAGCGCGCGGCGCGGTGCAGGCGGGAGTCTTGCGGGTCGGTCGAGGTCATGCGACACCTGTAGGATTCGGGCGGGAGCGCATCGCGGCGCGATGCCATGGCGACAGTGCGCGCGTGGCCGCGTGGCCTGCCAGTGACGGAAGGCATGGGTGGCGGTTCCGGCGCCGCGAGTCGGGCGCGGAGGGGTTCTGTCGGGGCTGAAGCCCCTCCTGCAGTGCACCCAGCAGGCAATCGCATGCTCTCCCTGTAAGAGCGGCTCCGGGGGCCTCGGACCATCGGTCGCGGCACGGCGCCGGTGGGCGGCCGGCTTGGGAAACCATGACGCTCGAAACGCGCTTGCTCGCGGCTGCGGATGAGGTCGGGGCTGAAGCCCCTCCTACAGGGTCGCCGCCACCGTTTCGCATCCGCCGCAACGAAAAACGGGATGGCCGTTGGGCCATCCCGTTCTCGATCACCGCGTGCGGCGACGCGCGACTCAGTCCTTCAGGCCGCGGTTTTCCAGCAGCGGTTCGACGCTGGGATCCTTGCCGCGGAAATCGCGGTACAGGGTGGCCAGGTCGACGGTGTTGCCGCGCGAGAGGATCTTGGCGCGGAAGATGTCGCCGTTCTTGCGCGACAGGCCGCCGTTCTCCTTGAACCATTCGAACGCGTCGTCGTCGAGCACTTCCGACCAGAAGTAGGCGTAGTAGCCGGCCGAATAACCGCCGCCCCAGATGTGGTCGAAATAGGTGGTGCGGTAGCGCGGCGGCACTTCGGCCACGTCCACCTTGAACTTCTTCAGCGCGTCGGCTTCGAACTTGTCCACGTCCTGCAGCGGCGCGTCGGCCGGCTGGGTGTGCCAGGCCAGGTCGAGCAGCGCCGCCGACAGGTACTCGGTGGTCGCATAGCCCTGGTTGAAGGTGCGCGCCTTCTTGATCTTCTCCACCAGCTCGGCCGGCATCGCTTCGCCGGTCTGGTAATGCTTGGCGTAGTGCGCGAACACCTTCGGATCCGAGGCCCAGTGCTCGTTGAACTGCGACGGGAACTCGACGAAGTCGCGCGAGGTCGCGGTGCCGGCGATCGACGGGTACTTCACCTTGGAGAACATGCCGTGCAGCGCGTGGCCGAACTCGTGGAACATGGTGGTGACGTCGTCGAAGCTGAGCAGCGCCGGCTGGCCGGGCGCGGGCTTGGTGAAGTTGCAGACGTTGTACACCACCGGCTTGGCGCCGGTGAGGCCGTCCTGCTCGACGAACACGTCCATCCACGCGCCGCCGGACTTGCTGTCGCGCTTGTAGTAGTCGGTGTAGAACAGCGCCATCGAGGTGCCGTCCTGGTCGAACACTTCGTACACCTTCATGTCCGGGTTGTAGGTCGGAATGTCGGTGCGTTCCTTGAAGGTGATGCCGTACAGCTCGGTGGCGGCGTAGAACACGCCGTTCTTGAGCACGTTGTCCAGCTCGAAGTACGGCTTGATCTGCGATTCGTCCAGGTCGTACTTGGCCTTGCGCACCTGCTCGGCGTAGAAGTCCCAGTCGGACGCGGCGAGCTTGAAGCCGCCCTTCTGCGCATCGATCACCTTCTGCATCTCGGCGATCTCGCTGCGCGCCTTGGCGGTGGCCGCCGGCACGGTGTCGGTGAGCAGCTTCAGCGCCGCGGCCGGGGTCTTGGCCATCTGGTCGCCCAGGCTGTAGGCGGCGTAGCTGTCGAAGCCGAGCAGCTTGGCCTTCTGCGCGCGCAGCTGGGCCAGGCGCTGGATGGTCTGGCGGGTGTCGTTGGCGTCGCCCTTCTCGGCGCGCGACTGCGAGGCGGCCATCACCTGGGTGCGCAGCTCGCGGTCCTTCAGCGAGGCCAGCACCGGCTGCTGGGTGGTGTTCTGCAGCGCGAGCAAATACTTGCCGTCGAGCTTGCGCGCCGCGGCGTCCTGCGCGGCCGAGGCGATGTCGCCCTCGGACAGGCCGTCGAGCTTGGCCTTGTCGTCCACCACCACCGCGCCGGCGGCGGTGGCCGCGACCAGCTTGGTGTGGAACTGGGTGGCCAGCGTGGTTTCCTCGACGTTGAGCTTTCGCAACGTGGCCTTGTCGGCATCGGACAGCTGCGCGCCGGAACGCACGAATTCCTCGTAGTCGCGCTCGACCAGGCGCTTCTGCTCCGGCTCCAGGTTCAGCGTGTCGCGCTGGTCGTAGATCGCCTTGATCCGCGCGAACAGCTTCGGGTCCAGGCTGATCTCGTCCTGGTGCTCGGCCAGCTTCGGCGCCACCGCTTCCTGGATCTTCTGGCGTTCGTCGTTGGTGTCGGCCTGGACCAGGCCGAAGAAGATCCGCTGGACCCGGCTCAGGGTCTGGCCGCTGCGCTCCATCGCCTCGATGGTGTTGGCGAAGGTGGCCGGCTCGGCGTTGTCGGCGATCTTGCGGATCTCGGCCAGGTGCTGCTTCATGCCCTCTTCGAACGCGGGCAGATAGTCGGCGTCCTTGATCTTGTCGAACGGCGGCGCCTGGAACGGCAGCGTGCTGGCGCTCAACAGCGGATTGGCGGCGGCGGGAGCGGGGGACTGCGAAGCGGCGGGGGCGGCGGGCACGGGGGTGGACTCCTTACCGGAACAGGCTGCCAGCGCCAGGCTGATGGCGGCGGCCAGAACGACAGTACGCGACATGGGGTGAAACTCCTGACAGGGACATGGTGGCGGGGCAGCCGCGCACGCTACGCGGTTTGCGCGGGGCGGGCATGTGCCATTGGATCTGGGGGTGGCGGGCGCGGCGTGGACATGGCGCCGAACGCCCTGCGGCCTGGGCAGGCGCTTTGCGGACAGTGCCTGTCGCGGCTGAAGCCGCTCCTACAGTGCGCAGCCGGTCTTGTAGGAGCGGCTTCAGCCGCGACAGGGACGTGCTCAAGCCAGTTACAGCGCCCCAGGCAGCGGCAGCGCCTCGTCCTTGAAGATCGCCACGTGCGGCACGCCGTCGGCGCCGATCCAGCCGCGGTACATGCCCTCGGTGTTGAACGGGAAGGCAACGCTGCCGTCGGCGCCCAGCGCGATCGCGCCGCCGTCGCCGCCGGCCTTGGGGATCTGCTGGTCGATCACCGCCTCGGCCGCCTGCGCCAGGCTCTGCCCGGCGTACTTGACCCGCGCGCAGATGTCATAGGCCGCCACCGCGCGGATGTAGAACTCGCCCCAGCCGGTGCCGGACACCGCGCAGCGGCTGTCGGCATAGGTGCCGGCGCCGATGATCGGCGAGTCGCCGACGCGGCCGTAGCGCTTGTTGGTCATGCCGCCGGTGGAGGTGCCCGCGGCCAGCCGGCCCTGCGTGTCCAGCGCCAGCGCGCCGACCGTGCCGAAGTGCTTGGCAGTCTCCAGGTCGGCGTGCGCCTGCTTGTTCGCCTCTTCCTTCAGCGCCTGCTGCAGCTGCTTCCAGCGCTTCTCGGTGCGGAAGTAGGACGGATCGACCAGGGTCACCCCTTGCTGGCGCGCGAATGCCTCGGCGCCGTCGCCGACCAGCATCACGTGCTCGGACTGGTCCATCACCGCACGCGCCAGCTGGATCGGGTTCCTCACCCGGTGCACCCCGGCCACCGCGCCGGCCTTCCCGCTGGCGCCGTCCATGATCGCCGCGTCCAGTTCGTTGCGGCCGTCGTGGGTGAACACCGCGCCCTTGCCGGCGTTGAACTGCGGCGAATCCTCCAGCACCGCGATCGCCGCGGCGACCGCGTCCACCGCCGGCCTGCCCTGCGCCAGCAGCGCCTGCCCGGTGCGCAGCGCCGTTTCCATCGCCGCGCGCGCCTGCGCCAGGTCGGCAGCGCTGCTGCTGGCGCGCTCGACCCCGGCGCCGCCGTGGATCACCAGGGTGGTGGCGGGAATCTCGCGCATTTGCCCATCGCGCACCGCGTAGTAGCGGTGGAACACCGGCGCATCGACCCGGCCGTCGGGCAGGTGCAGGGTCGAGCCGGGACCGACGCCGACGGTCTCGATGCGCGCGGCCTGCAGCGGCTGCCCCGCCGGCGTGGCCGGCTGCAGCGGGCCGGCGACCACGGTGGCGCCGGCCTGCGGATCGGTGGCATAGACCCGTGCACTGCCGTCGCCTTCCACCGCCAGCGCGGCGCTCTCGTCCACGCCCAGGCCGATCAGCGGCTGCCCCGCCGGGGCCAGCGTCGCCGCCTTGGCGCGGAACGCGAACAGCCGGCCGAGCCGGTCGCGTTCCTTGAAGTGGGTGTCGGTGATGACCCGCTTGAGCAGGTCCAGGTGCAGGAAGTCGGTCTCGATGGTGGTAGCTGGCCCCAGCGGATCGGCCAGCGCCGGCGCGCTGGTCAGGCTGCCGCCGTCCATCGCCCCGTACAGGTACTCGCCCAACATCGCCAGGCCGGCGCTGGTGCCGCCGAGCGGCTTGCCGGCGCGCACGTGCGCGTCCAGCGCGGCGGCCACCGGCGTGCCCTTCCAGTAGCGCACGTAGCGCGACTGGTCGCCGCCGGCGATGAAGATGCCGTCGGCGCGGGCCAGGCTGCGCAGCAGCGCCGGATCGCTGGAGGCGCCGCGGCCGCTGAACACGAAGGTCTCCACCGAGGCCACGCCGCCGACGTCGCGGTAGAACTCCTCGGCCACTTCGTTGCCTTGCGAGGCGCGCAGCACCACCACGTGGCCGTGCCCGGCCTTGGCCATGAACCAGCGCAGCGCGTCGTAGTTGCGGTCGCCGCCACCCATCAGCAGCAGCCCCGGCGCGACCGGGCCGGGCGTGGGCAGGGCCGGATCGCCGACCAGGTACTGGCGGTAATCGCGCGCGGCGGCGGGCGCGGCCAGGCACAGGCCCAGCAATGCCACCAGCCAGGGCCGGAACGTGCCGACGGAACGGGTCATGCGGATCTCCTCGAGGGGCGGACGGGCGGTTCGTTGCAGACAGGGGACGAACGGCGGCGCGGTTTCCCCCCTCGTCGTTGTACCGGTTCGCGGCGGCGCGCGGGCGCTGCCACACGGGCGGACGATCGGCTAATGTGGGATGCATGCCCGCCTCCCTCGACGATTGGTTCGTCCACGAGATCCTCGTCCACGAGCAGGCGCTGAGCGGCTACCTGCGGCGCTGCTGGCCGCAGCGCGAGGAATGGCACGACCTGCGCCAGGAAATCTACGTGCGCGTCTACGAGGCCGCCGGCAAGGCGCGGCCGAGCCTGCCCAAGTCGTTCCTGTTCGCCACCGCGCGGCACCTGATGAGCGACCGCCGGCGGCGCAGCCGGGTGGTGTCGATCGAGGCAGTGGGTGATTTGGAGTCGCTGCACGTCCTGGTAGACGAGCTGTCGCCGGAACGCTGGTGCGGCGGGCGGCAGGTACTGGGACGGCTGGCGGCCGCCTTCGACCGCCTGCCCGACCGCTGCCGCAGCGTGATCTGGCTGCGGCGGGTCGAGGAACTGTCGCAAAAGGAGGTGGCCATGCGTCTGGGCATCAGCGAGAAGACCGTGGAAAAGCACGTGGCCAAGGGCATGCGCCTGCTGGCCGATCATTTTCATGGCGACGACGGCGCGCGCGCGCCCATGGCGCCGCGGCAGGCACGGGCACAGGATGGACAGCAGGCGGATTGAGCTGCGCGCCGCGGCCTGGCTGGCGCGCTGCGACCGCGGCGATTGGACGCCGCAACAGCAGGCGCGGCTGGAGGCGTGGCTGGCCGCGGCCACGGCGCACCGGGTGGCGTTCCTGCGCCTGCGCGCGGCGTGGCAGGAAAGCGGGCGGCTGCAGGCGCTGGGTGCGGGCCAGCGCGACGGCCACATTCCGCCACGCGGCAGCTGGCGGGGATTGGCGGGTGGAGACGCCTTGGCGAACGACACCGAAGCGAACGACGGCGCCGCAGCAGCGGTCGCACCCGGTCCGCCGGCCGACCTCGGTCAGTTGCGCTTCGCGCCGCGCCCACCCGCGCGCGCGCGCCGGCGCTGGCCGCCGGCGCTGGCCGCGACGCTGCTGCTCGGCGCGGTGCTGGGCCTGGCCTGGCGCCAATCCGCGGCGCTGCAGCCGATCGCCTACGCCAGCGCCACCGGCAGCCTGCGCCCGCTGGCATTGGCCGACGGCTCGCACGCGACGCTGAGCAGCGACAGCCGCATCGACGTGGCGCTGTCGCGTGCGCAGCGGCATATCGACCTGCAGCGCGGCGAGGCGTTCTTCGAGGTCAGCAAGGATCCGGCGCGGCCATTCGTGGTCGCCAGCGGCGCGCGCCGGGTGATCGCGGTGGGCACGCGCTTCGCGGTGCGCCGCGATGCCGACGCGCTGCGCGTGGTGGTCACCGAGGGCACGGTGCGGCTGGAGTCGGCGGCGAACCCGCAGGCGCCGCCGACCCTGCTGCCGGCCGGCAGCATCGCCCTGGCTGGCCCGCATGGGGTGCTGGTGCGGCGGGTCGCGCTGGCCGAGGCCGAACGCGCGCTGGACTGGCGCAACGGCTACCTGACCTTCGACGACACCCCGCTGCAGGCGGCCGTGGCCGAGTTCAACCGCTACAACACGGTCAAGCTGCAGGTGGCCGACGCCAGTGCCGGCGCGCTGCGCGTCGGCGGCAACTTCCGCTGGTCCAACACCGACGCGTTCGTGCGCCTGCTCGAGCAGGGCTTCCCGATCCGCGCCGAGCGCCGCGGCGACCAGGTGCTGTTGCACAGCCGCTGAGCGCGGCCGCGCGCGGCGGTGCGGCGCGACGGGGGGATTTGCGTAACTCGTTCGTCATGACTAGCGGGGGCGTGGCCCTGCGCCTGGTTTAGGGGAGAAAACTCGATGCGATATCCGATGCGTGTCCTGCTGCTGAGCATGGCCTGTGCGACCGCCTGCGCGGCGCAGGCGCAAGCCGCTGCCGACGGCCAAGCCGCGGCCAGCCAGGTGAACATTCCCGCCGGCCCGCTGCGCGCGGCGCTGGAGGCGCTGGCGCGGCAATCCGGCGCGCAGCTGATCTACCGCGCCGACCAGCTCGACGGCGCGCGCAGCGCCGGCGCGCACGGTCAATTGGACACCGCGCAGGCGCTGCAACGCGTGCTGCACGGCAGCGGCTTCGTCGCCCAGCGCGATGCCTCCGGCGCCTGGCTGGTACGCCGCCAGGAGCCGGCCCCGGCAGCGCCGCGCGCGCAACCGGTGCGCGCCACGCTGCCCGCCGCCGCGCCCGCCGAACCGGTCGCCGAACTGCAGACGCTGCAGGTCACCGGTTCGCGCATTCCGCGCGCGCAACTGGAAGGGCCGGCGCCGATCAGCGTGATCAGCGCCGAACAGATCAAGGCCAACGGCTTCACCTCGGTCCCGGACGTGCTGCGCGCGATGACCCAGAACGGCGGCGAGACGCAGAGCCCGCAGTCGGCCAGCGGCGCCGACTTCTCGCCCGGCGCGCAGCAGGTGGACCTGCGCGGGCTCGGCCCCAACCACACCCTGGTGCTGGTCAACGGCCGCCGCATCGCCGACTTCCCGATGCCGTTCAAGGGCCGCAGCAACTTCACCGACATCTCCAACATCCCGCTGGGCATGATCGACCGCATCGAGATCCTGACCGGCAGCGCCTCGGCGATCTACGGCTCGGACGCGATCTCCGGCGTGGTCAACTTCATCCTCAAGAAGCAGGCCGACGGCACCACCCTCGACTACCGCTTCGGCGACACCAGCGGCGGCGGTGGCGACAGTTTCAACCTGAGCATCAGCAGCGGCTTCTCGCGCGGCGCGTTCGATGCGGTGTTCGGCGCCGAAGCGGTGACCCAGAATCCGTTGTGGGCCTACCAGCGCAGCCGCCAGGACAGCACCCTGGACGGCCCGACCGTGCGTTCGCAGGTGCCGCGCCGCACCTTCCTGCGCACCGACTACGACGACAACTATCTGGATCCCGGCGCGGCCACCTGCGAGGCGGTGTCCGGCCTCAACCGCGGCAGCACCGGCTACGCCTCGCGCCCGGGCTACGGCGAGTTCTGCGGCAGCAGCGCGTCGATCGGCTACGGCACCATCGGCAACAAGCGCCGCGGCATCAACGCCTACGCCTCGCTGAGCTACGCCTTCGACGGCGGCACCGAGTGGTTCGCCGACCTGCAGCTCGGCTACCACGAGCTGTCGCTGTTCCGCGACGTGACCCAGTGGGGCTACATGGCCGCGGACGGCAACGAGGAAGGCTATTTCTACAACCAGGCCACGGACCAGATCGAGGCCTGGGGCCGCCAGTTCAGCCCCGAGGAAATGGGCGGGCTCGATGCCGGCACCATCCGCACCCGGCAGAAGACCTTCAGCCTGACCACCGGCTTCAAGGGCAAGCTGGCCACCGACTGGGACTACGAGGCCAGCCTCAGCCATTCGCAGTACCAGGCCACGATCAGCTGGCCGCAGATCGTCGCCGAGCGTGCCAACGCGCTGTTCCTCGGCGAGCAGTTGGGCGTGGACGAAGACTCCGGCCTGCCGATCTTCAACGCCGACCCGCAGCGCCTGTACACGCCGCTGACCCGCACCGAATACGACAGCATCGCCCAGCGCAGCGTGTACCAACCGCGCTCGCGCACCGACACCGCCGCCTTCACCGTGACCAATCCCAGCCTGTTCGCGCTGCCCGGCGGCGACGCCGGGCTGTCGGCCACCACCGAGTTCGGCAACCAGGGCTACGACCTGCGTCCGGATCCGCTGGCCACCCAGTACTACTACTACAGCTGGAAGGATTCCGACGGCCACGGCAGCCGCAACCGCTGGGCGCTGGCCAGCGAGCTGCGCCTGCCGGTGCTGTCGACGCTGGCGCTGAGCCTGGCCGGACGCTACGACCAGTACCGCTTCTCCGGCCGCACCCTGGGCAAGTTCACCTACAGCGGCGGGCTGGAATGGCGGCCGCTGGACACGCTGCTGCTGCGCAGCTCCTACGGCACCGCGTTCCGCGCGCCGGACCTGCACTACATCTACGCCGGCGCCGGCAACGACGAGACCTCCGGCGTGGACTACTACCGCTGCGCCAGCGAAGAACCCGGCGTGGCGATCGAGGACTGCAGCTACAACGACGAGGCGATCATCCGCGGCCGCAGCGGCAACCGCAAACTGGACCCGGAAACCAGCACCTCGTGGACCGCCGGCTTCGTCTGGTCGCCGCGACCGGAGCTGGACGTGTCGGTGGACTACTTCGACATCGACATGCGCAACCAGGTGCAGGACCTGCGCGTGGACCAGGTGCTGCGCGACGAATCCGACTGCCGGTTCGGCAACCTGGATGCGGCCTCGACCACCTGCCAGCAGGCGCTGGCGCGGGTCACCCGCAGCGCCGACGGCGACCTGTACGGGGTCTACGTCAACCCGATCAACATCGCCCGCGAAAGCACCAGCGGCATCGACCTCAGCACCCACTACCGGCTGGACACCGGGATCGGCACCTTCCGCTTCAGCGGCAGCTACACCTGGGTGCGCCGCCACGACATCCAGGTCTACGCCGGCGAAGCGATGGTGGACGAATTCGCGGTCAACAGCGGCTACGACATCCCGCGCAGCAAGGCCAGCGCCAGCGTGTCGTGGGAACGCAAGGCGTGGTCAGCGACGCTGCACGGCGAGCGCCTGGGGCGCCTGCCCAGTTCCGATTCCTACGACCAGGTCTACGACCCGGACAGCGGCGACAGCCCGTGGATCGGCGCCACCTACCGCTACAACGCCTCGGTGCAGTACCGCATCGGCGACCACGCGCAGCTGTCGCTGGCGGTGACCAACCTGTTCGACAAGATGCCGCCGCGCGACCGCACCTACACGTCGTATCCGTACTACGACGTGTCCTGGTTCGACACCGTGGGCCGCAGCCTGTACCTGCAGTACACGCACAAGTTCGGCGGCAGCGCGTTGTAGCGGCGCCGCCGCCGGCACCGCGGCCAGGGCGTTTTTCGACCCTTTGCAGGTCGCGGCGACCTTGTGGGAGCGACTTCAGTCGCGACGGGCCTTACCAGTAGAGCCCGTCGCGACCGAAGTCGCTCCCACAGCACTGCGCCGGCCGCAAGACGCCGGGATGTCGCAACGCTATCGGCAGCAGCGCGGCGACGTCGGCCCGCATGTCGGCGCTGGTGCGGAACAGCGGCCTTGCGAGAGGTTGCAGGTACGCGCCCCTGTAGGAGCGGCTTCAGCCGCGACAGGATGCTACCGGTAACGCCCGGTCGCGGCTGAAGCCGCTCCTACAGGAAGCGCATTCGCATCGAAGTGCCGCCCGGCCTCACAACGTATCGCGATGCTTGCCGCGCCACGGCCGGTACCAGGTGCGGATCGCGGCGATGTCGGCGTGCATGTCGGCGCTGGTGTGGAACAGCGGGCCGAGACCGACGGTGCGGCTGGGGTAGTCGAAGTACACCGGGAAGATCGGGATCTCGGCGCCATGCGCGATCTTCCAGAAACCGACCTTCCACTTCTCCACCCGCTTGCGCGTGCCTTCCGGCGTGATCACGTACCACATGCGCGGCGCTTCCCGGATCAGCGCCACCGCCTGCTCGACCACGCCGCGCGGCGACTTGCGGTCCAGCGGGATGCCGCCGAGCTTGCGCAGCAGCGGCCCCAGCGGCCACCAGAACAGCTGGGTCTTGCCGAGCACGCGCACCTCGAAGCCGACCGCGAACTTGACCGCGAAGCCGAGGAAACCGTCCCAGTTGGACGAATGCGGGGCGACGATCATCACCAGCTTCGGCACGTCCGGGAACTCGCCCACCACCCGCCAGCCGGTCAGGCGCAGCGCGGTGCGGCCGAGCCAGCGGCCGAAGCGGCTGGGCTTGACCATCGGCATGTTCGGGGTCGCGGGGGGCAACGAAAAATCGCGTTCGCTCAAAAGTCACTCCCAGCGGCCGGGCGAACGGCCGCGTTTGATCTGGCTGCGCTCGCGCTTGGCATCCAGGCGCCGCAGCTTGGCGCCATGCGAGGGTTTGGTGGCGATGCGCCGTTTCGGCACCGACAGCCCGGCGGCGATGAACTCGGCCAGGCGCTGGCGCGCATCGTCGCGGTTGCGGTCCTGGGTGCGGAAGCGCTGCGCATCGATCACCAGCACGCCCTCGGCGGTGATGCGCCGGTCGCGCCGCGCCAGCAGCCGCGCACGCAGCGGCTCCGGCAGCGACGGCGAGCCGGCCAGATCGAAACGCAGCTCCACCGCAGTGGAGACCTTGTTGACGTTCTGCCCGCCGGCGCCGCTGGCGCGCACGAAGCGCTCGACGATTTCGCTTTCCGGAATCGCCAGGCTGTTCGAGATGTGGATGGCCCCGGTACCCATCCGCGAATTGTAGGGCATCCGCCAGACGGCTTGATTTTCGACGGCCTGCGGGCTGAACGGCCGGGCGCAAGCGGCGTCGGCGACTACGGCGCCGCCTGCCGCCGTCCCAGGGTTGGGTCCCGAGCGGCGGCGCATGACCTGGACCCCGGCTGCAGATCGGCGACAAGGCACCGACACCGACCCATGGCCCGCGGGATGAGCACGCCACCGCACGCTCGACACCGACCAGGCCACGCCGCGCGCCTTGCGCTGCCATTTCGACAGCGCCGACCAGTTCCGCACGGCAGCGCCGGACTGCTGCGCTATTTCGAGCCGGCCCGCTCGCGCATCGCGCGCCGGGTCCGGCGAAGCCGCGGGAGACCGAATCGCGGCAAGCGCGCAGACGGCGAGGCCGCGGCGATTCCCGTATCCTGGCGGCCGGTCATAGCCTTGCAGGACGCTCGATGAATCCGACCCCGCTCCTTTCCCGTCGCTGGCCGCAGCGCCTGCTACTGGCCGCGCTGCTGGCCCTGGCCGCGGCTCCCGCCCTGGCCGAGCCGCCCAGCGATGGCGACGTCAACCGCCTGCTGTCGGCCTCGCGCGCGCAGAACATGCTCGACAGCATGCTGCCGCAGATCGAGGCGATGCAGCGCCAGCAATTCGCGCAGCTGACCGCGCAGCACCCGCTCGACGCGGCGCAGCAGCAGAAGGTGCAGCAGATCCAGGAGCGCACCCAGGCCACCGTGCGCAAGGCGCTGTCGTGGCAGGAAATGCGCCCGCTGTACGTGAACCTCTACAAGCAGTCGTTCTCCAAGCAGGACGTGCTGGCGATGGCCGAGTTCTACGAGAGTCCGGCCGGCCAGAGCATGCTCGACAAGACCCCGCAGCTGATGCAGAACCTGATGGGCGCGATCCAGCAGAAGATCACCCCGCTGTTCGTCGACCTGCAGAAGGACCTGGAGCAGACCGTCAACACGCCGCCGGCGGCGAAGAAGTAGTCCTGCCGCGGCAACCGCGCCGCGCCCCTGCGCGCGCGCGACGCCTGCACTGCGCTGCGGCTGTCGGAGCGGTTCCGGGTGGCCTCGGGCCATCAACCGCGACGAACGAAGCAGCGAGCGTTCCGGTCTCGGCAAGGACCTGGGTCAAATGCTCCCGAGCACGGCCAAAACACCTCCTCTTGCAGCCATGACACCTGTAGGAGCGGCTTCAGCCGCGACGGGCTTTACCGGTAATGCCCGTCGCGGCTGAAGCCGCTCCTACAGGGCGTGCTGACCGGTCAGCCAGCGGCTTCGCCCGGCGTATCCAGCAAGCGTTCCGCCTCGCCCCGCGACCACGGCGCCGCCGCCCACCCGAACAAGCCGAACGCGCGCACGAACTCGGCATCCAGCGGCGCGTTCACCTCGATCCGGCGCCCGTCCGGATGCGGAAACGCCAGCCGCTCGGCATGCAGCAGCATGCGGTGCACGCCCTGCATGCGGAAGATCCGGTTGTGGCGGCCGTCGCCATGACTGGTGTCGCCAATCAGGTGATGCGACAGATGCTTGAGGTGGCGGCGGATCTGGCGGAAACGCCCGGTCACCGGGCTGCAGCGCAACAGCGCGTAGCGCGAGGTGCCGAACTCGCCGGACGGCACCTGCAGTTCGCCGCAGGCCAGGCGCTGGAAGCGGGTCTGCGCCGGCTTCTTCAGCGGCTTGCCGGGGCCGCCGTCGAGGTCGTGGTCGACGTCGAAGCGCTCCTCGGCCGGCCAGCCGCGGCAGATCGCCAGGTAGTCCTTGTCCACCTCCCCGCCCATCAGCGCCTTGCCCAGCGCGCTGGCGGTGTCGCGGTCGAAGGCCAGCAGCAGGCAGCCGCTGGTGGCGCGGTCGAGCCGGTGCACCAGGAAGATCGGCCGTCCCAGTTGCGCGCGCAGGCGATCGGCGAGGAAGTCGTCCTCGCCGCGGGCCAGCTTGCTGTCGTGGACCATCAGCCCGGCCGGCTTGTCGACCACGGCCAGGAACGGGTCCAGATAGAGGATCTGCAGGGAATCGGGGGAAATGCTCACCGCCGGATTATCCGCGCCCGGCGGCCCCGGCCACAATGCGCGCGTCACGCAGCGTCCCATGGCCGGCCGTTGACGCCGCCGCGCCACCGCTCGACGATGATCCTCCCCCATGTTGCGGAGAGTCCCGATGAAGCGCTGGCTGTTGTTGTCGCTGCTGACCGTGGTCCCGCTGGCGCATGCGCTGGACCTGCCCTACGACGCCGCGGCCGACGCCAAGGCGCAGGTGCGGCAGGCGCTGGCCGCCGGCAAGAAGGCGCACAAGCCGACCCTGCTGATCTTCGGCGCCAACTGGTGCGGCGACTGCCGCGCGCTCGACGCCTCGCTGCACACGGCCAAGAACGCGGCGCTGGTGAAGGCGCATTTCGAAGTGGTCAAGATCGATGTCGGCAACTTCGACCACAACCTCGAACTGAGCCAGGCCTACGGGGACCCGATCCAGAAGGGCATCCCGGCCGCGGTGGTGGTCGGGGCCGACGGCAAGACGCTGTACACCACCAAAGCCGGCGAGCTGGCCAATGCGCGCAAGATGAGCGATCAGGGCATCTACGACTTCTTCGCCAAGGTGGCCGCGGTACCGTCAGGACATTGAGCCGCGGCGTCCACGGCGATGGCTGCCGGTGGCGGCCGGCAGCCTCATCGGTGCCATGGTGTGTCGCTTCCGCGCAAGTCGCGCCGCGTTCGCGCGAACGCTGCCATGTCATCGCATGGGCTCGCGTCCTCCCGTTTCCTGCCCCATGCACGCGCAGGCGTGGCGCGACCTGCTGATGGGTGGATGACACGCCTACAGCAGCTGGATCCCGAAGCGGCGCACGCCCAGCGCCAACGCAGCGAAGCAGGCGATGGTCAGCAGCGCGCACGCGGCCAGCGTCCACCAGAAGCCCAGCCGCGGCAACAGCAGCGGAAACGCCAGGAACATCGGCAGCGTCGGCAGCACGTACCAGAACGTGTACCAGGCATGGTTGGCGATCTTGGCCTGCGGCTGCCGCTCCAGGTGCAGCCAGATCAGCGTCAGCAAGGTCACCAGCGGCAAGGCGGCGATCAGTCCGCCGAGCCGGTCGCTGCGCCGCGCCACCTCGGAAATCGCCACCACCAGCGCGGCGGTGATCAGGTACTTGCCGACGATCCAGGGCATGCGCAGCTCCCAAGAGTTGAAAAACGCAGGACGCGGCCAGCGCGGGGCGTTCGATTGCGGCGGCGAAGCGCCTAGCGCCGCCACCACGCCGAGAGCAGGCTGACCACGCCGATGCCGCCGGCGATCCAGGCCCATAGCGAGGCCCCGCCGAGTTGCGGCCCGCCCGCGTGGAGCGCGTACAGCAGCACGGCGACGGTGAGCAGGCCCACGCCGGTGATCGCGGTCACCACGCGGCGCTGCATGCGCAGCAGGATCAGATTGAGGTCGGACAGGTCGCGCGAGCGCATCGACAGCTCGTGGCCGCCTTCCACCTGCTGGCGCAGCCAGCTGTGCACCAGGCGCGGCATGTCCGGCGCATGGGTCATGATTTCCGGCAGCCGCTTGCGCAACTCCTGCACCGCGCGTTGCGGACTGTAGCGCTCGATCAGGATGCGCTCGAGCACCGGCCGCGCCACCGCCCAGATGTCCAGCTCCGGGTCCAGCTGGCGGCCCACGCCTTCGATGTTGAGCAGGGTCTTCTGCAGCAGGATCAGCTGCGGCTGCAGGGTCAGCTGGTAGCGTTGGGCCACGCGGAACAGCTTGATCAGCACCTCGGCCAGCGAGATCTGCGACAGCGGCCGGGTGAAGTACGGCTCGCACACCGAGCGCGCCGCCGCCTCCAGTTCGTCGATGCGCACGTTGGCCGGCATCCAGCCCGCCTCCACGTGCAGCTCGGCCATGCGCCGGTAGTCCTTGTTGAAGATGGCCATGAAATTCTCGGCCAGGTAGTACTGATCTTCCTGCGACAGCTGGCCCATGATGCCGAAGTCCAGCGCGATGAAGCGCGGGTTGATCCGTCGCGCCGGATCGCTGTCCACCCAGATGTTGCCGGCGTGCGCATCGGCATGGAAGAAGTTGTCGCGGAACACCTGCGTGTAGAACACGCGCACGCCCTTGGCCGCCAGCGCCTTGCGGTCGATGCCGGCGGCATCGAGCGAGGCGATGTCGTCGGAAGGAATGCCGCGCACCCGTTCCAGGGTCAGCGCGCGCTCGGCGGTGTGGCTCCAGATCACCTCCGGCACGTACATGTCGTCCGAATGCAGCCAGAAGCGGCGCAGCACGCTGGCGTTGGCGCCTTCGCGCTGCAGGTCCAGTTCCGCGGCCAGGGTGGTCTCGATCTCGGCCACCACTTCGCGCGGGCGGATCTTGTCGGCGCGCGGGTGCGCGCGATCGACCAGGGCGGCGGCGGACTTGAGCAAGGCGATGTCGGCGTCGATCTGCCGCTCGATGTCCGGGCGCAGCACCTTGACCACCACTTCGCGGCCGTCGTGCAGCGTCGCCGCATGCACCTGCGCGATCGAGGCCGAGGCCAGCGGCGTGGTGTCGAAACTGGCGAAGGCCACGCCGATCGGCTGCCCCAGCGCCTGCTCGACGATGCGCCGCGCGGCCTCGCCGTCGAACGGGCGCACCCGGTCCTGCAGCAGGGTCAGTTCCTCGGCCACGTCCGGCGGCATCAGGTCGCGGCGGGTGGACAGGATCTGCCCGAACTTGACGAAGATCGGCCCCAGGTCCTGCAGCGCCAGGCGCAAGCGCGCACCGCGCGACTGCGCGGCGATGTCCGGGCTGGCGCGCGGCACGAACGGCTTGGCCAGGCGCAGCCAGCGCTCGGCCGGGGTGCCGTCGAGCAGGTCGTCCAGGCGGTAGCGCAGGATCACCCGGCCGATGCGGCTGGCGCGGAACATCGCCTTCATGCGCCACGTCCCGGCTGCAGCCGCGCCACGCGCGCGGCCAGGCGCTCGATGTCGTCGCGCACCGCATCCACATCGTCGTAGAACGCGTCCAGCTCGGCGCGCGGGACCACGTCGCGCGATTCCTCGGTGACGAATTCGGCCGCGCTCTGCGCCAGGTCCTGCGCGCTGCGCTGGGCCTGCTGCAGCGCCGCGCGCGCCGCGTTGGCGAACTGCACGCCGAGCACGTCGCCGAACACCTGGGTGAACGGGCGCTGCCAGTCCGGGTCGAAACGCCCCGCCAACTGCTGCAGGCGCCGCGCCAGCTCGGCATCGCCGGACACCCGCACCCGCCCACCAGTGCTGGCCCCGCGCCGCGCCTGCGCCAGGAACGGCAGCTGCGCGAACAGCCCGCCGAGGGTGCTGCGCACCGCCAGGTCCGGCTCCTGCGCCGCATCCACCGGGCCGACCTGCAGGCGCGTGCCGTCCACGCGGATCTGCAGCGCCAGCGCCGGCGCGTCCAGGGTCAGCGCCACGCGCTGGCCGTCGAGACCGCGCAGCGCCTCGCGGGTATCCGGGTCCAGCGCCAGCGCGCGGTTGAGCGCCGCTTCCAGCGCGCGGCCGGCCAGGGGCTTGAGGGCATCGAAGGGAGATCCAGGCATGCCGCGCATTCTAGCGGCAGACACGTCGCCGCACCGTGCGAGCGGCAGACTGTGAAGCGTGCCGCGCTACTGCGCCTGCGCGCCGCCCAGATGTTTGCTCAGGAACGCCAGCAACTGGGTGTAGTAGGCGCGCCGGTGCGGCTCGGTGTAGAAGCCATGGCCCTCGTTGGGGAAGTACAGCGACTCCACCGGCGCGCCGGCTTTCTTCAGCGCCTTTTCCATGCGCTCGGTGTGCTGGATCGGCGCACGCTCGTCCTTGCCGCCCGCGGCCAGGAACACCGGGATGCGGATGCGATCGGCCAGATTGACCGGCGAGCGCGCGGCCAGGGTGCCGCGTTCGCCAAGCCAGTCGCCGGCCCAGTTCTTTGCCCAGCGCGCTCGCCTGGCCTGGTCGCGGTACATCGTCTCCAGGTCGTATACCCCGACGTAGCCGGCGGCGCAGCGGTACAAGCCCGGCTCCCTGGCCGCGCCCATCAACGCCGCGTAGGCGCCGTAGCTGGCGCCATAGATGCAGATGCGCGCGGCATCGGCGATGCCCTGCGCGGCCGCCCAGCGCGTGGCATCGGTCAGGTCGTCCTGCATGCGGCCGCCCCATTCCTTCGCCCCGGCCTGGGTGAAGGCACGGCCATAGTTGCCCGAACCGCGGTAATTGACCCGCAGCACCGCATAGCCCGCCGCGGCGAGCAGTTGCGCGTCGTCGTCGAAATCCCGCGCGTCGAACACGCCGAACGGCCCACCGTGCGGCAGCAACACCATCGGCAAGGGTTTACCCGCCTCGGCATGCAGCGGCAGGGTGAGATAGCCGTGCAGCGGCAAGCCATCCCTGGCCTTGAAGCTGACTTCGCGGCTGGGCGGGACCTGGTCGGGCCGGAACCATTCGCGCCGGCTGAACACGCGCTTGGCCGATTTGTCCGTGCTGTCGAACAGGAAATAGTCGCCGTTGTTGCGGTCGCTCCAGACGTAGAGCAACAGCAACCGGCGATCGGCCGTTGCCGAGGTGATGAACACCGCATCGCCGTTGAACGCCTTTTCCAGCGATCGATACAGGCGCGAGGTCGGCGCGTTGTCGTCGAAGAAACGGTTGTGCATCCGGTCGCTCATGAACGACACGCCGATCGGCGTCTTGCCGTCCAGGTCGCGCAATACCCGGTACGGGTCGACCTGCTCGTCGCGCAGCAAGGGCGAATAGCGGTCGGTCGCCGGATCCCAGGACACCACCGCATCCGGGCCGCTGGCCTGCTCCACCTGCAGATAGGCGAGCTTGTCGTCGGCGGAGAATCCCAACGGATAGGCGCGATGGAAACTGGCGGCTTCGTCGTTGATCAGCCGCCACGGCGTGGCATTGTCGTCGCGGTAGTAGAGCTTGCTTGAATTTCCGGTATCGGCGCCGTTGGCGAAACGGACGCGCCCGGCGTGGTCGGCAACGAAGTCCGCTCGCGAGACCGGCGCGGTCGCCACGGGCGTACGCCGGTGATTGTAGATGTCCAGTTTATCGATATGGACCGTCGGGTCGCTGGTCTGCTCCACCACCGACACCAGCACGTTGCGCGGATCCTGCGGCAGCGTATCGAGCATGTACACCGACGGATCCAGGCCCACCTTGAGCGTGGCCGCGTTGACCGCGTCGTTCATCCCATACGGGCTGGCCAGCAATCGGGGATTCTTGCCGTCGGCATCGATGGCGTGCAGCTGCCCGATCGCCACGGGCTCATCGCGCGTGCCGAAACGCTCGGCCATCGACACCACGATGCGCTCGTCGTTGGCCCACCAGAAATCGTCGATCACCGAGTCGGCGCCGCCGATGATCCTGGCCGAGAGCTGCTTGTCGCTGCGGCGAACGACCACCAGCCCGGTCCGGTCCTCCATCGGCTGGGTGACGGCATAGTAGGCGCCGGTCGGCGAGATCTTGACCCGCTCGAACTGGTCGCGCTTCAGATACGGGGCCAGATCCAGCGGCGGCGGCTCGGCCTGCGCGCATGCCATGCCGGCCAGCGCAAGGCCGGCCACGAACGTCCAACGTCGCATCGAGTGCATCCCCTGTCCCCTGAGCGACCTATGTTGGCAAGCTCCGCGAACGGCGTCCATCCCCCGCCACAGTCCGCGGAGCCCTGCGCGTGCGTCGCAGATACCCTCTCCCGCGACGCGCGGCGATGGCCCATGCTATCGCCCCTTCATCGGGCAATGACGGAGCCGCGACATGCGCAAGATCCGGGTCGGCATCATCTTCGGCGGCAAGTCGGCCGAGCACGAGGTCTCGCTGCAATCGGCGCGCAACATCGTCGATGCGCTGGACCCGCAGCGTTTCGACGCCACCCTGATCGGCATCGACAAGCAGGGCTGCTGGCACGCCAACGAGCGCGACGGCTTCCTGCTGCATGCCGACGATCCGGCACGGATCGCGCTGCAGCGCAGCGGACGCGGCGTGGCGGTGATCCCCGGCGACGACACGCAGCCGTTGCGCGCGCTGCAGCCGGCACAGGCACTGGAGCAGATCGACGTGGCGTTCCCGATCGTGCACGGCACGCTGGGCGAGGACGGCTCGCTGCAAGGCCTGTTGCGCATGGCCGGACTGCCGTTCGTCGGCTCCGGCGTGCTCGGCTCGGCGCTGGCGATGGACAAGGACGTGGCCAAGCGCCTGCTGCGCGACGCCGGGCTGGAGGTGGCGCCGTTCGCCTGCATCCGCCGCCGCGATGCGACGCAGGCCGATTTCGCCGCGCTGGCCGCGCAGTTCGGGCTGCCGTTGTTCGTCAAGCCGGCCAACCAAGGCTCGTCGGTGGGCGTGAGCAAGGTGCACGATGCGGCCGGCTTCGATGCGGCGCTGGCGCTGGCCCTTGCCTACGACCACAAGGTGCTGGTGGAAGCGGCCATCGATGGGCGCGAAATCGAATGCGCCGTGCTCGGCAACGACGCTCCGCAAGCCAGCGTCTGCGGCGAGGTGGTGGTGCACGACGCGTTCTATTCCTACGAGACCAAATACATCAGCGAGACAGGCGCCGAGGTCGTGGTGCCCGCCGCGATCGACGAGGCTACCCAGGAACGCATCCGCGCCGTCGCGTTGCGCGCCTACGCCGTGCTGGAATGCGCCGGCCTGGCGCGGGTGGACGTGTTCCTGACCGGCGACGGCCGCATCGTGATCAACGAACTCAACACCCTGCCCGGCTTCACCCGCATCAGCATGTATCCGAAGCTGTGGCAGGCCAGCGGGCTGAGCTACCGCGCGCTGATCACGCGCCTGATCGAGCTGGCGCTGGAACGCCATGCGCAGGATGCGGCGCTGCGGAGCGCGGTGGCCTTGCCGGGATCCGGCGAATAGCGCGGCGGCCATGCAATGGCGCGACTCCGGCGCCAGCGGCGCGCACAAAAACGAACGGCCCGCCGCACCGGATGTCTCCGGTGCGGCGGGCCGTTCGCGATGCAGCGCGGGCGACTACACCTTGCCGCGACGGAACATCGAGATCACGGCCAGGATCAGGAACACCACGAACAGGATCCAGGCGATGTTGGTCGCGGCGCCGGCGATGCCGCTGAAACCGAGCACGGCCGCAATGATGGCGATGACGAAGAAGATGATGGCGTAATGCAGCATGGCAAGGTCCAGAAGTTGTCGTGCCGAATCGGCGCGCAGGTATCTTCGGAAACCGCCGGTCGTCAGGAAGTGACGGAAGTGTCGCGGCGCCATGACGACGCCAGCCGCTGCAGGCCCTGCTCGATCGAAACCTGCGGCACATAGCCGAAATCGCGCCGCGCCGGTTCCATGCTGTACCAATGCGGCGTGCACAGCTGCTCGGCCAGGAAGCGGGTCAGCGGCGGCTCGCCGCGCAGGCGCAGCAGCGGCCACAGCGTTTCGCAGGCGGCGCCGATGCGATACGCCGCCTTGAACGACAGGGTCTTGGTCACCGGCGGCGCGCCGACCGCGGCCAGCAGCTTGTTCAGCAACTCGCGCATCGGCAGCGGCTCGCCGTTGGAAATGAAGTACGCCTTGCCGGCGCAGGCCGCACCGACGCGCAGATGCTCGAATGCGTCGAAATGCGCCTGCGCGGCATTGTCGATGAAGGTGGAATCGACCCGGTTGTCGCCGCCGCCGACCAGGCGCACGCGGCCGGCCTGTGCGCGCTCGACCAGCTTGGGCAGGATCTGATTGTCGCCCGGCCCCCAGATCAGCCGCGGCCGCAGCGCCACCACCGCCAGCTGCGCGTCGTTGGCGGCGAGCACCGCGCGCTCGGCGATCGCCTTGGTCGCCGCGTACGGCGCCTGGAAGTTCTCGCCGTACGGCACCTGGTCCGCGCCCAGGCCTTCGACCGGATGCGTGGCGCGATGGGTCACGCTCGGCGTGGAGGTGTAGATCAGGCGGCCCACGCCATGCGCGCGGCAGGCGGCCAGCACGTTCTCGGTGCCGACCACGTTGGGCTGGTAGTAGCTGTCGTAGCTGCCCCAGGCACCGGCCTTGGCCGCATTGTGGAACACCGCCTCGGCCCCTTGTACGGCATGGTGCAGCGCCTGCGCATCGGTCAGGTCGCCGCGCACCTGGGCCACGCCCAGCGCCTGCAGTTCCGGATAGTGGCCGCGGTTGTAGCTGATCACCTCGTGCCCGCGCGCGACCAGCCCGCGACACAGCGCCTGTCCCAGGAATCCACCACCGCCCGTCACCACTATCTTCATCGCGCCGCACCGTTCGCACCAGGGCGCACACGATAGCCGGGGTCGCCGGGGAAGGCGATCCGCGCGGCGGCGGGCGACGCCGCTGCGCACGCCAAGCCATTGATATTTCGGAACTTCATAATTCTTCACCGTGGCATCAGGCACTTCATCCACGGTGCTGGCGCAGTGCGCGGACCGCTTCCTTCCGGAGTTCCACCATGTCGCGCCTCCCGTTCCTGCTGTGCACCTTGTTCGCCCTCGCCGCGCCTGTCGTCCATGCCGCGCCCGCCGCCACAATCACCACCGCCATCACCACCGCCACCGCGCCGCCAGCGCTCGGAGACGGCTGGAAGGTCGCCGACGCCAGGGCCACCGGCTGGAACATGGCCACGCTCGCGGCACTGGAGCAGGCCATCGCCGACGGCAAGGCGCCGGACACCAGCAGCGTGCTGATCGTGCGCGACGGCGCACTGGTCTACGAACGCTACTTCGGCGATGCTGATCGGCAGACCCTGCAAGACACCCGCTCGGCGACCAAGAGCGTCACCGCGATGCTGGTGGGCGCAGCGATCGACCGCGGCCGCCTGGCCGGCGCGCAGGCCAAGGTCTACGACGCCTTCGGCGACCGCCATTGGCAGCAGCCGGACCCGCGCAAGCGCGCGATCACCGTCGAGGACCTGCTGACGATGAGTTCGCAGCTGGAGTGCGACGACGAGAACGCGTTCTCCAGCGGCAACGAGGAACGCATGTATGTCAGTGCGGACTGGACCCAGTTCGCGCTGGACCTGCCGATCAAGGGCTACGCGCCATGGATGCGCCGCCCCGAGAACAGCCCGCACGGCCGCGCCTTCGCCTACTGCACCGCCGGCAGCTTCCTGCTCGGCGCGCTGGTGGAGAAAGCCACCGGCCAGCACCTGGAAGACTTCGCCGCGCAGGCGCTGGAACGGCCACTGGGCATCACCGACGTCCACTGGGGCCGCTCCGCCGAGGGCGTGGGCATGGGCGGCGGCGGCACCCGCTATCGCAGCCGCGACCTGGCCAAGTTCGGCCAGTTGCTGCTCGACCAGGGCCGCTGGCACGGCCAGCAGGTGCTGCCGGCGGACTGGGTGCGGGCGATGACCACGGTGCACGCGCAGGCGCGCGAGGACGCCGACTACGGCTATCTGCTGTGGCGTTTCCGCTTCCCGGTGCGCGGCGTGGAGCGCGGGGTGTGGGCGATGTCCGGCAACGGCGGCAACTACGTGTTCGTGCTGCCCGAGGAACGCCTGGTGGTGGTGATCACCCGCGGCGCCTACAACACGCCGAAGATGCACCCGCAGTCGCAGGCGCTGCTCGCCGACTACGTGCTCAAGGCGCTGCCGTAGCCGCGCCGGTTTCCTGCGGCAGCAGGCCGGCGCGGCGCACTTGCGCGCGCTGGGCGGCGATGTCGGCCTGGTTGCGCGCCAGCAACGTGGCGAAGCCGGCCTGCGTGCGCAGCGGCGCCAGCAGCGGCGACACTCGCAGGTAGGCCGCATCGCGATAGCCGGCGGCCTGTGCGCGGCGCAATGCATCCAATGCCGCGTCCGGGTCGCCGGCCAGTTGCAGCAGCAGCGCCGCATCCAGCCCATCGAGTGGGTCGGCGCCACCCGCGAGGCTGCGCAACAGGTCTTGCGCCCGCGCCCGCAACGCCGGCGCGGCGGGCCGCGGCTGCGCGTCCAGCGTCCATGCCAGCGTCTGCGCCAGGCTGCCCTGCGGACGCAGCCGCAGCGCATGCAGACTGGCCTGGCGCGCACGTGCCGCATCGCCCTGCGCCAACGCCAGTTCCGCCTGCAGCAGGTACAGCCCGGCGTAGTCGGTGCCGCGCCCCAGCGCCTCGTCCAATGCCGCCTGCGCTTCGGCGGTGCGGCCATGCGCGAACAGGAAACTCGGCCAGGCCAGGTTGGAGAACGCGCTGTCCGGATACAGCTGGAAGCTGTCGCGATAGCGCGCCTCGGCGGCGCTGACGTAGCCGAGCAGGTTGAGGTTGCTGGCGATCTGGATCGGCAGGAACCGCACCCGCGCCGGATCGCGCACCTGCAGGTTGGCGGCCAACGCCTGCGCCAATTGCCCCTTGCGCTCGTACAGATACGCAGCCGAGCCGCGCACTGCATCGGCGCCCGGATCCAGCTGCAGCGCGCGCTCGTAGGCGGCCAGCGCCGCCGCGTACTCGCCGCTGCAATCGTGCGCGTAGCCGAGTGCGGCATGCGCGGCGGCCAGCTGCGGCTGCGCCGCGATCACCTGCGCCGCCAGGCGCCGCGCGAGCGCGACGTACTGCGCATCGCCGCCGTACTGGCACACGCGCGCGCTGTAGGCGCGACTGAGCCCGAGCAACGCGCGCGGCTCGTCGGGGACTTGCTGCAGACGCTGCCGGTACAGCGCGATCGCGCGTTCGTTGTCGTCGCGCTGGCCGATGCCGGCGTAATACTCGGCGCGTTGCAGCAGCGGTGACGCCGCCGCTTGCGGCGGCGGCGCAGACCACGACCACGCCAGCGCCGCCAGCGTCCCGACACCGAGCGCCACGACTGCCGCGATCGCGATGCCACGCCAACGCGGTCGTCGCGGTGCCGGTGCGTCGTCTCTGTCGCCGTCGTCTTCGTCGCTGCGCACCGGTGCGCACAGCTGGTAGCCCTGGCCACGCACCGAACGCAGATAGCGCGGCTGTCGCGAGGCATCGCCCAGCGCCTGCCGCAGCAAGCGCACGCGCTGGGTCACGGTCTCCTCGTTGACCAGCGCCGGCGCCCACACCTGCGCGATCAGTTCGTCGAAGCCGACCACGCGCTGGCCCTGCTGCAGCAGGTAATGCAGCAGGCGGAAACTCAGCCCGCCCAGTTCCAGCGCCACGCCGTCGCGTTCGACCCGCTGCCGCGCCACGTCGATGCGCAGGTCGTCCAGCCGGTAGCGCTCGCCCATTGCGGCGGCCTCAGCGCACGCGGTCCTTGGCCCACAGCGCCAGCTTCTCGCGGCCGATCTTGGCGTTGTGGCGGATATCCACCGGGAAGCCCGGATGACGCAGGAAATCGGCGATGCCGGCGGTGTGCGCATGCGTCTGCGCCAGCGCGCGCAGCACGGCGTCCGGCTGCGCCGGCGGCGCCACGCCCGCCTGCAGTTCGTAGCACAGCACCGGACGCTGCGCGCCCGCCTCGCCGATCCCGACCAGCGCGCTGCGGCGCAGCCACGGCAAGGTGTTGAAGATCGGTTCGACCTGCTCCGTGTACAGCGGCCCCTGCGCAGTCTCCACGCGCTGGGTCTTGCGCCCGCAGAACCACAGCCGGCCCTGCGCGTCGAAATAGCCGATGTCGCCCATGCGATGCACGATGCGCTCGCTGCCGTCGTCCAGGCGCTCGCGGATCTTGGCGATGCGCGTGGCCGCATCGCGGTTGAAATAGGTGTCGGTGGTGGTCGGCCCAGCCACGGTGATCTCGCCGACCGTACCCGCCGGCAGCTCGCGCACGCCCGCCCACTCAGGAATAGCCGCATCGTCGATGGCGATGATGCGCACCACGTTCGGCGCCACCACCGCGCCGACGCAGGTGCCGGCGCCGGTTTCGGTGGCCGCGCGCGTGTCTTGCAGTTCGCGGCCTTCGATCGCCGCCACCGGCAGGCACTCGGTGGCGCCGTACGGCGTCCACAGCTTGCCGTCCTCCGGCAGCAGGCTGCAGATCTTGGCCACGATCTCCGGCGGCACCGGCGCGCCGGCAGAAGTGGCGCAACGCACGTTCGGCAATGGACGGCCGTAGTCGGCCAGTACCCGCATCAGCGCCGGCGAACCGAACAGCTGGGTCACCCCGAAGCGGTCGATCGCATCGTGCAGCTTGCGCGGATCGGCGCTGGCCGGCCGCGTCGGGTCCATGTCCGGGATCACCGAGGTCAGCCCCAGCGCCGGATCGAACAGGGCGAACGGCGGGAAGGTCGGCAGGTCGATGCCGCCGGCCTGCATGTCGAACGCGTTGCGCATCAGTTCGATCTGGCCGACGAAATGGCGATGCCGGTAGACCACGCCCTTGGGCACGCCGGTGGAGCCGCTGGTGAACAGGATCGCGGCCACGTCGTCGGCCGCGGTGTCGGCCAGCTGGCTGCCGGCGCCGCTGCCGGCACGCTCGATCTGCGCCAGCGTGGTACCGCCCCAGGCCCAGCGCCGGCCCACGGTGACGATGCGCTGCGCCGAGCGCGCCCAGCCCAGCAGGCGCCGCGCCAGCTGCGCCAGCGGAATGCCGATGAACGCCTCCGGCTGCGCCTCGTCCAGGCATTGCTTGAGCGCGCGCTTGTCGATGCCCGGATCCACCAGCACCGGTACCGCACCGGCCTTGAACAGCGCGAACATCAGCAGGAAGAACTCCGGCGACGGCCGCACCATCACCACCGTGCGGGTGCCGCGGCCGATGCCGTAGCCGCCCAGCCCGGCGGCGATCGCGTCGCTGCGCGCATCCAGCTGCGCATAGCTCAGGGTCACGTCGTAGGCGGCCAGGCCATTGGCGCCGCGGCCGCCCGGGCAGCGGATGGCGATCTGGTCGGGGCGCTCGCGGGCCAACGGCGGCAGCGTCGCGGCGATGTTGCAGATGGGGGTCGTGGTCATCGGCCGATTATCGCCGATGGCATCGCCATGCCGCCAAGGCATGTCATGCAGTGCCGAGCAGGTCACGTTGGATCGTCAGGTCGCCAGTTGGTGCTGCGTGGCGCAGCGACTGAGGGGCGCGTCATGGTTCGGGACTGCACACGCGTCCACGTCCGCTCTCTTGCTTGTCCCGTTCGTGCGCAGGATCGGCGCGGCCTGTTGCCCTAGGGCATGTCATCAATTCCCGAGCAGGTCGCGCTGGGTCTGTCAGGTCGCCAGCCGGCGCTGCGTGGCGCAGCGCCTGACTGGCGGTCAGCTCAAGCCGCGCGGCGCCGGCTGGCGGCCTGACAGGCCCAACCCGTAGGGCCGCTCTTGCGCGTGCACGCTGCCGCGCCAGCGCTGACGTGAACACGCATGCGCGGGAGTGGCGCGAGCTGCTCGGGGGATTGATAACGCCCTAGGCGACCCGGAACGTGCGCCCGCTCTGGATCCCGGCCACGCTGCGCCGATAGGCCAGCGCCGCGCGCGCGGCGCTGACGCTCTCGAATCCAGGAAAGAACGCCCCGTACTGTTCGGCCGATTCGCTCAGCACGGTCGGGCTGACCACATTGATGCGGCGGCCGCCGCGCAACTCGCAGGCGGCCGCGCGCACGAAGCCCTCCAGCGCGGTGTTGACCGTGGTGGCGTTGCTGCCGCCGCGGATCGGTTCGTCGGCGACGATGCCGCCGGTCAGCGTGATCGAACCGCCTTCGTTGAGATGGTGCTGGCCGAACAGCGCCAGCCGCACCTGGCCCAGCAGCTTGTGCTGCAGCCCCAGCGCGAACTGCGCCGGCTGCAGCGTGGCGAGCTCGCCGAAGTGCAGTTCGCCGCTGGTCGAGACGATCGCATCCACCGGCCCCAGCGCGGCGAACAGCGCCTGCACGCTGGCGTCGTCGGTGATGTCCACGGTGGACGCGCCGCGCGTGTGGCCGACCGCGATCACCTCGTGGTCGCGCCCCAGCTCCTGCACCACGGCCCGGCCCAGGGTGCCGGTTCCGCCGATGACGACTGCCTTCATGCCACTGCTCCTGCTGGTGTGAGGCGGGCAGTCTGGCCGTGTACCGGGCGGCGAAAAATGGCGCAGAATTTCCAGCACTGCAAACCCAGGGTTCGCAATCGTGGACAAACTGCGCAGCATCGAGGTCTTCGTCGCCGCCGTGGAGGCCGGCAGCTTCAGCGCCGCCGCGCGGCGGCTGGACATCAGCGCGGTGATGGTCGGCAAGCTGGTCCGCCAGCTCGAGACCCATCTGGGTGCGCGGCTGCTGGAACGCAGCACCCGCCGCCAGGGCCTGACCGACGCCGGTCGCCGTTTCTACGAAGAGGGCAAGCGCGTGCTCGAACAGCTGCGCTGGGCCGAAAGCTCGGTCGAGCGCCTGGCCGCCGCGCCGAGCGGGCTGCTGCGGATCAGCGCCGCCACCACGCTGGGCGAATGCGTGATCGCCGCGGCGGTGGCCGAGTATCAGGCGCAGTTCCCCCAGGTGCGCATCGAACTGGACCTGAGCAACAGCGTGGTCGACCTGATCGAAGACGGCATCGACCTGGCGATCCGGGTCGGCGCGCTGGATCCCCCCCTGAACCTGGTGGCGCGCCCGCTGGGCCACTACCGCATGGCGATCTGCGCCGCACCGGCCTATCTGGCGCGCCACGGCGTGCCGGCCACGCCCGCCGACCTGGCCGCGCACCGCTGCCTCGGACACGCGGCCTGGAACCCGCGTTCGGCCTGGCGGCTGGAGGCGTCGGGCGCGACCGCGGGCTGGCCGGCCAAGACCGCCCTGCGCTGCAACAGCAGCGCCGCCTTGCGCCAGGCCGCCCTGCACGGCGCCGGGCTGCTGTTGCAGCCGCAGGTGCTAGTGGCCGAGGATCTTGCCGCCGGACGCCTGGTCGGCCTGCTCGAGGCCTATCTGCCGGCCAGCCGCCCGGTCCACGCGCTGTATCGGCAGGACCGTCGACCGCTGCCCAAGCTCGCCAGTTTTCTGACCTTCCTGCAGCAGCATGCGGCGCCGCGACTGGCCTGATCGCGCACGAAACGCCGCCGCCTGAATGCCGCGCCGCTTGCAGCGCGCGCCGGTTCGGTCAGAATGCCGCGCCCCCCAACGCTGTTTGCCGCGCAAGGCCCGGCTGCCATGGCACATCCCTGCCTCACCTGCGGCGCCTGCTGCGCCTACTTCCGCGTCAGTTTCCACTGGAGCGAAGCCGATCCCGACCTGGGCGGCAGGGTCCCGTTCGCACTCACCGAACCGTTGCGCACCCACGAACGGGTGATGCGCGGCACCTCGCAGGCGCAGCCGCGCTGCGTGGCGCTGGACGCGCAGATCGGCCGCTACAGCCGCTGCACGATCCACGACCGGCGCCCGTCGGTATGCGCCGCGGTGCCCGCCTCGCTGGAGTTCGGCGAACGCAGCGCGCAGTGCGACAAGTCGCGACTGGCGCACGGGCTGCCGTTGCTGACCGAAGACGACTGGGATGGCGTGACCGAGCGCAATCTTCCGGACGCCTGATTGCGCGATGCCGCTGCGCTCAGCGCAAGGTCAACCGCACGCTGAGCAGCCTGTCCGACGACCGCACTCTCATCGGTGCACGGCGCCATGGCGCTGGCGACGTCCGCCCAGCGCCAAAGCCGAGCATGGCTGCACTTCAGCGGTTCTTCCACCTGGTCGGCACCGGATTGGTCACGGTGTTCTTTTCCATGGTGTAGGTGCCGTTCTGCTGGGCGATGGCTTCGCCGGTGTCGACGATCGCGTTCTGGATGAAGATGTTCTTGTCCTCGCCGCGGACGAAGGTCAACTGGTGGAAGGCGGTCTTGTTGCCCCAATCCTCGGAAGGCAGGGAAATGAAGCGGACGGTATAGCTCTCGTCGTCGAAACTGCCTTGCAGCACATAGACGCCGTAGTGGTTCTCGCCTTGCGAGATGAGCTTGTACATGCCGTTGCTGTAGTAATAGAGCTCGGCATCGGGAAACGGCTTCTTGTCGTACATTTTCCGGTAGTGCAGCACCTGTTTGTAGGTGGGCTGGCCGAAACCGACCGCCAGGTGCTTGCCGTCGGGTGAGGTGGTCAGGCCTTCCGCGTGCGCGCCGGTGGCGCTCATCGCCATCAACAACATCGACATTGCGATCGCTCTCACTTCGTCTTTACTCCGGTCCGCTTGCGTGCATCGCCTGCACTGTACAGAGACCTGTTTATTACAGAGCGGCAATCGTTTGCAGTTTTCGCGAACAAGCCGGCGACGTCTCCCGCTGCGACGCGCGCCATGGCCAACGACGCGCCTCAGCACGATGCGCGCCCGCCGCCGGACCGATGCGCGCCGGCGACGGCGCGTCAGCCCAGCGGATGCCTGTCCAGGAACGTGCGGATCGCCGGCACCAGCACCTCGTGCTTATCTTCGAGCACGTAGTGGTTGGCGTCCTCGAACGCCATGACCTCGGCCTGCGGCAGCGCCTGGCGGAAACCGGCCAGGAAGTGATGGTCGAAGCAGATGTCGCGCAGGCCCCAGGCGATGAACGCCGGGCGGTCGGCGAACGAAGGCAACGCCTGCGCCGAGCGTTCCAGCAACGACCAGGCCTTGTCGGCCGGCGACAGCGGGATGTCCTGCATGAAGCGGATCGTGGAAATGCGGTTGGCCCAACTGTCGTACGGCGCCACGTAGGCGCGGCGCACGGCAGCGGGCATGCGCCGCGACACGCCCAGCCACGAGGCGCCGGAGGAGAACGCGTTGAAGGTGCGGATGAACCACTCGCCCGGGCGCCAATGCCGGCCCATCGCGATCTGCCACGGCATCGGCTTGGCCGCCGGCAACGGGAACGCGGCGGTGTTGGTGATCACCAGCCGCTTGACCTGCGCGTGGTGCGACAGCGCCCAGCCGAAACCGATCATGCCGCCCCAGTCGTGCACCGCCAGCGTCACCGGGCCGTCGATGCCCAGGTGCCGCAGCAGCGCGTCAAGATCGTCCACGCGCGATTGCAGGGTGTAGTCGTAGCCCGGCTGCGCGCCCGGCGCATCGTCCGGCTTGTCCGACAGGCCCATGCCGATATGGTCGGGCACGATGCAGCGGTAGCGGTCCGACAGGCCGGTCACCAGATGCCGCCACAGATAGCTCCACGACGGATTGCCGTGCAGCATCAGCACCACCTCGCCGTCGCGCGGGCCTTCGTCGAGGTAGGACATCGCCAGCCCCGGACGGACCTGGAAACGCTGCGGGGTGAAGGGGTAGCCGGGGTAGTTCATGTGGGTCGACCAATTGAAAGTGGGAAATGAAGCGAGGCATGTGCATCGGCGTTGCGGTCAAGGCATGCAGATGGCATGTCTGCACAGGCGGGCGCAGGCGCAGTCATAGCGGCTGCGCGCCTTCGCTGAGGATGTCCAGATACGCCTGATAGGCAAAGACGCGGTGCCGCTGCTGGCCGGTGAGTTCGTTGACGATCGCCAGTTCCTGCAGGGTACGGATGGCCGCGCGGATCGTCGGTGCGCTCAGCGCCAGATGCGGCTGCACCTGCGGCACGCCAAGCAACACCCTGCGTGCGAACTGCTCGAACACCAGTCCGACATTGCCGGCACGCGTGCCCAGACCGGCAATCCGCGCACGATCTTGCGCCAACAGCGCCAGCAAACGCTGCGCGGTGCTGACCGCTTGCTGCGCCGTATCCACGATGCCGTCGAGGAAGAATCCCAGCCACCCTTCCCAGTCACCCTCGGTGCGCACGGCATTGAGACGCTCGTAGTACTGCGCGCGATGCCGCTTGAAGAACAGGCTCAGATACAGACTCGGTTCGCGCAAGACGCCTTCATTGCACAGGATCAACGCGATCAGCAGCCGCCCCAGCCGGCCATTGCCGTCGCTGAAAGGATGGATCGTCTCGAACTGCACATGCGCCAACGCCGCCTTGACCAGTGGCGACACGTCGCTGGCCGGCGCGTGCAGGAAGCGTTCGAATGCACCCAGCACCGTCTCCAGGACTTCGGGCGGCGGCGGTACGAAATGCGCCAGCGCCGGCGAGGCGCCGCCGATCCATACCTGTCCCGAGCGGAATTCGCCGGGCCGCTTGCCGGCACCGCGCCCGCCCCGCAACAGCAAGGCGTGCATTTCCCGGATCAGGCGCAAGGACAGCGGGAAGTCGTCCTGGCGCAAACGCTTGAGCCCGTGGTTCAGCGCGGCGACGTAGTTGGATACCTCCTCCACGTCGTCCAGCGGCACGCCCGGCGCCTCATCCAACTCGAACAGCAGCAGGTCCGACAACGACGACTGCGTCCCCTCGATCTGCGAGGACAGCAGCGCTTCCTTGCGCACGTATTGGTAGAGGAACAGTTCCGGATCCGGCAGCATCAAGGTGATGCCATCCAGGCGTCCCAGGGCCTGGTCCGCGCGTTCCTTGCGGGCGATCAATGCCGGCGCGGCCAGGTCCAGCGGCAGCGCAGGCGGCAGCGGATCGGGGACGAACGCCTGGTAACGACTCCCGGCCAGCGAACCGGAAACGTAATGCCCGGTGGAACGGCGAGGAGGCATCGCTTTCCTTACAGCCACCGAATGCGGCCATTAAGAAAGAAAACTACCAATAATTTTCCCAAAGCGCCAGATTGGGCCGGACAAGGAAAATTAGTGGCGCATTCGGCGCAATGGACCCGACACAACGCCTCCCGCCTACCAGACCACCTCGGCCATCGAGCAGTTCAGGCCCGAGCCGATGCCCATCAGCGCGATCCGGTCGCCCTTCTTCAGGCGCCCCAGTTCGCGCAGCTTGCTCAGCACGATCGGCACGCTGGCCGGACCGATGTTGCCGTGCTCGCCGAAGATGGTCATCACCTTCTTCGGATCGATGCCGAAGTTCTTGATGAAGGCCTGGGTGTGCGGCAGGCTGACCTGGTGGATCACGAACTGGTCCAGCTCGTCCACCGCCCAGCCCAGCGCCTGCCTGGCGGCGATGAAGGTCTTCTGCGCCAGCTTGAGGCCCTCGATCAGCAGCATGCGGGTATCGGTGACCATGCGGTCCAGGTTGCCCCGGCACAGGGTGTTCCAC
Organism: Xanthomonas sp. NCPPB 3005; assembly: GCF_041228095.2. Classification (NCBI taxonomy): domain Bacteria; kingdom Pseudomonadati; phylum Pseudomonadota; class Gammaproteobacteria; order Lysobacterales; family Lysobacteraceae; genus Xanthomonas; species Xanthomonas sp. NCPPB 3005. The sequence continues at coordinate 314,257 of NZ_CP166096.2, read as the reverse complement.
TCGGTGGCCGAGCGGGTCACGCCGCCGCGGTAGCGCGGGGCGTCGGGCACCAGCTCGGCGCGCGCCATCACCATCGCCGCGGCGCCGCAGCCCAGGGTCAGCGCGGCCAGCTCGTCGCGGAATTCCTGCGCGGTCACGTCCGGGGAGGTCATCCGCTCCAGGGTCTTCTCGTACACCAGGTTGGCGGTCTCGCCGTCCACCACCAGCGCATAGTCGATCTCGCCGCGCTCGATCATCCGCGCCGCGATGTCCATGCCGTTGATGAAGGCCAGGCAGGCATTGGCGACGTCGAAGGTCATGCATTCCTCGCCCACGCCCAGGTTGCCGGAGACGATGCTGGCGGTGGACGGTTCCAGGTAGTCGCGGCTGACCGAAGTATTGACCAGCAGCCCGACCTGGCCGGCGTCGATGCCCGCGTCGGTCATCGCCTTGCGCGCGGCCAGGGTGGCCGCATCGGACGCCTGCATGTCCGCATCCCACATGCGCCGCGCGTGGATGCCGGCGATGTCGCCGAGCACGTCGGTGCGGATGCCGAGACGGTCGTAGGTCGGTTGCAGGCGTTCGTTGATCTGCTTGGAAGTCAGCGTGTGCGGCGCATCGATATGCGCCAGTCCCGCGATGGAGACATTGTTGAAGAGCATCGAGATGTACGCCGGGATAAGGCGAAGGGGCGCCAATTCTAGCGGCTGCCCGGTTTTACCGCATCTTTAACAAATTGGAACAGAGCGTATGGCTTAACCGGTTCAGCGAACGCTGCACTGATAGGCGCCGTAGCGCTGGTCGCCGTCGACCGGTTCGCCCATCGCCTGCACGGTATTCGCACCGACGCCGGGGGCTTCGTTGCGCGCCAGGGTCTCCAGTTCCTCGCGCACCCGCAGCGGGTTGCGCTGGTAGAAGCCCACGTTGCTCTTCACCGACACCACCACCTCGCCCCGCTTCTCGCAGCCGGCCGGCGCCTGCCCTGGCGGCAGTACACGCACGGTCTTGCCTTCCGGCGCCATCGGCACCCAGGTGCAGGCGGCGAGACTGGCGAGCAGGAGCAACGCGATCGGTAGGCGCATGGAGAGGGACCGCAGGCTGAGAGAACCCGGATTGTGCCGCAGATTGCTGAATTGGCAATGACGCCGCCGGATCCCGGGGGCCGCAATGCGCACCGGAGCCGGCCACGGGGGCCTCCGGTGCGCGAAGCTTCGCCATGTCATCCGGCTCTGTGGGCCACCGTCCCCCGAAAGGGGCCATGTCCTCGCAAGGAGAAGGGAACGGCCTAAGCCCCTCTACCACCGGGAGAGGGGTTGGGGTGAGGGTCCGGCGCGAAGCGTCTCGCGGAGTTGGCGCGCGAGGCTGCGCCCGCATCCTCACCCGGCCCCGCAGGCCGCCACCCTCAGCGCTTGGGCGCGACCGGCGCGGCCGCGCCCTGCGGCTTGCCGTCGGCGTCGATCACCGTCACTTCGCCCAGCTTCAGCGCGCGCACCGGGCGCTCGATCTGCTTCAGGTCGCCCACCACCACCCAGGTCAGTGCGTTCGGGTCCAGGGTCGCGGCGGCCTGCGCCACCTGCGCCGGGGTCATCGCCTCGATCTCGGCCTTGCGCTTGAACACGTAGTCGTCGGGCCGCCCGTAGCGGACGATGCCGCCGATCGCACCGAGCACCGAACTGGCGGTCTCGTAGGCGCCAGGCAGGCTCAGGGTCTGGATGTTGCGGATCCGCGCCACTTCCTCCGCCGTCGGCGGCAGCTTGCCGCTGGCGAAGGCGCTGATCTCCTTCTGCATCTCCTGCAACGCCGGCGCGGTCTTGTCGATCTGCACCGGCGCGGCGGCCGACCACGGGCGCTGGCCCAGCGTATTGGAGGCAGAACTGCGCGCGCCGTACGACCAGTGCTTGTTCTCGCGCAGGTTCATGTTCAACCGCGAGGTGAAATCGCCGCCGAGCACGCCGTTGGCGGTGTCGAAGCGGATCGAGGACGCATCCGTGGTCGGCGGCACCAGTTCGGCAGCGAACAGGTTGGCCTGCACCGCGCCGGGCTGGTCGATCAGGTACACCCGCGGCTTGCTCGGACGCGGCACCGCCGCCGGCGCCTGCAGCGACGGCGCCGTGCCCTCGCCCTTCCAGTCGCCGAACTGCGCGTCCAGCAGCGGCACCACCTCGGCCAGGGTGGTGTCGCCGACCACGATCAGGGTGGCTTGTTCGGGGCGGATCCAGTCGCGCTGGAAGTCCACCAGATCGGTGCGCTCCAGGGCCGCGATCGCCGGCTCGGTGCCGCTGCCGCTGAACGGGATCGCATACGGGTGGCCAGCGCCGTACAGCAGCGGCGGCAGCACCCGCATCGCCACCGCGTTGGGCTGCGCCTTCTCCTGGCGGATGCCGGCGATCCAGCTCGCCTTGATCCGCTCGATCTCCTTCTGCTCGAAGCGCGGACGCCGCAGCATGTCGGCGTACAGCGCCAGCGACGGCGCCAGGTTCTCCTTCAAGGCCGACAGGTAGGCGTTGCTGCCGTCCAGCGAGGCGCCGGCGCTGAGCGTGGCGCCCAGCGTGTCGGCGGCATCGGCGAAGCCCAGCGAGTCGTAGCTGCCGGCGCCTTCGTCGAGCATGCCCATGGTGAAGTTGGCGGTGCCCGACTTGCGCCCCTGGTCGGCGCTGAAGCCGCCCGGGAATTCGTAGCTGAACTGCACCACCGGCACGTCGTGGCGCTCGGCCAGGATCAGCCGGGTACCGTTCTTCAGCGTGGCGCGTTGCAGCGCCGGGAACTTCAGCTGCGGGAACTGGGTGGTCTTGGGCGGGCCGGCGCTGCGATCGACGACGCTGGGCAGCGCGCGGTACTTCGGATCGACCGGCGGCGGATTCAGCGGCGCCGGCTGCACGGCCGGCTCCTCGGCCAGCGCCACGCGCTCGCCCGGTTCCACCACCAGGGTGTGGTCGCCCTTGCCCAGCCATTTGCGGCCCACCGCCTTCAGATCGCGCGCGCGGGTGGACTCGATCGTGGCCAACGAGGTGCGGAAGCAGCCCGGATCGCCGGTGAACACCGTGCACTCGGCCAGCGCATCGGCCTTGCCGCCGAACCCGCCGATGCGCTCGATGCCGCGCACGAAGCCGGCGCGGAACGCGGTCTTGGCCCGCAGCAGTTCGTCCTTGTCCGGCCCCTTGTCGAGCAGCTTGCGCAGCTCCTCGTCGATCACCGCCTCGACCTTGGCCGGATCCACGCCCTGCTTCACCGTGGCGATGATGCCGAAGCTGGAACCCAGCTGCGACGGCCAGGCGCCGGCGCTGATCTGGTCGACCAGCTTGTCCTCGTGCACCAGGCGCCGGTCCAGCCGCGACGACTTGGCGCCGCCCAGCACCTGCGCCAGCAGCTGCAGGCGATCAATGTCCTCGGTGCCGGTCTGGGCCACGTTCCAGACCCGGTAGATGCGCGCCTGCGGCACCTTGTCGGTCATCGTCTCGCGGGTGGACTGGGTGCGCTGGGCCACGTCGACCTGCGGCTGCGCCATGCTCGGCCCGGCCGGGATATCGCCGAAATAGCGGGCGACCTTCTCCTTCGCGGTGGCCACGTCGATGTCGCCGGCCAGCACCAGCACCGCGTTGTTCGGCCCGTACCAGGTGCGGAACCACTGCTTCACGTCGGCCAGCGAGGCGGCGTTGAGGTCGTTCATCGAGCCGATCACGCTGTGGTGGTACGGGTGGCCCTTCGGGTACAGCGCACGGCTCAGCTTGTCCCAGGCCTGGCCGTAGGGCTGGTTCTCGCCCTGGCGCTTCTCGTTCTGGACCACGCCGCGCTGTTCGTCGAGCGCGGCCTGGTCGATGGCGCCGACCAGGTGGCCCATGCGGTCGGACTCCATCCATAGCGCCATGTCCAGCGCGGTGGTCGGCACGTTCTCGAAATAGTTGGTGCGGTCGCTGTTGGTGGTGCCGTTCTGGTCGGTGGCGCCGACCTGCTTGAACGGTTCGAAGAATTCGCCGCTGTGGTTCTCGCTGCCCTGGAACATCAGGTGTTCGAACAGGTGCGCGAAACCGGTGCGCCCGGCCGGCTCGTCCTTGGCGCCGACGTGGTACCAGAGGTTGACCGCCACGATCGGCGCCTTGCGATCGGTATGCACCACCACGCGCAGGCCATTGGGCAGGGTGAACTGCTCGAACGCGATGTCCACTTTCGCCGCAGCCGGCGGCCTGGCCGCACTCGACGGCGGCGCGTAGCTCAGCGCGCCGAGCGCGGTGGACAGGGCGATGGCCAGCAGCGCCCCACGGGGGCGGATCGACACGGTCATGCAAGTTCCTTTTGAGAAATGAGTGGAAGGACAACAGGCCTCGATCGTAACGGGCCGCCGCCGCGCCCGCGTATGTCTTTCGGCCCGTTCCCGAGCGTGGCCGGCGCTTCCGATCCTGAACGCGATGCGCCAACGCCGCTGCCGCAACGGTGACCGGCAGGCCGAAGACGGACGTACGCAAGCGACCGGGTGTCCGCCCGCGGACACACGGCTCGCCGAAAAAACCTTGAATAACAATGCTTTGAAGTTGGCACAGGATCTGCTTTGCATCTGGGCGCAACACCTGCAGTCGAGGCAAATAATGAATGAGAGCTTAATAACAAGAAAAAACCGAAGAAAGTTCTTGCACACCCTGATTAGGTGTTCTACCTTACTACCACACCACTGCTCAACAACACCAACGAGGCCCGCCATGAAAACCGCTTCCTTCGCCCTGACCTTCGCCATCGCCGCCCTGCTCGCCGCGCCGGCCATCGCCGCACCGACCGTCACCACCCTGGACAGCGTGCAGGTCCGCCCCTCCGCCGAGCAGATCGCCCAGCGCACCTTCGAGCGCAACAGCGGCATCGCCACCCTGGCCGCGGTGCAGGTGCGCCCCTCCGCCGAACAACTGGCGCAGCGCGATGCCGAACTGTCCAGCCGCATCGCCACGCTGGCGTCGGTGCAGGTGCGTCCGTCCGCCGAGCAGATCGCCCAGCGCGATGCCGAGCAGGCGACCAGCCAGCGCGTGGTGACCCTGGCCGCGGTGCAGGTGCGTCCGGGCACCGACACCCAGAGCGTCTTCGCGATCGGCAGCGTGGTCAGCGGCGCCCTGGACAGCGCGATGCTGCAGTTGCAGCCGAGCCTGCAGAACCTGAGCCAGGACCTGACCACCAGCCTGGCGCGCTGAGCCGGCGACGCTTCGCCGGCGCAGGCCGGAGCCGGCGCGTAAACTGCGCCGATGACCGCCACGCCCACGCTGCATGTCCTGCTGTTCCAACCCGAAATACCGCCTAACACGGGCAATGCCATCCGCCTTTGCGCGAATACCGGCGCGCAGCTGCACCTGATCGAGCCGCTCGGCTTCGACCTCGAGGACAAGCAGCTCAAACGCGCCGGCCTGGATTACCACGAGTACGCACGCCTGCAGGTCCACGCTTCGCTGGACGCCGCGTTGCAGAGCATCGCCCCGCGCCGCCTGTTCGCCCTGAGTACCCGCAGCGACACCCGCTACGATGCGCCCGCCTTCGCCGACGGCGATGCGTTTCTGTTCGGCCCGGAGACCCGCGGCCTGCCCGCCGAGGTGCTGGAACGGGTTCCGCCCGCGCAACGCCTGCGCCTGCCGATGCGCCCGCACAACCGCAGCCTCAACCTGTCCAACGCGGTAGCGGTGGTGGTGTTCGAAGCATGGCGGCAGCTGGGCTTCCCCGGCGCGGATTGAACGCGCGGAAGGGCACGGGTCGCTGGCGCCACGTCCATCGGGCCGGGCTGTGCGGCAACGCAGACGACGACTGCCACGCGATCCGGCACACGGCGGCGGCGCCGCAGGCATGAGGCCTTCTCCACGACAACGAACGCAAGCTGCACGCCGACGTTCCGCCGGAAAGCCGCTGCGTCTCGTGCATTGCGGCGTCTTTGCTTGCGGTTGAAGTCGGCAACGCTTCGTTCTTACACTGAGTCGTCAGGGACATCGCCTGAGTCGATCCGGGCGCGCTACCCGCCGCGCGCTTGCAGGGTAGCGCTATGACCTCCAGCTCCCGAAAAACGACCACCGACGATTGGGTCAGGATTCGCCGCGACCAGGAAACCGGGATCGAGAGCGTGCACGCGCATTTCCGCGGACACGCCTACGATCCCCACGATCACGACGAAGTGCTGGTCGGCGTCACCTTGCAGGGAATCCAGCGGTTCCACTGCCATCGATCGCTCCATACCAGCACGCCGGGGCGCGCCATCCTGATCGAGCCTGGGGCGGTCCACGACGGGCATGCGCCCGAGGAGGACGGCTTCACCTACGCGATGCTCTACCTCCCGCAGTCCTGGGTGGCGCAGATGCTGCAACGGCTCGGGCAGTGGGACATCTCCGCGATTCAACCGGCGTTCCGGAGCACCTTGACCGGCGACGCAGTGTTGAGCGCGGCGATACGGCAGGCGTTCCTCGCCGTGCATCATGGCGAAGGCCGCCTGGCGCGGGACCAGAGCCTGGATCGCATGATGCGGCGGCTGTCCTCGCACCTGTCCGCGGATGCGCAGCCCGCGCGCGATTCGGCGGCAAGGATGGCGCGGGCCAGGGATTTCCTTCACGAGCAGATGGAACGCGACGTCGGCCTCGATGAACTTGCCGGCTACGCCGGCATGGACCGGTTCCGCCTCACCCGGCAATTCCAGCGCACGTTCGGCCTGTCGCCGCACGCGTACCTGGTCCGCTTGCGGTTGCGCGTCGCGCGCGCCCTGCTGGCCACTGGCCAGGAACCGGCGGATGTGGCGCTCAAGGTCGGCTTTGCCGATCAAAGCCATCTGGGCCGCTGGTTCAAGCGCGCCTATCGGCTCACCCCGGCCGCCTACAGGCGGCAATGCACAGGCGTTCTAGATTGAATCCTGGGCGGCTCCGACCATGGCCACAGTCCAGCAAGAACGGAGTTCCCCAATGTTCGACACCAAAGTGGCTCTCATCGTCCGCAACGACCTGGCGACCTGGCAACGGTTGAATGTCGTTGCGTTCCTGGCGACCGGCATCGCATCGGCCGCCCCGGACGCCATGGGCGAACCCTACGTCGATGCGAACGGCCATCGCTACGGCAACATGCTCGGGCAACCGATGCTGGTGTTCGAGGCCGACCTCGCCGGACTGCAGGCCGCGCATCGCGTGGGACTGGAGCGTGAGATCACCGTGCTGCCGTATGTGTTCGCCATGTTCGCGACCGGGCACGACGACGCCAATCGCCAGGCATTCGGCGCGGAAGACCCGGGCGATCTGAACCTTGTGGGGATCGGGTTGCGCGGGCCGAAGAAAGCCGTGGAAAAAGCCACGAAGCGCCTGTCCCTGCATCCGTGACGCGGCGCGCGGCGATGCGGCCGTGCCGAATCTTCCCGGGTTGTCCCGCACGCCGCACCGTCCCCTGCACGGTCGGTCGTTAGCGGATGGCTCCAGGCGATGCGTAGCGATGCCTGGCACCCGGCGCAGGCGCACGGTCCGCGCATCCGGATGGCGTGCGCCGCCGGCCAAGATCATGCGTCCACGACAAACACGCCACTCGGGTAACGGCCGCATATGAACTCGACGAACGCCCGGACCTTGGGACTCTGCAGGCGCCGTGAGGTGTGCAACACCCACAGTTCGACCTCGTCGCCGGCCACGCCCCACGCGACCAGTTCGCCCTCGTCGAGAAGGCGCCCAATGAGCGACTGCGGCAGCATGGCCGCGCCCGCGCCGGCGGTGACGGCATCGCGGACCGTCAGCAGCGAGGACAGCCGCAGGACGGGCTGTGGTTCGATCACGAGCTGGCCGCCCTGGACGGACCACAGCTCGCCGTCGCGATAGGACGGCATCACCACGGCCGGGACGCGCAGCGTCTCGCCCTTGCGCCCTTTTGGGATCTCGACGACAGGAGCCGCCGCAAGCACCAACCGGTCCTTGGCGAAACACCTGCCGACCAGCGCGCTGTCCTTGCGCGGGTTGATGCGGATGGCGACGTCGAAGTGCTCGTCGACGAGGTCGGCGACACGGTCCTCGGAGACGGCTTCTATCTGCACTTGCGGATGGAGCGCCTGGAACGCGGCGGCAAGCCGTCCCAGCGCCACTTGCGAGAACAGCAGCGGCGCTGCGACACGCAGCCGGCCTCGCGGGGTCGCCAGTCCATCCCGCGCCGCCGCGATCGCGTCGGCAACCTCGCGCATCGGCCCCTCGAGTCTTGCCAGCAGGATCCGGCCGGCTTCGGTCAGGCCCAGGCTGCGCTCGCCTCGCTCGATGAGCCGTATGCCCAGGGAGTCTTCGAGATCGGCAACCCGGCGCGACAGGGTCGCTTTGGACCGGCCACTGGCGCGGCTGGCTCTGCCGAAGCCGCCGTGCGCAGCCACCAGTTGGAAATCTTCCAGGGCGTTCAGGTCCATTCCGTCTCAAATTTGGTACGAGGCGTCCATATTTTAGAGTCTGTGTTTTGAATGTGGAACCTCCTATCGTTTGGCCCACACCCAGACCGAACCCCAACCAAGGACATCACCATGACCATTCTCGTAACCGGTGCAACCGGCAATGTCGGCCGTCAGGTCGTCGAACACCTCGTCAAGCGCGGCGCCGATGTCCGCGCGCTGGCCCGCGACCCCTCCAAGGCCAACCTGCCGGCAGGCGTCGAGGTCGTCCAGGGCGATCTGCTCGATGTCGACGCGCTGCGTGGCGCCTTCTCCGGCGTCTCCACGCTGTTTCTGCTCAACGCGGTGGTGGCCGACGAGTACACCCAGGCCCTGATCGCGCTGAACGTCGCCCGCGAGGCCGGGATCGAGCGGTTCGTCTATCTGTCGGTGATCCACAGCGACCTGTACGTCAACGTGCCGCACTTCGCGGGCAAGTACGGCGTGGAACGCATGATCGAGCAGATGGGCCTGAACGCCACCATCCTGCGTCCTGCCTACTTCATCGACAACGACCTCACGATCAAGGACGTGGTGAGCGGCTACGGCGTCTATCCGATGCCGATCGGCAGCAAGGGCCTGGCGATGGTCGACACGCGCGACATCGGCGAAGTCGCGGCCATCGAACTGCTGCGCCGCGAGCAGTCGGCAGTGCCGCTGGCGCTGGACCGCATCAACCTGGTCGGCCCCGAGACGCTGACCGGCACCGCCGTCGCCGCGATCTGGAGCGACGCGCTGGGCCGCCAGATCTCCTATCCGGGCGAAGACACTGCCGCATTCGAGCAGAACCTGCGCCAGTTCATGCCGAGCTGGATGGCCTTCGACATGCGCCTGATGAGCGAGCGTTTCATCAGCGACGGAATGGTCCCCGCGGCCGGCGACGTCGAACGCCTGACCACGCTCCTGGGGCGCCCGCTCCACTCCTATCGCGAGTTCGCCACCCGGGTCGCGACCTCCTCCTGACAAGCAGCGCTTGCGCACCTACACCAGCAGGATTCCACCATGATCTATTCGACCGCCACCGTCCCCGTGAACCCTCCCGGCGAACGCCCGCTGACCCGCGCGCAGGCGTGGCAGGGTCTGCTGCTCAAGGCCCGCGACGCCCGCCTGTTCCTGCCCGAAGGCCTGTGCACCCGCTGCGACGTCGTGGAGGAAAGCGCGATGCACTTCGTGCGCGACGCCACCATCGCCGGCACCGACCTGCGCGAGATCATCGCCCTCGAACCGGAAACCAAGATCACCTTCTTCCAAGCCACCGGCCCGCGCGAAGGCGCGATCGTCAACGTGCTTTTCGAGGACGCGGCCGGAGCGCTGCAGCTGCGCTTCTATTGCTATCTCGGCCTGCGCGGCAAAGAGCCAGGCGGCCCCGAGGAGCAGGCCGAGCAGGCCCAGTTCGACAGCGACAAAGGCTACAAGGCGGCGCTGCAATCGACGCTGAAACGCACCCGCGAACTGCTCGCGGACGGCAGGCTCTGAACAACCGTCCGCCTCTCGCCGCAACGGCTCCGCCAGGAAACGCCTGGCCGAGACATGAGATCCCCCTGGGACGACCTCTATCAACAGGCGTCCCGTCCTCCGAGGAAGCCAACATGCAACAGCACGACAGCGGCAATATCGCGCCTGACCGACCGAAGATTCTGGTCCTGGGCGCGACCGGCGGTACCGGCCGGCTCATCGTCGGCCAGGCGGTGGCACGCGGGTACGACGTCGCGGCGCTGGTGCGTTCGCCCGACGCGGCGCGTCATCTCGGCGGGGCGCAACTCACCGTAGGAGACGCCCGCGACGAGGCGATCCTGCGCCAGGCGCTGCGCGGCCGCGACGCCGTCATCAGCGCACTGGGCACGCCGGCCAGCCCGCGCCGCGAGGTCACCCTGCTCTCCACCGCGACGCGGGCGCTGGTGAGCGCGATGCAGGCGGAGCAGGTCGCACGCTTGGTCGGCATTACCGGAATGGGGGCCGGCGACAGCGCAGGACACGGCGGATTTCTCTTCGACAAGCTGATCTTTCCACTGCTCCTGCGCAAGGTGTATGCCGACAAGAACCGGCAGGAAGCCCTGATCCGCGACAGCGGCCTCGACTGGGTGCTGGTCCGTCCCTCCGTCCTCAACGACAAGCCCGCCCGCGGCAAAGTCCGCGCGATCACCGATCTCACCGGCTTCCACGGCGGCAGCATCGCGCGGGCGGATGTCGCGACGTTCGTCCTGGACCAGGTGGCCTCCAATGCCTGGTTGCATCGCTCGCCGCTGGTCACCTGGTAAGCGCACCGCGCGCGCCGCTGTCCGGACCGCACTGGACGAACAGACGGATGCGGCCACCCTGGTACTCGCGCGAAGAGAAGCCAGCGACCAATCCCGCCGGCAACGAGTCGATTGCGGCTTGGCATCCCGGAAATGCGGCTACTTGTGATCCGGTAGCACCGCGGACCGTGCGGCCCATGCGCCCTCGAAACCGCGCCCCCGAAAGTTCCTGAACAGGGCGTCTGATTTATATACCGGTCAGTTTGAAATTCAGGGCAAGTTCGGGTGGCTAACGGATAATTTACATATCGGCAGCGAACGGCCCACGCCTCAGCGCCGACTAAACCAATAACAAGGGTATCCCGATCATGAAGACTTCTCTGCTCGCTCTCGGCCTCCTGGCCACTCTGCCGTTCGCTGCCTCTGCTGCCGAAGGCCTGTCCTACAATTACGTCGAAGGCGGTTACATCAAGACCGACGCCGACAGCGGCGACGCGGACGGTTGGGCCGTCAAGGGCTCCTACGCGATCAACCCGAACTTCAGCGTGTTCGGCGACTTCAACCGCCAGAAGACCGATTTCGGCGACGTCGACGTCGACCAGTGGCGCATCGGCGCCGGCTACAACCACGAGATCTCGACCAGCACCGACCTGGTGACCCGCGTGGCCTACAACCGCTTCGACCCGGAATACGGCACCAAGTTCAACGGCTACAGCGCCGAAGTGGGCATCCGTACCGCGTTCAACCCGTACCTCGAGGTGTATGCGCTCGGCGGTTACGAGGACTACACCAAGAAGGACGGCATCAACCCGGACGGCGAGTTCTACGGCCGCCTCGGCGCCCAGGCCAAGCTCAACCAGAACTGGGGCCTGAGCGCGGACCTGAAGATGAACCGCGATGGCGACAAGGAATGGTTCGTCGGCCCGCGTTTCAGCTGGTAAGCGGCACCGCGTAGCGCTGCGCGCCGCGTCTCTCTCCGCTGCGCGCGGTTCGAAGCCCGGTCCCAGGACCGGGCTTCTTTTTTGCGCGCCGTTCGGGCCAAGTGGCCGCAGACACGAAAAAGCCCGGCTTCGGCCGGGCTTTTTCGTGTCTGGAACAACGCGCGATCAGCTGAACAGCGTGGTCGGATACTCCGGCTTCTGCTCGCGGGCCAGCAACTGCTGCAGGCCGACCGCCGGGGTCAGTTCGCCGTGCAATACCGCGCGCACCGCGTTGGAGATCGGCAGGTCGATGCCATGGCGTTCGGCCTGGCGCATCACCTCGTCGGCGGTCTGCACCGACTCGACCACCTGGCCGATCGCGCGAACCGCGTCGGGCAGGGTCTGCCCGCGGCCCAGGGCCAGGCCCAGGCGCCGGTTGCGCGACAGGTCGCCGGTGCAGGTCAGCACCAGATCGCCGAGTCCGGCCAGGCCCATCAGCGTTTCCGGCTTGCCGCCGATCGCCGCGGCCAGCCGCAGCATCTCGTTGAGCCCGCGGGTGATCAGGCCGGCGCGGGCGTTCAGGCCCAGCTCCATGCCGTCGGCCACGCCGGTGGCCACCGCCAGCACGTTCTTCATCGCCCCGCCCAGCTCGGCACCGACCATGTCGTCGCCGGTGTAGGCGCGGAACGTGGGGCCGTGCATCGCGTCGGCGACCTGCTGCGCGAACGCGGCATCGCCGTGCACGGTCACCGCGGTCGGCAGGTCCAGCGCCACTTCCTTGGCGAACGACGGCCCGGTCACCACCGCCAGCGGCACGTCCTCGCCCAGGATCTGCTGCGCCACCTCATGCAGGAAGCGCCCGGATCCGGGCTCGAAGCCCTTGGTCGCCCAGGCCACGCCGGCCTGCGGCGGGCGCAGCGGCGCCAGCTGGTGCAGGGTTTCGGTGAACGCATGCGACGGCACCACCACCAGGATCCAGTCGGCGCCGTGCACGGCCGCCGCCAGGTCGGTGGTGGCCTGCAGGCTCGCCGGCAGCGGGATCTGCGGCAGGTAGCGCGGGTTCTCGTGGCGCTGTTGAATCGCCTCGGCGACGACGGCGTCGCGCCCCCACAGCACGGTCGGGAAACCGTGCCGGGCGACGAGCGCGGCCAGGGCGGTGCCCCAGGAACCGGCGCCGAGGACGGCGATCTTCTTCGCGGGGTTATCGCGCATGCGCAACGGCGAACGCGCTCAGGCGTTGCCGGCCGGCTCCGAGTCGGCCAGCGACTGGGTCTCGCCCTGCTGCGCGCGCTGGCGCAGGGTTTCGGCGTACAGCGCTTCGAAGTTGATCGGCTGCAGGAAGAACGGCGGGAAGCCGCCGGCCTGGATCAGGTCGCTGACCAGCGAACGCACGTACGGGAACAGGATGTTCGGGCACTGCGTGCCGAGCAGCACGTCCACCGCCTGCGGGTCCAGGCCGACCAAGCCGAACACGCCGGCCTGCTGCACTTCGGCCACGTAGGCGGTCTTGCCGGCGGCGGTGCAGGTCAGGGTCACCGCGAGCACCACTTCGAAGGCCTGCTCGTTCAGGCGCTGCACGCGCTGGTTGAGGTTGAGCTGCAACTCCGGCTGCACGTTGTCGTTGAACACCGCCGGCGCGTTCGGCGACTCGAAGGACACGTCCTTGACGTAGATCTTCTCGATGGTGAAAGCGGGGCCGGCTGCGGCTTCGGCCGGCGCCGTGGCGCCGTTGTTGGTGACGTCGGACATTTCTTGACTCCGGTGGATTCAGGTAACAGAAAGATTCGGGATTATCACATGCCGGCCGCGGCGCTCGGCGCCCGGCCGGGACGCGCGATCAGCGGCCCTTGACCAGCGGCAGATCGGCCTGCTGCCAGGCGGCGATGCCGCCGTCGAGCACGTAGACCTGCTCGAAGCCGGCCTTCTTCAGCTGCTTGGCGGCGGCGTCGGCGGTGTTGCCGGTGCGGCACACCAGCACCACCGGCGAAGACTTGGCGTTGGCCACCAGCTTGTGCTCGGGGCCGAACTGGCTCGGCGTGGCGTTGCGGCTGCCGGCGATATGGCCCTTCTCGAAGTCGGCCGCGGCCGACAGGTCGACCAGGACCGCGTTGCCGGCATTGATCAGCAGGGTCAGTTCGGCCGGGCGCAGGGTCTTGAAGCCGCGGAACAGGCGCGCGATTTCGGTGACGATCAGGGCGATGGTCAGGCCGACCAGGGCCAGGGCCAGCATCGGGTTGCGGCCGGCGAAGGCCAGCAGTTCTTCGAAGTTCACAGGAATAGGGGGCTGGAAGCGGGCGCCGATTGTCGCACAGCTGGCCGGCGGCGCTACTGGCCGTTCCACAAGTCCGGCAGGCCGTCCAGCAGCCACCAGGTCTTGGCCTGCGCGTCCCAGCGCCAGCGCTCGCGGTAGCGCACGATGCGCTCGGCCTGGGTATTGCGGTTGATCACGCCCAGTTCGATGTCGCGTACCGCGTCGCCGTCCAGCGCGCCGACCCGCCCGACCTTGTAGGAGGAGACCTGCACCTGGCGGTAGCGCTCCAGTTGCAGATCGGTCAGCGGGTGCGCCTGCCGGTAGGCCGGATCCACCGCTTCCCAGGCCGACTCGAACTCGCTCCAGCGGATCGCGGTGCCGTAGGCGGTCTGCAGATCGTCGAGCTTGTTCTGCTGGCTGCGGCTGGCGGCCAGCGCGGTGCCGGCGAAACCCAGCACCAGCAGCAGCGCCAGGGCGCGGAACGTCGAGTGCATGGCGGGTTTCCGGATGGGCGCGAGCGGTGCGCGCATCCTACCCTTTCGCGATGGCGACGAAACGCCCGCTCAGCGTCGCCGCGGCGGCGGCATCGGCCGGGCCGACCTGGGCCTGGATGCCGATCCGGGCACGGCCACGCTGGCGGAAGGTCTGCACGAAGGTGTCCCAGTCGGCCTGCGCATCGGCGCCGGCCTGCGCGTGCAGGTCGGCATACAGCGGCGCCAGGTAGCGCACCTGGGTATCGGCGACGTAGACGTCGGCCTGCAGGCCGGCGCGGTGCAGCTCGCAATTGACCAGCGCCCAGCCGGCCAGGGTCATCACCGAGCCCAGGCTGCCGCCGAAGGCGTTGCCCTTGTCGTTGAGGTTGGCCGCCAGCGGCGCGACCACGTGCAAGCGCTGATCGGCATAGCCCTGCAGCGCGACCTGCAGCGCCGCCACCGGCGGCATCGCATCGAACTGCCGCTGCAACTGCTGCAGGAACGCATCGAAAGGAAGATCCGCTGCCATGGTGCGATTGTGCTGCCGGTGGGGGCTCGCATAATGCCTGGCATGAGCGCACATGCAACCGTTGCCGCCGCGGCCTGGACCCTGATCTCGCTGCGCCCGCAGGGCGAGCACGCGCCGCTGCGCCGCGCCGCGGCACGGGTCGGCGCGCGGCTGCTGGCGGTCTCGCCATGGCGCCTGCACGCCTGCGACGACGCCGCCACGCGCACCGCGCTGGCGCTGGCGCTGGCCGCGCCGCGGGTGCTCTTCAGCAGTCCGGCCGCGGTGCGCGCGGCCGCGGCGCTGCAGCCGCTGGCGGCGGCGCCCGGGCAATGCTGGCTGGCGGTGGGCGCCGGCACCGCACGCGCGCTGCAGCGCCATGGCATCGCCGAGGTCGCGGTGCCGGAACGGATGGACAGCGATGGCCTGCTGGCCTTGCCGCAGCTTGCCTCCCGCGATGGCGCCGTCGGCCTGATCACTGCGCCCGGCGGGCGTGGCCTGATCGCCGCGCACCTGCAGGCGCGCGGCACGCCGCTGCAGCGCGCCGATGTCTACCGCCGGGTGCCGTTGCCCCTGTCCGCGGCGCGCATCGCCCGGCTGCGCGCCGCGGCGCCGGGCGTGCTGGCGCTGAGCAGCGGCGAGGCGCTGCGGCTGGTGCTGGACCGCCTGCCCGACGACCTGGCCGCCGCCTGGCGCGCGCGGCCGCTGGTCGCGGCCAGCGCGCGGCTGGCCGCGCAGGCCGCCGAACTCGGCTTCGCCGACATCGCGCGCGCCGCCGGTCCGCTGCCACAGCAACTGGCCACCGCCGCCGCCGCGGCCGTAACGCGCTCGCCACCTCGCTGAACGCGCGCCGCCCCCCGGCTTGCGGGCGCGGTGCCGCTCACGCCATGCTCCCGCGTGCCGTGGGTCCGGCCGTCGCCATCGTCGCGACGGGACGCAGGCTATAAGGATGCCCCCGCCGATGACCGAAATCTCGTCCACGCCCCGCCGCTCCACGCGCTGGATCTGGCTGCTTCTGGTACTGGCCATGCTGGCTGCGCTCGCGCTGGCCGGTTGGCGCGGCTGGGAGTGGTGGCAGGCGCGCAACGCGCGCGCGTTGGCCGAGCAATCGGAGACCCAACTGCAGTTGCAGGCCCTGCAACAGAACCTGGAAACCCTGCGCCGCGACCAGCGCGCCACCGTGCAGCGGGTCCAGGATGCGGCCAGCACCAACCGCGTGCTGCGCGACGAGATGCTCGGCCTCAGCCAGCGCAGCGCGTTGCTCGAAGACAACGTCGCCAAGCTCGCCGACTCCAATCGCCACGGCGCGCAGGCGCTGCGCCTGGACGAGGTGGAACTGCTGCTGAGCCAGGGCCAGCAGCGCCTGGACGTGGCCGGCGATACCCAGGGCGCCCGCCGCGCCTATGCGCTGGCCAGCGGCGTGCTGGAAGGCGTGGACGATCCGCGCTATCTCAACCTGCGCCAGGTGCTGCTGCAGGAACGCACCGCGCTGGACGCGCTCGGCGAAGGGCCGCAGGCGCGGCTGTCGGCGCAGTTGGACGCCTTCGCCGCCAGCCTGGAGGCATTGCCCACGCAACTGCCCGAGCGCACGCAAGCGCCGCTGTGGCAACGGCTGCTGTCGCCGCTGGTCAAGATCCGCCCCGCCCAGGGCGGCGTGCTGGTCGCGCGTTCGGAGCGGATCGCCGCGCGCGATGCGCTGCAGCTGGACCTGAGCCTGGCGCGCGCCGCACTGGAGCGTGGCGACGCGCGCGGCTACCGCGGCGCGCTGACCCGCGCCGGCACCTGGCTGCAACGCCTGTGGCCCGATTCGGCGCCGCTGCGCGAACGCCGCGCCACATTGCAGACCCTGCGCAACGCCGCCCTGCGCCCGGCCATCCCCGAGCTGGGCACCACCCTGCAGCAGTTGCGCAACATGCGCGACGCAAGGAGCCAACCATGAAATCCCTCCGTTCCCTGATCGTGTTGCTGGTGGTGATCGCCCTGGGCGTGATCGGCGCGCAGTGGCTGGCGCAGGACAAGCTGGGCGACCTCGGCGAAGTGATCGTGCGCGCCGGCGGCAATGACTACATCTCGCCGCTGCCGCAGGCGGCGCTGCTGCTGGTGATCGCCTTCCTGGTGCTGTTGCTGCTGTGGAATCTGCTCAGCTTCCCGTTCCGAGCCTGGGGCCGGCATCGCCGCAAGCAATCGCGCGCGCGCCTGATCGAAGGCCTGACCGCGCTGCACAACGGCCAGTGGGCGCGCGCCGAGAAACAGCTCAATGCCGCTGCGGAAGATCCCGAAGTCAGCGCCATCGCCCTGGTCGCAGCGGTCCGCGTGGCCGATGCGCGCGCCGACGCGGAGGCGGCCAACCGCTATCTGCAGCGCCTGAGCGAGCGCGACGCCGGCGCGCACGCGCTGTTGCAGGGCGAACGCCTTCTGGCCCAGCAACGTCCGGTCGATGCGATCAATGTGCTGGACGTGGCCGCGGCGCAGCCGTTGCCGCCGCGCGGGTTGCTGCTGCGCACCGAGGCGCTGACCAGCATCGGCCGCGCCGGCGAGGCCTATGGCCAGCTTGGTGCGATCCGCCAGCAGCAGGCCTTGCCGCTGGACGCGATCGGCCCGTTGGAATCGCGCCTGGCCGCCGCCTCGCTGCAGCAGGCGGACGATGCCAACGCGCTGGCCGAGCGCTGGGAAAGCCTGCCCAAGTCGCAGCGCAGCGAACCGGCCGTGGTCGAGGCCTATGCCACCCGCGCCGCCGCGCTGCACTGGGACGACGCGGCGCTGCGCGCCGTGGAACAGGCCCTGGAGACGCGCTGGGACGAAGGCCTGGCGGCGCTGTACGGGCGCCTGCCGGTGGAGAAATACGATTCGCGCCGCGCCAGCGCGCAGCGCTGGCTGCAGAGCCATCCGGACAGCCCGGGCCTGCTGCTGACCCTGGCGCGGCTGGCGCATCAGCAACAGCAATGGCCGCAGTCGGAAGAATTCCTGCATCGCGCGCTGGCGCTGGGCGCCGGCGCAGAGGCCTGGGAGGCGTTCGGCGATGGCCATGCCGAGGCCGGCGACTCCTTCATGGCGCAGCGCTGCTACGCCAACGCGCTGCGCGTGCAACGCGGCGAACTGGCCCAGCCGCTGCCTGCGACCAGCGCGCCGGTGGTGCCGATCGACCCGGATCCGGGCAGCGACGAACGCCGCGACGAACACGGGTTCCCGCGCCTGCAGGAATGAGTGCGGCGGCAGGGATGAAGCACCGTTGACCGAGGCCGGCGTCGGCTGCAGCCGGCGCCGGCTTTCTCATTCAACGATGGCGAGGCCAGCGCCTGGCCGGCCGAACCAAGCGGCTCAGCGCCGCAACGCAGCCGGCAGCGCCGGCAGGCGCGCCAGGAATGCGGGCGCCACGCCCTTGTAGCGCGCGTAGCGTTCGTCCATGCGCCGCGGCACCAGGATGCGCGCGCCGAGCAGGCCGGCGACCAGCATGGCCAGGAACAGCCCCAGGCCCAGCCATACCCCGGCCTCGCCGCCGATGGCGAATCCCAGCAGCGGTCCGGCCACGAATGCCGCCGCGGTGAGCAGCACGAAGCGGTTGCGCCGGCGCCGATGCTCCGCGCACATGCCGAGCACATGGCTGCTGCGCTTGCGCGCGATCAACGCCGCGATCGCGTAGATCACCACGCTCACCAGGATCAACACGTACCAGCCCGGCGCGTGCCAGTAGAACGTGCGCTTCTTCAGTTCGTCGTTGCGCAGCGCCACCCCGCACTTGACGCAATGCGCCGGGAACGGCGTATCGCGCAGGCACAGCAGGTCGTCGCCGTCGCGCCACAGCGTCTCGCCCGGCAGCGGCGGCATGGCGGTGGCCTGGATGGCGGCGTCGGGCGCCTGATACGGATTGAAGCTGTCGAGCTGGTTCATGGCATGCGCCCCCTGCGCGCCGTTCGGCCTGCATCGTGCAGGCGGATCGGCGCGCATGGTAGCGCAGCGGCAAGCGCTGCTGGCGGGCGATGGCGGGGGAAAAAACCTAGTCGACGATGCGGCGGTCGTGGCCGCGTCGAGCGGCGCCTTAGGGCCCGGCGCTATCGCCCTGCGCGCTTTCGCGGCCCGGCGCCCCAGGCGCGCTGGCCGCATGCCGCGGCTCAGCGCTCGACGATCGCCACCACGCCCATGCCGCCGGCGGTGCAGATCGAGATCAGCGCCCGCCCGCCGCCGCGTTCGACCAACTGCTTGGCCACCGTGGCGACGATGCGCGCGCCGGTCGCCGCGAACGGATGGCCGGTGGCCAGCGAGGACCCCAGCGGATTGATCTTGGCCGGATCGATCTGCCCCAGCGGCGCGTCCAGGCCGAGCCGGGTGCGGCAGTAGTCCTCGCTCTCCCAGGCGCGCAGCGTGCACAGCACCTGCGCGGCGAAGGCCTCGTGGATTTCGTAGATATCGAAGTCCTGCAGGCTCAGGTTGTGCCGCTTGAGCATGTCCGGCACGGCGATGGTCGGCGCCATCAGCAGGCCTTCGCCGTGCACGAAGTCCACCGCGGCGACCTGCGCATCGCGCAGGTACGCCATCGGCACATGGCCGTGCGCCTGCGCCCATTCCTCCGAGGCCAGCAGCACCGCGGCGGCGCCGTCGGTCAGCGGGGTGGAGTTGGCCGCGGTCAGGGTGCCGCGGCCGCTGGTCTTGTCGAATGCCGGCTTCAGCGTGGCGAGCTTTTCCAGCGAGGTGTCGGCGCGCAGGATGTTGTCGCGCTCCACGCCGCGGAACGGGGCGATCAGGTCGGCGAAGAAGCCGCGCTCGTAGGCCGCGGCCAGCTTGTGGTGCGAGGACACCGCCCAGGCGTCCTGCGAATCGCGCGCGATGTTCCACTGTTTGGCCATGTCCTCGCAGTGGTCGCCCATGCTCTTGCCGGTGCGCGGCTCGGCCACGCCGGGGAACTCGGGCTTGAGCTCGGCGAACTTGAAGCTGCGGGTCAGCGCGCGGATCTTGTCGCCGGTGGTCTTGGCGCGGTTGGCGGCCAGCAGCCGCGCGCGCAGCTTCTTGCCGTACACGATCGGTACTTCCGAGGTGGTGTCCGAACCGCCGCCGATGCCCGACTCGATCTGCCCCAGCGCGATCTTGTTGGCCACGGTGATGATGCTGTCCAGGCTGGTGCCGCAGGCGCGCTGCAGGGTGATGCCCGGCGTCAGCGGTGACAGCCCCGACGACAGCGCGGCCTCGCGGCCCAGGTTCCAGTCGCTGGAGTGCTTGATCACCGCCCCCATCGCCACCTCGCCCAGCTGCTGGCCGTGCAGGCCGTAGCGCTCGACCAGCGCGCCCAGCGTGCGCACCGACATGCCGAGGTTCCCGACATCCGCATACGCCGTGTTCTGCCGGCAAAACGGAATACGGACGCCGCCGAGAATGGCGACGGGACGGGCTACTGGCATGGGATTACCTCGCGCGAGGGGTCGGGGACATGGCCTGCACGTTAGCGCAGGCATAATGAAGCGAGTGTAGCTTTGCGCCCGCGACGGGCCAACCGCCAAGCCATGAGCCAAGCCATTGCCAGCATGAATGCCCGCGGCGTGATCGCCCTGGAACTGTCCGCCGGACTCGCCCCGGCCCACGCGGCGCTGCCGCACGCCTTGGCCGCGGAACTGGCCGAGAAGGTCGGCCGCGATCTGGCGCAACTGGTGCCGGCGGTGCGTGAGCTGGAATTGAGCCTGGCCGGCGCGCATTTCGACCCCGCCGAGGTGCTGCGCCCAGGCTGGCCGATGCACCGGCGCCTGGACGAGCTGCGCGCACGCGCGCCCGGCCGCGACGCCGGCCCGCGCCTGCTGGCATTCGGCGCCGATGCCGACGGCACCGTGCCGCTGCCGTTCCAGGCCGACACCGCCCTGCTCGGTGGCGCGCTGCGGGTGGTGCCGTTCCTGCTCAGCGGCCCGGCCGAGACGCTGCAACCGGTCGCCGAGGCGCTGGAAGACCTGTTGCTGGCGCAGGGCATGGCGCAGCCGGACACCGCGCTGCTGGCGCAGCAGGCGTTCGGCGCGCAGATCGAGCACGCACGCTATCTGACGGTCAACGACCTGGCCGCGATGATGTCGATGCAGTACGACAACCAGGGCCTGGCGCCGCTGTGGCCGCTGATCGAGACCGCGTTGCTCGCGCCGGACCAGGAGGAATGGCTGGCCAGCCCGCCCGAGCCGCTGCTGCGCTACCGCGGCGGCGAAGTACGCATGGCCTTGTTCGACCCGGCCAGCTGGTGCGCGCACTACGCCCACGACCGCCAGGACTGCGAGCGCCTGCAGCGGGTCTACGAACACTACCTGGCCCGGCAGCGGCAGCTGGCCGCGGTGCTGGAAGCGCACGGCATGCCGGTGCTGTACGTGCATTGCGAGGCCGGCGAGGACGCGAGGCAGGCGTTGCTGGCGGCGTGAATCGCGTTTGATCGTTGGGCTGGCGCGGGTGACGGTGGCGCGCAAGCGTACTTGCGGCGCTCTGACCGCGTGGCCCTGCGATTGGCGTGTCGGCGCCGATGCTGTCCAACGCCACGTCTATCGCTTCGTGCGTCGCGACTGAAGTCGCTCCCACAGGCGTTGCGGCTCGACGCTGAGCGTTCGGTAGATGGGGTTTCGACCCGACCTGTGCCGAAGCCGGCAGCCTCCAGGCAGATCCCTCCTTGAGCTATCGACCCAGATAGGCACCGAAGCCGGTCGACTTCCCGGCTTCGCTCGTCGTGACTGAAGTCGCTCCCACACGGGAGTTCGTCGCGCTGGCTGGGTGCACTGGGGGAGGGAGTTCAGTCCCGACTGCTGCCGAAGCCGGCCGACTTCCCGGCTTCGATCGTCGCGACTGAAGTCTCTCCCACACGGGAGTTCGTCGCGCTGGCTGGGTGCACCGTGGGAGGGAGTTCAGTCCCGACTGCTGCCGAAGCCGGCCGACTTCCCGACTCCGCTCGTCGCTGCTGAAGCCGCTCCTACACGAGCGGACGCATTTCCTGCACAGACAGACTCTGGCGCCCTGCACCGGCGCTGTAGAAGCGGTTTCAATCCCGGCCGGCGCCTCCGAAGCCGGCGGATTTGCCGACGTCGGAGCCCGTCGCCGCCGATGGCCCGATGCCACCGGCGGCGCGCTTGCACAGGCGTGCGACGATCTGCCGCTTACTGCGACGACCTGCCGCTTACTGCGCGGAAGGGGCCGCCGCGGTCGCGTTGCCCTTGATCACGCCGCAGGCCAGGCGGCCGCCGGCGTTGCCGGTGGGCTGGGTCTTGTAGTCGTCCGGGTCGGCGTGGACGATCACCGCGTGGTTGAGGATGTCGAAGCCGTCGCCCTTGCCGATGTTGACGTTGTTGGACACCGGCGCGTCGATCGTGGCCTTGCCGTCGGCGTCGGCCTTCAGGTTCGGCATGTCGCCGCCGTGGTGCGGATCGGCGCTGACCTGGCCGTGCTCGGACTTGGCCGGGTTGAAGTGGCCGCCGGCGCTGCTGCCGTCGGGCGCGCTGCAATCGCCGAACTCGTGGATGTGGAAGCCGTGCTCGCTGTTGGGCTTGAGCCCGGTGATGGTGCCGGTGACGTGCACGACGCCATCGACCGTATCGAACTTGACCTCGCCGGCGACCTGGTTGCCCTGGGTCGGGCTCAGCGCGGCGCTGGCGGCGGCCTGGGCGGGCGTGGCGGCGGGCGCGGGTTCTGCGGCCGGTGCCGGGGTGGCGGCCGGCGTCGCCGCCGCGGCGGGGGCGTCGGCTGCGGCTGGCTCTTCGCGCTTGCAGGCGCCGAGCGCGAGGGTCGTGGCCAGGAACAGGACGGTGGGAAGCGTACGCATGGTGGTTCTCCTTGAGGGGCCGCGGAATGCGGACGTTCGCCGCGGAGCACGCTCCGGGCGGATGATCGGTTAGCGCAACACGCGGATCACGCCGCAGGCCACGCGCGCGCCGGCGTTGCCGGCCGGCTGGCTGCGGTAGTCGTCGGCATCGGCATGCGCGACCAGCGCGCGGCCGGCGATGTCGTTGGCCGCGCCGCCGCCGAGCACCACGCCGTGCAACAGCACATCCACCTGGGCGACGCCGTCGGCGTTGGCGCTGAGGTTGTCCATGTCGCCGGCATGGTGCGGACCGCTGCCGGCCCGGCCATGCGGACCGCCGAGCGGATTGAAGTGGCCGCCGGCGCTGCTGGCGTCGGCCGCACTGCAATCGCCGCGCTCGTGCACGTGGAACGCGAACGCGCGGTTGGGCTGCAGGCCGCCGAGGGTGCCGGTGATGCGCACGCCACCGGGCGCGGCGACCAGCGACAGCTTGCCGCTGACCAGGCTGCCGGAGGCCGGGGCGAGCACCGCCTGCGCCTGCTGTGCGGTGCCGCTGGTGGGCATCGGCGGCGCTTTCGGCGGCGGCGGCGGCGGCGCTACCGGCGGCGCACTGCTGCAGCCGGCCAGTATCAGCAACGCGCTTCCCACGATGGCATGCAAGCTGTAACGCATCGGCATTGGCTCCTTGTGCAGCGAAAACTAGAGGGGTGGCCGTTCACAGCTCATGAAGGCTGCGCCCGGCGGGCAAGTCTAAACCGGCGCTGCGCGCCGGTTCGGGATTCGGGATTCGGGATTCGGGATTCGGGAATCGGGAATCGGCAGAGCGTCGCAGCGGTTGCTTACGAAGTCTGCGGAGAAATCAGACAAGGCCCGTTGCTTTCCGGGTCCCCGGTCCCGAGTCCCGGGTCCCGGCCGCACTCAGCGACGGCGCCGGCCCGGGCCGAGCTTGCGGGTGACCGTGTTGCGGCCCACGCCCAGGCGCGCGGCGGCTTCGGCACGGCGGCCCTGGGTGAAGCGCAGCGCCACTTCCAGCAGCGCCTTGTCGAAACGGTCGCGCGCTTCCGCGTGCAGGCCCTCGGCGCCGTCGGTCAGGCGCTGCTGCGCCCAGGCCGACAACTGCGCATCCCATTCGCCGCCCTCGCCGCTGCGCTCGCGGCGGCTGCCGCGCAGCAGCGCGCCGTCCACGTCGTGCGCGTCGATGACCTCGGCCGGCGCCAGCGCGGCCAGCCGCCAGCACACGTTCTCCAGTTCGCGCACGTTGCCCGGCCAGGCGTAGCCGCGCAACGCGTCCAGCGCCGCCGGCGACAGCCGTTTGGGCGGGGTGTCGAGCTTGCGCGCGGCCATCGCCAGGAAATTCTCGGCCAGCTGCGGCACGTCGGCACGGCGCTCGCGCAGCGGCGGCAGCTGCAGCCGCACCACGTCCAGCCG
Source organism: Xanthomonas sp. NCPPB 3005 (assembly GCF_041228095.2). Lineage (NCBI taxonomy): Bacteria > Pseudomonadati > Pseudomonadota > Gammaproteobacteria > Lysobacterales > Lysobacteraceae > Xanthomonas > Xanthomonas sp. NCPPB 3005. The sequence continues at coordinate 290,334 of NZ_CP166096.2, read as the reverse complement.
ATGCAGCAGGTCGGCGCGGAAGCGGCCCTGTTCGACCAGCGCCTCCAGGTCCTGGTGGGTCGCGGCGATCACCCGCACATCGACCCGGATCAGTTCGCGGCCGCCGACGCGGAAGAATTCGTTCTCGGCCAGCACGCGCAGCAGCCGGGTCTGCAGCGGCAGCGGCATGTCGCCGATCTCGTCGAGGAACAGGGTGCCGCCGTCGGCCTGTTCGAAGCGGCCGATGTGGCGCCGCTGCGCGCCGGTGAAGGCGCCGGCCTCGTGGCCGAACAGTTCGCTTTCCAGCAGCTCGGCCGGGATCGCCGCGGTGTTGAGCGCGACGAACGGCTTGCGCGCGCGCGGCGACTCGGTGTGCAGCGCGTGCGCGACCAGTTCCTTGCCGGTGCCGGTTTCGCCGTTGATCAGCACCGACAGCGGCGCCTGCGCCAGGCGGCCGATGGCGCGGAACAGCGCGCGCATCGCCGGGGTATCGCCGATCAGTTCGGCGCTGCCCTGGCTGGACACCGGCAGCGCGACCTCGGCGACGCCGCCGGCCTCCGGCAGTGCGCGCGCGGCCAGCGCCACGGCGTCGTCCAGGTCGAACGGCTTGGACAGGAATTCGTGCGCGCCGCCGCGGAACGCGCCGGCGGTGCTGGCCACGTCGGTGTAGGCGGACATCACGATCACCGGCAGTTGCGGATGCGCGGCCTTGAGCTTGTCCAGCAGCACCAGGCCGTCGTCGCCGGGCATGCGCACGTCGGTGAACAGCAGGTCCGGCAGCGGACGCTGCGCCAGCGCCTGCAACGCGGAGGCGGCGCTGTCGAAGCCATCCACGCTGTAGCCGGCGTCGCGCAAGGCGGTGGACAGCACGAAGCGGACCGAGCGGTCGTCGTCGACCACCCAGATGCGTTGCGATCCTTCCAGGGATTCGGTCATCGGAATGCTCCTATTCGGGGTCCGCTGCGGCCTGCGGCAGCAGCAGGGTGAAAACGGTATGCCCGGGGCGGGAGCGGAAGGTCAGCGAACCGGCGTGCTCGCGCGCCACCTGCTGCGCCAGCGCCAGGCCCAGGCCGCTGCCTTCGGCGCGGCCGCTGACCAGCGGCAGGAACAGATGCTCGGCCAGTTCCTCCGGCACGCCACGGCCGTCGTCGACGATCTCCAGGCGCACGCCGCGCGCATGCACGCGGTCGCGGATGCGCTGGGCGTGCTCGACGCGGGTGCGCAGGGTCACCTGCGCGGCGCCGGCCTGGATCGCGTTGCGGACCAGGTTCCACACCGCCTGGGTCAGGCGGTCGGCATCGCCGAGGAATTCGGGAATGCTGGGGTCGTAGTCGCGCTGCAGGCGCACCGACCAGCCGCCCTCGTTCTCGGCCAGGCGCAGCACCCGCTCCAGCACCGCGTGGATGTTGAGCATGGCGTGCGGCCGCGCCGGCGCCGGCGACAGCAACTGGTCGAGCAGGCTGTTGAGGCGCTCGATCTCCGCGCCGATCAGGTCGATCAGCTCGCGCTCGTCCTCGTCGCGATGCTGCGCGCGCCGCGCCAGCAGCTGCGCGGCGCCCTTGAGTCCGGCCAGCGGATTGCGCAGTTCGTGGGCCAGCCCCTTCAGCGCCGCGCCGAGCGCGTTGGGCAACGCCTGGGCCGGATCCGGGGTGGGGAATTCGTCGACCGGGTGCGCTTCCAGCAGCCAGCCGCCATTGTCCATCCGCGACAGCCAGCCCTCGGCGAAGCGCGGGGTCTCGCCGGGAATGGCCAGGGCCATGCGGTGCAGGCGCAGCACGTCGCGCTCGTCGTTGAGCAGGAACCGCGCCAGCGCGTCGCCCTGCACTTCCAGCGAGGCCAGCGGCTGGTCGAGCAGGCGCCGCACGCTCACGCCCAGCCAGCGCGCGAAGGCCGGATTGGCGCCGAGCAGGCGGCCGTCGGCATCGGCCCAGACCACCGGGGTGCCGAGCGCGTCGAGCGGAGGCGGAGGCGACGTCATCTGCATTGCACCAATGTAGTGCAAAGGCTGCCGGAAGGCGCTGAACGCCTGGCCGGGCGGGCCATTTGCCGGAACCTGCCGGCAACGTCGGCCGGCACCGAGGCGCGGCCTGTCGCAGCCACCGCGGCCGGCGGGCACGAGGCGCCGCGGGCAACGGGGGAACCAATGAGTGGGGGTCGGGCGAGGCTAGCGGCCACGCGGGAATACCTCAGATCGCTAAGAAAACTGCCGTCGTTCCGCCCCATGGAGCGCCGGCGATGGCCACTGACCGCCAGGACCGGCGCATACCGGCCGCAGGCGGGATTGCCGCAGCGGCCCGCGACGCGAGGTCGCGGGCCGGTCTTGCTCAGGACTCGTACGCGGCTTCGCCGTGCGAGGTGATGTCCAGGCCCTCGCGCTCGGCTTCTTCCGACACCCGCAGGCCGAACACCAGCTTGGCGACCAGGAAGCCGACCACCGAGACCACGCCGATCCAGACCACGGTCACGCCGACGCCGGTGGCCTGCACCAGCACCTGATGGCCCATGGTCACGCCTTCGGCATAGCCGGCGCCGCCCAGGGCCTTGTCGGTGAACACGCCGGTCAGGATCGCACCGACGATGCCGCCGACGCCGTGCACGCCGAACACGTCCAGCGTGTCGTCGGCGTTGAGCAGCTTCTTCAGCCCGGTCACGCCCCACACGCAGATCGCGCCGGCGGCCACGCCGATGGCGATCGCGCCGAACGGGCCGACGGTGCCGGCAGCCGGGGTGATGCCGACCAGGCCGGCGACCATGCCCGAGGCCACGCCCAGCGCCGAGGACTTGCCCTTGACCAGCTTCTCGACCAGCGACCAGGCCAGCACCGCGGCGGCGGTGGCCAGCAGCGTGTTGAGGAAGGCCAGTGCCGCAGTGGCGTTGGCTTCCAGCGCCGAACCGGCGTTGAAGCCGAACCAGCCAACCCACAGCAGCGAGGCGCCGACGAAGGTCAGGGTCACGTTGTGCGGCTTGAGCGCGGTCTGGCCGAAGCCCAGGCGCTTGCCGACGAAGTAGGAACCGACCAGACCGGCGATACCGGCATTGATGTGCACCACGGTGCCGCCGGCGAAGTCCAGCGCGCCCTTGGTGAACAGGAAGCCCGGCGCCGCCCACACCATGTGCGCCAGCGGCAGGTAGCCGAAGGTGAACCAGATGACGACAAACAGCAGCACCGCGGCGAACTTCACGCGTTCGGCGAAGGCGCCGACGATCAGCGCGCCGGTGATGCCGGCGAAGGTCAGCTGGAAGGCGACGAACACGTATTCCGGCAGCTTGAAGCCCTTGGAGAAGGTATCGGCCAGCGTGGTGGTATCCACGCCGTGCAGCAGCGCCTTGTTGAGCGTGCCGACGAACGGGCCGCCATCGGCGAAGGCCAGGCTGTAGCCGTACAGCACCCACAGGACCGCGATCAGCGAGAACACCACGCCGACCTGGATCAGCACCGACAGCACGTTCTTGGAGCGCACCATGCCGCCGTAGAACAGCGCCAGCCCCGGCACCACCATCAGCAGCACCAGCAGCGTGGAGGTCAGCATCCAGGCGACGTCGCCCTTGTCCACCACCGGCGCGGCGGCTTCGGGCGCGGCGGCGGCGGCCGGCGGCGCCGGCGGCGTCAGTTGTTCGGTGACCACGTCCGGCGTCGGCGCCGGGGTCACTTCGGCCTGGGCGAAGGCCGTGCCCGGCACGCCCATCGCCATCGCGCTGACCAGCATCAGCATGCATACCGCGTAGAACCGGGCCTTCCACCCGGAGAAAAGACCTGTCTTCATGAGGGGCTCCAGGGTGGGGTTAGAGCGCATCTGCGCCGATCTCGCCGGTGCGGATCCGGATGACCTGTTCGATCGCGGTGACGAAGATCTTGCCGTCGCCGATCTTGCCGGTCCCGGCCGCGGTCTGGATCGCCTCGACCACGGCCTCCAGACGCTCGTCGGTCACCACGGTCTCGATCTTGATCTTGGGCAGGAAGTCGACGACGTACTCGGCACCGCGGTACAGCTCGGTGTGGCCTTTCTGCCGGCCGAAGCCCTTGACCTCGGTGACGGTGATGCCGGACACGCCTGCCTGCGACAAGGCCTCGCGGACCTCGTCGAGCTTGAATGGCCGGATGATGGCGGTGATCAGTTTCATGCGCATACCCCGTTGGTGGAAGGAGCCGGCCGCCGAACGCCGGCCGGCGGTTTGCATGTCATCGGCGCCGCGAACGGCGCCGTCCTGCTGCGCGGTGCGTCCCGCGGATCACGCCGTGGCGCGGCGCACGGCAGTGCGACGGCAACGGCGACGTGGGAGGGAGCGTGGCCCACGGCACGCAAGCGCTGTCTTTCGTGGTGCATCCCCTGGAAAACCGGCTGTTGCGACTGATTCGGGCGCGAACCACCGGCACGGCTCCCCAGCCGAGTAGGTGGCGGCGATGACGAAGGAGGGAGGGGTAACCTTCGCCATCGCCGCGCGTGGAACTCAGTTGGCGTAGTACAGCTGGTATTCCAGCGGGTGCGTTGCGGCGCGGAACTTGGTCACTTCCTGCATCTTCAGCGCGATGTAGCCGTCGATGAAGTCGTCGCTGAACACGCCGCCGGCCTTGAGGAACTCGCGGTCGGCGTCGAGCGCTTCCAGCGCCTGGTCGAGGCTGGAGCACACCTGCGGGATCTTCTTCTCTTCTTCCGGCGGCAGGTCGTACAGGTCCTTGTCGCTGGGCGCGCCCGGGTCGATCTGGTTCTTGATGCCGTCCAGGCCGGCCATCATCAGCGCGGCGAAGGTCAGGTAGCCGGACTGCAGCGGATCCGGGAAACGGATCTCGATGCGGCGCGCCTTCGGGTTGGACACCCACGGAATGCGGCACGAGGCCGAGCGGTTGCGCGCCGAGTAGGCCAGCATCACCGGCGCCTCGAAGCCCGGGACTAGGCGCTTGTAGCTGTTGGTCCCGGAGTTGGTGAAGGCGTTGATCGCCTTGGCGTGCTTGAAGATGCCGCCGATGTACCACAGCGCCATCTGCGACAGGCCGCCGTAGCCGTCGCCGGAGAACAGGTTGGTGCCGCCCTTGGCCAGCGACTGGTGCACGTGCATGCCCGAGCCGTTGTCGCCGACGATCGGCTTGGGCATGAAGGTCGCGGTCTTGCCGTTGCGGTAGGCGACGTTCTTGATGATGTACTTCATCATCATCAGCTCGTCGGCCTTCTTCACCAGCGAGTTGAACTTGGTGCCGATCTCGCACTGGCCGGCGGTGGCCACTTCGTGGTGGTGCACCTCGACCTCGATGCCGACCTGCTCCAGGGTCTTGCACATTTCGGCGCGCAGGTCCTGCAGCGAGTCGGTCGGCGGCACCGGGAAGTAGCCGCCCTTGACCGCCGGACGGTAGCCGCTGTTGCCGCCTTCGATCTTGCTGCCGCTGCTCCACGCCGCTTCTTCCGAATCGATCTTGAAGAAGGTGTGGCCCATTTCGTTGCCGAAACGCACGCCGTCGAAGATGAAGAATTCCGGCTCCGGGCCGAAGAACGCCTGGTCGGCGATGCCGCTGGACTTCAGATAGGCCTCGGCGCGCTTGGCCACGCCGCGCGGGTCGCGGTCGTAGCTCTGCATGGTGGCCGGATCCAGGATGTCGCAGGTCAGGACCAGGGTCGGGTCGGCCATGAACGGATCGATGAACGCGGTGTCGGCGTCGGGCAGCAGGACCATGTCCGACTCGTTGATGCCCTTCCAACCCGAGATCGAGCTGCCGTCGAACATCTTGCCCTCTTCGAACAGCGCCGGCTCGATGATGCTCACGGGGAAGGTCACGTGCTGCTGCACGCCGCGCATATCGACGAACCGCAGGTCGACGAACTCGACCTTGTTGTCCTTGACCAGCTTCTCAATATTTTCCGCAGACATCGATGAAACCTCGGGTTGGTGAATGACTTGCCCAGTAAGAGCAATCGCCGTGCCAACTGTGACCGGTTCACAAGTCCTTGATTTTGGTGAAGGGAGCACGCCAACGGGGCGAAATCCAAGCACCAAAATGGTTCGATGGCAATTGAGAGCACCAAAATGGTGCTCGAGGCAATGTTTTATCCTTGCCCGGCTTTCCTCCCCCACAAGCCGACCCCTCCCCCATGAGCGACATGTTCTCCGCCCTGCTGCTGGGCATCCTCGAAGGCCTGACCGAATTCCTGCCGGTCTCCAGCACCGGCCACCTGCTGATCGCCGAGCAATGGCTCGGCCGCCGCTCGGACTTCTTCAACATCGTGATCCAGGCCGGCGCGATCCTGGCCACCACCCTGGTGTTCCGGCAGAAGCTATGGACGCTGGCCACCGGGCTGGGCGACCGCGCCAACCGCGACTACGTGCTCAAGCTGGGCACCGCGTTCCTGGTCACCGCGGTGGTCGGCCTGGCGGTGCGCAAGGCCGGCTGGCAGCTGCCGGAAACGGTGCAGCCGGTGGCCTGGGCCTTGGTGATCGGCGGCGTGTGGATGCTGGTGGCCGAGCATTTCGCCGCGCGCATGCCCGAGCGCGAGCTGGTGACCTGGAAGGTGGCCATCGCGGTGGGCCTGGCGCAGGTGGTGGCCGGCGTGTTTCCCGGCACCTCGCGCTCGGCCGCGACGATCTTCCTGGCGATGCTGCTGGGCCTGAGCAAGCGCTCGGCCGCGGCCGATTTCGCGTTCCTGGTCGGCATCCCGACCATGTTCGCGGCCAGCGGCTATTCGTTCCTGGAGCTGTACAAGAACGGCGCGGTGGGCAGCGAGGATTGGGGCGACGTGGCCGTCGCCTTCGCCGCCGCGGTGGTGACCGGCTTCATCGTGGTGAAGTGGCTGCTGGGCTACATCAAGTCGCACCGCTTCACTGCGTTCGCGGTGTACCGCATCGTGCTCGGTGCGGCGCTGCTGCTGTGGCTGCCGGCGGCCTGAGGGCTGGTTGGCTGGCGGCCGTACCCTCACCCCAACCCCTCTCCCGAGGGGAGAGGGGCTAGCGGCTGCTCCCTTCTCCCATCGGGAGAAGGTGGCCCGCAGGGCCGGATGAGGGTACGGGCGAAGCCTCGTGCACCCCAACTCCGCGAGTCGCTTTCGCGCCGGACCCTCACCCCAACCCCTCTCCCGACGGGAGAGGGGCTAGCGGCTGTTCCCTTCTCCCGTCGGGAGAAGGTGGCCCGCAGGGCCGGATGAGGGTACGGGCGAAGCCTCGCGCACCCCAACTCCGCGAGTCGCTTTCGCGCCGGACCCTCACCCCAACCCCTCTCCCGATGGGAGAGGGGCTAGCGGCTGTTCCTTCTCCCCTCGGGAGAAGGTGGCCCGCAGGGCCGGATGAGGGTACGGGCGCAGCCTCGTGCACCCCAACACCACGAGACGCTTCGCGCCGGACCCTCACCCCAACCCCTCTCCCGGCGGGAGAGGGGCTTCAGGCAAGCTTGGGATTCAGGCTGTACGTGCCATGGAGGCTGGCCTCGGCCAGCACATGGCCTTGCATCGCGCGCAGCGCGTCGGCGGCGGTGAAGCGCGCCGGCAAGTCCAGCGTGGCCACGTCCAGCGCGAACAGGCGGAAGAAGTAGCGGTGCAGGCGCAGGTCGTTGGCCGGCGGGTACGGGCCGTCGTAGCCGTAGTAGTCGCCGCCCATCTGCGCGTCGCCGGCGAACCAGTCGGTATAGCTGTTCAAACCCTGCCGCGCGCCAGGCAGGCCGGGCGGTTGCCGCTTGCCCTTGGCCACGACGCCGTCGCTGGCGCTGCCTTCGGCGATCTCGCGCAGGTCGGCCGGAAGATCAACGGCAGCCCAATGCACGAAATTGGTGCGTGGCTGCTCGACCGGGATCTGCACGTCCTCGCGGCCGACCATCTCGGCCACGGTCGGTACGTCCGGATCGATGCACAGCAGCGCGAACGCCGCGGTGCCGGCCGGGACGTCGTCCCAGGCCAGGTGCGGATTGCGATTGGCGGCGAAGCCGTCGGCCTGGCCCATCGCGTAGGTCGCGGCGATCGGCTGGCCGGGCTGGATGCTGTCACTGCGAAGACGCATGCGAAAACTCCTGTGGGGGGAATCAGGTTTCGGCGTAGCCGAGGCGCACGGCCACCGGCGTGAGCAGCGCGAACGCGGCCGCCAGCGGCGCGGCGTAGGCGCGCCAGTGGCCGGACGGCAGGCGCGGCGGACCGATCGTGGGCACGCTCGGGAACGGAATGCCGAAGGCCTGTTGCAGCGCCGCGGCCACCCCGGCCGGATCGGCCTCGATGCCGTCCAGGCGCAGCAGGCGGTGCGGATACAGGTCCTGCTCGTGCAAGTCGGCGACCTGGGTCAGCACCGCCGCCAGCCAGCGCGCGCCGGTCTCCGGGGTGGCCAGGCCGAGCGGCGCCGGGGCGCCGTTGGCCAGCCAGTCCAGCAGCATGTCGCGCGGGTCGCGCAGCGCGATCAGCAGCCGCCCTTCCGGCAGCTGCGGGCGCAGCGCGCGCAGCAGCGCGTTGTCCCACCACAGCAGCCAATCGACGATGTTGCCGTCGTCGATGCCGCGTGCCGGCAGCTGCGCGCGCCACTCGGCGATCAGCGCCGCGCCGTCGAGTTCGCCGCTGTCGAGCTCGGGGACGGTGCGGTAGCGCTGGAAGCCGTCGGTGGGCGGCTGCACGCCGAAGCGGTCGCTGCGCAGTACCTGGCTGGTCGCGTCCATCACCGCGATCACCCGCTCCACGCCGCTGCCCGGCACGCCCCATACGAACAGCGGCCGTGCAGGCTGTTGCGGATCGATCTCGGCCAACGCCGGCCACGCCGTCGTGGCCTGGCCCAGCGGCGGCAGCGGCAGGCGATGCGGCAGCTGTTCCTGCTGGAACGCGAGCCAGGTCGCCAGCGCCTCGGCCGAGTGCCCGGCGCGGTCCTGCACCGCCGCCAGCCACGGCCGCAGCGTGGTCTGCTCGTTCTCGGGCATGCGCTGCATCAGGCCACGCACGTGGGCGATGGCGGCGTCGTGCTCGCCACGCTCCAGCAGCGCTTCGACCAGGCGCTCCTCGCCGCTGATGCGGCCCGGCTCCAGGGCCACGATGCGCTGCGCCACGGCCTCGCCTTGATCGCGTTCGCCGGCCATGTCGTGCACCCGCAGCTGCGCTTCCAATGCCGGCACGTGGCCCGGCATCGCCGCCTGCCAGCGCGCGATCAGCGCGCGCGCCTCGGCGCCGCCGACCGGCTCCAGCGCCAGCCGCGCCAGCCACAGGTCGTGCGCATCGGTGGTGGTGGCCAGCGCCGCTTCCAGGGCGGCGCGGGCATCCTCGACCGCCCCCAGCCGCTGCCAGGCGATCAGCGCCGCATGCAGGGTGCGGCGGTCGGCCGGGGCGGCGCCCAGTGCGCGCCGCAGGTGCTCCAGCGCATCGGCCGGGCGCCCGGCCTGCAAGGCGTATTCGCCGGCCAGCCGGCGCATGCCGGCGGTGTCGCTGACCGGATCGGCCAGCACCGCGTCCAGCGCGGCGATGGCGTCGTCGAGGCGGCCCTGGCGGTACGCCAGCTGCGCGACCAGCGCCATCAGCGCGCTGGTGCCGCGGGTCAGCGTGGCGACGCGGCGGAACGCGGTCTCGGCGAATGCCAGGTGCTGCTTGTCCAGGTAGGCGAAACCGAGCGCGTACAGCAAGCGCGGATCGTCGGGCAGCGCCTTGCTGGCGCGCGACAGCAGCGCCAGCGCGCGGTCGGCATCGCCGCGGCGCAGCGCCAGCATGCCGTCCAGGCCCAACAGTTGCGGATGTTCCGGATCCAGCCGCGCGGCGGTGCGGCTGAGCCGCTCCACTTCGTCCAGATCGCCGCGGCCCAGCGCCAGATGGGCGCGCATCACGTAGGCCAGGAACTGGTTGGGATCCAGCGCGGCGGTGCGGGCCAGTGCGTCCTCGGCCTGGGCCAGGTCGTTGGCGCTGAGCAGCATGCCGGCGCGCAGCAGGTGCAGGCCGGCGTCTTCCGGCGCCAGCGCGATGGCCTGGTCGATGCTGACCAGCGCGGCGGCGGTGTCGCCGTTCTGTTGCTGCGCCAGCGCCAGCCAGCGGTGCGCCTGCGCGTCGGCGGCGGCGTCGGCCACCCAGGCCTGGGCGATGCGCAGCGCGTCGGCGTTGGCCTGGCGGCGCAGGGCGTCGAGAATTTGCTCTTGCATGAGGGTCCGGCTCTGGGCAAACCGGCATTGTAACGGGAGCGCCCGGCCGGCCTGCGCCTGGGCGCGCTGGGCGCGTCACCAATCCGCGCGCAGGCCGCGTTGGGTCTGGCACGCTGTCGGTCGGTGCTGCGTGGCGCGACGCCGGTTGGGTCAAGCGACGCGGTGCCGGCTGGCGGTCTGCCAGGTCCCACCGGCAGGGTCACGCACGGCGCGGCCCGCCCTGCAACCGGCGACAGACCCTAGCTCAGGCAGGCAGGCCGTCGGTCAGGCGTTCGGCCACCCAGCGCTCGGCGAACCCGTCGCCGCGCGCATTCTCGATGAAGCCGCAGTGCCCGCCCCAGCGCGCGATTTCCAGCCGCGCCAGGTCCGGCAGGCGCAGGTTGCGGAAATCGTCCAGCGGGATCACTGGGTCGTCCTCGGCCATCAGGATGTCGGCCGGCACGCTCAGGTTGCGCAAGCGCTCGCCGGCGATCGAATAGCTTTCGAAATACGCATCCAGGCTGGCGAAGCCGGCATGGCGCTGCGCCAGCCAACCCATCAGCTCGCGCATGTCCAGCGCCAGGGTGGCATCGTCGTAGCCGTGCCGGTCGGGGAACAGCTCGCGCTTGCGCAGCAGCGATTCGCGCCACTTGCGGCGGAAATACCAGTCGTAGAACTGCGGGCCATGCTCAATCCGATGCATGGTGGTGGCCGGATCCAGCAGCGGGCACACCGCCGCCACGTGCTGCAGCGGCAGGCCGGCGTCGGGGGCGCGCAGCGCCAGGCGCAACGCGAAATTGCCGCCCAGCGAATAGCCGGCGGCCAGCAGGGTCGGCGCCGGGAAACGCCGCCACAGGTCGCCGGCGGCGTTGACCACTTCGTCCAGGCGTTCGGAGTGGAACAGGTCCACGTTGAGGTGGTGGGTCCCGCCGTGGTCGCGGAAGTTGAGCCGGAACACCTGATAGCCGCGCGCCAGCAGTTGCGCCGCGGTCAGGCGCATGTAGCTGGAGTCGGCGCTGCCTTCCCAGCCGTGCAGCAGCAACACGGTGCCGCGCGGCTCGGCAACGCCGGCCGGCACGCTCAGCCAGCCCTGCAGGCGTACGCCGTCGCCGCCGTCGAGGATGTGCGAGGTGGTGGTCGCGCCGCTGGCGGCGAGCAGCTGTTCGCCGCGGCGCACGCGCAGCGCGCTGGAGCCCAGCACCGATTGCAGGTGCGGGTTGCGCAGCCAACGCGGGGGGAGGTAGTCGGCGGCATTCATCATCGGCAGCGAGCTTGCGCCGGGCGATTGGAGCAATAGGTCAAATCGCCCGGACCGCAGTGTTCCATGGTTCAGCGTTGCGCCATCGCCGCGACGATGCGCGCGCGCGAGATCTCGGCGATGCGCCGACGCCCTTCCACGTCCTGCAGCCGGATCGGTTCCAGGAAGTGCACCTCGGCCACCCGGCCCGGCTCGCCCAGCAGGCGCAGGAAATTGGCGAAGAAGCTCTCGTGCGGGCCGAACGCGATGACCGTCTGCGCCGAACCGCCGGCGCCGTAGCGCACCGCCACCGGCTGCACCGCCACCTCGGCCTCCACCGCGGCCTGGAAGATGCGCGCGTGGAACGGGCCGACATCGTGGCCGCCGCGGGTGCGCCCCTCCGGGAACACGCCGACCGAGCGCCCCGAGCGCAGCCGTTCCAGCATCGCCTGCAGCACCCCGCCCAGCGATTCGGTGTTGCCGCGCTGGTGGAAGATGGTCTGCCCGCGCGTGGCCAGCCAGCCGACCAGCGGCCAGCCGGCGATCTCGCGCTTGGCGACGAAGCCCATCATGCGCTGGCTGTGCAGCATCACGATGTCGATCCAGCTGACGTGGTTGGCCACGAACAGCACCGGATTGGGCAGCGGCGTGCCGACCCGGCGCACACGCAGGCCGAAGATGCGCAGCAACCAGGTCGACCACCAGCACACCACGCGGTCGCCGAACGATTCGACGCCGGCGCGGCCGGGCGACAGCGCCATGCACGCCAGCAGGAACGGCAACGACACGAACACGTGCAACGCCAGCAGCGGAACGCGGTAGCCGTAACGGACCCAGCGCAGCGCCCCACCGTGGTGGTGCGTGGCGGTTGAGGAGAACTCGCTCATTCTGGTCAGGGTACCGGAAGCCGGGAGGGAAGCACCCTATTGTGTCAGCATGAAGACGGTTACGGCTGAGTGCACGCTAATTGCGTGCGATCACCGCCAGGGTCAGCCGCGACACGCAGACCGGCTTGCCGGCCGCGTCCTCGATGCGGATCTCCCAGACCTGGGTGGCGCGGCCCACGTGCAGCGGCCGCGCGGTGCCGGTGACCGTGCCGGCGCGGGCCGCGCGCAAGTGGTTGGCGTTGATCTCCAGGCCCACGCAGATCCGGTCCGGCGCCACGCACAGGTTGCCGGCGCTGCTGCCCAGGGTTTCGGCCAGCACCACCGAGGCGCCGCCGTGCAGCAGTCCGTACGGCTGCAGCGTGCGCGCATCGACCGGCATCGTCGCGCGCAGCCAGTCCGGCCCGGCCTCGGTAAAGACGATGCCCAGGTGCGCGATCAGGGTGTCGCGGGCGGCGGCGTTGAGGGCATCGAGATCGACAGGGTCGCGGAAGGTCATCTTGGGTCCGGGATTAGGGATTCGGGATTGGGGATTCGCCAGCGGCGTCTCCCTCAAACAGTACTACCGCTTTTGCCAATCCCGAATCCCCAATCCCGGCACTCAAAGAATCGGCACCAGCCCCGAGCCGAACGCCGTCAGCATCCGCACCAGCAGCCACTTCGGGCCGACGTTGACCTCGGGGAAGTCGCCGACCGCGCTGTAGCAGCGGTGGAAGCCCGGATCGCGCCGGGTCAGCGGCGCCGGGCAGTCGGGGCCGGGCTGGAATTCGTAGTTGGTGGCGTAGCGCCATGGCCAGAAATCCAGCACCGGCAGCGCCTCGGAGGCCTTGCCCATGCTGTAGTTCAGGCCCGACAGCACCGGCGGCTTGACCCGCGCCGCCACCGGCCACGAATTCTCCGGCTCGATGTCGCGGCCGATGCTGGCGGCCAGCGCCTGCGCGAACGCCGGATCGTCGATGATCACCGCGCCCTCGGTGTTGTAGGTCTCGCTGCGCGGATCGAAGTTGTGGGTGCCGATCACGCCGACGCGTCGGTCCACCACCAGCGACTTGGCGTGCAGGCCCATGCGTGCGCCGTCGCGGGTCACCGGCAGCGGCCGGTTGGCGACGCGGCGGCTGAGGAACGACGGGCGGGTCTCGGTGCGCAGCACGCGCCGATCGACCTGGCTGCCGTCGGCGCGACGGCCGCTGCCGGAGGGTCCGCTGCTGCCGCTGCCGAGCACCGTGCTGCGCCCGGCGGCGCTGCCGCCGATCAGCGGATTGCGACCGCGGGCTTCCCCGGCGTCCGGCAACTGCAGCGGCGACGGCAGCAGGTTGGCGTAGTCCACCGGCGCGTCCAGCGGGAACGGCTTGTACTCGTAGATGTCGAAGCCCATCTCGCGCAGGTTGCGGCGCTTGTACTTGTACGACAGCGCATACACCACCGGGTTGTCGGTGCTGGCCAGGCTGTTGGTGGCCACGATCACCTTCGGCGGCTGCGCGCGCTTGCGCAGGTCGCGGAAGATCTCCTGCGCCGGATCCGACAGCACCAGGTACGGCGTCTGCAGGATGATCTCCTGCTTGGCATCGGCGATCAGCCTGTCCAGCCTGGGCGCAGTGGAGATCGCCTTGGGGCCGTGCTCGCGGCGATGCTTCTGCGGCAGGTCGGCGACGTAGTCCACGTGCCTGACCGGCAGCGCGGGCAGCACGAAGGCGTCCTCGACGAAGGCCGGATCGGCGGCCTCCTCGCTCACCCGCTGCACCCGCTCCGGGCGCAGGAACTGCGCCGGCGGCATCTGCGGCACGCCGTCGCGCAGCAGCAGCTTGCCGACATCGTTGAGCCGCGCCACCGGCACGCTGCGCCGCGCCGCCCAGTACGCGTCGAAGTTGGCGGCCATGCTGCGCGCCACCGGCCCGGCCACCAGCACGTCGCGGTCGCGGAAGTTGTACTCGCTGTCCCAGTCGTAATAGTCGTCCTGGTAGTTGCGCCCGCCGACCACGCCGATCGCGTCGTCCACCACCAGCAGCTTGTTGTGCATGCGCTGGTTGAAGCGGCGGAAACAGCACAGCACGCTGGCGGCGTAGTGCATGTAGTTGGGCTTGGCCAGGCCGAAGGTGGGGTTGTAGATGCGCAGCGAGAAATTCTGGTGCGCGCCGGCCAGCGCGCCGAGGATCTGCAGGTCGGAGATCGCCGACAGCTGGTCGATCAGCACCCGCACCTGCACGCCGCGCCGCGCCGCGGCCAGCAGCTCGTCCATCACCAGCCGCGCGCTGTCGTCCTTGTCGAAGATGTAGGTCTGCAGGTCGATGCTGCGGCTGGCGCTGCGGATCAGGTTGACCCGCGCCACCAGCGCTTCCTCGCCGTGGTCCAGGATGGTGGCGTAGTGGCGCGGGGCGGCGTCGCCGGATGCGGCGAAGGCCTTGCCGGCCAGCGCGCGCAGCGGCGAGGCCAGCGCGCAGTGGTCGCTTTGCGTGCAGTCGACGCGGCCATCGCGCGCCGCCTCGGCGATCGCCACCGCGCGGCCGTGCTGGGCCTGCGACAGGCTCGCGCAGCCGCTGCCGAGCAGCATCGCCGCCAGCACCAGGACCCTCAACCACGCTGTCACCGGGCGTCCGCTCCGGTCAGCCGTGCGCGCAGCACGAAAGTGACCCGATCGCTCAAGGCCAGATCCCACTTGTCCATTCCATAACGTCCACGCAGAACCGTACCGCGGCTGATCACATCGCAATCATAGCCTGGGCGGCTGCATGCCGACGGCATCATGGTCAGGGTCTCGGTATGGCCGACCCCGCGGATGCTCAGCGTGCCGACCAGCGCGCCGCCGCTGGTCAGCAGTTGCGGAGAGAACGGTTGCGAATCGAAGGACACGGTCGGAAAGCGTTCCGCGTCGAAGAAATCCTCGCCGCGCATCCAGCCGGTGTAGCGCGGTTTGCCGGGGATCTGCACGTAGGCGGTGAACAGGCGCAGGCGCACCTGGTGGCGGCCGTCGGGCAGCATCTCCACGGTGCCTTCGAAGCGCGGGAAGAAGCCTTCGATGCGCTGGCCGAAGCGGGTGCGGATCTCGAAACCGAAGCGCGATTGGGCCGGGTCGAAGGCATGCTCCCCCGGCGACAGCGGCGGCGCCTGCGCGCTGCCCCAGCCCGGCAACAGGCACAGCGACAGCAGCGCGGTGCACAGCGCCGGGCGCAGGCGCCGGCGCGGTGCGTTCAGGGCCACCAGAACGCAGTCAGTCGGGCGACACCCGGCTCGATCGCCGCGTCCTGCGGCACCGTCAGCACCACCACGCTGGCGGTGGGCATGCCGCGGTAGTCGCCGGACTGGCCGCTGTGCATCAGCGCGGCCAGCTGCTCCAGGCCCGGGTTGTGGCCGACCAGCAGCAAGCGCTCGACGTCGCGATGCTCGTCCATCAGCGCGGCCAGGGTGCCGGAGGTGGCCTCGTAGATCCGCGGTTCCAGGCGCTGCTCGGCATAGCCGGTCAGTTCCAGCACCGCTTCCAGGGTCTCGCGCGCGCGGCGCGCCGGCGAGCACAGCACGCGGTCGGGCACCAGCCGCTGCTCCAGCAGCCAGCGCCCGGCGGCCTCGGCCTCGGCCAGCCCGTGCGGCGACAGCGGCCGGTCGAAATCGGCCTGGCCGGTGTCGGCCGGTTCGGCATGGGCATGACGCAGCAGGATCACTTCACGCAGGACGATGGTCATCGGTCAGGCCTTCTTGAGCCACTTGAGCAAGGGTTCCCAGTCCTGCTGGTGATCGCGCACCTGAGCGGAACGGTAGTCGAACAGGCTGCGGCCGAGGCCGACCAGCACCACGTAGGCCTGGCTGTCGCGCAGCTGCGCCAGCACCGGATACGGCCAGCCGCCGAGCATCTCCAGCGCCTGTTGCGCGGCGTGGGTCCACGGCTTGCTGCGGTTGATCACCAGCCCCACCGGCAGCTTGCGCTGGTGCACCCGCGGCACCTTGGCCAGGGTGTTGAGGAAGCCGACGGTGGCCTCGATGTCCAGCGCCGAGGGCATCACCGGCACCACCACCGCGTCGGCCTCGTCCAGGAACTGGGCCAGGTCCTCGGCCATGGCGCCGGCGGCACCGTCGATGATCACCCGCTGGGTGTCGTCCGGCAGCGCCGCGCGCCAGTTGCGTTTGCGGCTGGCGTCGATCGGCAGCACCGCGCTGTCCAGGCCGGCGCGGCGCTCGGCCCAGCGGGTCGAGGAGCCCTGCGGATCGGCATCGGCCAGCACCGTACGCTTGCCGGCCAGCGCGTAGTACGCGGCCAGGTGCGTGGCAATCGTGGTCTTGCCCACGCCGCCCTTGGAGCCGGCCACCAGGATCGTCTTCATGCGCGCCTCGCTTCCGGAAGAAGAGGCCGCAGCGTACACCGGCCCCATGTTGGCCGGTAGTCAACGCGTAGCGGGCGGGGCGGCGCGTTGCTATCGTGGCGGCCCCACGGCAACGGATCGCCCATGAGCGAGCTGCAGGACCTGACCGCGCTGATCCGCGCCAACACCCCCCTGATCGTCATCGAGACCCAGGAGGAGGCGCGCATCGTGGCGCTGTTCCGGCAGGCGCTGATGCAGGTCTGGCGCGCGCTGCACCGCTGGTCGATCACCGAGGGCCTACGCCGCATCGACCTGGACCGCGAGGACGAGCCGAGCGGCCCGCCCGACGCCAGCGCGGTGCTGCAGGCGATCAAGCAGGCCGACCAGCGCGGCATCTACCTGTTGCTGGACGTGGTGCCGTACCTGGGCTACGCCAGCCACCAGCGCCTGCTGCGCGACATCGTCGAGCGCCGCCATTGCCAGCCGCACGTGCTGGTGCTGATCGGCGCCAGGATCGAGCTGCCGGCCGAGCTGGAAGCGCTGGCCACGCGCTTCAACCCGCGCCTGCCGGACGCCAATGCGCTGCTGAAGATGGTGCAGGAAGAGGCCGCCGGCTACGCGCGCGAGTTCGGCGGGCGCCGGGTCGAGGTGGACGGCGAGGCGGTCAAGCAGGTCGTGCGCAACCTGCAGGGGCTGAGCCTGATCGACGCGCGCCGCATCGCCCGCCAGCTGATCTACGCCGACGGCGCGCTCAACGCCGCCGACCTGCCGCAGCTGGCCAGGCTCAAGTTTGAGCTGCTCAACCGCAGCGGCCACCTGCACTACGAATACGACGCCACCCGCTTCGCCGACGTGGCCGGCGCGCGCCGGCTCAAGCGCTGGATCGAGCAGCGCCGCGCGGTGTTCGCCGGCACCGCCCCGCCCGGGCTGGACCCGCCCAAGGGCGTGCTGCTGCTGGGCGTGCAGGGCTGCGGCAAGTCGATGCTGGCCAAGGCCACCGCCGCCGGCTTCGGCGTGCCGCTGCTGCGCCTGGACTTCGGCTCGCTGTACGACAAGTACCACGGCGAGACCGAGAAGAACCTGCGCGGGGCTCTGGCCGCGGCCGAACAGCTGGCGCCGTGCGTGCTGTGGATCGACGAGATCGAGAAGGGCCTGGCCAGCGGCGGCGAGGACGGCGGCGTGTCGCGGCGCGTGCTCGGCTACCTGCTGACCTGGATGGCCGAGCGCGGCGGCACAGCCGGTGCCGGCGGCGTGTTCATCGTCGCCACCGCCAACCAGGTGCACGAACTGCCGGCGGAACTGCTGCGCAAGGGCCGCTTCGACGAGATCTTCTTCGTCGACCTGCCCGATGCCGAGACGCGGGTGGAATTGCTGCGCCTGCACCTGGCGCGACGCAAACTGCGCGAGGACGACTTCGCGCTGCCGGCGCTGGCCGCCGCGGCGAACGGCTTTTCCGGCGCCGAGATCGAGCAGGCCATCGTCTCCGGCCTGTATGCGGCGCATGCCGAGAGCCGGCCGCTGGACACCGAGCTGCTGATGCAGGAACTCCGCGGCACGCGGCCGCTGTCGGTGGTGATGGCCGAGCAGGTGCAGGCGCTGCGCGAGTGGGCGCGCGAGCGCACGGTGCCGGCGGATTGAGTGTCCGGCTGGGTTCCGTTTCGCTGCGGGAGGTGCTTCACCCTCGATCGGGGGTTTTGCCGGTAGTGCCGTCTTAGCGCCGCCTACGGGGCCCCACGCGCGATCGCGCGAAACGGAAGCGTCAGCCCAGCGCCCCGAGCAGCCACGCCCACGCCGGCAGCGTGGCCAGCGACAACAGGATGCCGTAACCGACCAACGCCGCCGCCAGCCGCGGCGCCAGCCGGTGCGAGATCGCCAGCGCCGCCGCGGTGATCATCGTCGGCATCGCCGACTCGAGCACGTTGGCCTGCAGCGCCTGTCCGCGCAGGCCCAGCGCCCACGACAGCGGCCAGGCCAGCGCCGGCAACAGCAGCAGCTTCAGCAGCAGGCCGGCGGCGAGCGGCTTGAGTTCCTCGCGCGGCAACCGCAACTGGATCGAGAAGCCCACCGCCAGCATCACCAGCGGCAGCATCGCATCGGCCAGGTGTTGCAGGCCCGAGGCGATCCACGCCGGCGGCTGCGCCGGCATCAGGGTCAACGCGAACGCCAGCGCCCACAGCGGCGGGAAGCGGGCCATGCGCAGCAGCGTCTGCCGCAGCGACGGCGGGGTCTCGCCGCCGTAGCGGGCCAGCACGTACAGGCCGAAGCTGGACAGCAGCACGAAGGTGCCGAACTGGTCGTAGACCACCGCATACGGCAGCGCCGTCTCGCCGAGCAGCGCGCGCACCATCGGATAGCCGATGAAGCTGGAATTGCTCAGGCCCACGCACAACAGCAGCGCCGCGTGCTCCTCGCGGCGCAGGCGCAGCGGCCGGCGCAGCGCCAGCACCGCCAGCACGGTGACGCCGGCCAGCAGCCACGGGGTCAGCATCAGCCCGAGCAGGGACAGGTTCAACTGCAGGCGCGGCACGTAGATCAGCACCGAGGCCGGCAGGCACAGGTACAGCACCACGCCGTTGAGCACTTCGGTGGTGTTGGCCGGCAACACGCGCAGGCGCGCGAACAGCTTGCCGAGCGCCAACATGGCCAGGATCAGGGCGAACGCGTCGAAAGCCATCGGTACAACGGGAATCTGGCGGGTACGCCGGCATCATCGCATGCGCGTGCCGGCAGGCCGGTCGATCACATGCGCCGCTGCGCGCGACGCGGCGGCGCTGGCGCTTGCAACGTTCCTGCGTCGGGGCTGAAGCCCCTCCCACAGTGCACCCAGCCGGCTTCGCGCAAGCCACTGTAGGAGCGGCTTCAGCCGCGACGAACGAAGCGATGCACCTTCGGTTTCGGATATGCCCGTGCGGTGGAGCGCGGCGTGGCGGCGCTGGCGCATGCAGCGGTCCCGCGTCGGGGCTGAAGCCCCTCCCACAGTGCATCCGGCCGGCTTCGCGCAAGCCCCTGTAGGAGCGGCTTCAGCCGCGACGAACGGAGCGATGCACCTGACGACCGCGCACAGCGTCGGGGCCGAAGACCCTCCCGCAGCAGCCCAACCGCGCCATCGCTAGCTGCTGCTGCGGCGGCGACTCAGGCCACAGCTCGAAGACAAGCGCAACTCAAGGCCAGGCGGGCGGCTTGGCCTGCCAGGCGGCCTGCACGTCGGCCAGGGTGGCGCGTTCGTCGTCGCGCCAGGCCGGCAGCAGCTTGGCGAAGTCGGCGCCAGCGCCCCACTGGTCCGGCCAGGTGCGCACGGCAGCGGCGTACCACTTCACCGCCTCGTCCTTGCGGTCCAGCCGCCACAGCACCAGCGCCAGCGTCGGCGGCACCCAGTCCGGCGCCGCCGGACGGCCGTTGACCAGGCCGCTCCACTGCGCCAGCGCGCGCGCCGGGTCGCCGCCACGCAACAGGTCCCAGCCGTAGTTCCACTCGATCTGGCGGCGCTGCGCGCCGGCGCTCAGCGCGCGCAGCGCCGTCTGGTACAGCTCTTCGCCCAGCTCGCGGCGCCCGCCGGCCATCGCGATCGCCGCCAGCTGCGCGCGCGCCTCGACCGCGTTCGGATCGCGTTGCACGGTGCTGGCGAGGCGATCGACCAGCGCCTCGCCGCTGCCGGCGATCGCCGTCACCGGCCGCGTGGTGCTGCGGTCCTGGTCGAAATAGAACTCCTTCGGCGCCGGCAAGGCCTGCGCGTGCGCATCGACCGCGGCCATGCCCACCCAGGCCAGCATCGCGGCCAGTGCGTATTTATGTGCATTCACTGCTGACAACCCCTTGGAGGTGGTCCCCTCCCCCATCCGCATCCTAACCGCGTCCGCCGCCGGGGGCGAGGGGCGGGCGCACAAAATGCCGCTGATACAATCGGGGGATCGTGCCTGGCCTGCGCCGGGCGCGCGCCAGCCTTCCATCTCCAGGCAAGCCATGAACCGCATCGCCGATCCGCGTCCGCCGTCCTCCCTCGCCACACCGGCCGCCGACAGCGTGGATAGCGGCTACACCCTGGAGCACAAGTACACCCGCACCGACGGCCGCATCTATCTGTCCGGCGTGCAGGCGCTGGTGCGCCTGCCGCTGATGCAGCAGTTGCGCGACCGCGCCGCCGGACTCAACACCGGCGGCTTCGTCAGCGGCTACCGCGGCAGCCCGCTGGGCGGCTTCGACCTGGAACTGTGGCGCGCACGCAAGCACCTGGACGCGGCCAACGTGAAGTTCCAGCCCGGCCTCAACGAGGACCTGGGCGCGACCATGGTGTGGGGCACGCAGCAGACCAACCTGTTCCCCGGCGCGCGCGTGGATGGCGTGTACGCGATGTGGTACGGCAAGGGCCCGGGCGTGGACCGCTGCGGCGACGTGTTCAAGCACGGCAACGCCGCCGGCACCTCGCGCCACGGCGGCGTGCTGGCGCTGGCCGCCGACGACCACGCCTGCCGCAGTTCGACCCTGCCGCACGGCTCGGAAGAGGAATTCGTCAGCGCGATGATGCCGGTGCTCAACCCGGCCGGGGTGCAGGACATCCTCGACCTGGGCCTGCTCGGCTGGGCGATGAGCCGCTACACCGGGCGCTGGATCGGCTTCAAGACCATCGCCGAGACGGTGGAATCCTCGGCCTCGGTGGAGGTGGATCCGTTCGCGCGGCAGATCGTGCTGCCGGAGGATTTCGCATTGCCGCCGGGCGGGCTCAACATCCGTTGGCCGGATCCGCCGCTGGACCAGGAGATGCGCCTGCACCGTTACGCAGTGCGCGCCGCGCAGGCCTTCGCCCGCGCCAACGGCGTGGACCGCACGGTGATGGATTCGCCGCATGCGCGGCTGGGCATCGTCACCACCGGCAAGAGCTACCTGGACGTGCTGCAGGCGCTGGAATACCTGGGCCTGGACGAACGCGCCTGCCGCGACATCGGCATCCGCGTGTACAAGGTCGGCATGACCTGGCCGCTGGAGCCGATCGGCATCGCCGCGTTCGCGCAGGGCCTGGACGACATCGTGGTGGTGGAGGAGAAGAAGGCCTTCATCGAGCGGCAGATGAAGGAACAGTTCTACAACTGGCCGGCCAGCGCCGGTCCGCGCCCGAGCATCGTCGGCAAGTACGACGAGGCCGGCGAGTGGATCCTGCCGTCCACCGGCGAACTGACCCCGGCGACCATCGCCGCGGTGATCGGCAAGC
This sequence comes from Xanthomonas sp. NCPPB 3005, assembly GCF_041228095.2. NCBI lineage: Bacteria > Pseudomonadati > Pseudomonadota > Gammaproteobacteria > Lysobacterales > Lysobacteraceae > Xanthomonas > Xanthomonas sp. NCPPB 3005. Next base: position 268,697 of record NZ_CP166096.2, on the reverse strand, counting down.
GCATCCAGCGATTCTTCAATACCGAGTCGATCGAGCAGCGGCTGCGCTGGATGGAGGCCAAGGAAGCGGAAATGGCCCTGCCGCGCGCCAATTTCCCGCGCGTGCCGCACTACTGCTCCGGCTGCCCGCACAACACCTCCACCGTGGTGCCGGAGGGCTCGCGCGCGCTCGGCGGGATCGGCTGCCACTACATGGTGACGTGGATGGACCGCTCCACCGACACCTTCACCCACATGGGCGGCGAAGGCGTGACCTGGGCCGGGCAGGCGCCGTTCACCGACACCCCGCACGTGTTCCAGAACCTGGGCGACGGCACCTATTTCCACAGCGGCTCGCTGGCGATCCGGCAGTCGATCGCCGCCGGCGTCAACATCACCTACAAGATCCTCTACAACGACGCGGTGGCGATGACCGGCGGGCAGCCGGTGGACGGCACGTTGAGCGTGCCCGACATCGCCCGGCAGATGCGTGCCGAAGGCGTGCACAGCATCGCCCTGGTCAGCGACGACATCGGCAAGTGGACGCGGCGCCGCGAGCAGTTCCCCAGCGACGTCGAGTTCCACGACCGCAGCGAGCTGGACGCGGTGCAAAAGCGCCTGCGCGAGGTCAAGGGCACCAGCATCCTGATCTACGACCAGACCTGCGCCACCGAGAAGCGGCGCCGGCGCAAGCGCGGCAAGCTGCCCGATCCGGCCAAGCGGGTGCTGGTCAACTCGCTGGTCTGCGAGGGCTGCGGCGACTGCGGCGAGAAGAGCTTCTGCGTGTCGGTGCTGCCGAAGGAGACCGAGTTCGGGCGCAAGCGGCAGATCGACCAGTCCGGCTGCAACAAGGATTACTCCTGCGTCTCCGGCTTCTGCCCCAGCTTCGTCACCGTGCATGGCGGCGCGCTGCGCAAGGGCCGCAAGGCCGACGCGGCCACGCTGCTGCAGGACCTGCCGCCGCCGGTGTTCCGCAGCGACCTGGCGCAGCCCTGGAACATCCTGATCACCGGCGTCGGCGGCACCGGCGTGGTCACCATCGGCGCGCTGCTGGGCATGGCCGGCCACCTGGAAGGCAAGGGCGCCAGCGTGCTCGACCAGACCGGACTGGCGCAGAAGGGCGGCGCGGTCACCACCCATATCCGCCTGGCGCGCCAGCCCGAGGACCTGCACGCGGTGCGCATCGCCGCCGGCGAGGCCGATCTGGTGCTGGGCTGCGACATGGTGGTGGTCAACGACTACTGGGCGCTGTCCAAGGTGCGCGGCGACCGCTCGCAGGTGGTGCTCAACACCTACGAGGCGATGCCCGGCACCTTCACCACGCACCCGGACATGCAGTTCCCCGCCGCCGACATCGTCGCCGGCGTGCGCCTGGCGCTGGGTGGGCGCGAGCCCTTGCTGCTCGACGCCACGCAACTGGCCACCGCGCTGCTCGGCGACGCCATCGCCAGCAACCTGTTCATGCTCGGCTACGCCTGGCAGCAGGGGCTGGTGCCGCTGTCGCACGACGCACTGATGCGCGCGATCGAACTCAACGGCGCCGCGGTGGCGATGAACCAGCAGGCCTTCGCCTGGGGCCGCCTGGCGGCGCTGGACCTGGCCGCGGTGCAGCAGGCCGCGGGCATGCCCGGCAGCGTCGCGGCCGGCGCCGAACCCGCTGCGCAACGGCTGCAGCAGCTGCCGCCCGGCGAGTGGGAAGGCCACGAGGGCGGTGCCAGCGCCGCGCCGCGCAATCCGCACAACGCGCGCCAGGCACGCGACCTGCCCGCCGCCGGCGATGCCGCCGACAGCGGCCATGCGCCGCTGGACGACAGCCGCCTGTCGCGCTCGCTGCACGAACTGGTCGCGCGCCGCCGCGCGTTCCTGGTCGATTACCAGGACGCCGCCTACGCCGCGCGCTACGCCGCGCTGGTGGAACGCGTGCGCGAGGCCGAGCAGCGCGTCGCCGCCGGTTCCACCGCTTTGACCGAGGCGGTGGCGCGCTACGCGTTCAAGCTGATGGCCTACAAGGACGAATACGAAGTGGCCCGGCTGTACACCAGCGGCGATTTCCAGCGCCAGCTGCAGCAGCAGTTCGACGGCGCCTATTCGCTGCGTTTCCACTTGGCGCCGCCGCTGCTGGCCAAGAAGGACGCGCAAGGCCGCGCGCTGAAGCGCGAGTACGGGCCGTGGATGTTCACCGCATTCAAGTGGCTGGCCAAGCTGCGCGTGCTGCGCGGCGGCGCGTTCGACCTCTTCGGCTACAGCGCCGAACGCCGCGGCGAGCGGCAGCTGATCGCCGACTACGAACGCACCGTGGGCGAGCTGCTGGAACGGCTCGCGGCGGACAACCTGGCGCTGGCGGTGGAGATCGCCAGCGTGCCGGAACACATCCGCGGCTACGGCCACGTCAAGGAAGCGCACCTGCACGAGGCCAAGCAGCGCGAGGCGCGGCTGCTGGCGACCTGGCGCAATCCGAAGGCGCTGCATATCGTGCAGGCGGCTTGAGCGATAGCGGTCGCGGATCGCGCGGTTGGGATCTGCCGTGCCGTATGCGCTGGAGAACAGCGCTTGCTTGGCGGAGAGGCGTCCAGCGACCAACGGCTTCCTGCACTGCGCGCACGATTGCTGGCATGCAGGGCGACACATGACGAATGTGGGAGCGACTTCAGTCGCGACGGGACGTATCGGCGAAGGCCCCCGTCGCGACTGAAGTCGCTCCCACACGTGTCAGCTTGGGAGTGGCAGGGCTGGTCCGAGTCCAGGAGCAACCAGCAACGCCTCGTGTGCAAGGTGCCGATTTCTGTAGGAGCGGCTTCAGCCGCGACATGGGCGACTGATGGCGCATGTCGCTGAAGCCGCTCCTACAGGTTGGACATCAGGCTTCCGCTTTCGATGTTCTGAAAGCATCGCCAGGCACTAGGCATGGGCCCCGTGGCCTGGAGATGCGCCGGGTCAGACGCGCGGATCCGGCGGCGTGCCGCGACCCGTGCCGTGGTAGCGATCCGAATGGAAGGCCTCGCGCACCGCCGCCTTGGCCTGCGCCCAGGTCAGCCGCGAGCGATCCTTGGCACGTTCCCAGCCGCTTTCCAGGTCCGTCTCCAGGCGGTCGTCCCAGTCGCGGTCCTGATAGCGGCTGCGCGCCTGGATGCCGTAGCGGTAGGCCGGGCGGTAGTCGTCGTAGCCGGCATCGGCGTCGCGGTAATCCACGCTGTCGAAGCGCTCGGCGTAGTAGCGGTCGCTGTCTTCGTAGGTGCGATACGTGGTGTCGGCACGCTGCCAGGAGTCGCGTGCCGCCAGGCGGGCATCCTCCCACTCCAGGCGCGACTCGCCGCGGCGCGTGCCCCAGTCGCGCGACAGCTCGGTTTCGGTCTCTTCCCAGCTACGGGTCGGATACTGCTCGCGCGCCTGCAGGCCGAGGCCGTAGGCCGCCGCATAGTCGCGCTCGTAGTCGTAATCGGACTTCACGTAGTCGCGGTTGCGGTATTCCTCGCGCCAGTACTCGGTTTCGCCGGTCGGGTCGATGCGTTCGGCCACGCCCTTGCCCGCGGCGGCACCGACGACGACGCCGACCGCAGCACCGATCAGCGTGCCGAGCGGTCCGAACACGGTACCGGCCAGCGCCCCGGCGGCGACGCCACCCGCGGTGCCGCCGACGCCGACGCCGACCGGATGCGAGCCCGGCGTGCCGGAGATGGGATCGCGATTGAGATCGCGTGCTTCGTTGTTGCTCATTGGGAACGCTCCGCAGTGATTGGGATCACCGGCCATCTGCATCGGCCCGTGGTGATCGCACAGTGGCGAACGTCCGGTTAATCCCCCGTGCCACCGGAGTGAGCGCGCGATGAGGCTGCACGTCCTTGTCCTCACGTGCCCGCAACGCGCCTCGGCAGACGCCGGCGCGGCAACGCCATGCTGCGGTGCATCGATTTGCCGGCCGGCGCCATGCAAGCGTGGCCGTCGATCTCCCGATACGCCGAGAAATCAATCCCAAATGCGCCACGTCGCGGCGTAGCGACCTGCTGCGCTTCGTGGACGGTGATGGACATCGCGTCTTCGCCCGGACGATCTGGCAGCATCGCCGACGCAGGGGATCTTCAGCCAGGACATGTCCATGAACAAGGCCGTTTCGACACTCGCCGCTTTGCTGTTCGTCGCTGCCGCCTCGCTGGGCATCGCGCCATCGGCACGCGCCCAAAGCGTCACCCTCGACTGTACCGGAAGCAACCTCTGCTATGCCGACGTGACGCCGGCCGGCGCCTACACCTACGCCTGGTCGTTCAACTCCAACGGGCTGAACGTGATCTATCCGGCAAGCTGCGCCAATCAGGTCTATTGCAGCTTCTACTGCCCCAGGGCCAGCGGCTACATCACCGCCAACGTGCTGGTCACCGATGCCAACCGGCAGACCGTGGGCTCGGCCAGCATGCGTGCGTTGTGCACGGCAGAACCGCTGTAGGCGGCGTTCGCAGCGGGCGTATCGGCACGCTGCGGCACATGCACCGCAGCGCACCGATCAGGCCGCCGGGCCGCGGCTGACCTCGCGCAGCACCGCGCCGTAGCCGCGGTACAGGTTGGCGGCAGGCAACTGCCCGTGCGCGCGCATCCAGCGATGCACCGCCGACAGCCGATAGAACGGCACGCGCACATACTGGTGGTGTTCGATGTGGTAGTGGATGGCGTGCGGCCCGCAGAAGAACGTCTGCCAGCTGCGGCGGACGATGCTGCGGGCGTTGTGGCGCTGGTCTTCGCACGCGGGATAGCCGGCATGTTCGGCGATGGCGCGAATGCGCGCGAACAATTGCAGGAAGGTCAGCGCCGGCAGCAGCCACAGGCCCAGGTACAGCCCTGCGTGGCCGAGCACGGCGAGCGTCCCCAGCAGCACGCCGTTGCTGACCGCGATCGAGCCCAGCACCAACGGCAGATGGCCGGCCGGCGCCGGCGCGCCGGACTCGGGGGCATGCGCGCGCCGCCGCCGCAGCGCATCGCGCACCGCGAGCACGTAGCCGATGCCGGTGACATCGCGCAGCAAGCGCGCCGCCAGCCGACGCCGCGAGACCGGGTAATCGGCGATGCCGAACACGATCGCCACCGGATCGTCGTCGGCCATCGGCGCGCGGTGGTGTTGCAGATGGCCCTGGCGATAGGCGAACAAGGACAGGAACAACGGCCCGGCCGCGCACAGTTGCGCCAACAGGTCATTGTGCGTCTGCCGCCGCGCCAGCAGGCCGTGCGCGCCCTCGTGCATCATCACCGCCAGCGCCAACTGGGTGCGCGCCACGAGCAGCGCCGCCAGCAGATACACCAGCGGATGCGGATAACGGATCGCCGCGGCGAAGCACAGCGCGATCATTGCCCAGTCCGATGCCAAGGCCAGCGCGCTGCGCCACGGACTCAGCCGCCGCAATGCCGGCGGCAAGGCGGCGGTCATGCGCCCTGCTCCTGCCGCACCGGCATAGGAGCGGGTGCGGGAACGACCGCATCGGCGCTCGGCACGCATTGCCCACGCGCCAGCGCCAGGATCAGGTGCACCCACAGCTGCAGGCGCGCGGGCGCATCGAGCGGGGCCGGCTCCGGCGCGGGCTGCGGCGGTTCGGCCTGCAGCGCACGGCACGCCGCTGCCACCGAATGCGCGAACGCCTCGCCATCGCCGCGCCACACCACCGTCCGGTGCGGCAGCCCGCGGGCGGCGGCGCGGCGCGCATTGCGCTGCTGCTCGGGCTGTTCGGTGAGCAGCAGCAGGATCGGCCGTCGATACACCTGCGCCACCGACAGCGCGGCCATGCCCGGCGCCGAGACCAGCAGCGTGCTGGCGGCGGCGCAGGCGATCCACTGCGGATCCTCGGCTACCCAGCCGGCGCGATCGGCATAGCCTTCGCCGACCCGGTGGCTGTGCAGGCCTGCGCGCTGCAGGCCCTGCTCCAGCGCCTGCGCCAAGGCCGGATCGCGGAAGTGCGGATTCAGGTACACCGCCGCGGTCGGCGCCTGCGGCGGCGCGCCTGGCGCGGCGGGCGCGGCCAGCGCGACCGGCGTAGGCAGGCGGAAACGGCGGCCGCACGCCTGCAGCCGCGGCTGCGCGAAATCGTGCTCCAGCTGCGCCGCCGCCGCGTCGATCTGCCAGCCGATCAGCCGCGCGAACAAGGCCGCCACCGGCCGCGGCAGGCGGCCGTCGAAATTCCCCTGCAACGCCGCGCGCAGGCTGGCGCCATAGACATGCACGATCTTGCGCCGCCAGCCCGGCAGCATCCCCATCACCAGCAGGGCCGGATGGAACGAATCGTTGAGAATCAGGTCGACGCCGCGCAGGCGACGCCGCAGCCGCAGGATGTCGCGCAGCATCCGCGCCGGATGCAGCAGGTAGGCGGCGACATTGGCGTCGGTCGCGGCCGCGCGCATGTTCTGCCGCGCATCGAACTGCACGGCGTAGCGCGGCGACAGCAACGCGGCGTCGATGCCGAAGCGGCGCAGGAACTGCATGCCCGCCGCGGAGGTGGTCAGCACATCGACGTGCGCCCCCTGCGCGCGCAGCGCATGGGTCAGCAATTGCGCACGCATCAGATGCCCGCGCGCATCGGCGGTGGCCAGGTACAGCAGGCGCGGCGGGTTCAGCGCCACACTGCGCCGCGCACGCGCAAGACCACGCCGGCCAGGTACATGCCCAGGGCGCCGCTGACGCCGAAGGCGCGATCGATCTGCCGCACCTCGGCCAGCAATGCGCTCAACGCCGGCTGTTCCTGCGCGTTCACCAACCGCTGCAGGATCTGCCGGCACTGCCGCACGTGCCGTTGTTCGTCGCCCAGCACCCGGCCCAGCAACGGCTGCAGCGCATGGTCGGCGGGCAAGGTCGCGCAATGCCGCTGCAGCACCCGCGACGCCATCTGCTCGGCGCACAGCCCGATCGCGAACGCGGGCACCAGCAGCCCCTGCGCGAAGGCGCCGGCATGGCGCTCGGCCAGGCGATGCCATTGCGCGATCTTGCGTCGGCTCAGGCGGTCGGGCCGGCGCGTGGGCTGCAGGTCGCCGCGCGCGGCCAGCGCGGCGGCGAACGCCTGCGCATGCCACTGCTCCTCCTGCAGGTGCCGGTCCATCAGCGGCACCAGCCAGGCCGGCCGCTGCACCGGCACTTCGCGCTGCAACGCCAACTCGGTGGCTTCCTCGCCGATCAGGTACATGCGCAGCAGCAGGCGTTCGCCGGCGATGCTGGCATGCAACTGGCGCAGCGCCGCGCGCTTGATCCGATCGACCAGCCACGCCTGCCAGCGCAGCCAGCCGCGCAGCGGCGGCGGCTCCAGGTCGCGCAGCGTGGCGAACGTGGCGCCCGCGGGTAGCGCCGTCACCGGTTGCCGCTCACGCGCGGTGATAGGACAGCGCCTGCGCATCGGCCTGGCCGCCACGGCGCCAGCCCAGTCCGCGCGCCAGTGCGCCGGCCATGTCCACCGCGGAGAAGCCGGCGATCAGCAGCAGCGCCGCGCACCAGCGCAGGCCGCGCAGTGGCGGCAGGTCTTGCCGGTTCAACGCGCGCGCGCTGAACCACAGGCGCGAGGCGAGCACGCACAGCGGCCCGAGCGGCCCGCTGCGGCCGAGCCACTGCAGCGCGTCGGGCAGGTAGGCGCGCACCAGATGCGGGGTCAGTCCCAGCGTGTCCTGGCCGCGCCACCAGCGCAGCTGCAGCGCCTCGCGGCGGGTATCCGGCAGCCGGTGCACGGTATGCGCCTGTGCCGCGTAGTGCACCGCCACCCCGGCCGCCTGCAGGCGCAGCCCCAGCACCTGGCAATGCGCGCGGTAGACGCCGTCCAGCGGCTGGTAGCCGTGCTGGGCGAACACCGCGCGCCGGAACGCGACGTTGTTGGCATAGAAATTCCGCGTCGCCTGCGCCTGCAGCGGACTGGGGAAGTACATGAAGTCCAGCGTGGTCAGCGCGGTGCCGAGCACATCGGCACGGTAGCTGGTGCGGCCGGCCACCGCCGCCGGCGCGGGCTGCTGCGCGAACGGCTGCAGCAGTGCGGCCAGCCATTCGCGATCCGGCAGACAGTCGGCGTCGGCGAACACCACATAGTCGCAGCGATGCGGATCGGTGGCGGCGAAGCCGGCGTTCTTGGCGTCGTAATAGCCGGTCGCCGCGTCGATGCGCACGAACCCGATCGGGCGCCCGGCGATCGCGACCAGCGCCGCGCAGGCCGCTTCGCTCAAGCCATCGTGGGTCACGATCAGCTGCGCCAGCGCGTCCAGCGGCACGCTCTGCGCGGCCAGCGCACGCATGACCCGCTGCAGGCTCGCCTCGGCGCGCACCGCCGCCGCGTCCCCGCCACGCAGGTTGTTGGTCTCCAGGACCAGGGCGCTGCGCGCGGCAATGAGCATCGACATCGAACAAGTCCCGGTAGGCGTCCATGGCCCGCGCCGCGCACGACGACATGGCCTGCGCACGCGAACGGGAAGGGACGGCAGCGTCCCTGAAATCGCAGCGCGACTATACCGGGGAACCGCGGTGCCCGCTGCGCAGTCGCCGCTGCGCGGCAGGACTCAGCCGCGCCGCCACACCAGGCAGCGATTGTTCGCCGGCATCGCCGCGTCTTCCTGCAGCACCAGGCCCTGCGCCTGCGCCAGCGCGGCGACCGCCTCGAAGTCGCGGATACCGCTCGCGGCATCGCGCGCCTTCAGCCAGGCGTCGAACTCGCGGTTGCTGTCGCTGCTGAAGGTGCCCCCGTAGTTGAACGGCCCGTACACCGCCAGCGTGCCGTCAGCGCAGTCGGCCAACAGCGCGCCGACACCGGCGAAGAACGCCTGCACCGCGGGCCAGCCCATGATGTGCAACGTATTGGCGGTGAACACCGCATCGTAGCCGGCGGCCGGCCATGGCCCTTGCTGCACGTCCAGGGCCAAGGCCGGCGGCGTGTTCGGCAATGCCGCCGCGTCCAGCCATTGCGCGATGCCGGGCAGGTGCTCGGCACGCTCGCTGCATTGCCAGGTCAATTGCGGCAAGGCGGCGGCGAAATGCACCGCATGCTGGCCGGTGCCGCTGCCGATCTCCAGCACATGGCGGCGCTCGGCGAAATGCCGCTGCAGCACCTGCAGGATCGGCGCGCGATTGCGGTCGCAGGACGGTGCGTAGGGTCTATCGTTCATCGCTCATCGCTTGGTGGCGACCGCAGCATGCGCCACGGCTTGGCGGAGGCGTATCGCGGTCAACTGCGCGAACGCACGAAGATGCGCTTGCTGCCGCCTTCGTTGCCGCGCTCCTCGAGTTCGAACTGCGCCGACAGCCGGCGCAGCAGGTCGCTGAGCTTCTTGTGCCCGTACAGGCGCGGATCGAAATCCGGGCGCACCTTGTTGAGGTAGCTGCCGACGCTGCCGAGTCCGGCCCAGCCCTGGTCGTCGGAGGCTTCCTCGATCGCCTGGCGCAGCAGCTTCAGCGGTGCGGACAGCTTCGCATCGGCGGGCGCAGCGGGCGCCGCCGCGGTCGCGGCCACGGCAGCCGTTGTCTCGGGCTTGGCGGTCTGCGCCGCCTGCGCAACCTGTGGCGTCTTGCGTCCCTTGGTCGCCGGTTTGGCAGCGGCGGCAGCCGGCTTGGACGGTTCGGCGCTGGCCGCCTCGCTGCGCAGCACTTCGGTGTAGATGAACTTGTCGCAGGCCTGCACGAACGCGTCCGGCGTCTTGCGCTCGCCGAAGCCGTACACGGTCGGCCCCTCCTCGCGCAGGCGCTGCGCCAGGCGGGTGAAATCGCTGTCGCTGGAGACCAGGCAGAAGCCGTCGAAGCGGCCGGTGTACAGCAGGTCCATCGCGTCGATGATCAGCGAGCTGTCGGTGGCGTTCTTGCCGCTGGTGTAGGCGAACTGCTGCACCGGGCTGATCGAATGCTTCAGCAGCGCCTGCTTCCACTGGGTCATGCGCGTGCTGGTGAAGTCGCCGTAGATGCGCTTGACGCTGGCCACGCCGTACTTGGCCACTTCGGCCAGCAGGCCTTCGATCACCGATGGCTGCGCGTTGTCGGCATCGATCAGCACCGCCAGGCGCGGCTGGTCGTCGTCGGTCTCGGATCTGGAACGGGTTTTCATGGCGGGGACCTGCGTGGAAACGGAAGCGTCGGCGGGAGCGCAGCGCGGTGACGCTGGCGCGCTCGGCGCCGTGTGCCACTGTGCCACTCCGGCGCAGCGGCGGCCAGTCTTGCCGAATGACGGCGGTCGCTTCGCCGGCGAGCGCACGCCATCCAGGTCATCGCATCATGCGCGCCGCATCGGATCACGCTGCAGCCGCATTCGCTCGGCGCCGCCGCGACCGCTGCCGCACGCGCTCCGCCTCAGGGCATCGCTGCAGGCGCTTCCGGCAACTCCAGATGCTTGCGGAAGAAGCGCGCGATCACCCGCAGGGCCTGCTGGCTTTCGGGCAGCGCGTCGTTCAGATGGAACGCATGGCCCATGCCGTCCCACACGTGCAGATCCGCGTCGCGGCCCAGATCGACCAGCCGCGAATGGGTGTAGGCGACATTGCTCAGTTCGGCCGCACGCGTGCCGGTGATGAACAGCAACGGCGGAAACTGCGCCAGCACCGCATCGGAAAACACCGGCGACACCAGCGGATCGTGGAAATCCACCGCGGCGCCGTAGTACAGGTCTTCCATGATCGGCAGCACGCCCTGCGCATCGGGCAGCGGCGCGTCGTTCACCGCCGCCACCACGTAGCGCGAATCGCCGCGGTAACGCGCATCGCCGCCGGCGCAGAACATGCCCGCTGCCGCCGGCATCGGCAGCTTTTCCTTGGCGAACCAGGCCAGCGACTCGCCGGTCAACACGCCGCCGGCCGAGCACCCGAACAGGCCGATATGCTGCGGCGCATAGTGCTTGAGCGCTTCGCGGTACACCGTGGCCACATCCTCGCTGGCGGCGGGAAACCTGTGTTCCGGCCCCATCCGGTAGTCGACGCTGACCACGGTGACGCCAGTCATCGCCGCCACCGGAATCGCCTCCATCATGCCGAACGAGGCGGCGCTGCCCATCACGAACGAACCGCCGTGCAGTTCGATCAACAGCCGCTGGCGCTGCGCCGGCGAAGCATCGCGGGGCTGCACCAGCGTCACCGGCACGCCGTTCCAGGTCGCGGTGCTGATCTTCACCCCGTAGCGCTCGCGCAGCGGTTCCACCACGCCCTTGGCCCAAGCCTCGGTTTCGGCGCGGATGCGCGGCAGCTCGCGTGCCAGCGTGGCGTTGTCCATCTTCGCCAACGGATCGCCATGGGCCATGCCGTCGCGCGCCGCCGCCTGCGCCTGCGCGCTCTGGAACGGCGACAGCGGCAGGTCGAACGCCGGCATGTGGCGGACGCCGTCGTGCGCCGGCGCATCGGCGGCGATCGCGACCGGAGCCGCCAGGCTCGCCAGCAGCGCGAGCGCTGCCGGCGTCATCGTTCGCAGGTATCCCGTCACGTGCATGCCCTCCCAGGCGGCGATCGAACGCGAAGGATACCGGCGCCGCACGCGCGTGGCTTTGCACGATCCCGCCGCACGCGCTGCCGCCAGCCTGTCCGGCATCGCGACGCCGGCGCCAGGTCAGCGCGAGCCGCGCGTCATGCCGCATCCCTCTCGGTGGACAGCGCGATCGCCCGCTGTGCGTCCAGTTCGACCAGCCGCTGCTGCAGCGCCGCGCGCACCTGCGCATACGCCTGCGCACCGAGCAGCAGGCGCCGCGGTGGCGGGGACACGTCCAGCGAGACGAGCATTTCGCGCACCATCTTGCGCGCGTCGCCGAGCACGAAGCCGCCATCCTCCAGCGCGCGGCGCAGCGCCTGCACCGGCGTGTCCGCATAGATCGGGCTGGGCTCGGTGCGGTCCAGGCCGCGGCCGAAATCGGTCGCCGCCGGGCCGGGCTCGACCAGGGTGAAGGCGATGCCGAACGGCGCCACTTCCTGCGCCACCGCCTCGACGAAGCCTTCGATGCCCCACTTGCTGGCGTGGTACAGGCTGAAACCCGGATAGGCGATCTGCCCACCTTCCGAGGACACCTGCACGATGCGTCCGCCGCCCTGCGCGCGCAGATGCGGCAGCACCGCGCGGATCAGCTGGATCGAGCCGATCAGGTTGGTGTCCAGTTGCCGGCGCAGTTGCGCGTCGCTGGCTTCCTCGGCGGCGCCGAACACCGCGTAGCCGGCATTGCTGACCACCACGTCGATGCGTCCGAGGTCGGCAAAGGCGCGGCCGACCACGGCGCGCACCGCTGCGGCGTCGGTCACGTCCAGCGCCGCCACCCACAGGCGCTCGCCGTACTCGGCCTTCAGATCGTCCAGCGCCTCGGGACGGCGCAATGTGGCGGCGACGCGATCGCCGCGCGCCAGCAGTTGTTCGGTCAACAGGCGGCCGAAACCGGACGAGGTCCCGGTAATGAAATGCGTGCGGTTCATGGGCTTGCCCTCTCGCAAAGGCCACGGAAGCGTGGCGGTCGGGATCAGACTAGGCCTCGCGCATCGCTGTTACTATCCGTCCAATCCCGCATGCGCCAGTGAAAATCACCCATGAGTCAGCGGCCCGCCCTGACCGATCTCAGCGCCTTCGCCGCGATCGTCGCGCATCGCAGCTTCCGCAAGGCCGCCGACGAACTCGGGCTGTCGCCGTCCACGCTCAGCCACATGATGCGCACCCTGGAGACGCGGCTGGGCGTGCGCCTGCTGCACCGGACCACGCGCAGCGTCGCGCCGACCGAAGCCGGTGCGCGGCTGGTCGCGCGGCTGCAGCCGCTGCTGCGCGAACTGGACCAGACCCTGGACGATGTCGGCAGCCTGGGGCGTGGCCCCAGCGGCACGCTGCGCATCAACGCCAACGAGACCGCGGCGCGCCTGCTGCTGCAGCGCGTGGTGCCGAGCTTCCTGCAGCGCTACCCGGCGATGGCGCTGGACCTGGTCAGCGAAGGCCGGCTGGTCGACATCGTCGCCGCCGGCTTCGACGCCGGCATGCGCCTGGGCGAAGCGCTGCCGCAGGACATGATCGCGGTGCCGTTCGGCGGCCCGCAGCGCTTCATCGCCGCCGCCTCGCCCGCGTACCTGGCGCGCCACCCGCCGCCGCGCACGCCCGACGAACTCGCGCAGCACACCTGCATCGGCTTCCGCCTGCCCAGCGGCAAGCCGTATCGCTGGGAATTCGCGCGCCACGGCCAGGAAATGGCGATGGAGGTCGGCGGCCCGCTTACGCTCGATCATCTTGGGTTGATGGCCGATGCCGCAATCGCCAGCATGGGCATCGCCTACCTGTCGGAAGTGGCGGTGCAGGCGCAGCTGGACAGCGGCGCGCTGGTGCGCGTGCTCGACGATTGGTGCCCGCCGCTGCCGGGGCTGTTCCTGTACTACCCGGGCCACCGCCATGTGCCGGCGGGGCTGCAGGCGTTCATCGAAGTGATGCGGGAAGCGGGCTAGAACACGGCGTCCGCGTCCGCTCCCGGGGGCGCGCGCATCGCCACCGGAACCTCGCATGTGCCGATGCGCATGCGACGCCGCAAGGCCATCACGTCGCCGCCGGCAACGCCTCGTAGGCCTGCCGCACCGCGGCCTCGCCGTAGCGCCGCTCCAGCCGGCGCACGATGAAGTGGCCGCGCGCCATCGCCTGGAAATGCGCCATGAACACCGTGTTGAGCAGCGCACCGCTGGCCGCGCCGACCAGCGGCACCGCCTGCGCCGCCAGCTTCTCGCTGACCGTGATCGAGAACTTTGCCGCGATCCGCGACATCAGCGACACCAGCGCCGGCGCGCCCTTGCTGCCGATGCCGTGCGCGGCGATGTACTGCGCGGCGGCGCTGAGCTGCTGCGCCATCGCGGTACGCACCGCGAAATAACCCGACTCGCTGCCGTCGTCGCGCGCGCTGCGCCCTCCATGCGCCAGCACTTCGAGACAGGCCAGGGTGGTGGCCGGATCGTCCAGCCGCTCGCCCTCGGCGCGGGCGATGTCGGCGATCGAACGCAGCATCAGCGTGGTGGTCAGCGGCAGTTCGACCAGCAACCCCGGCAGGCCGAAGAAGCCGCCGGCGGCACCGGTCGCGGCCACCGCCACCCCATGCAGGCGCGGCCGCGCCGCCCCCGGCGCCTGGGCACGCAGGGTCAGCAGCGCCGAGCGCAAGGCGATGCGCAGCGCGCGATGGCTGACGGCGTCGATCCGCGAGGACAGCGCCTTCGGCAGACGCTTGCTGAGCAGATCCTCGATCGGCGCGCCGACCGTATTGGCGATCTTCGCCGCCAGGCCGGGATGTTCGAGCAGCGCGTGCGCCTGGGCCAGATCGCGGTGATCGGCGGCATCCATGGCGGGAACGGGGAGATTGGAGGTCATGGCCAGGAGTCGTGGCGTGGGAGCGCACAGCATGCACCGGCCACCGCCGCGATGCTGTCGAGGGCAGATGACGAAACCGGGAACGCGGCGCCCTAGCCCGCGATCTGCTCCAGCGTGCGGTTGCGGGTGCGCGGGCCGAGAATGCCGATGATCCCGGCCACCGCCAGCAGGCTGGCGACGATGAAGGCCAGCACGCCACGATTGCCGGCGCGCTCCAGCAACAGCCCGATCAGCAGGCTGCTGCCGGCGGTGGACAGGCGGCTGAAGGAATAGCAGAAGCCCACCGCACGTGCGCGCAATGCGGTCGGGAACAGCTCGGCCTGGTAGCCGTGGTAAGCGAAGCTCATCCAGGCATTGCAGAACGTGATCGCCGCGCCGCAGGCGATGATCGCCAGTGGCTGGGTCTGCCAGGCGAACAGCGTGCCGAACAGCACCGCGCCGAGCGCCGACCACACCACCTGCCGCTTGTTCTCCCAGCGCTGGGCGACGCGCAGCAACAGCAGCGGCGCCAGCGGATAGGCCAGCGAGATCGCGAACGCATAGCCCAGCCCATGCACGCTGTCCGCGCCTTGCGCCGACAACAGCGCCGGCAGCCAGTTGCCGAAGCCGAAGAAGCCGATCGCCTGGAACACATGGAACGCCACCAGCATCGCCACGCGGCGCCGGTAGGGCGCTTTCCACAGCGCGGCGAAACGCCCCTGCGTCGCGGTGGAGACGCCCTGCGGTTCGGGCTGCGGCGGTTCCAGCGCGCGCCCCAGGTCGGCACTACAACGCGCTTCCAGATCGCGCAACACCGCGTCGGCCTCGGCGTGCCGGCCCTGCGCCGCCAGCCAGCGCGCCGATTCCGGCAGGCGCCGGCGCAGCCACCAGATCGCCACCGCGAACGTGCCGCTGAGCAGTACCACCCAGCGCCAGCCGCTGATCCCGAGCGGCGCATGCGGCACCAGCGCCCACGCGCTCACCGCCACCGCCGGCACCGCCAGGAACTGCACGAAGAATGCGAACGCGAAGGCCGCTCCGCGCATGTGCCTGGGCATCAGCTCGGACAGATAGGTATCGATGGTGACCAGCTCGATGCCCAGGCCGATGCCGACCACGAAACGCCACCCGATCACGCCCAGCGCCGTGCTCTGCAGGCCCATCGCCACGGTCGCGGCGGTGTACCAGAGCAGCGCGAAGGCGAACACCGGACGGCGCCCGAAGCGATCGGCGAACGGACTGAGCAGGCTGGCGCCGAGGAACAGGCCCAGGAACGTGGCCGAAGCGAACGCGGCCTGGTCGGCGATGCCGAACGCGCCCGCCGCACCGGTGGCGAAGATGCCGTCGCGCAGCAGGCCCGGGCTGATGTAGGCGGTCTGGAACAGGTCGTACAGTTCGAAGAAGCCGCCCAGCGCCAGCAACGCGACCAGACGCCACAGCGTGGCCGTCGCCGGCAGGCGATCGATGCGCGCCGCCACCAGCGCGACGGAATCGGAACGAGCGGCGGCAGGATCGAGCATGGGCATGCACCGGCGAAAAGGGTCGCCGACAACCTCGACCGTCGGCGCTGCCGCATGCTGCCCGATTGCCCTGCGTATCCGCTACCGCAAGCGACCATGATGGCCGGCGCAGTCCGGCTCGCGTTCAGCGGGACGTCGGCTTCAGCCCGCGCGTAGCGCCAGTCGACTACCGCAGGAATAGCACGTTCAGATCCTGCTTCGGCACGAAATCCTTCTGCACGAATTCGAAGGTCAGCGGATCGGTCCGCTTCAGCTCACCATCGAAGCACAGGCTGACCAGGTCGGTCGGCGCGCGCTTCTTCAAGGTCAGGTGGAAGTCCTGGATCGGCCCCTTCCAGTTGTTGCCGGTCAGCAGGATGTAGCGCAGGTTGCTCCACCGCAGGCCGTGCTCGCCCTCGCGGCGGCGTGCGCTCTGCTGCGCGCCGGCGTCCATGCAGGTGTCCTTGGCATAGTCGCGGATCAGCTCGCTGGCCGGCTGCGGCACGCCGGTCGCCAGGCTCGGCACATAGCTGTGGCGGATCGACACCGCCTTGCCCGCGGCAAAAGGCTGCTGCCAGGTGAAATACTCGCTGAGCGTGAAAAGCGGCTGCCCATCCGGGTCGAACCAGCCCTTGGGCAGCGGCTTGCGGCCCTTCGGCGTCTCGCCGGATTCGACGTAGCTGGCTAGGTCGTCGCTGCTCCAGCCGCTGGCGGCCCACTGCCGCGAGACGTCGGCACCATTCTCCAGCTGCGCCACCAGCTTGCGCTCGGTGCGGACCGGCTTGCCGTCCACCCACAGCTTGAACTCGGTCAGTTCGCTGTGGTCGGCCATGCCGAAGTACATCGGCGGCATCGGGAACGCGATCGGCACCACCAGATCGCGCGTACTGATGTTGGTGAACACGTAGTCCACCCGCACCAGGTCCTCGCTGATGAACAAGGCCTCCTTGCTCATGCGGATGTCCGGCTGCTGGATCAGCTGGATGGTGCCATTGGCATCGCCGAAGCTGGTGTCGTTGGCATGGGCGGTGGCCGCGAACAGCGGCGCAAGGGCGAACAGGGTGCGGACCAGCAAGGTGTTGGGAAACATGAGCGGGCGTTGTTGGGGAGAGGAGACACACACACACCAGCCAGGCAACCAAATGGCCAGACCTGCATCCGTCAACGATATATTAACCGAGGCTTTGCGAAGCTCGCTGTCTGGGTAGGTCAGGCCAAATCACAAGGAGCGACACGTGGCAAGCAAGGGAATCAAGAGCCGTCTGCTGACGCTGGCGATGTTGTCCATCGGTTTCTCCGCATGGGCCAGCGCTACAGATCAAACGCACAGTGGCCCCGCTTCTCCTAAGGGCCTGTCCGCCGCCTACCTCGCTTGCCAACAGCAAGCACGGGGCGCAGTCGAGCAAGCGGCCTGCATTTCGCAGGAACAAAGCGTGCAGGACAAGCGCCTGAACAAGGTGTACAAGCAACTGATGGCGGCTCTCAATGCCGATGGCAAGGCCAAATTGGTCGATGCCCAACGCGCTTGGCTGCAATCCAGGACCAAGGATGGCAACCTCGAAGCGGCTATTTATGGCAATACCCAAGCGGAAAACCTGGACGGAGGCGAAGCTGCATTGTTCCGGCTCTGCGTCCGTGCCGATCAGCTCGAGAAGTATCTTCGCCTGATCAATTGAATCGACGTTCCATATAAGAAAAGGATATCTTATGGCTGACAACATCGACACCCGAAACCTCGATACGGTCTCGGGCGCAGTGTACTTTTCCGTAGGACGCGGCACCGAAGGTGGCGCGGCGTCTTATCATCTCGCGATTGCCGGCGTCACCGTCGGCACATCCGAACCGAACTGGGGCCAGGTCGGAAAGGTCGCGCAGAACAGCGGCTATAGCCTCGGCGCCATCCAGGTCGATTTCGGTCAGCGCGGCACCTGGCCTCTTGGTTCGATAGATAACCGAACCTTACAACCCGGCGAGCAGACGTACGTCGATGCCGTGATCCAGCAGGCATCCGCTTATGCAAAGGCGCACAACCTCCCTTTCACTGAAGATCAGTCCGCGCTGCGCAGCGATTTGCTGAGTCATGGCAACGGCCTTAACGGGCGGACATCTCTGAATTTTATCGATACAGGAACCCGCGACAGTATCAATGCATGGGCCGGCTCTGCCGAGGGCAAGCAGTGGATCCATAGCAATATCGACTATCCCCAGGTCAGAAACGCTACGCAGACCGCGATGTCGATCCTGGATGCGAGTGGCAGCAACATAAGCGAGGACCGCCGCTTCGAAGCGATAAGCCTGTTGGCGAAGACCGCGAACCAGTTGCCGAGCCAATTGCCAAAACTTGAAAAGGTATTGAAGGATGGCGGCGATTACGACGCCCTGCGCGCCAAGGCTGACGAGATACGCGAAACCTATCGCTACTACGATGGCCCTAAAGCAGCCAACGTGGCTGAAAAGTACGAGAACGGTTACGCAAACAATCGAGAAGCGCTGGATCGAGCGCATGCCAAGGTCAGCGGCAAAGATTTCGATCCTTCCACCGAACGTAGCGATCCGGACGTACAGAAGGCGCTGGAGTTGGTGAACGCGTCGCCCACTCGACAGACCTCCGGGCTACTCAAGGAGGGTTCGACTGGCAAAGAGGTGCGCAAACTGGAATCCAACTTGAGCGCGCTTGGATATACCGATGTCAATGGCAATGCCTTGCAGGTGGACCAACAGTTTGACGCATCAACCAAGCATGCCGTGGAGACGTTCCAACGGTCCAATGGCCTGACGCCGGTGGACGGCAAGGCCGGACCGGCAACCTTGGGCCTCATCGATCAACAAGCACGAGACCTGCAAGCGAACTTGGCCAAGCTAGGTTTCACCGATGCGGCCGGCAAACCTTTGAGTGTGGACGGTTATCTCGGTGACGGCACGCGGCAAGCAGTCCAGTCGTTTCAGGAAGCAAACGGATTGACGCCAACGGGGATCGCCGATCCCAGCACGTCGCAAGCTGTGGCGCAAAAAGCATCGCAACTGCAGCAGCCCGGAGCAGCGCACATACACAATGCTCCGCTGTTGTCTGATCCGAACCACAGCCGCCACACCCTTTTCCAGCAAATGCTGGAAAAGGTGCACGGTATCGAAGCCGCGCGTGGCATCCAACCGGGGATCCATAGCGAATGCCTGGCGGGCGCTCTCTCGGCGCAGGCAATCCACAACGGCCTAACCAGTGTCGACCGCGTCGAGTTGAACGGTGATGGCTCTATGGCTCGCGCAGTGCAGGTGAGCGGCGTGCGTGATGAGGCGTCACTGAACCGCACAACCGACCCGATAAGTACCGCGCAAGCGATAAATCAAACGCTGCAGGACAGCAGCGAGCGGGCACGGGAGGCGCTGTTCGCCGAACACGCTCGTGAACTGGAGCGTTCGCAGCAACAAACTCAGGCAAATGGCGCACGCACCATGGCAGTCTGAACCGATATGCCGTTGGACTCCGTGCGGGTCAGTGTGACTTGCATGGAGTTCTTACGATGCAGCGCCTTGCAGCGCGCCTAGGAGCAGGCAATCCAGGAGATATGCGAAACCATGAATGCTACTGGGCACACTGCGCCAGCGCGACATTGGCGCCGCCGCGCCTGAATTCGAAATCGGTATAGCCCGGTCCGTTGTTGCCGCCATCGACCGTCGAGGCGGTGACCGCCAGCGGCCGCTCGGCGCCCTCCAGCGCCACCCAATACTCCATGGCGGCCGGCGCAGGCGAAGGGATGCTGTCGTCGCAGACGTCATCGCGGCGCACCACCCGGTCGCCGGCACGCAATTGCGCACGCAAGACCTTGGCGTAGTCGGTGCCCGGATAGAACTTGCGCACCACCAGCAGCAACGCCGTCGCCGCATCGCCGGCGAAGGTCACGCTGGCCTCGCCTTCGTTGCCCGTGCGCGTTCCGGCATCCGCTCCCACCTTGCCGTCCGGCAGCGGCGCTTCGCCGAATCCGGCCAGGGTGGTCTTGCCGCGGACCGCCACCGGATAGATCCGTACCCCGTCTGCCGGCGCCAGTTCGCCCAGACCGGGAATCGCCTTCACCTGCGCCCAGGAAGGCGGCTGCGCGGCGGCAAGGACCGTCAGCGCCGCGCGCAGCGAGGATGCCGGGACAGGCGTGGCGTCGCCCGACGCAGGCGCCACCGCTGCGCTTGCCGGCGCTGCGGGCTTCGGGTCGGCGATGGCGGTGGCAGGCGCAGCCGCGGCAGATGCCGCCGCGGAGCCGTGTTCGGGCTGGCAAGCGGCCAACAGCGCGGTGGCCAGCACGAATGGCAAGAGCTTGGAAGTCATGGCACTCCAGGGACGCGTCCAGTGAGAGCGCGCGAACCGATCCATGGTTCTGGGCAGATCGATGTCGCGAGATGAGGAAGCGGTCGGAGTATAGCCCCGACATGCCGTGCGATCCGTGCTGCCCATCTCTGCGGCCTTGCCATTTCAGGTTTTTCCGGGCATCGCATTGCGGGTCGACACTGCCAGGATCGCTGCGTGCCGCGTATTCTTAGCAAAACATTAACTGCAGGCTTGTAAAGCTGTCTTCGCAAATGGAACGATGCAAGGGGAAGGACGCATGGGAACCAGGGAAAACAAGCGCCGCTGGCTGTTGTGGGTCGTGTTGCTGGGCGCTGCGGCCGCCAGTGCCCAGGCCGGTGCGCAGCAGCAGGGACAACAACAGCTGCTGCAGCAACAGCAGATGCAACAGCAGCAGCTGATGCAGCAGCAACTGCAACAACTTCAGCAGTTGCAACAACAGCAACCTCCGCCGCAGGAAAACTCGGGCGCACCCAGGGGCTTGTCGGCCACCTACCTGAGCTGCCGCAAGCAGGCGCGCGGCGGGGTCGATCAGGAGCGCTGCATCGAGCGCGAGCAGACCTTGCAGGAGGATCGCCTGGAGCGAGTCTACGACCGGCTGCGCTACGAGCTCGACGGCAATGCGCGCTCGCGTTTGATGGACGCGCAGTACGCCTGGGAGCAATCCAATGCTCAGGCCAAAGATCTGGACAATTCGCTCTACGGCGGCACCCAGGCGGAAAGCCTGCAGCGCGCCGAAGCGGCGCTGTGGCGGCTCTGCGCGCGCGCCGACGAGTTGGAGAAATATCTGGGCGCGGCACGCTGAACCGGCCCACGCGTGACAGCAGGTCGAACGTCGCGCGGCGACGTCGCGCCTGCAAGGTGGCGCGACGTGCCGCCGGATCCTGTAGCAGCGGCTTCAGCCGCGACAGGACCCGACGGCATGTGCTTCACCGTGTGTCCTGTCGCGGCTGAAGCCGCTCCTACAGGCGTCCTTCCACCGTCCAGGCGGCAGCGGCGCATCTCATCGATCCGTAAACCGGGAACGACCGCATGCAGGCATACGACATCGCCTTGGACGATTGGCGCAGCGGCCCACCGACGCGCGACAGCGATGGCTGGTGCTTCGGCCTGCCGCCCGGGATTCGCCCGGCGCAGTGGCCGCTGGATCCGCACAGCGGCTATCCGATGCTGCACGGCTTCACCCTGCGGCTACCGGCGGACTACCGCGTGCATGGTGCCGACGTGGTGGCGCTGTCGTTCTTCGCCACTTCGCTGGATCACAACGACGGCGGGCCGATCGGCGGGCCGGACGGCATGGAAGACGTGGTCGATGCGCCAAGCCCGTTGCCGCCGGACGACGCGACGCTGCTGCCCTTCTGGGAACGCGCGCGGCAGGCGCATCCGCGGCTGTCGCGGATGCGCGACATCCTGGGCTGCGCCTACGCGGTGATCCTGCTGAGCCAGGACGAAGCCGATGGCCCGCCGTGCCCACCGCCACCGTTGGTGGACAGTCCGCTGCAGCACGTGTTGGCCGTGCCGCAGTGGTTCGGCGCCGGGGCGGCGGCCGGCTTCGCTGCGTGGGAGCGGCGGGATGTGCCGCTGCCGGAAGCGCGCGACCCGCACACCGTCCATCGCCCGTTCAAGCTGAGCGCGCGCGCCAACGATCCCAACGCCGGCAGGCCGCCGCGGGAATACTTCGGCGATACGCCCGGCGATGGCGACTACCAGCCGTTCCACTACTGGCTGGACGGCGAGATCGCGACGGAGAACTACCGCGAACACGACTGGGCCGCCGGCCACGCCGCCAACCACCTCGGCGGCACCATGCGCCCGGTGCAGAACGTGCCGGAATTCAGCCCGTACTACATCGGGTTCGAAGAAGAATTCGGCGGCTACAACTTCGGCGGCGGCAATGCGCAACTGGACTTCAAGGACATGCAATTCGACTGGGCCTGCGGCTGAGGTCGGCAACGCGGGTAAACGTCACCCGCGGGCGGCTCAACCGGCGAAATAGCCGGCGCCGTCCAAGTCTTGCAGCAGGCCCGGGCCGGTCGGCTGCCAGCCCAGCCGTTCGCGCGTCCATGCGCTGGAGGCGGGGACGTCCTGGCTGGCGAACCGTGCCATCCAGCCGAACTGCGCCGGCGCTGCCTCGGCCGGTACCGCGCGCACCGGCAACTGCAGGTGCCGGCCGATGGCCGCAGCGATCTCGCCGAACGCCACGCCCTCCTCGGCATTGCCGTGATAGCACGCACCGGCCTGCCCGCGCTCCAGCGCCAGCCGGTACAGCCGCGCCGCATCCGTGCGCTGCACCGCCGGCCAGCGATTGGTGCCGTCGCCCACGTAGGCGGACACGCCCGTGTCGCGGGCGATGCCGATCAGCATGGGCACGAAACCGTGGTCGCCTTCGCCATGCACCGACGGCGGCAGCCGCAACACCATCGCCCGCACCCGCTGCGGCAGCAACGCCAGCGCCGCGGTCTCGGAAATTGCGCGCGGCGGCGCATTCGCCGGATCGGCGCGCACGGCCTCGATGCCGAGGTGGCCTTGCGGCAACACCGCCGTGCCCGAGGTCACCAGCAGCGGGCGGTCGCTGCCGGCCAGCCCCGCACCCAACGCGGCGATCGCGCGCCCATCGGCCTGGCAGTTGTCCAGGTAATGGGCGAAGTCGTGGATGAAGGCGGTATGGATCACGCCATCGGCCGCTGCCGCGCCGCGACGCAGGCTGTCGGCGTCATCCAGCGCGCCGCGGTGCACCTGCGCACCGGCCGCCTGCAGCGCCGCAGCCGACGCGTCGGAACGGGCCAGGCCGGTGACCCGATGCCCGGCATCCAACAGCTCGCGCACCACGGCCGAGCCGACGAAGCCGGTGGCGCCAGTCACGAACACATGCATGGCAATCTCCTTGAGGATGGAATGCGGTGCATCCTGTCGCAGACCGCCGCGGCACTGCAGCCGAGGCGCGATACCGGTATGGCCACTAACAGGCAGGACAGCGGCGTGAGCGAGCACAATCCACTCGGCAACTACCTGCGCGAAAGGCGCGCGCGCCTTGACCCGGCCGCGTTCGGCCTGCCCGCCGCGCGCCGGCGCACGCCCGGCCTGCGCCGCGAGGAAGTGGCGCAGCGCGCCCACGTCAGCGCCACCTGGTACACCTGGCTGGAACAGGGCCGCGGCGGCGCGCCTTCGGCCGATGCGCTGCAACGCATCGCGGCCGCGCTGGATCTCAACGAAGACGAGCGCGAGCACCTGTTCCTGCTGGCGCAGCAGCGCCCGCCGCGCACGCACGGGCCGGTGCCGGCGCAGGTCACCCCGCGATTGCGGCGCGTGCTCGACGCGTTGCCGCTGAGTCCGGCCTACGTCAAGACCGCCGCCTGGGACGTGCTGGCCTGGAACCGCGCCGCCAGCGCGGTGCTCACCGACTACGGCCAGCTGCCGCCGGCCGAGCGCAACATCCTGCGCCTGGTGTTCTGCCGGCCCGTTGCGGCGCAGACCATGCCCGACTGGGAACGGGTCGCGCGCTTCGCCGTGGCCACCTTCCGCGCCGAGACCGCGCGCGCCGGTGCCGCCGTCGCCCAACGCGCCGAACAGCTGGTGGCCGAACTCGGCCAGGCCAGCCCGCGCTTCCGCGAACTCTGGAACGAGCGCGACGTGCGCAGCCATGGCGAAGGCAGCAAGACCATCCACAAGCCCGGCCGCGAACCGATCTGCCTGGAATACTCCGCCTTCGCCGTCGATGGCCAGCCCGGCCTCGGCCTGGTGGTGTACACCGCGTCCACCACGCAGGACGCCGCGCGCATCGCCGCGTTGCTGGAAGGCATGCAAGACGCGGACGGTTAGATCGGCCTGGCGGCGGATGCGCTGCATGTGTCGGCTGTAGCGGCTGGTGCAGCGCAGACGATCGCGCAACGCCGGCGACGCATCGATTTCGGCGTAGCGGGAAGACACGGGCAAGGCGGCGCATCGAATGGTCACCGCGAACTGAACTGCTTCCTGGCTTTCGTGTTGACAACAACAGACAGCCACCCAATAATAGAACCGTACAGTTTGGTTTTTATACAACACGTTCCGAAATGGCGTTTCGGGCAGGCAGCGACGGCAGCGCCAACCCGTCGCTGCCGCGTAGCAACAATGCCGCATCGTGTCGTGCCGTTCGTCCCCCAATGCTTTGCCACCCCCGCCAGGCCTCCCCATGAAGCCGCACCATCCCACGCCTTCCGCTTCCTCGCCCGCTTTGCGTCCGGGCGAGCAGGCGCTGTTCGATCTTCCGGAGATCCCGTCGGCGCGCGTGCGCCCGGCAGCCGGCTGGATGAGCCGGCGCCTGCACACGATCGCGGCGGTGCTGTCGCGCAGTGGCTCGGGCCGCTGCGGCCGGCGCGATTGAACGCGCATGCGCCGGTAGCGCGGCGCATCGTCCGCATACGCGAGCGACGCCGCCACCGCATCGGCAGCGCGGGCCAGTGCCGGCAGTGCGGTGCGCATCGGATCGCTGCAGCGCGCAGCGCCATTCGACGCGATGATGCGGTCGCTGCGGCAATCTGCTGCGGCGATGTCGGAACGTCCGGCGCCGAGCGCCGGGAAGACGCTGCACCCACCCTGGAGCGATATCCATGAACAAGATCACCTTGGCCGGCGCGGTGCTGGCGAGCCTTTCCCTGCCGATGCTGGCCCAGGCCTCCAGCTTCGCCGGCACCTCCGCCGGCGCGTCCTCGGCCGGCAGCAGCAGCTCCGGCGACGACAAAGTGGTGCTGCAGGCGCGCGACGATGCCGCGAGCTTCGTCGCCAGCGACGGCCGCATCCGCGGCGCGCAACTGGAATCGGCGCTGCGCTCGCTGCGCGAACGCGACCCGGGCGCGCGCCAGGCCAGCGACCTGCAGCTGGCCCAGGCCATCCTCGCGCGCTGACAGCTGGCCGGCGACCGCCGTCACCCGGCGGCGGCCCCATCCGGCCTCCCGGCCGCCATTCGGCCATGGCTACCCGCCAGCCACGCTGCATTCGCTGATCGTCCACGGTCTCCAGGCGGCCGGCCGCCTGCACGGACGGACGGCATCACGGCGTCACCGTACCGGTGCGCGTAGCGTCAGCGCCGGATCGCACGCAGTGCGTTACCCGCCCATGGAGAATCGAATGAACAAGATGCTTGGAGTTGTGATCGCTTGCGCCCTGGCCGCCGGCCTTCCCGCCGTTGCAGGCGCGGACCAGGTTCCGCCCCAGGACCGTCACGACGACGACCGGCGTCACGACGACCCGCCGCGGCCTGGCCAACTCGCTCCCGCCCGCCACGACGAAGCCCGGCACGACAACCGCCGCGACGATCGGCCCGGCGACCACCGCGACGACCACCGCAGGGACGACCGCCCGGACGACAAGCGCTATGGCCGCTGGGATCCCAAGTGGGGCCCGCGTCCGGGCAACCCGCCCGCGCACCGCGCGCGGCACGACGATTGGTATCGCCACGTGCGCGCCTGCCAACAGCGCTACCGCAGCTACGACGCGCGCACCGACACCTTCGTCCACCGCGGCCGCCGCCTGCGCTGCTCGCTGTAGGCGGCAAGCGCCTGCCCGCGTTCTGCGCAAGCCGCGCAGAAGGCGGAGCAGGCTTCTCGATGCCGGGTGAGCGCGAAGCGCGCGAGCCTGGACGAATACAGAAGTGCAGCAGCGCAATCTTCTACGGGATCAGCGGCCTCGCCCGGCGAGCTCGGACCAGTGGCTGCATCAGCCCGGACACGCTCACTGCTGCCCAGCGCAGTCCGCGTTCTGCGCGTCGCACAGTTCCGCGGCGCGGCGGATCTGCGCATCGCTCAACGGCGGCGGGCGGGCGACCGCCGCCTGGATCTGGTCCGGTGCGCCGGTGAGGGTGTGCAGGCCCTTGGCGACCTTGCCGGCAACGTAATAGACGCCGAGCGCGATGTAGCCGCCGCCCTGGCTGACCTGTTCCACCGAGGGCGGTGGCCGCCAATCCTTGTCGAAGCGGTTGGGTTGGGCGCTGACCGGGTTCTTGAAGCGGTACAGGTCCAGCGGCTGCTCCACGTCCGGCGGCAACGCGCGCACTTCGTCGAGGGTCTGGATGTCCTGTTGCGGCGGGCTGGGCGCGGCGGGTGCGGGCTCGGCCTGCTGGGCATGCGCCTGCGCGGCCGCGCCAAGCAGCGCGGCGGCAACGACGAAACGCGCGGCATTGCACATCGGGATCGGTCCTTTTCCATGCATCGCCATGGCAGGTGCCGAGCTTACGGTCGGCGGCTGAACGTCACCACCGCGGCGGCATGACCAGCGCACGCCGCTCTGGCAACGCTCGCTTCTGCCAGGCCCTCAGGCCGTCTGCAACGGCTGCAGGCACAACCAGATGGCGCACCAGTGCGACAGCGCGCCGCCCAGCACGTGCGCGTGCCAGATGGCGCGGTTGTAGACCATCGACTTGCGCACGTAGAAGCCCACGCCCACGGTATAGAACATGCCGCCGGCAGCGATGAACCACAGCACCGCGCTGTCCAGGCTGGCCATGAGCGGCTTGATCGCGACGATGCCGGCCCAGCCCAGCAGCAGGTAGATCGCCACCCAGAAGCCCTTGCTGATGCCGGGCAGGAACAGTTTGGCGAACACGCCGAACAGCGCCACGCCCCACACCGCCAGGGTCATCGACCACACCCAGGCGCCGGACAGCGCCAGTACGAACAGCGGCGTGTAGGAGCCGGCGATCATCACGAAGATGCCGGCGTGGTCGAGCTTGCGCAGGATCGGCTGGCGCTGTGGCGGGGCGAAGTTGTAGGCCGCCGAGCAGGCGAACATCACCAGCATCCCCAGCGCGTAGACGCAGGTGGCCAGCAGCAGCGCGTGGTTGGCGTGCGGGCGCCAGATCAGCATGGCGCCGCCTACGATGGACAGCAGCAGGCCGGCGGCGTGCACGATCAGGTCGGCGCGGCGGGCACCGGCGGTTTTGTAGTGTGCGGCGGGAGCGAGAGCGGGCACGGACAAGGCGAGTCTTCGACGCGTCGGGGGACGGCGCCGCTGCGCGAGGGGGGAGCACAGGATACGCGCTGGCCGCGACGATCAGGTCAGCGTTGTCGGCCCGCGCGCGCCGTCGCCGGCCGGCATCGCGACGGCGGCGACGCACCTGCGCGGTCTACGCCGCGATGCGCTCGATCTTCCGGGCCTGCGCGCCCAGCGCGCGCCGCGCCTGTTCCAGGTCGTAGTCGGCCTGCAGGCCGAGCCAGAAGCGCTCGCTGGTGCCGAGCGCGGCGGCCAGCCGGATCGCGCTATCGGCGCTGACGCTGCGCTTGCCGAGCACGATTTCGTTGATGCGGCGCGGCGGCACGCCGGCGGCACGCGCCAGTGCGTTCTGGCTGATGCCCAGCGGGATCAGGAATTCCTCCAGCAGGACTTCGCCGGGGTGGATGTTGGGCAGGGTCTTCATGACGGCTCGATGGGTCAGTGGTAGTCGACGATTTCCACGTCCAGCGCATCGCCGTCCTTCCATTGGAAGCACACGCGCCATTGATCGTTGATCCGGATGCTGTATTGGCCCTTGCGGTTCCCCTTCAACGCTTCCAGGCGATTAGCCGGCGGAACACGCAAGTCGTCCAGCGTGGCCGCGCTGTTGAGCATACGCAGCTTGCGCCGAGCCACGGCCTGGATATCGGCAGGCAATCGCCGGGAAGGCGTGCCCTGCCAGATCTTATCGGCTTCCTTGTCGACGAAGTTCCGGATCACGCAGCAACCATAACGCCATCCGCTATATAACGCAATCCGTTATAGAGGTCACGGGCATGTTCCACCGCGCTGACTGAATCCGCTCAGGCAGCTGCCCTCGCCCGGTCGGCCGCTGTCTCATACCCTGAGACGCGTTTCCGCTTCCCTGTCCCGCTTTGAGAGCCGTCCCGATGCCCGCACACGCCCTAGCCCGCCGCACCGAGGACGCCGAGCGCGCCCTGTCCACCACCGGCGGCGAGCCTTCGCGCGATGGCGCGCTGCTGACCGAGCGGCTGGAGCGGCGCTACCACGACCGCATCACCGGCAGCTTCATGATCCCCGGCCGCGCGGGCCGCTATGCGCCGATCCCGGACGACGTGCCGGCGGCGCTGGTCGCGGCGCTGAAGGCGCGCGGCATCGAGCAGTTGTACAGCCACCAGGCCGAGGCCTGGGACGCGGCGCAGCGCGGCGAGCACGTGGCCATCGTCACGCCCACCGCCTCGGGCAAGTCGCTGTGCTACACGCTGCCGGTGGTGGCCGCGGCGATGACCGCGCAGGCCAAGGCGCTGTACCTGTTCCCGACCAAGGCGCTGGCGCAGGACCAGGTGGCCGAGCTGCTGGAACTCAACCGCGCCGGCGAGCTGGGAGTGAAGGCCTTCACCTTCGACGGCGACACCCCGGGCGATGCGCGCCAGGCGATCCGCCTGCACGGCGACATCGTGGTCAGCAACCCGGACATGCTGCATCAGGCGATCCTGCCGCATCACACCAAGTGGGCGCAGTTCTTCGAGAACCTGCGCTACGTGGTGATCGACGAGATCCATACCTACCGTGGCGTGTTCGGCAGCCATGTCACCAACGTGCTGCGCCGGCTCAAGCGCATCTGCGCGTTCTACGGGGTGAATCCGCAATTCATCCTGTGCTCGGCCACCATCGGCAATCCGCGCGCGCACGCCGAAGCGCTGATCGAGCAGCGCGTGCATGCGATCACCGAGTCCGGCGCGCCGTCCGGCGACAAGCACGTGTTGCTGTGGAATCCGCCGGTGGTCAACGCCGACCTGGGCCTGCGCGCGTCGGCGCGCTCGCAGAGCAACCGCATCGCGCGCATCGCGATCAAGTCCGGGCTCAAAACGCTGGTGTTCGCGCAGACCCGGCTGATGGTGGAGGTGCTGACCAAGTACCTGAAGGACATCTTCGACCACGACCCGCGCAAGCCGCCGCGCATCCGCGCCTACCGCGGCGGCTACCTGCCGACCGAGCGCCGCGAGGCCGAGCGCGCGATGCGCGCCGGCAGCATCGACGGCATCGTCTCCACCTCGGCGCTGGAACTGGGCGTGGACATCGGCTCGCTGGACGTGGTGGTGCTCAACGGCTACCCCGGCAGCGTGGCCGCGACCTGGCAGCGCTTCGGCCGCGCCGGGCGCCGCCAGCAGCCGTCGCTGGGCGTGCTGGTGGCCAGCTCGCAGCCGCTGGACCAGTACGTGGTGCGGCATCCGGACTTCTTCGCCGATGCCTCGCCCGAACACGCGCGCATCGCCCCGGACCAGCCGCTGATCCTGTTCGACCACATCCGCTGCGCCGCGTTCGAGCTGACCTTCGTCGCCGGCGAGGCGTTCGGCCCGGTCGATCCGGCGGTGTTCCTGGAAGCGCTGGCCGAAAGCGAGGTCGTGCATCAGGAGGGCGACCGCTGGGAGTGGATCGCCGACAGCTACCCGGCCAACGCGGTGAGCCTGCGCTCGGTGGCCGACGGCAATTTCGTGGTGGTGGACAAGACCGACGGCAAGCAGCAGATCATCGCCGAGGTGGACTATTCCGCCGCCGCGCTGACCTTGTACGAAGGCGCGATCCACATGGTGCAGAGCACGCCGTACCAGGTGGAGAAGCTGGACTGGGAAGGGCGCAAGGCCTACGTCACCCGCACCCACGTGGACTACTACACCGACAGCATCGACTTCACCAAGCTCAAGGTGCTGGACCGCTTCGACGGCGGCGCGGCCGGGCGCGGCGACAGCCACCACGGCGAGGTGCACGTGGTGCGGCGCGTGGCCGGTTACAAGAAGATCCGCTACTACACCCACGAGAACATCGGCTACGGCCCGGTCACCCTGCCCGACCAGGAGCTGCATACCACCGCGGTGTGGTGGCAGCTGCCGCAGGCCACGCTGCTGAAGGCGTTCGCGGCCAAGCAGGACGCGCTGGACGGCTTCCTCGGCGCGGCCTACGCGCTGCACGTGGTGGCGACGGTGGCGGTGATGGCCGATGCGCGCGACCTGCAGAAAGCGGTGGGCGACGGCGACGGCGCCTGGTTCGCGATGGCCGACGCCAAGGGCCGCGGCCAGCTGCGCGGCGGCGACAACGGCGAACCGGTCGGCGTGGAGCTGCAGCAGTTCGTCCCCACCGTGTACCTGTACGACAACTTCCCCGGCGGCGTGGGCCTGAGCGAACCGCTGTGGCAGCGCCAGGCCGAGCTGGTGCAGCGCGCGCGCGAACTGGTGCAGCGCTGCGACTGCGTGGCCGGCTGCCCGGCCTGCGTCGGCCCGGTGCTGGCCGCGCAGGAGGACAGCGCGACCACGCCGAAGGCGCTGGCGCAGCAGGTGCTGCGCCTGTTGCTGGAAGGTGGCGCGGCACTGGACGAGGAAACCACCGCGATCGACAGCGAGCTGGATGCGCTGCCGGAGTGGAGCGCATGAGGATCGGTCACGCGTGCTTGCGCATGACGTGCGCGTTTCTGCAGCATGCGATGCTGGACGTCGCATCGACCACGATCGACACAGATTCCGACGCGTTGCCGGAGTGGAGTGCATGAGTAACACCCTCAAGCACCTGTACGCGCTGCGCTTGCTGGGCAACAGATCGACCGCGATCCACATCGATCCCGACGCGTTGCCGGAACGGAGCGCATGAGCATCAAGCCAGAACGCCTGCGCGCATTGCGCTTGCCGCCGGGAAGCGCGTTGCTGGGCAACGAATCGACCGCGGTCCGCACCGATCCCGGCGCGTTGCCGGAGCAGCGCGCATGAGCATCAGCCTCGAGCGCCTGCGCGCGCTGCGCAAACAGGCCGGCGATCCAAACGTGGATACGCCGCGTGCACCGGCACCGGGCGCGCGGCAGGCAGGCAATGCGGTGGCTGCAGGCGCTCCCGCGTCGGCGGCCGCGCCTGCACGGGCGGCATCGCCCGCAGGCCGGGCCGCGTTGCTGCGCAAGCCACCGCGCGACACCGATGCGGCACCCCCTCCGCCTGCGCCGCGCACGCAGATGCCCGCGCGCGGTGGGGATACCGCCGTCGCCGTGGCGCCGCCGATCGCGATCGAACCATTCGACCGGCGCGGCGCCGACGTCGCCTCGCTGCGGCGCCTGCTCGGCATGCGCGAGCGCGCGGTGGCGCCGGCCGCGGCGCCGCGCAAGCCGCAAGCGGCCGACCGCCACCTGCCCGGCGTGGAGATCGCACCCGGCCTGCACCTGATCGAAGCGTTCCTGCCGCAACCGATCCCCGCCGCCGCGCTGTCGCTGGCCTTCGCCCGCCGCGAGGACGCGGTGCAGCCGTCGGACCTGCTGTTCTTCGACACCGAGACCACCGGCCTGGCCGGCGGCACCGGCACCCGCGCCTTCATGATCGGCGCGGCCGACTGGTACCTGCATCCCGTCGAAGGTCCCGGCCTGCGCATCCGCCAGCTGATGATGGCCACGATGGGCGCGGAAAAGGCCATGCTCGAAGCGTTCCGTGCCTGGCTGGCGCCGACCACGGTGCTGTCCAGCTACAACGGCCGCTGCTACGACGCGCCGCTGCTGAAGACCCGCTACCGGCTGGCGCGCTGCGCCGACCCGCTGTCGGCGCTGGACCACGTGGACCTGCTGCATCCCACCCGCCGCCGTTACCGCGGCACCTGGGAGAACTGCAAGCTGGCCACGATCGAACGCCAGTTGCTGCGCATCGTGCGCGAGGACGACCTGCCCGGTTCCGAAGCGCCGGCGGCATGGCTGAGCTACCTGCGCGGCGGCAGCGCGCGCAACCTGCGCCGCGTCGCCGCGCACAACCACCAGGACGTGGTGACGCTGGCGCTGCTGCTGCAGCGTCTGGTCGACGCCGAAGCCGAAGAGCGCGAGGTCGTGCCGTTCGTGGAAGCGCCGTAGCACCGCGCTTGAGCCCCTCTCTCCCCGGGAGAGGGGTTGGGGTGAGGGTACGGCCTCAGGCGCGGCGCTCGATTGGATGCACGAGGCTGCGCCCGTACCCTCATCCGCCCCTGCGGGGCACCTTCTCCCGGTGGGAGAAGGAACAGCCGTGATGCGTAGTAACCCGGCCGCCTCGATGCCGATGGCTCTCGACAACCGCCCTAGATCTCCCGCACTGCCGTCTCGATCCGCCACGCGGCGAACTCGCCTTCGAACTCGGCCAGGCTCAGCAGGCCCATGCACGCCTGCGCGCCCACCGGCAGCGCCGCGCCGCTGGCCAGCTTGCGCACCAGCAGGATCGCGGCCAGGCACGGAATCTCCGGGCCATGCAGGGTCGGCGCGGTCAGTTCCCAGCACACCGCGTGCGGGCGGCCATCGCGCAGTCCGCGCAGCTGCACCGACATGCCGCCCAGGTCGCTACCGAAGCGATCGAACCAGCGCCCGGCGCGCGCGAACACCGCCGCCAGCGGGCGCATCGGCAGCGGCACGCCGAGTCCGCGCAGGCGCGCGAGCGCGGCCAGGCAGCGCTGCAGGAACGGCAGTTCCAGCGCCGCGCGGAAGCGCACGTTGCGCACGCCGGGATAGCGCGCCACCAGCAGGTCGTGATCGGGCACGTCGCAGGGCGCGGCCAGACGCGGCGCGAGCCGCGCGAAGCTCACCGGCTGCGGTGCCGCCCAACCCAGCGTGCGCTCCCAGCGTCCATCCCTCCACCAGTCGAAGGGCAGGCCGCAATACGACAGCACCGCGCGCACCGTGGCCATGCCCAACGGCGTGGCCTGCGCCGGCGCGATGACCAGGTCGATGTCGTGCAACTGCGAGAAGCGTGGGCGCAACGCATCGACCACCGCGCTGGACAGCGCCGGCAGCGTGCTGGCGCCGCTGATCGCGCTGCGCCCGGCCTGCCGCGCCAGCGCATCCAGCGCGGCGGGAAAGTCGCGCACGAACGCGCGGCCGTCGGCCAGGTCGATGTAGTGCATGCCAGCCCGCAGGCAGGCATGCGCGACCGCATAGTCCTGGCCCTGGAACGGCCCGGCGGTGTGCACGACGATGTCCGCGCCGGTGGCGGCCAGTTGCGCCGGAAAATCCGCCGCCGCCGTGTCCAGGCGGCACACCGCGACGCCGCCCAGGTCCGCGCCGGCAAGATTGGCGGCGGCAGCACCAGGATGGCGTCCGGCCGCGATCACCTGCAGCGTCGGCGTCGCCGCCAGCGCGCGCACGATGCGCGCGCCGAAATGGCCGTAGCCGCCCAGCACCACCACCTTGCAAACGGCCATCGTCCTTGCCCCTCCTGTCGGCGTCCGCGGCGATTATCCGCGCGGGCGCCGCCTGCGGGGAACCGCTCAGCCGCCGATCGGCGTGGCCAGCCCTTGCGCGATGGCCTCGCGGATCAGTTCCTCGGCCTGCTGCCGCGCGCGTGCGCTGGCATCGGCCTGCTGCTTGCCCAGTCGGGACTGCTCCAATCCGAGTTGCGCCTGTTGCCTGGCCAGGTCCTGGATCTTCTTGCCCAGGTCCTGCCGGCGCATCTGCTCGGTCGCGCGCTGCGCCGCCATGCGCTCGATCTGCGCCTGGCTGGCGGCGCCACGGCTGGCGGCGACCGCCGCCTCGGCTTGGCGCGCGGCGCTCTCGGCCATCTGCGCGCTCAGTTCCGCCATGCGTTCGCCCAGGTCGCCCTGGCGCTCGCCGAGATCGCCTTGCTGGTCGCCCAGCTCGGCCTGCGCATCGGCCAGCTCCAGGGTCTGCGCGTGCAGCGCCTGGAAACGCGCCACCGCCGCCGGATCGCGGACCACGTAACGATGGCCGGCATGACGCAACCACAGGATCTCGCCATCGTTGCCGGCCAGGCGACGCGCTTCGCGCAGGTCGTCCAGCGAGGCGTCCATCAGATTGTGCCCGTCCTGCACCAGCACGTAGGCGTCCTGGTCGTTGTGCGGCGAGAGCGACATGCGGCCTTGGGTGAGCAGCGGCGCATCGGTTTCCGGCGGCGCCGCGGGTGCGGGCGGCGGCACCGGCGCCGTCGGCGGCTCCGGGGGGCTCGCCGGCGCCGCGGGTGCGGGCCGTGCCAGCACGCTGGCCACGATCGAGGTCGCCTTCGCCGCAGGCGCGGCGGCGGCGGGTGCGGCCGCTACGACCGGAGCGGCGGCCGGCGCAGCCACCGCTGCCGCGTTCGCCGGCGCCGGCTTGGCCACCAGGCGCAACGGCATGACCCCGGCCAGCGCGATCGCGGCGGTGATCAGCCCGGCGCCCAGGCGCGAGAAGGAGGCGGTGCTCTGCAGCATCAGCAGCCGCCGCTTCAGGCTGACGAAGCTGGGCGAGGCACTGGCCACGCCGGCCGCCGGCCGCGGCGCCACGCCGAGTTGCACCAGCAGCCGCGCGTAGTTGTGCCGGCAGTGCCGGTGCCCGGCGACCACCGCCGCATCGCAGGCCGCTTCGCGGGCCAGTGCGTATTCGCGCACCGCCAGGTGCACCAGCGGATGGAAGAAGAACAGGTGCTGCGCCAGCGTCGGCAGCAGGCCCCACCACAGGTCGCGGCGCTGCAGATGCACCAGCTCGTGGGTCAATGCCATATCCAGATCGTCGGCGTGCATCGCCGCCAGGCGCCGCGCCGGCAACAGCAGCACCGGTCGCCACGGCCCGATCAGCTGCGGCGAATCGATCTGCGCGGACAGCCGCAGCTGCGGCGGCTGGCGCAGGCCGTGCGCTTCGGCGGCCAGGCGCAAGGCGCCGAGCAAGGCGGCATCGGTGCACGGCGTGCTGGTGCGCACCAGGCGCCGGCTTGCGCGGTAGGCATGGCCGCTGCGCAGCGCGCCGAGCAGCACGCCCGCCAGCCACAGCGCGACCAGCACCTGCGCCCAGGACAGCGGCGCGGCGGCAGCGGCCTGCTGCGTGGCGGCACGCGGCGATGCGGCCGTCGCAGCGTCCGCATCCTGCAGCGATGCGGCCGGCAATGCGGTCGCGGCTATGGCGGTCCGTGCCGGCGCGGCCGGCAACACCGGCAGCTGCAGCGCACCGGCCCACAGCAGGCCGAGCACGGTCTGCGCGCCGACCAGCCACCACAGCCGGCAGCGCGTG
This sequence comes from Xanthomonas sp. NCPPB 3005, assembly GCF_041228095.2. NCBI lineage: Bacteria > Pseudomonadati > Pseudomonadota > Gammaproteobacteria > Lysobacterales > Lysobacteraceae > Xanthomonas > Xanthomonas sp. NCPPB 3005. Next base: position 233,731 of record NZ_CP166096.2, on the reverse strand, counting down.
GCCGCCGGCAATGCCGGCAACCAGCGGCACAGCGCCCAGATCGCCGCGACCAGGATCGCCGCCTGTACGCTGGTCGCCAGCAGCCGCGACAACAGGGTCTCGAACAACGTCGTGCCGAAGATCGTGTCCATGCCTCAGTCCTCCCGCCGCTGCGATTGCAACTTGGCTACCAATGCCTCGAGTTCGGCCAGTTCGTCGTCGCTGACCTCGGCGCGCTGCGACATCCACGCCACGAACGGCGACACCGAACCTTGCAAGGTCTTCTCGACGAAGCTGCCGACCGCGCTGCGCACCACGTCGTCCTGACCGCTGGTGGCGGCGTAGCGGTACACGCCCTGCACCTGGCGCCGGCGCAGATAGGCCTTGGCGCGCAGCCGCTCCATCATCGTCAGCACGGTGGAGCGGGCCAGCCCGCGGGTCTCGCCGAAGCCGGCGGCGACTTCGCCCACGCTGGCCTCGCCCTGTTCGCCGATGTATTGCAGCAGGGCCAGTTCCTGGTCCCCGATCGATTTGCGTCGCATCCGCCCGCCCCAGTGACTACACGTGTCGCTAAACCTACCCGTGGCGACATCTGTAGTCAATAGGCCGTCGGTCATTGGCTTGGCCCCCACCTGCCGACAGGACTGGCCATGGCGCCTGCGGCGCGAGCCGCGGCTCCGCAGGCGTGCGGCTCAGCCGAAATCGAAATAGAACCTGCCGTTGTAGTTGGCGATGAAACCGGTGAGCGCATCGCTGATGGCACTGGTGAACGTGGGGCCACACCTCCAGTCCGGCGCGCCCGCCCAATAGTCGTGCCAGCTGTCCGGCAGCGGGACTAGCGCCTCGTCCGGCACGTCATCCTCGTCCACCCAGACCGGTTGGCCTGCATCGGTATCGATCATGAATGCCCAGTACTGATTCGGATCGTCGCGCAGCGTCGTCACCTGCGCGCCCTGCAACGCCACTTCCAACTGCGCCTTGATCTCGTCCAGGTGCGGCTGGTCGTACCCGTGCACGCTCAGGCCGTTCTGCGCGCCGTTGTCGGCGAGCCAGTCCGCAAGCGCCGCATCGACCGCCTGCGCATAGCCATCGAAATGGGTATAGGCCGCGCGCGCAGTGGCTTTGCACCAGATCGCCACCGGCGAGCACGGCCCTCCCGGCCGGGAATAGAAGCCGGTGTTCCGTTCTTCGCCGGCGTCCACCAGACCCCAGGCATTCTGCGGAATGTAGTAGTAGTTCACGGCCGATCTCCGATTGCGGCTGGCTGCATGCAGACAACAACGCAATCGGCACGCCACTGTGAATGCGTGGCCTCTGCAGGGTGGACCTCATCCGCTCGCCTGCGCGCGGACCGTGAGCGCGGCCAGCGGCAACGGCCCGCGCTGGCCGTTTGCCGCTGTCGCTCCCGTCGCAACGACCCGGTCGTCGTGCAGTCTGCGGCTCAGCTCAGCCCTGCGGACCGCCCATCACCGGCAGGATCGCGCCGCTGATGTAGCTGGCGGTGATCGGCGAGGCCAGGAACACATAGGCCGGCGACAGTTCCTCCGGCTGTGCCGGGCGGCCCATCGCGCTGCTCTTGCCGAACTCGGCCACGTCCTCGGCGGACTTGTCGGCCGGATTCAGCGGGGTCCACACCGGGCCCGGCGCGACCGCGTTGACGCGGATCCCGCGCGGCTGCAGCTGGCTGGCCAGGGCCATGGTGAAGGCGTGGATCGCGCCCTTGGTGGCCGAGTAGTCGAGCAGCGACTTGCTGCCGAACAGGCCGGTCTCCGAGCCGCTGTTGATGATCGCCGCACCGCGCTTGAGATGCGGCAAGGCCGCGCGCGCCATGTGGAAGTAGCCGCCGATGTTGGTCTGCAGGGTTTCCTGCAGGTGTGCGTCGCTGAGGTCTTCCAGGGCATGGCAATGCAACTGGAAGGCGGCATTGTTGACCAGCACGTCGAGGCCGCCGAAGGCACGCACGGTCTGCGCCACAGCGTCTTCGCAAAACCTGGGATCCTTCACGTCGCCGGCGATGGTCAGGCAGCGCCGGCCTTCCTTCTCCACGTGCGCGCGGGTCACCTGCGCGTCCTCGTGCTCGTCCAGGTACAGCACCGCCACGTCGGCGCCTTCGCGCGCGAACAGCACCGCCACCGCGCGGCCGATGCCCGAGTCGGCGCCGGTGACGATCGCGCTCATGCCGCGCAGCTTGCCGCTGCCCACGTACTCGGGCGCCTCGAAGCGCGGTTGCAGCGCCAGGTCGGCTTCCTTGCCCGGCTTGCGCAAGTGCTGCCTGGGCATCTTCTCCGGCTGCTTGCGCAGCCCGGCCTGGGTTGGCGCGGCCGGCTTGGCCTTGGCTTTCGACTGCGCCTCGTCAGCATCGGTCGCGCGCTGCAAGACGCGCTGTTGGCGTGCGGTCTTGGCAGCTGCGGCGCCGGATCGGGACGCCGCCGGCGTGGATGGAGCGGTCTTGGTGGATGCGGCAGGACGCTTGTTGCTGGAAGCCATCGGCATTGCTCCGGAATGCGGGACGCGGCGCTGCATGGCGCCGCATCGGGTGTGGATGGACGGACGTGGGCGATCGGGCGCAAGCGCGCTAGGCGCGGCCGGCGACGCCTTCGACGCCGGCATGCTGGGCGCAATGCGCGCAGCAGAACATGCGGCCGCCGGCTTCCACGCCATGGCCGACGATGCGGCAATCGCAGTGGCTGCAGTGCGGGGCGAAGGCGTGGATCGCGCATTCGAACGAATCGAAGGTGCCGCTGCGGGCGCCCTGGGTCAGGGTAAAGGCCTTGTCGTAGTCGTTGCCGCAGACATCGCAGGTGGCCATGGTCAGGCTCCGGTTGGCTGGGAAACCGCAGTCTGGCCAAGCCCGCGGCCACGTCGGGTGAAGCCGGCCGCCGATCTCTTCATGCAGCGCAAACATCCGCCGCGACACGCTCGCCCTATCCGCAGAAGGAACCCGTCCATGATCCGCCATCCGCTCGCCCTCGCCGTTCCCCTCGCCGCCAGCTTGCTGCTCGGTGCGTGCAGCACCACCCAGATCGCCGAGGTGCAGCCGATCGACGGCGTCATCTCCGGCCAGTGCCACATCGACAAGGTCCGCGGCGCCGCCGGCCTGGCCGCTGCGCAGACCACCGTCGAACGCGCCCGCGTCGATAGCGACAGCCTGAAGGTGCAGGTGGTCAACAGCAGCGTCGGCCACAGCGGCGCCACTTCCAGCGGCGTGGACAGCGCATCGCGCGGTGCCGGCGAGAGCGGCGGCGATCGCCTGACCATCGAGGTCGGCCCGTACAACAACATCACCACGCTGTATTGCGGTTGATGCCGCGCGCCGCCGGTTGAGCGACGCAGGCGGCGCGGTTCTGCCGCGACCGCGTCGCGACGCGCGCTGAACGCGCAGCCGCGCCAGCGCTGCGCTCAGGCGCGGCCGCGCGAGCGCGCGGCGTTCCCGGCCGCCACGCCGCTGACGGCCCGACGCGGCGGCGTGGACTTCGTCGACCTGGCACCGGCCGCCTTCGAGCCCGTCTTCTTGTTGGCTGGCGTGGCCTTGGCCGCCTTGCGGGTCGCGGCACGCGCCCGCGCCAAGTACTTCAGCGTGGCCAGGTCCCATTGCCGCTCGCCGCGCACGCGCTCGCACAGGCCGTGCAGTTCGCCGCCGCGCCAGCCGGCAAACACGCACGGGTCGATGTAGGCCTTGCGGCACACCGCCGGGGTATTGCCCAGCGCATCGGCCACCTCGCGGATCACCGCGTTCTGCGCCAGCTTCAGCGCGCGCTCGCTGCTGGGTTCGGGCAGGGGCAGCTGCGCCAGCCGTTGCAACGCGGCGCGGGTGCCGCCCCAGGTGCGGAAGTCCTTGGCGGTGAAGCTCTCGCCCATCGCCTCGCGCAGGTAGTCGTTGACCTCGCCCGAGTCCACCGGCTGCAGCTGGCCGTCGTCGTCGCGGTACTGGAACAGCGCCTGCCCGGGCAATTGCTGGCAGCCGCGGATCAGCTTGACCAGGCGCACGTCGTCGACCTCGATGTCGTGCTCCTGCCCGCCCTTGCCGCGGAACTTCAGCCGCGCGCGGCCGCCCTTGACGAACGCCAGGTGCCGGTTGCGCAGCGTGGTCAGGCCGTAGGAGCGGTTGCTGCGCGCGTATTCGGCGTTGCCGACGCGCACCAGGGTCTCGGCCATCAGCGCCACCACCATCGCCAGCACCTTGTCGCGCGGGTAGCCGGGCAGCGCCAGGTCGCGGCGCAGGCGTCGGCGCAGCCGCGGCAGGGCCTGGCCGAAGGCCATGATCCGTTCGAACTTGCCGTCGCCGCGCACCTGCGCCCAATCGGCGTGGTAGCGGTACTGCTTGCGCCGCCGCGCATCGCGGCCGGTGGCCTGCACGTGGCCGTTGGCCTTGGTGCAGATCCACACCTCGGTATAGGCCGGCGGGATGGCCAGCTGGCGGATGCGCTGCAGGGTCGGCGCGTCGCGCACCGCGCTGCCGTCGGGCAGGCGGTAGCCGAAGCCCTTGCCGGCGCGGCGGCGGGCGATGCCGGGCTGGTCGTCGCTGACATAGACCAGGCCGGCGCTGCTGGCGGCCTGCCTGGCCTGCAGCGCGCGCGCCGCCTCGGTGGCGGCGGTGGGACGGGACGCGTTGGACATCGGGACGCCAGCGGTTGGGGAGCGGCGATTGTCGGCAGCGCGCTGCCTAGGCCGCGTCAACGGCGGCCGGTTAACGTGTGGCGAACGCGACTTGTCCGATTCTTCTGCGCTTATGCTGGACCCGTCCTCCCTCCACCCACCAGGAGCCCCGATGAGCACTTTCCTTTCTTCTCGTGCGTCCGCGCGTGCCGGCCTGTTCGGCACGGCGTGCCTGGCGCTGGCACTGGCCGCGTGCACCGCGCCGCCGCCGGACGAGCAGGAACAGGTGGCGGCCAAGGCCCAGGCCGCCGCGCAGCAGGCCGCCGCGCCGGATCCGGCCAGCGCCCCGGAGCCGCCGCCGGTCGGCACCTGCGACGCCTCGCAGGCGCAGGGCCTGGTCGGCCAGGCCGCCGAACAGGCGCTGCTGGACCAGGCGCGCAGCGACACCGGCGCCAAGAGCGTGCGCGTGCTCAAGCCGAACCAGGCGGTGACGATGGAGTTCGACGGCGAACGGCTGAATATCGAGGTCGATGCCAAGAACCAGATCACCGGCGTGCGCTGCGGCTGAGGCCCGTCCGGCGGCACCTGCAGGCGCCGTGCACGGTTGCGGCAGCGAGGCGGTTGCCGCCACTACGGTTGCAGCTGCAACCGTGTATTGCGGCACCGCACCAACATGTGCTTTAGTCGATGTTCCGGTGACCTCAAGATGCGCTCCAGGATAGAGCGGGGGCGAGTGTCGCCGCGTTCCTTCGGATCGCTTTTCAGAGGCAGACATGGCCCCCCGCAACCGCCACGGGCTCTACGACCCCCAAGATGAGCGCGATGCCTGTGGTTTCGGCATGGTCGCGCAACTCGATGACCAACCCTCGCGGGCCCTGGTCGATACCGCCATTGCCGCGCTGTCGCGGATGACCCACCGTGGCGGCGTCGCCGCCGACGGCCTGACCGGCGACGGCTGCGGCCTGCTGATCCGCAAACCCGATGCGTTCCTGCGCGCGCTGGCGCGCGACGCCGGCATCGCGGTGGGCGCGCGCTTCGCCGCCGGCCAGGTGTTCATGCCGCGCGACGACGTGGACGGTGCCGCACGCTGCCGCCAGGTGCTGGAAGAGGAACTGCTCCGCGCCGGCACCCAGCCGCGCGGCTGGCGGGTCACCCCCACCGACGATTCGGTGTGCGGGCAGCTGGCCAAGGACACCTTGCCGCACATCGAGCAGGTGTTCGTCGATGCCGGCGCCGAGCACAGCGAAGACGGTTTCGCCCTGGCCCTGTTCCTGGCGCGCCGCCGCGCCGAGCAGCGCCTGCGCGACATCGCCGACTTCTACGTCACCACGCTCTCGCCCAACGGCATCAGCTACAAGGGCATGGTGCTGCCGGACAAGCTCAGCACCTTCTACCCGGACCTGCAGCGCAGCGACCTGGCCTCCAGCGCGATCGTGTTCCACCAGCGCTTCTCGACCAACACGCTGCCGCGCTGGCCGCTGGCGCATCCGTTCCGGCTGCTCGCGCACAACGGCGAGATCAACACCATCGAGGGCAACCGGCACTGGGCGCAGGCGCGCAGCAAGGTGTGGAAGACCCCACGCTTCGACATCGCCGAGTTCGACCCGGTGATCTCGATGCACGGCTCCGATTCGCAGAGCCTGGACAACATGCTCGAGCTGCTGGTCGCCGGCGGCATGGACCTGCTGCAGGCGCTGCGCATCCTGGTCCCGCCGGCGACCCAGTCGCTGGAGTTCAAGGACGCCGACCTGGCCGCGTTCTACGAGTTCTACGGGCTCAACACCGAGCCGTGGGACGGCCCGGCCGGCATCGTCGCCTGCGACGGCCGCTATGCGGCGTGCATGCTCGACCGCAACGGGCTGCGCCCGGCGCGCTGGATGCTGACCTCCGACCGCCATTTCCTGGTCGCCTCCGAAGCCGGCGTGTGGGAATTGCCGGCCGAGCGCGTGACCCGCAAGGGCAAGCTCGGCCCGGGCGAGATGATGGCCATCGACCTCAAGCGCGGCGACCTGCTCGACTCGGACGCGATCGACCGCATCAACCGCGGCCGCGCCCCGTACAAGCAGTGGCTGCAGCAGGGCGTGACCTACCTGCAGACCGAGCTGATCGATCCCTCGCTGGTCGAGGAGCCGTTCGACGAGCGCACCCTGCGCAGCTACCACAAGCTGTTCCAGCTCAGCACCGAGGAAGTGGAGCAGGTGCTGCGGCCGCTGGCCGAGACCGAGCAGGAAGCCACCGGCTCGATGGGCGACGACACCCCGATGGCGGTGCTCAGCCGCCACACCCGGCCGCTGTACGACTACTTCCGCCAGGCGTTCGCGCAGGTCACCAACCCGCCGATCGATCCGTTGCGGGAAGACTGCGTGATGTCGCTGACCACCCAGCTCGGCAAGGAGACCAACATCTTCCATGCCGGCCCGGAGACGGTGAACCACGTCATCCTCAATTCGCCGGTGCTCAGCCAGCGCAAGCTGCGCCAGCTGCTGAAGATGGAGCAGTACCAGACCCGCAACGCGCAGATCGACCTGTCCTACAGCGTCGAGGAAGGCCTCAAGGCCGGCCTGGAACGGATCTGCGCGCAGGCCGAGCAGGCGGTGCGCGACGGCAAGGTCATGCTGCTGCTGACCGACCGCTACCCGGTGCCGGAACGGCCGATGGCGCATGCGCTGCTGGCCACCGGCGCGGTGCACCACCATCTGTCGCGCGCCGGCCTGCGCTGCGACGCCAACCTGATCATCGAGACCGGCACCGCGCGCGATCCGCACCACATGGCCTGCCTGCTCGGGTTCGGCGCCACCGCGGTGTATCCGTACCTGGCCTACCAGACCCTGTTCGACCTGGGCCGGCGCGGCATCCTGCTGCTGAAGAAGGGCGGCGAACAGGCGCAGATCGGCCGCAAGTACCGCAAGGGCATCTACAAGGGCCTGTCCAAGATCATCTCCAAGATGGGCATCTGCACCATCGCCAGCTACCGCGGCGCGCAGCTGTTCGAGATCGTCGGACTGGATCCGGACGTGGTCCAGCTGTGCTTCCCGGACACCGCCTCGCGCATCGGCGGGGTCAACCTGGCGCGGCTGGACACCGAGGCGCGGCAGCTGACCGCGCGCGCCTGGAACGACCTGCTCAAGCCGGAAGTGGGCGGGCTGCTGAAGTACGTGCACGGCGGCGAGTACCACATGTACAACCCGGACGTGGTCATGACCCTGCAGCGCGCCACGCGCAGCGGCGAGCAGGCCGACTGGGCCGCGTACGCCGAGGCGGTGCATGCGCGTCCGCCGTCGGCGCTGCGCGACCTGCTGCAGCTCAAGCGCGCCGAGGTGCCGACCCCGCTCGACGAGGTCGCCCCGGCCGCCGACCTGCTGCGCCGCTTCGACACCGCCGCGATCAGCCTGGGTGCGCTGTCGCCCGAGGCGCACGAGGCGCTGGCGATCGCGATGAACCGCCTCGGCGGGCGCAGCAACTCCGGCGAAGGCGGCGAAGACCCGGCGCGCTATGGCACCGAGAAGCGCTCCAAGATCAAGCAGGTGGCCTCCGGCCGCTTCGGCGTCACCCCCGAGTACCTGGTCAATGCCGAGGTGCTGCAGATCAAGGTCGCGCAGGGCGCCAAGCCCGGCGAAGGCGGCCAGTTGCCCGGGCACAAGGTCAACGAGCTGATCGCGCGGCTGCGCTACGCCAAGCCGGGCATCGGCCTGATCTCGCCGCCGCCGCACCACGACATCTATTCGATCGAGGACCTGGCGCAGCTGATCTACGACCTCAAGCAGGTCAACCCGACCGCATTGGTGTCGGTGAAGCTGGTCAGCCATGCCGGCGTGGGCACCATCGCCGCCGGCGTGGTCAAGGCCGGCGCCGACCTGATCACCGTGTCCGGCCACGACGGCGGCACCGGCGCCAGCCCGGTCAGCTCGATCCGCTATGCCGGCGTGCCGTGGGAACTGGGCCTGGCCGAGTCGCACCAGGCGCTGGTCGCCAACAACCTGCGCGACCGCACCATCCTGCAGACCGACGGCGGCCTGAAGACCGGCCTGGACGTGATCAAGGCCGCGATCCTGGGCGCCGACAGTTTCGGCTTCGGCACCGGCCCGATGATCGTGCTCGGCTGCAAGTACCTGCGCATCTGCCACCTCAACAACTGCGCCACCGGCGTGGCCACGCAGGACGAACGGCTGCGCGCCAACTACTTCACCGGCCTGCCCGAGCGGGTGGAGAATTTCTTCAAGCTGCTGTCCGAAGAAGTGCGGCAATGGCTGTCGTACCTGGGCGCGCGCTCGCTGGACGAGATCATCGGCCGCACCGAGCTGCTGCAGCAGCTGGACGTGTCGCCGCGCGAAGGCGTGCGCGTGGACCTGTCGCGTCTGCTCAAGGACGTGCGCTACGACGGCGGCCATTGCGCGGCGCAGCGCCTGTACGAATCGCCGGACAGCCTGGCCACGCAGATGGACGGCCTGCTCGCCGACGCGATCGCCAACAAGACCGGCGGCGACCATCGCTTCCTGATCCACAACACCGACCGCTCGATCGGCGCGCGCCTGTCCGGCGCCATCGCCCGCGTGCACGGCAACCACGGCATGGACGACGCGCCGCTGACCCTGCGCTTCCGCGGCTCGGCCGGGCAGAGCTTCGGCGCGTTCAACGCCGGCGGCCTGCAGCTGGAGCTGGAAGGCGAGGCCAACGACTACGTCGGCAAGGGCATGGCCGGCGGCCGCCTGGTGGTGCGTCCGCCGCGCGGCGCGCGCTTCGAGGCGCGCAGCACCGCGATCATCGGCAACACCTGCCTGTACGGCGCCACCGGCGGCGAGCTGTACGCCGCCGGCCGCGCCGGCGAGCGCTTCGGCGTGCGCAACTCCGGCGCGCTGGCGGTGATCGAAGGCGCCGGCGACCACTGCTGCGAGTACATGACCGACGGCATCGTGCTGGTGCTGGGCAAGGTCGGGCTGAATTTCGGCGCCGGCTTCACCGGCGGCCTGGCCTACGTGCTCGACGTCGACCGCGATTTCGTCGACCGCTACAACCACGAGCTGATCGACATCCATCGCATCTCCGCCGAAGGCTTCGAAAGCCACCGCCAGCACCTGCACAAGCTGATCAGCCGCCACCGCGAACTGACCGGCAGCATCTGGGCGCAACAGATCCTCGACGAGTTCCGCGACTACGTCGGCAAGTTCTGGCTGGTCAAGCCGAAGGCGGCGAGCATCGAGTCGCTGACCGAGTCGTTGCGGCGCGCCGCCTGATGGCGGCGCCGGGAATCGGGACTGGGGAATCGGGAATGGTCAAAGCCCGGCTCGCCAGTTCCCCTTCCGCGCACGCAGATCCGCTTTTCCGATTCCCCATTCCCCATTCCCGACTCCCAGCCCTATGAGCCGCAAACAAGCCTTCCAGTTCCTCGACCTGCCCCGGCAGATGCCGCAGCGCATCCCGGTGGAGCTGCGTACGTCCGGCGACTGGAACGAGCTGTACGGCAAGTTCGACAAGGCCGACGCGCAGTACCAGGCCGGGCGCTGCCTGGATTGCGGCAATCCGTACTGCAGCTGGAAATGTCCGGTGCACAACGCGATCCCGCAGTGGCTGCAGCTGGTGCAGGAGAACCGCATCGAGGAAGCCGCGGCGCTGTGCCACAGCACCAATCCGCTGCCGGAAGTGTGCGGCCGGGTGTGCCCGCAGGACCGCCTGTGCGAAGGCAGCTGCACGCTGGAGGAATTCGGCGCGGTCACCATCGGCGCGGTGGAGAAGTACATCGTCGATACCGCGCTCAACAACGGCTGGCGCCCGGACCTGAGCCAGGTCCAGGCCACCGGCAAGCGCGTGGCGGTGATCGGCGCCGGCCCGGCCGGGCTCAGCTGCGCCGACCGCCTGGTCCGCGCCGGCATCCATGCGGTGGTCTACGACCGCTACGAACAGATCGGCGGGCTGCTGCAGTTCGGCATCCCCAGCTTCAAGCTCGACAAGAGCGTGATCGGCAAGCGTCGCGAGGTGCTTGAAGGCATGGGCGTGGAGTTCCGCCTGGGCGTGGAAATCGGCCGCGACGTGAGCCTGGAGCAGTTGCTCGGCGAATACGACGCGGTGTTCCTCGGCACCGGCGCCTACCGCTACACCGATGGCGGCCTGGCCGGCCAGGACCTGCCCGGCGTGCTGCCGGCGCTGCCGTTCCTGGTGCAGAACAGCCGCATCGTCGGCGGCAACGATCCGTGGGGCCGGCCGATCGCCGGCTGGGAAGACACCATCGCGCTGCCGGACCTGAGCGGCAAGCGCGTGGTGGTGCTCGGCGGCGGCGACACCGGCATGGACTGCGTGCGCAGCGCGATCCGCCTGGGCGCGGCCAAGGTCACCTGCGCCTATCGCCGCGACGAAGCCAACATGCCCGGCTCGGCGCGCGAAGTGGCCAACGCGCGCGAGGAAGGCGTGCGCTTCCTGTTCAACCGCCAGCCGCTGGCGGTGGAAGCCGATGCCAGCGGCAAGCTGGCCGGCGTGCGCGTGGTGCAGACCCGCCTGGGCGAACCCGATGCGCGCGGCCGCCAGGCCGCGGTGCCGATCGAAGGCAGCGAATCGCTGCTGGACGCGGACGTGGTGATCATCGCCTTCGGCTTCTCGCCGAGCGTGCCGGAATGGCTGGCCGCGCAGGGCGTGGAAGGCACCGCCAATGGCCGCATCCTGGCCGGCGGCAGCGACCCCGACGGCAGCGGCCGCCTGCCGTACCAGACCACCAACCCCAAGCTGTTCGCCGGCGGCGATGCGGTGCGCGGCGCGGATCTGGTGGTGACCGCGGTCGCCGAAGGCCGCGACGCGGCCGCCAGCATCGCCGAATGGATCGGCAACCGCCTGCCGGTGACCACCCAGGCCGCCGCCTGAGCGAGATCGACCGCATCCAAGCAATGGCGTCGCATGCCCGGCAGCGAACGGCCGGGCAGAAGGTTTGCGCGGATTGACGGCGATGCAGCGGCACTCGTCCTGGGCCCGGCATCCGCCGCGCCCCCACGACGCCGGCATGGTCGCGTCGGGACTGAAGTCCCCCCACAAGTGCGCCCTTCAGGCACCGCAGCCCCCTTGTAGGAGCGGCTTCAGCCGCGACAAGCGAAATCGGAACCCACGTGACTCGGCTACCTGGCGGGGCTGAAGCCCCTCCCAAAAGTGCACGCATCAGGCACCGCGGTCCCCTGTAGGAGCGGCTTCAGCCGCGACGAGCGAAGCCGGAAACCATGCGGCTCGACGATCTGTCAGAACTGAGACCCCATCCCACAAGTGCACTCGCCGGGCATAGAAGCCCCTGTGGGAGCGACTTCAGTCGCGACGAGCGGCGTCGGAAACCACGCGGCTCGGCCATCTGCCAGGGCTGAAATCCCGTTCCGCAAGTACACGCACCGTGCATGGAAGCCCCTGTGGGAGCGACTTCAGTCGCGACGAGCGGAGTCCCAATCCGCCTGGTTCGGCTCTCTGTCAGGGCTGAAGCCCCTCCTACGAAAGCGCACGGCGGATGCGCCCACGCAGGCCATTCAAACCACGCCGACCATCCATGTGCCACGGAGCGGGGATTGCACCTGAATCGCCACGCGCGCAACGCCGTTTTTCGCACGAGTGAATGAGGCGCTAACGCGCGAGCGCCTAGGCTGGCCGCGCGCGTGCGATCCGCGCACCCTTGCACCGCCGGCTGCTTCCCCCGATGGCACAACCGCATCCTCCCCTCCCCCAAGGACGCTCCCCATGTCGCTTTCCTCTCTCTGGTCGTCGCGGCTACGCCCCGTCTCTCCCGCCGTGTTGCTGCTCGCCCTCGCCTTCGGCGCATCCGCGCAGGACGGCAAGAGCGTGCTCAAGTACGCCGGCGTCAACCTCTCCGGCGCCGAATTCAATTCCGGCAAGAAGCCGGGCACGCTGTACAAGGACTACACCTATCCGGGCCCGGCGGACTACAGCTACTTCGCCGGCAAGGGTATGAACATCGTGCGCCTGCCGTTCCTGTGGGAACGCCTGCAGCCCACCGCCAAGGGCGAGTTCGACCCCGCGCAGCTGGCGCAGATCAAGAAGGCGGTGGCGCAGGCCAAGGCCAACCACCTGCATCTGATCCTGGACCCGCACAACTACGCCAAGTACAACGGCGCGCTGATCGGCAGCGACGGTGCGCCGGCCGAGGTGTTCGCCGACCTGTGGCGACGCCTGGCGACCGAATTCAAGGACGACGACACGGTGATCTTCGGCCTGATGAACGAGCCCAACGCGGTGTCCTCCACCGATTGGGCCGCGGCCGCGCAAGCGGCGATCAACGCGATCCGCAAGGCCGGGGCCAAGAACCTGGTGCTGGTCCCCGGCACCGCCTACACCGGCGCGCACAGCTGGCGCAGCACCTACTACGGCACCTCCAACGCGGTGGCGCTGCAGCCGCTGACCGATCCGGGCAACCGCATGGCCTTCGAAGCGCACCAGTACTTCGACAAGGACAACAGCGGCACCAAGGGCGAATGCGTCAGCGCCACCGCCGGCGCCGAGAAACTGGCCGGCTTCGTCAGCTGGCTGCGCGAGAACAAGAAAGTCGGCTTCATCGGCGAGTTCGCCACCGCCGATACCCCCGTCTGCAACCAGGCCCTGGAAGGCCTGCTCAGCTACATCGAGCAGAACAACGACGTGATCGTCGGCTGGACCTGGTGGGCGGCCGGCGCGTGGTGGAAGAACGACTATCCGTTCAACGTGCAACCGAACAAGGACGGCAGCGACAAGCCGCAGATGTCGATCCTGTCCAAGCACGCGCGCAAGGTGACCGGGAAGTAGGCGCACCGGCGCTGCCGGGCGATCGCCCGGCGCGCCGTTCCTGCACGCGTGGTTGCGGCCGCGCAGAAAAGCATCGCATACGCCGCCGCATGCAGTGCGGCGGCGATGGCCGACAGAGAACCAGTGCGCGTTGGCCATGCCAAGCCCTGCACAGATCCACGCATGCACGCATGCCGGTCGTAGTGGCGGAACCGGGAATGCATTACGGTGCGAGCAAGCACACCGTTTGTCATCAGCTCGGCCAACCCGCGATCCGCCTGGCCGAGTCTCCCCCCGCTGATGCAGAAGGAGGCTCCCCATGGTCCATGCCTCGCCGTGCCTACGCGCACTGCGCCTGGCGCTGTTGTTGTCCTTGCTCGCCGTGCTGCCGCCATTGCACGCGCAAGGCGTGCTGAAATTCGCCGGCGTCAATCTGTCCGGCGCGGAGATCAGCTCCAGCAAGAAGCCAGGCGTACTCAACGTCGACTACTTCTATCCGCGCGATGCCGACTACGCGTATTTCGCCGGCAAGGGCATGAACATCGTGCGCCTGCCGGTGTTGTGGGAACGCCTGCAGCCCAGCCCGCAGGGCCGGCTGGACGCGGCGCAGCTGGCGTTGATCAAGGCCGCGGCGAAGCAGGCCAAGGCGCAGCGCATGCACCTGATCGTGGACATCCACAACTACGCCAGCTACTACGGCAACAAGATCGGCAGCGCGACCGTGCCGATCAAGACCTTCAGCGATCTGTGGCAGCGCCTGGCGCTCGAGTTCAAGGACGATAATGCCGTGGTCTTCGGCCTGATGAACGAGCCGAACAACATCGCGCCCGGAATGTGGGCCGCGGCCGCGCAGGCCGCGGTGGATGCGATCCGCGTCACCGGCGCGCGCAACCTGATCCTGGTGCCGGGCGCGCTGTGGAGCGGCGCGCACAGCTGGTACTCGACCGTCGGCGGCGAATCCAACGCCACCGCGCTGGCGGCGCTGTACGACCCGCTGCGGCGCACCGCCATCGAAGTGCACCAGTATCTGGACATCGATTCCAGCGGCACCAGCGCCACCTGCGTGAGCGGCAGCATCGGTGCCGAACGCCTGGTCGGCTTCACCGACTGGCTGCGCACGACCGGACACATCGGCTTCCTCGGCGAGTTCGGTGCTGCCGACAATGCCGCATGCCGGCAGGCGCTGGACGGCATGCTCGGCTACATCGAGCAACACAGCGCGGTGTGGTTGGGCTGGAGCTACTGGGCGGGGGGCGCCTGGTGGAACGCGGACTATCCGTTCAACGTGCAACCCGGTGCGGACGGCCGCGACAAACCGCAGATGTCGATCCTGTCGGCCAGGGCGAAGCGCATCGCGCGCTGACGCCACGTTTCCTGCGAGAGAGAACACCGCAGCGCGGGCCGAACAAGGCCTGAGCGTCGGCGACGGCATGCGTGGCGCCAACGCGTCGGCGCCACGCACGCACACCGCTGGCATGCCGATTGCAACGGATGGGAACAGCCCGCGCCACACACCTGGTGCGCGGCGGCGCCCATTCGCTCTTCCCCCCACGAAGAAGGCAATCCCATGCGACGCAATTCCCTCACCCTCCTGCTTGCTCCCTCACGCTGGCTGCTGCGCCCAGCGCTGTGCCTGCTGCTGGCCACCAGTACCTCCACCGCGCTCGCCCAGGACGGCGCGCACTACGCCGGCCTCAACCTGGCCGGCGCCGAATTCAATTCGGCCAGGAAACCGGGCGTGGTCTTCAAGGACTACCTGTATCCGCGCGACAGCGACTACGCCTACGTCGCCGCGCAAGGCATGAACATCGTGCGCCTGCCGTTCCTGTGGGAACGCCTGCAGCCCACCGCCAACGGCGAATTGGACGCCACCCAGCTCGGCTATCTGCAGACCGCGGTGAGCCGCGCCAAAAGCCACAACCTGCGCGTGATCCTGGACCTGCACAACTACGCCAAGTACGACGGCGCGCGGATCGGCAGCGACGGCACGCCCGCCAGCGTGCTGGCCGACCTGTGGCGGCGCCTGGCGATCGTGTTCGGCAACGACGACGCGGTGATCTTCGGGCTGATGAACGAGCCCAACGGCATTTCCTCCGGCGACTGGACCGCCGCCGCGCAACTGGCGATCGATGCGATCCGCGGCGCCGGCGCCTACAACCTGATCATGGTGCCGGGCACCGCGTATACCGGCGCGCACAGCTGGAACAGCACCTGGTACGGCGTGTCCAACGCGGCATCGCTGGTGTCGATCGAGGATCCGGTCGAAAACCTGGTGTTCGAAGTCCACCAGTACCTGGACCAGGACTACAGCGGCACCAGCGCCGACTGCGTCAGCGCCACCATCGGCTCGGAGAAGCTGCAGGCCTTCACCCAGTGGCTGCGGGCCAACGGCTACAAGGGCTTCCTCGGCGAATTCGGCGCCAGCAGCAACGCCACCTGCATGGCCGCACTCGACGACATGCTCGGCTACGTGCACGACAACGCCGACGTGTGGCTGGGCTGGACCGCGTGGGCGGCCGGCGCCTGGTGGAAGACCGATTACGCGTTCAACCTGCAGCCGAACCAGGACGGCACGGACAAGCCGCAGATGAGCGTGCTGTCGGCGCGGGCGCGGGAGATCGTTCAGTAGCCGGGATTCGGGATTCGGGATGGCGGGATTGGTGGAGCGCGGAGCGGCTCGGTTCGGCGGCGTCGAACTTCGGTCGATGGCGATAGCGGGCGATTGAGTCCGTACCGCGATCCGGCGCAGACTGTCGTTCCTCTTCCGCACGGATCGACGTATGCGCCTGGGCCTGGCCGCCAACCGACTGCACCACCAGGGCAAGGACGCCGCCCTGTTCCGCTGGCTGCGCGCCTGCGAGGCCGGCATCCGCGAACTGCAGCTCGGCCTGCACGCAGTCGGCCGCACCCACGAGGCGATCGCGCGCGCCGGCTGGCTGTCGGGCTACGCGGAACTCAAGCGCTATCCGTTCGGCCGCGAAGGCGGACTGATGAAGCTGGTCGCCGAAGTGGTGGGCCTGGAAGGCGCCGAACGCACCCTCGACGGGGCGATCTACTTCATCGATCCGGTCGATCCGTCCTCGATCTTTCCCGAAGCGATCGCGCTCAAGCGCCAGTGCGTGATCCACGGCAAGCCCTTCATCTCCACCGTGGCCAGCGCCCGCGACTGGATCGAGATGGAGCGCGTGCACGCCGGGTTGGCCGCCGACGCCGGCGCCGACGACCTGCATGCGCTGGAGCGGCACACCCTGGCGCTGATCGCGCACGATGCGATGAAGCCGCAGATGCTGGCCTTCGCCAGCGAGCATTTCGACCTGTTGTCGCGCTTCGCCGAGCGCGTGGCCACCGGCACCACCGGCCAGCGCCTCAACGAACTGGCCTGGAGCCGCGGCTGGCCGCAGGGCCAGGACTGGGTGCACCGCTACCAGAGCGGGCCGATGGGCGGCGATGCGCAGATCGCCGACCGCGTGCTGGAACGGCGTTGCCAACGCGCGATCTTCTTCGAGGATCCGCACGTGGCGCGCCAGCACGAGGCCGACATCCAGTTGTTGGAGCGCGCGGTGACCACGGTGACCGACAGCGCGGTGTGCATCACCTCGCCCCTGGTCGCCGCACGCTGGGCGCAGGCGGCGGCGAAGCGGGCGCTGCCGTCGGCCTGAGCGGCTGCGAGCGTTTCTCCAGGCCATTGGCCCCCTGTGGGAGCGACTTCAGTCGCGACGCGCATTACCTAGAATGCCCGTCGCGATTTTGCTGCGCTGCCATCCGGAGCCGCTCCCAACTGGTGTCGTCTCCAAGTCGAATGCTCCCGGCGGTGTCCTGACGCCGGCAGACCCGGGCCGGACGCATGGTTCCAGGAAGGAACCAACCGTACCGCGTGGGTTCTGCCCTTCGCAGTGACCTTCTCCAAGTGCTTTTTTTCATCGCACTGACCTGAGCGCTTCTTCTCACCCTCGCTTCGCTTTCGAGCAAACGCGATAGCAGCTGACCTGCGCAGACTGCATGACACGTCCGCACGACCCGTGGCCCGCTAGACGGCGACCGCGGCCAGCAGCGTCGTCCGCCCAGCCGCGGAAAGAGACGGCGCACGCGCGATCGCGGCACTTCATACGCCCCGCCCACATCGCGTGACCGCGCTCACAGTCACTGCCATGTCACGCCTGTCGCCAACACTGCCGCCTGTCCAGATCCTGGGGGGATCCGATGTCGCGTTTCATCCTGCACCTGCTGTTGCTGGGTGCCGCAGTGCTGTGCTCCATCCCGTCCGCCGCCGCGCAGCAGGCCGAACGCCTGCGCGTGCACGGCTCCAACAGCGTCGGCGCACAGCTGATGCCGGCACTGGTCGAATCCTGGTTGCACAGCATCGGCTATCGGCAGATCCAGCGACGCCGCGTCGATGCGGCGACGCTGGAAATCTCCGCACTGCGCGACGACGCACCGCTGGTGGTGGAGATCGGCAGCGCCGGTTCGGCCGCCGGCTTCGCCGATCTGGTCCGCGGCGACGCCGAGCTGGCGATGCTGGCGCGGGTCCCCGACGCGCGCGAACGCGATGCCGCCTGGCAGCTTGGCGATCTGTCCTCGCCGGACCAGAACTTCATCCTCGCCCTGGACGGCGCGCGCGTCCTGGTCGCCGCCGACAATCCGCTGGCCTCGCTCAGCGTCGCGCAATTGCGCGACATCCTCAGCGGGCGGCTGACGCGCTGGTCGCAACTCGGCGGCGCCGACCTGCCGATCGAGGTGCAGCGCAATGCGGACCGCAGCGGATTGGGCGACTTCCTGCGCGAACGCCTGCCGCTGCCGGCAACCGCGCGGGCCGCCTCGCAACAGATCCATCCCAGCCTGGTCGAAGCGGCGCAGGCCGTGGCCGGACACCCGGCGGCGCTGGCGATCGTCGCGCTGACCACGCCGCTGCCGGCCGGCACCCGTGCGCTCGCCATCGCCGACGGCGGCATCGCAGTGCTGCCCACGCCGGCCAGCGTCCGTGGCGAGGACTATCCGCTGGTGCAGCGCTACAGCCTGTACGGCGGGCAGATGATGTCGGCGCTCGGCCGCAGCCTGGCGCTGTATTCGGTCGGCGCGCAGGCGCAGCAGGTCGTGCGCCGGGTCGGACCGATCCCGATGGCCATCGCGCCCGATCCAACCCGCGCGGCCCAGGCAAGCCCCGACACGCGCCAGGCCGATGCCTACCTGCAGGCCGGCGCCGGCGGGCAGCGCCTGACCACTACCCTGCGTTTCAGCCTGCAGTCGCTGAACTCGATGTTCGAGGCGCGCAGCGCGCAGGACCTGGACCGGTTGATCGCCTACATGCATCAGCCGGCCATGCGCGGCCGCGCCCTGGGCATCATCGGCTTCGCCACGCCGGACACGGCCAACCGCCTGTATCCGACCATCGCCAGCAACGACCGCGCCGACGTGGTCGCTGCCTATCTGTCCCAGCGCGGCATCGTGGTCAAACGCGCGCGCGGGCTGGGCGCGGCGCGCCCCCTGGTCGGCGGCGAGGATGCGGCGGCCAAGGCGCGGAACGAACGGGTCGAGATCTGGTTGCTGGATGCCGGACGCTGACCGCCACGGCGCAACCTGAACGCAGCGCGTGCATGTTCACTTGCTGCAGAACCCCTGGTTGGGAGCATGACGATTCTGGTCGAACGGAGAACGTCATGAACGACACCAACAAGATCCTGTCGCGGCCGCTGCTGGCCATGTCGCTTTCGCTCGCGCTGGCCGTCGGCAGTGCCCATGCGCAAGCGCCGGCACCGGGTGGCCCGGCACTGACCCAGGCGCAGGTAAAAGCCCTGCTGAGCGAGCAGGGCTACACCAAGCTGGACAAGCTGAAATTCGAAGACGGTCTCTGGAAGACCGAAGCCACCAGCGGCGACGGCAAGCGCGGCGATGTGCGTGTGGGTGCGCGCGGCGGTCGCATCTACGCGGAAGGGGTGCCGTCGAAGCTGAGCGAGGCGGAGATACGGGCGGCGCTGACGGCGGCGGGGTACACGCAGGTCCACGACCTGAAGTACGCCGACGGGTTGTGGGAAGCACGTGCGCACAGTGCGGCGGGTCAGCGGGTGGAGCTCTACGCGGACCCGACGGACGGAGGCGTGGTGAGCGCGGAGGTGGACTGAGGGGCGTGGTGTTTGTGTATCTCGCGGCCAATAAAAAATCCCCGTCCTTGCGGACGGGGATTTGGGGTAAAGCCCCTGGCGATGACCTACTCTCGCATGGCTTGAGCCACACTACCATCGGCGCAGCTGCGTTTCACTTCCGAGTTCGGGATGGGATCGGGTGGTTCCACAGCGCTAATTTCACCAGGGAGACGGTTGGAGTGTCGCCGGGTTGCGTCTTCGGACAGCGCACGGGTGTGCGGTGTAGGAAGGACGGCAACTGGCGCCAGCCTCTCATAGGGTGTGACGTAGCGAGCGATTGGATAGCTATCGACGTGTGTCGTGCTAAGGATTGCTTCTTGAGGAAGCAACTTGAGGTTATATGGTCAAGCCGCACGGATCATTAGTATCAGTTAGCTCAATGCATTGCTGCACTTACACACCTGACCTATCAACCACGTAGTCTACATGGTTCCTTAAGGGGGCTTGTGCCCCGGGAAGTCTCATCTTGAGGCGCGCTTCCCGCTTAGATGCTTTCAGCGGTTATCGCTTCCGAACATAGCTACCCGGCAATGCCACTGGCGTGACAACCGGAACACCAGAGGTTCGTCCACTCCGGTCCTCTCGTACTAGGAGCAGCCCCTCTCAAACTTCCAACGCCCATGGCAGATAGGGACCGAACTGTCTCACGACGTTCTGAACCCAGCTCGCGTACCACTTTAAATGGCGAACAGCCATACCCTTGGGACCGACTACAGCCCCAGGATGTGATGAGCCGACATCGAGGTGCCAAACACCGCCGTCGATATGAACTCTTGGGCGGTATCAGCCTGTTATCCCCGGAGTACCTTTTATCCGTTGAGCGATGGCCCTTCCATACAGAACCACCGGATCACTAAGACCTACTTTCGTACCTGCTTGATCCGTCGATCTTGCAGTCAAGCACGCTTATGCCTTTGCACACAGTGCGCGATGTCCGACCGCGCTGAGCGTACCTTCGTGCTCCTCCGTTACTCTTTAGGAGGAGACCGCCCCAGTCAAACTACCCACCATACACGGTCCCCGATCCGGATTACGGACCTAGGTTAGAACGTCAAGCACGACAGGGTGGTATTTCAAGGATGGCTCCACTGCAGCTAGCGCCACAGTTTCATAGCCTCCCACCTATCCTACACAGACGAACTCAACGTTCAGTGTAAAGCTATAGTAAAGGTTCACGGGGTCTTTCCGTCTTGCCACGGGAACGCTGCATCTTCACAGCGATTTCAATTTCACTGAGTCTCGGGTGGAGACAGCGCCGCTGTCGTTACGCCATTCGTGCAGGTCGGAACTTACCCGACAAGGAATTTCGCTACCTTAGGACCGTTATAGTTACGGCCGCCGTTTACTGGGGCTTCGATCAAGAGCTTCGCCTTGCGGCTGACCCCATCAATTAACCTTCCAGCACCGGGCAGGCGTCACACCCTATACGTCCACTTTCGTGTTTGCAGAGTGCTGTGTTTTTGATAAACAGTCGCAGCGGCCTGGTTTCTGCGACCCTCTTCAGCTATAGCTCGCATGAGCCACCAAAAAGGGTGCACCTTCTCCCGAAGTTACGGTGCCATGTTGCCTAGTTCCTTCACCCGAGTTCTCTCAAGCGCCTGAGAATTCTCATCCTACCCACCTGTGTCGGTTTACGGTACGGTCTGCGTAAGCTGAAGCTTAGGAGCTTTTCCTGGAAGCGTGGTATCAGTGACTTCGTCTAAAAGACTCGTCTCGGTGCTCGGTCTTAAAGGATCCCGGATTTGCCAAAGATCCAAACCTACCGCCTTTCCCCGGGACAACCAACGCCCGGTACACCTAACCTTCTCCGTCCCTCCATCGCACTTACGCGAGGTGCAGGAATATTAACCTGCTTCCCATCGACTACGGCTTTCGCCCTCGCCTTAGGGGCCGACTCACCCTGCGCCGATTAACGTTGCGCAAGGAAACCTTGGGCTTTCGGCGTGCGGGTTTTTCACCCGCATTATCGTTACTCATGTCAGCATTCGCACTTCCGATACCTCCAGCAGACTTCTCAATCCACCTTCAACGGCTTACGGAACGCTCCTCTACCGCGCATCGCTTATCGCGATGCACCCCAAGCTTCGGTTCACTGCTTAGCCCCGTTAAATCTTCCGCGCAGACCGACTCGACCAGTGAGCTATTACGCTTTCTTTAAAGGGTGGCTGCTTCTAAGCCAACCTCCTGGCTGTCTGTGCCTTTCCACATCGTTTTCCACTTAGCAGTGAATTTGGGACCTTAGCTGTGGGTCTGGGTTGTTTCCCTTTTCACGACGGACGTTAGCACCCGCCGTGTGTCTCCCGGATAGTACGTACTGGTATTCGGAGTTTGCAATGGTTTGGTAAGTCGCGATGACCCCCTAGCCATAACAGTGCTCTACCCCCAGCAGTATTCGTCCGAGGCGCTACCTAAATAGCTTTCGAGGAGAACCAGCTATCTCCGGGTTCGATTAGCTTTTCACTCCTAATCACACCTCATCCCCTACCTTTGCAACGGGAGTGGGTTCGGGCCTCCAGTCAGTGTTACCTGACCTTCACCCTGGGCATGACTAGATCACCCGGTTTCGGGTCTACTGCCCGCGACTATGCGCCCTTATCAGACTCGGTTTCCCTTCGCCTCCCCTATACGGTTAAGCTTGCCACGAACAGTAAGTCGCTGACCCATTATACAAAAGGTACGCAGTCACTCTTGCGAGCTCCTACTGCTTGTACGCACACGGTTTCAGGATCTATTTCACTCCCCTCTCCGGGGTTCTTTTCGCCTTTCCCTCACGGTACTGGTTCACTATCGGTCGGTCAGGAGTATTTAGCCTTGGAGGATGGTCCCCCCATATTCAGACAGGGTTTCACGTGCCCCGCCCTACTCGTCTTCACTGGAATGGCCCTTTTAAATACAGGGCTGTCACCTTCTATGGCCAACCTTTCCAGGTTGTTTTTCTAGAACCATACCAGCTTAAGGGCTAGTCCCCGTTCGCTCGTCACTACTTAGGGAATCTCGGTTGATTTCTTTTCCTCCGGTTACTTAGATATTTCAGTTCACCGGGTTCGCTTCCAGCAGCTATGTATTCACTGCAGGATACTGCCGAAGCAGTGGGTTTCCCCATTCGGACATTGCCGGATCAAAGCTTGTTGCCAGCTCCCCGACACTTTTCGCAGGCTGCCACGTCCTTCATCGCCTCTGACCGCCAAGGCATCCACCGTGTGCGCTTATTCGCTTGACCATATAACCTGAAGTTGCCTCCAAGCTATGCTGAGTCCGGGGGTACAAAGCCCGGACGCGAACTATAACGACTCAATTTCTAGGGACTCGAGGTCCCCGCCTTAGCCACAACGACACGTCAAGATAGTTTGATCTCAAACGCTCGCTACGTCACAAATTTTAAAAGAACATACCCCAGCCTCACTGCTGGCGCATCTTAAATTCTTAGTGTGCTTTATACATTCAGAGTGGTGGGTCTGGGAGGACTCGAACCACCGACCTCACCCTTATCAGGGGTGCGCTCTAACCACCTGAGCTACAGACCCAAAGTCTTCAGTTCAGTGGTGGAGCCAGTCGGGATCGAACCGACGACCCCCTGCTTGCAAAGCAGGTGCTCTCCCAGCTGAGCTATGGCCCCGAAATCGGGGTGCCCCGCCCTGTGGCGGAACTCTCTGAATGCAGGTTACTTGTGAGGACGCCTGTAGGCGTAGCTGTCATGCTCAAAAGGAGGTGATCCAGCCGCACCTTCCGATACGGCTACCTTGTTACGACTTCACCCCAGTCATCGGCCACACCGTGGCAAGCGCCCTCCCGAAGGTTAAGCTACCTGCTTCTGGTGCAACAAACTCCCATGGTGTGACGGGCGGTGTGTACAAGGCCCGGGAACGTATTCACCGCAGCAATGCTGATCTGCGATTACTAGCGATTCCGACTTCATGGAGTCGAGTTGCAGACTCCAATCCGGACTGAGATTAGGTTTCTGGGATTGGCTTACTCTCGCGAGTTTGCAGCCCTCTGTCCTAACCATTGTAGTACGTGTGTAGCCCTGGTCGTAAGGGCCATGATGACTTGACGTCATCCCCACCTTCCTCCGGTTTGTCACCGGCGGTCTCCTTAGAGTTCCCACCATTACGTGCTGGCAACTAAGGACAAGGGTTGCGCTCGTTGCGGGACTTAACCCAACATCTCACGACACGAGCTGACGACAGCCATGCAGCACCTGTCTCACGGTTCCCGAAGGCACCAATCCATCTCTGGAAAGTTCCGTGGATGTCAAGACCAGGTAAGGTTCTTCGCGTTGCATCGAATTAAACCACATACTCCACCGCTTGTGCGGGCCCCCGTCAATTCCTTTGAGTTTCAGTCTTGCGACCGTACTCCCCAGGCGGCGAACTTAACGC
Organism: Xanthomonas sp. NCPPB 3005; assembly: GCF_041228095.2. NCBI lineage: Bacteria > Pseudomonadati > Pseudomonadota > Gammaproteobacteria > Lysobacterales > Lysobacteraceae > Xanthomonas > Xanthomonas sp. NCPPB 3005. Next base: position 209,907 of record NZ_CP166096.2, on the reverse strand, counting down.
GTTAGCTTCGATACTGCGTGCCAAGTTGCACCCAACATCCAGTTCGCATCGTTTAGGGCGTGGACTACCAGGGTATCTAATCCTGTTTGCTCCCCACGCTTTCGTGCCTCAGTGTCAGTGTTGGTCCAGATGGCCGCCTTCGCCACAGATGTTCCTCCCGATCTCTACGCATTTCACTGCTACACCGGGAATTCCGCCATCCTCTACCACACTCTAGTTGCCCAGTATCCACTGCAATTCCCAGGTTGAGCCCAGGGCTTTCACAACGGACTTAAACAACCACCTACGCACGCTTTACGCCCAGTAATTCCGAGTAACGCTTGCACCCTTCGTATTACCGCGGCTGCTGGCACGAAGTTAGCCGGTGCTTATTCTTTGGGTACCGTCAGAACAATCGGGTATTAACCGACTGCTTTTCTTTCCCAACAAAAGGGCTTTACAACCCGAAGGCCTTCTTCACCCACGCGGCATGGCTGGATCAGGCTTGCGCCCATTGTCCAATATTCCCCACTGCTGCCTCCCGTAGGAGTCTGGACCGTGTCTCAGTTCCAGTGTGGCTGATCATCCTCTCAGACCAGCTACGGATCGTCGCCTTGGTGGGCCTTTACCCCGCCAACTAGCTAATCCGACATCGGCTCATCTATCCGCGCGAAGCCCGAAGGTCCTCCGCTTTCACCCTAAGGTCGTATGCGGTATTAGCGTAAGTTTCCCTACGTTATCCCCCACGAAAAGGTAGATTCCGATGTATTCCTCACCCGTCCGCCACTCGCCACCCATGGTATTGCTACCACTGTGCTGCCGTTCGACTTGCATGTGTTAGGCCTGCCGCCAGCGTTCACTCTGAGCCAGGATCAAACTCTTCACTTAAAATTACAGACCCGAAGGTCAATACTTTGATATGCAGAGTTCAAACCAAGCTTACGTATCGCTTGCTTAGCAATTGATTTGTTGCTCTTGATTCGAACGTCTGCAAGATGGACATACTTCCACCTGCAGGCGCCCTCACAAGTTACCTGCGCACACTGTCAAAGAACATTGGGGCCGGCCTCAGCGCCTTTCCCGTTTCGGCTGCGACGTTTCCGTCGTAGCGAGCCGCCCATTATAGCGGACTTTTTCTTTCCGTCAACACCTCGTTTCGGAGGTCTTGCCGCCGGTTCCGCTCAAACCCGAAGGCTTTTCGCTGAACCGAGCCGCCCATCATAGCGGCTTTTTTGTTGCCGTCAATACCCTGATTTATCAGGAGGTTGACGCCGCTTCTTGCGGAAGACCCTGAGGTCTTTTCGTTGAAGCGAGCCGGCCATATTAGCCGTTTTTTTCACGCCGTCAACACCCGATGTTCGCTAGGTGTTTCCGGCCCGTTTCGCTTCTGTCGAGCCGAAGATCGGCAGCTGCGTAGCGGGCCGCGCAGTCTACCGGGCCAGGAAAAAACGTCAACCGCTTTCTTGCGCGCGGTGCGTATGCGGCCGTTGCAGGCGCTTCCGGCAGCGTTCCCATCAGGAGAACGCGCACGCGCCGCGTCCGCGCGCGGCGGCGACCCCATGCCGCTGCTGCCGTTGGCGGCCGCTTCGCCGAGAATGCGGGTTCACCCCCTGCAGGATCTCGCAATGCCCTCCACTGCCGGACGCTCCCTATGGCGCGACGCCTCGCTGCCGGCGCTGGTCGCCGGCTTCGTCACTGTCCTGGTCGGCTTCGCCAGTTCGGCGGTGATCGTGTTCCAGGCCGCGCGCACGCTGGGCGCCTCGCAGGCGGAGATCGCCTCGTGGATGTGGGCGCTGGGGCTGGGCATGGGCGTCACCTGCATCGGCCTGTCGCTGCGCTACCGGATGCCGGTGGTGACGGCCTGGTCCACCCCCGGCGCGGCGATGCTGATCAGCAGCGGCGGCGGCTTGCCGCTGTCCGATGCGATCGGCGCGTTCGTGGTGGCGGCGCTGCTCGGCACCGCAGCCGGATTTTCCGGCGTCTTCGAGCGGATGATCCGGCGCATCCCGGTGTCGCTGGCCTCGGCGATGCTGGCCGGGGTGCTGCTGCGCTTCGGCCTGGACGTGTTCGTGGCGATGCAGAGCCGGCTGGGCATGGCGCTGGCGATGTTCGCGGTCTATCTGCTGGGGCGCCGCGCATTCCCGCGCTATGCGGTGATCGCGACGCTGGCGGTGGGCATCGCGATCGCCGCCGGCAGCGGCACGCTGCATCTGGAGACCGCGCAGCTGAGCCTGGCGCGGCCGGTGTTGGTGTGGCCGACACTGTCGTGGCAGGCGCTGTTCGGCATCGCGCTGCCGTTGTTCGTGGTGACGATGGCCTCGCAGAACCTGCCCGGGGTGGCAGTGATCCGCGCGTCCGGCTATGCGGTGCCGATCTCGCCGACGATCGGCTGGATCGGCGTGGTCAATACGCTGCTGGCGCCGTTCGGCGCCTATGGCCTGAACCTGGCGGCGATCACCGCGGCGATCTGCATGGGCCGCGAAGCGCAGGAGGATCCGCAGCGGCGCTACATGGCCGCGGTGTTCGCCGGCCTGTTCTATCTGCTGATCGGCCTGTTCGGCGCGACCGTGGCCGCGCTGTTCGCCGCATTCCCGAAGGAACTGGTGATGGCGATCGCCGGCATCGCGCTGTTCGGCACCATCGGCAACAGCCTGGCGATGGCGCTGAAGGACGAGAGCGAACGCGAGCCGGCGCTGATCACCTTCCTGGTCACCGCCTCGGGGCTGTCGCTGTTCGGCATCGGCGCCGCGTTCTGGGGCCTGCTGGCCGGCGCGGCGACGTCGCTGCTGTGGCGGCGCACGCGCTGAGCGTGCGCCGCCACGGATTCGCTCAGCGCGGATCGCGCAGCTGCAGCAGCCAGTGTGTGGAGACGCCGGACGGACTGGGCAAGGGTTCGAAATCGAACTGGCGATGCACCGGCGCGGCGGCTTCGATGCGCAGCGGCAAGGTCACGTAGGCGGCACGGCCCTGGCGCAGCAAGGTGGCGATGCGCTGGATTTCGGCGGGCGCGGCGTCGCTGGCGTACAGCTGGTCCAGTTCGCAGCCGATCAGCTCGGCGACCTCGCGTTGGTACAGCACCGCGAAGGCGTCGTTGACGAACGCCAGCCGGCTGGGGCGGCCGTCGCTGCCGCGCTCGATGATCGCCACCGGTTCGCGCAGTCTCGACAACGAGGCCTCCAGCAGCGCGAAATCCTGCTGGAAGCGCTTGCGCTCCATCAGTTCGATCAGCACCCGCAGGCTGCGCGCCGACTCCAGGCTCAGCGGCGACCACGGCCGCGCGCGGCCGCGCACGGTTTCCTGCCACAGGTCGAAGCTCTTGCGCGGCGACAGGCGCGAGTTGGGAATGTCCTGCAGCTTGGACAGCTGCGGGTTGCCGGCCCAGTTGACCGTGCGCACCTGCTCGCGCCGCGTCCACAGCAGCGCGCTGCGCGCCTGCGGCATCAGCGGCACGAAGATGAAGCCGGCGGCCAGCGGCGCCAGGTCGGCCAGTTCCGGGAAGGTCGCGCCGATCTGGTCGGTATGCAAGGCGCCGACCGCGTCGTGGCGCAGCGCTTCATGATGGCTGGACTCGATCTGTTCGCGGATCCGGGCAAGTTCGGCGGCGCTCGGCACGGTGCCGTGGCGGGTGACGTGGTCGCCGTGGAACACCGCCACACCGTCGGCATCGACCACGTCGAGCAGGTCCGACGCCATGTCGTCGAGCATGTCGCCGGTCAGCGTCTCGGCTTCGTTGAAGTTGGTGATCAGCTTTTCGCGCACGGTCAGCAGCACCGTTTCCACGCGCGCGCGCGACACCGCGGTCAGCGCGCCGATGCGCCCGGCCAGGGCGCGGCTGACCGCGTCGGTGACGTCGCGCATCTCGTGGTTGCAGAAGTACGGGCGGTAGTGGTGACAGGCGATCAGCCCCCACAGCGCGTCGTTGACCACGATCGATGCCACCAGGGTGGCGGTGACGCCCATGTTGGCCAGGTATTCCAGGTGCACCGGGGAGACGCTGCGCAGGCTGACGTCGCTCAGGTCCACCGGCGCGCGCAGTCGCGGATGCAGGGTCGGCTCGATCGGCGAGGGAACATAGCCGACGTCGGCGATCTGGCGCACGCGGTTGCGCAGGTACAGCGTGCGCGCCTGCACCGGAATGTCGCTGGCCGGATAGTGCAGGCCCAGATAGGACTCCAGCTCGGGCGTGCGCGCCTCGGCCACGACGTCGCCGTTCCACTCGTCGTCGAAGCGGTAGATCATCACCCGGTCGTAGCCGATCAGCGTGCGCAGGCTCTTGGCCGCGCGCTGGCAGGCTTCGTCGATGCTGTTGTCGGTCTCGAGCCGGCGCAGCAACGGCAATGCCTCGCGCAAGGTGGCGTCGGCCAGCGGCGCATCGCGCGGCTCCAGTTCCAGCAGCCATTGCTCCGGGTACAGATGCCAGGCGCCGACCCAGCGCTGGCGCGGAGCCGTGGCGCGGCGCGGGAAACCGACGTCGACGTACGCGAGCTGGGTGCGTTCGGAGGCGTCCGCCGACAGGCGCGGTTCCTGCAGCGTCAGCAGCGCGTCGTAGCGCTGTCCGAGCAGGTCCGCCAGCGGCACGCCGAGCAGGTCGGCGGCGCTGGTGCTGGCCTGCACGATGCGGCGGTCGCCGGGTTCGATCACCAGCAGCGCGCCGTGCGGCTGGATCGATCCGGGAATATGGATCGGCTCGCGCGCGCAGGCGTCCATGTCCAAGGGCACGGCGGTCTCGCTCATGCGACTGTCTCCAGGGCGAAGTGGGTGTGGAAGTGCGCGAACATCGCGCGTGCGCCGTCGACGGCGGCCTGCCGCGATTGCGGCGTCGGCAGGGCCTGCTCCAGGCGTTGCTGGAAACGCCGCCAGCAGGCCGGATCGGCATGGCCGAGCTCGAAATAGGTCAGCGCCGGGGCGGCGGCGGCCAGGCTCTGCCGCAGTTGCCGGGCGATCAGGCGCCCGCCCAGGCGCGAGCCTTCGACCACGTACAGCATGCCCCAGCGGCTGCCGGCGTCGGGCGCTGGCAGCGCTGGCGCCGGCAGCGGCGGCGTGGCCCGCAGCGCGGCCAGGTCCTGTTCCAGCAGCGGACTGCGCGGCTGGTAGCGCCAGGTGGCGTCGCCAATGGCGTGCAGCCAGGCGTCCTCGCGCTGCTCCCAGCCGGCCAGTGCGGCGTGATGGCGGCGCAGCACCTGGACGTAGTCGTGCACGGACAGGGAATCGCGCATCAGCGCGCGCATCGCCGGCAATTGTTCGACGGCCAGATGCTGTTGCGCGGTGGCTTCGCGCAACAGGCGCGAGGCGGTGAGGGATGCGGCGGAACCGTCGGGGGGCGACATCATGGAGGGCGTGCGGTCTACAGCAGCCGGACCGGCCGCGACGGCGGAGAGGCCGCACAGCGTAGCATCGTGGGCGCACAGCGCCCGGCGCAGCGGCGGCCGCGCCGCGCGCCGCGCCGGCTCAAGCTGAGCAATTCATCCGCCAGCAGCGGGCGCCACGCCCTCCAGGCGGGCAACGGTCCGCCGCAACGCGGTTCGGCGTGCTAAGCGGTGGCGCTGTCGGGCAGGCGCGCACGGCGCCAGGCCACGACCCAGCCGGCAGCCAGCAACAGCGCGGCCAGCAGCCACGGCGCGCCGGGCAGATGCGCCGGTGCGTGCGTGCCGATGAACAGCGCGAACACCCACGTGTACAGCAGCGGCCCGACGATGCCGGCCAGGCTGACCAGGCTCATCAGCGCGCCCTGCACGCGGCCTTGCGCATCGGCGCCGACGTGGCGGGTGACGATCGCCTGCGCGGACGGCGACGCCACCGCCCACAGCGCGCTGACCGGCACCCCGAGCAGGAACATCGCGCCGCTGCCGGCGACGCTGTAGATGGCGAAGCCGGCCACGCCGCAGCCCAGCCCGAACAGCAGCGCCCCGCGTTCGCCGAGCCGGCGCACCACGCGCGCGACCAGCAAGGCGTTGACCACGATGCTGCACACCCCGACCAGGGCCAGCACCCAGCTGACCTGCTTCGGTCCCCACTGGTACTGGTACTCGGCGAACAGCACGAAGATGCTCGGATACACGTAGTGCGCCAGGTTGGCCAGGAAGATCACCGCGGCCAGCGCGAATACCTGCGGGTAGCTGCGCAGCAGCCGCAGCGCGCCGAACGGATTGGCATGCTTCCAGTCCAGGCGCGGGGTGCGCCGCTCCGGCGCCAGCGATTCGGGCAGCACCCACAGGCCATAAAGGAAATTGAGCAGCGCCAGCGCCGCGGCGAACCAGAACGGCGCGCGCAGGTGGTAGCTGCCGAGCCAGCCGCCGAGCAGCGGCCCGATCACGAAGCCGAGCCCGAACGCGGCGCCGATCATGCCGTAGGCCTGGGCGCGCTTGTCCGGCGCGGTGATGTCGGCGATGTAGGCGTTGGCGGTGGTGAAGCTGGCCGAGAACACGCCCGACACCACCCGCGCCAGCAGCAGCAGCGGCAGGCTCTGCGCCAGCGCCATCACCACGAAGTCCACGCCCAGGCCCAGGCACGAGGCGAGGATCACCGGGCGCCGGCCGTAGCGGTCGGACAGCGCGCCCTGCAGCGGCGAGCTGACGAACTGCAGCGCGGCGAACAGGAAGCCGAACCAGCCGACCCACTTCGCCGCCGCGGCGAAATCGCCGCCGGTGAAGCCGCGCACCAGCCCCGGCAGCACCGGAATGATGACGCCGAAGGCCAGCACGTCGATCAGCAGGGTGATGAAGATGAAGACCAGGGCGGCGTTGCGCGTGCGCGCGGCAGGGGGCGAGGAATGCACGGCATGGTCTCCCGGTGGAGGCGGCAGTGTAATCGGCGGGCGCGGGGTTTCGGGATGGGGCCGAGCGGCGGCGGTGGGAATGGTACGGTCCCGGCGCCTGTCGGTAGCGCGCGTCGGGACTGAAGTCCCTCCCACAGAGGGATCGAGGCGGCCCCACGCTTGGTCGATAGAGCGGCTGGAGCCGACAGCCTGAAACCACCGAAAGTCCCTACCTGGACGAGTCGCCCGGCAGGAGCGTCTTTGCGAAGGGCGCGAGCGCGGCGGCGAGGTTCGGCCCCGATACCGCGTCGGTAAAGCACGTCGGGACTGAAGTCCCTCCCACAGGTGGGTCGAGGCGGCCTGACGCCTGATCGATAGAGCCGCTGGGGCCGATGGCCTGAAACCGTCGAAGCCCCTGCCTGGACGCGCCGCCCGCAGAGCGTCTTTGCGAAGGGTGCGAGCGCGGCGGCGAAGATGGGCTCCGACGCATTGTCGGTACAGCGCGTCGGGACTGAAGTCCCTCCCACAGGGGAGCGGATCGGCCTGGGCCGTCTACTCCTTCTAGTGCCGGTCGATCTGGTAGCGGTCGATGACGCGGTTGCGGCTGATGGCCTGAGGCCGCCGCCTATCCGCGGCGAACCCTGGCGGCAGCGCGCGCCGTTACAGCGGCGCGACCGCGATGGTCTGCTGCAGCACGTGCTGCGCGCCGGCGGCCAGTTCGATCACCTCGGGGCCGGCGTTGGCCGCTTCCAGGCACACGAACTGGCGCCAGTGGGCGCCGACGTCGACCATCTTCTGCGCGCCGGCTTCGCCCGGATTCCAGGCCACCAGGGTGCGGCTGCCGGCGGTGGCGATCTCGATGCGGCGCTGCAGGCCCGGATCGAGCAGCGTGTAGCGGCCGCCGGCGCCGGTGTAGATGCGGTCGCTGCGGCCGGGATCGCGCGGGTCCTGCAGGCTCCAGTCGCCGTGCTGGCGGTGCGGCGTGGCGTAGTTTTCGAACTTGTCCAGGTAGTCGAGCCCGTCCAGGCCCTGCACCCGCACCCGGGTGGCGTCGGCGACGTGGAAATAGTTGTGCAGCGCCTGGGTGAAGCGCGCCGGTTCGCGGCCGACGTTGTCGGTGATCAGGCGCTGCTCCAGGGTCGCGCCGATGCGCAGCTGCATGCGCAGGCGCAGCGGCAGGTCGTCGAAGTCCGGCGGCGCCAGGGTCAGCAGCATGCTGCCGTCGGCCTCGCGGCGCGCGTCCTGCAGTTGCCACGGCACGGTGCGCACGAAGCCGTGCGCCGGCACGTCGGCGCTCTGGTCCTGGCGGCCGAAGTACGGCCAGCACACCGGGGTGCCGCCGCGGATCGGGGTGGGCGTGGGCTGCGCGCTCGGCGACAGCCACATCACCTCGGTGCCGCCCTTGGGCACGAACGACAGCAACTGGCCACCAAACAGGCTGATCGCGGCGGTGGAGTGCGGAGTCTCCACCAACAGCGAGGGGTAACCGTGGAAATCGCCTGTGCTCAGGCCGGGGATCTCGGACATGGGGGTGATGCTCCGTGGCGCGGGGGATTGGACGAAGGCCGGATAGCGCGCCGGCACGCGGAACGCGGTCGCGGGCTTGCCGCCGAACGGCGTGGGTGGCGTGGGTGGCGTGGGTGGCGCGGGTGTGGGCGTGGTCGGCGCGGCGGGTGCAGCGGCCGGAGCCCCAGACGCCTCGCGGCGCAGCGCATCGAGGATGCGCTGCCCGGCGCGGCCGTCGGCCGGCTGCAGGCCCAGGCGCAGCTGCTCGGCCTGGATCGCGCGGCGGCTGGCGCTGCCGATCATGCCGTCGGCCTGGCCGATGTCGTGGCCGCGCGCCAGCAGCAGGGTCTGCAGTTCGCGCCGCTCCGGACGGCCCAGGCCGGGATCGTCGGTGGGCCAGGCGGTGACCAGGCCGGGCTTGCCGCGCAGTTGGTCGGACAGCAGCGCGATCGCCAGCGCATAGCTTTCGGCGGCGTTGTAGGCGTAGATCGCGTCGTAGTTGCGGAACACCAGAAACGCCGGGCCGTTGGTGCCGGCCGGGATCAGCACCGCGGCCGGCGTCTGCGGCGCCAGCGCAGGCAGGTCGAGCGCGCTGCCGTCGATGGCGGTCACACCGCGCGTGCGCCAGTCGGACAGCGGCCGGCGCTGGGTGCGGCCGGCCAGGGCCGGGTCGAAGCCGACCGGCAATTTGACCTCCATGCCCCACGGCTGCCCGCTCTGCCAGCCGGCCAGCTTCAGGTAGTTGGCGGTGGAGGCCAGCGCATCGGGAATGCTGGCGACCAGGTCACGGCGGCCGTCGCCATCGCCGTCCACGGCGACGCGGGCATAGGTGCTGGGCATGAACTGGGTGTGCCCGAACGCGCCGGCCCAGGAGCCGCTCAGGCCGTCGGGCTGCAGGTCGCCGGCCTGCAGCAGTTTCAGCAGCGCGAACAGTTCGCCGCGGAAGAACGGCTGGCGGCGGCCGTTGCACGACAGGGTCAGCAGCGACACCAGCAGCGGGCGCTTGCCGGAGACGCGGCCGTAGTCGCTCTCCACGCCCCACACCGCGACCACGGTCGCCGCGTCCACGCCGTATTGCTGCGCCACCCGGGCGAGCAGATCGCGATGCGTGACCAGCATCGCGCGGCCGTCGGCGACGCGCTGGGTGTCCACCAGCCCGGCCAGGTAGTCCCAGATCGGCGTGGTGAACTCGGGCTGGGCGTCGAGCAACGGCAACACGCTCATGTCCGGCTGCACGCCAGCGGTGAAGCGGTCGAATGCGGTGGCGGTCACGCCGGTCTTGGCGGCGGCAGCGCGCAGCGTGGACAGGCAACCGACGAAGGCGGGGTCCGGCGCCACGGGCGGCGCGGGCAGGGTCTGCGCGGCGGCGCAGGGCGCGGCCAGCAGCAGGGCCCAGGCGAAACGCATCATCGGAACTTCCTCGCCAACAGCAGGCCGGACATCATAAACAACCGCCGGGAATGGCTGCTCACGCGCGGCGGCGGGTTCACGGGGGTCCGGCGCGCGTTTGTAGGAGCGGCTTCAGCCGCGACAGGCGTTACCGATAGATCCTGTCGCGGCTGAAGCCGCTCCTACACGGGTCCTGCGCCGGCTCAGTGCACGGCGACCACGCGGTTGCGGCCGCCGCTCTTGGCCGCGTACAGCGCTTCGTCGGCGCGCTGCACCAGGCCGTTGGCGTCGTCGCCGGGGCGCAGTTGGACCACGCCGATGCTCACGGTCGGCTGCAGCTCGGGAAAGGCGAGCGCGGCCTGCGCGCGGAAGCGTTCGCGGATCCGCTCGGCGATCGGGGTGGCCTGCGCCGCATCGATGCCGGGCAGCGCGATCACGAATTCCTCGCCGCCGTAGCGGCCGATCACGTCGTCGCCGCGCAGTTCCTCGCGCAGCGCCTGGGCCAGCGCGCGCAGGCCGTCGTCGCCGGCGCGGTGGCCATAGCGGTCGTTGAGCCGCTTGAAGTGGTCCACGTCCAGGAACATCAGCGCCAACGGTTGCCGCCGGCGCCGGGCGGCCTGCTTCAGCACGGTCAGGCGCTCGTGCCAGGCGCGGCGGTTGAGCAGGCCGGTCAGCGGATCCAGGTCGGCCAGCTGCCGCGCCTGGTCGCGGTCGCGGCGCAGCGAGGTGCTGCGCTCCGCCAGACCCAGCGACAGCACCAGCGCCTCGAACGCACCGGCGGCCAGTGCCGCCTCTTCGCTCCACGTCCAGTGCGCCACCATGCCGAAGCCCTGCAAGCTGCTGAGCGCGGTGACCAGCAGCAGCGGCGTCCAGCCGAGCAGGAACAGCCCGGCATAGCGCGAGCCGCGCCATGTCGCCACCACGGCGATGCCGATCAGCAGCGGCCCGCCGAGGATCAGCAACGGGTTGACCAGCGCCCGGCCGAGCGCGTCCAGCCACGGCAACGGCAGCAGCGCCGGCAGCGCGATCAACGCGACCAGCAGCGCATAGCCGCGCAGCCAGCGCCGCGCGCGCGGCAGGTACTGCGCCAGGTCGGCGAAGCGTTCCAGGAACAGCACCGCGGCCACGATCGACGTGGTGACGCCCAGGCGGCCCCAGAACCGCGCGGCCTGGCCGATCGCTTCCAGGCCCAGCGGATGCACCACGTAGCCGGTCTCCAGCGCCATCACCAAGCCGTAGCCGAGCACGTAGATGGCGTAATACAGGAACGTGGCCTCGCGCAGCCGCCAGGCGAACACCAGCGCCATTGCCGCCATGCTCAGCATGATCGCGAAGCTCAGGCTGGCGACCACCAGCCAACGGCTGTCCTGGCGCAGGTAGTCGGACTCGCTGCGCAGCTGGAAGCGCAGCGAAGCGGCCATGACCCCGCGCTGGTCCACCCACAGCCGCAGCGGCTGCCCGGCGGCCGGTGCGGCATCGATGCGGAAACCGAGGCGGCCGTTGCCGGGCAGCGCCTGCGGGTCGTCGCGCATCAGCCCGCGCTGCTGCGGTGCCGCGCCGGCGACCGGCGCCAGCAGGGTGACCCGCTGCAACGCAGGACTGGGCACTTCCAGCACCCACGGCGCCGGCGGCCACTGCCCCTGCGCCGGCCACAACAGCACCCAGGCGCCGGCATCGCCGCCGTGCAGCTGGGTCATCCGGTTCGGATCGAAACGCTGCAGCGCCGGATCGGCGCGCGAAGGCGGCACCCCGCGGTCGGCGGCGGCGACCGGGCGCCAGGCGCCTTGCAGCGCCGGCATGGGCGCGGGCGCCGCCGCGGCAGCGTCGCAGGCGAGCAGCAGGCAGCACCACAGCAACGCCCGGCCATGGCTGCGCCAACGGCGCAACCGGGCGAAGAACGCGGCAAACACGAAAGAGATCACGACTGCAGGGGCGGCGGACACTGCAACATCATCGGCCAGCGCCGCGCAAACCTGATGCCACGCCTGCCCATCGGTTCAGTCCAGCGCATCCAAGTAGTACCAGCGGCCGTCCTCGCGCACGAAGCGGCTGTGCTCGGCCATGCGCACGGCGCTGCCGCCGCCGATGCGATAGCGCGCCAGGAAGGCGACCTCGGCGCTGTCGGCGCCGCTGGCGACGACCCGCTGCACGGTCAGGCCGAGCCAGGCGGTGTGCGTATCCAGTTCCAGTTCCGCCGGGCGCGTGGACGGGTGCCAGCTGGCACGCAGGTAGTCGGCATCGCGGCGCACGTAGGCGCTGTAGCGCGCGCGCATCAGCGTTTCGGCGTCGGGCGCGGCGGCGCCGGCGTGGTAGAGCCCGCAGCACTGCGCGTAATCGCGCGGGCGGCCGCAGGGGCAAGGATCGGCGAGGCGCGGGGCGGACGGAGACATGCGCCGATTGTGCCGGCTGCGACGGCGCGGCGCACGCCGGCGCTGCCGTGCGCGGCGGCCCCGGCTATGCTTGCGCGCCCATCGCCCGGAGCGCCGCCTTGCTGGAGCTGATCCCGACCGAACTGCCCTGGCTGCTGTGCATCGCCTTCGTCGCCGGGCTGGTGGATGCGGCGGTGGGCGGCGGCGGCCTGATCCAGTTGCCGGGGCTGTTCGCGACCCTGCCGCAGCAGGCGCCGGCGGTGCTGCTGGGCACCAACAAGTTCAGCGCGATGGCCGGCACCGGCGCGTCGGCCTGGCGTTATGCGCGCAACGTGCGCTTCCCGTGGCGGCCGGTGCTGTACGCCACCGCGGCGGCGTTCGCGTTCTCCTTCCTCGGCGCCACCGCGGTCAGCCTGCTGCCGAAACAGGCGGTACGACCGCTGATCCTGGCGCTGCTGATCGCGATGCTGGTCTATACGCTGATCAAGAAGGATTTCGGCGCGCTGCACCGGCCACGCCACATCGGCCGCCGCGAACTGGCCATCGCGCTGGCGATGGGCGCGGCGATCGGTTTCTACGACGGCTTCTTCGGCCCCGGCACCGGCAGCTTCCTGATCTTCCTGTTCATCCGCTTCTTCGGCCTGGACTTCCTGCGCGCTTCGGCCGCCTCCAAGGTGGTGAACCTGGCCACCAACCTGGCCGCGCTGTGCTTCTTCGTGCCCAGCGGGCAGGTGCTGCTGGCGGTGGCGGTGCCGATGGCGGTGGCCAACATCGCCGGCGCGGTGGCCGGCACGCGGCTGGCGCTGCGCGGCGGCACGCCGCTGATCCGGCAGCTGTTCCTGGTGCTGGTGGTGGTGCTGATCGGCAAGATGGGCTGGGACCTGCTGCGCTGAGGCGCGGCGGTCGCTGCGCGCGCCGATCGCATCCGGCGTCGATGGAGCCGACGCCAGCGGCGCCGCTGCCGTGATCGGTGTCGGCGCGATTGACGCACGCGCGTCGACGGCGCCGTTCGTGAGCGCGATCGGCCGGACGCGCCGGCCCTGTGCGGCCGGTCGCGCTCAGCGGCGGCTGCGCGCCTTCGGCGAGGCAGGGGGCTTGGTCTTGGAGGCCGGCGGCGGTGCCTTCACGGGCGGTGCCGCGCGCTCCGGTGCTGCGCGCCTGGCGGCGGAAGGCTTGGCTGCAGCAGGCTTGGTTGCCGCGGTCGCCGTGGCGGGCTTGGCCGCTGCTCTCGCCGATACCGGCCTGGTCGAGGTTGCCGCCTTGCCGCTGTTTGCCAGCGTGCCGCTGGCGGCAGGCTTGGCAGAACGAGTCGGTTCCGCGGATCTGGCACCGGGCGCGGCGACGGCAGCAGCGGTGCCGCGCTTCGCGGCCCGGCGCTTGTCGCCATGGGGAGCGTGCACCGCATCGGCGATGTCGGTCGCCGCAGGCACGGAAGCGGCGCTCCCGACATCCGCAGCGGCACGCGCAACCGCGGTGGCAGCAACGTTCGCGACCATCGGCGCAGCCGGTACCGTCTGCGCGTGCGCCGCCTGGGCCGGCGCCGCCTCGTGCAGCGCCGGCTCGTCGCCACGCGTGCGTTCCGGCAACTTGAGCCGGTGCTGCTGCTCGTCGTACTCGATCAGCAACACGCCGGAGGTGTGGCGGCCGCTGATCTCGACGAAGCAGGCGCCGCCGATGAACGGCTCCAGCGTCATCACCGACTTCAGCGGCGTGGCCACCACCATCTGGAAACCGAAGTTCTCGAAGATGTTCATCGCCAGCGCGGTGAACTCGTTGTCGGCCTTATCGAACGCCTCGTCCAGCACCACCGCCGCGTAGCGCGGCAGTTCGCCGTCCTCGCCGCCGAGCTGGTAGCGCAGCGCCGCGGCCAGGCAGGTGGTGGCCAGCTTCTGCCGCTGGCCACCGGACTTGCCGGCGCCGCTGCGGTAGATCTCCACCTGCGCGCGGCTGTGCGCATCCAGCTCCACGCCGACGAACTCCACGTGCTGGCGCACGTCCAGCACCTGCTCGCGCCAGCGCCGCAGCTCCGCGTCCTGCGCGCCGAGCCGCTGCACCAGCGTGCGCAAGGTGGCGAACTGGGCCTCGGCCAGCGCGCGGTCCTCGGTCTGCTGGTGGCCCAGCACCTCGCGCAGCTGCTGCTGGAATTCCTGCACCTCGAGCAGCCGGCGGTCGCTGACCTCGATGGTCAGCAGGGTGCCGCGGTTGAACGGCACCTGCTCGAGGCTGGCGTTGACCTCGTCCATGCGCTGCTTGATCGCCTTGTGCGCTTCGGCGGTGTGCCGTTGCAGGGCCAGCAGGTTGTTCTTGCTCTGGGTCTGCAGCAGGTCGAAGAAGCGGCCCTCGTGGCGCGGCAGGCCGTCGCTCTCCAGCCGCTGCAGGCGCGCCAGGAAATCGTCGGCGCTGGCGAGGCTGACGGTGAAGTCGCCGCTGTCCTCCGGCCATTGCTGGCAGTAGCGGCGGAAGCAGTCGAGCAACTGCTGGCCCAGCCGCGCGTCCTGGCCCTGGCTCTGCGCCAGGTGCTCGCCGAGGCCGCGCTCGACGCTGCGCAGGTGCGCTTCCAGGTTGTCCAGGCTCAGCGGCGACAACGCCGCCAGGCGCGCGTCCAACCCCTGCGCCTGCGCCGGCGTGATCGCCGCGGTCGCCACGCGCGCGGCGCAGGTCTCGCGCTGCGCCTGCAGCCGGCTGCGTTCGCGGCCCAGCTGCGCGCGTTCCAGGCGCACGTCCTCGTAGGTGCGCCGCGCCTGGTCGCGCAGCGCCCGCGCCACGGCGATCTGCTCGCCCAGCGCGCGCAGCGCGGTGTCGCCTTCGCGCAGCTGCAGCAGTTGCTCGGCGATGTCGCTCAGGCGCTGCAGCTTGGGCGCCACGTCGATCTCGTCCCAGTCGCGCTCGGCCAGGGTGTGCGCGGCCAGCTGGCGGCCCTGGTCGAGCTCGCGCTGCTTGCGCAACGCGGCGACGTCGGCGTCGCAGGCGGCGATACGCTGCGCCAGGGCCTGGCCCTCGCGTTCGTAGACCTTGAGCTTGTCGCGGTTGTCGTAGCCGAGCAACCAGCGCTTGCGGTCGCCGACGGCGTGGCGGTCGTCCTTCTCGTAGCGGTCGCCGGGATGCTTGAGCTGGCCTTCGCGGGTGATCGCGCGCTCGGCGTTGCGCAGCTGCGCGGCGCTGTCGACGCAGGCGTAGTCGAAGCGCCGGCCCAGTTCGTGGCGCAGCCAGGTCGCATAGGGATGGTCGCGCAGCTGCAGCTTGCGCAGCAGCGAGCGCGGGTCCGGTTCGCGGCTGTGCAGGGCTTCGTTGTGGCGCACCCGGTAATAGACCAGGCGGGTGCCGAGCTGGGTCTGGTTGACCCACTCGGCGACCGTGGCGTGGTGGCGCTCGTCGACCAGCAGCGACTGCGCGAAGCCGTGCAGCACGCGCTCGATCGCGCCGCGCCAGGCGGCCTGCGTCTCGTCCACCTGCATCAGCTCGCCGACGAACGGCAGCGCCGCCTCGGCCAGGCCGGTGTCGGCGCACAGCCGCGCGCGCAGCGCCTGCATCGGCGCGGGGATGCTCGACGGCGCCTTGTGCAGCGCGTCGATCTCGGTGCGGATCGCGGCGAAGCGGCGCTCGTCCTCGCGGCGCTCGGCCATGCGTTCGGCGATCGCCTCGTCCAGCGCGCTGGCCTCGCCGGCCACGCCGTCGCGCAACGCGCGCGCCTGCGCCACCTGCTCGGCGAAGCCGGCGGCGCTGCCGGCCAGGCCCATGCCGAGCTGGCGGCAGGCCTGCTCGACCTGGCTGCGCCGGCGCATGCGTTCGTCGCGTTCGCGCTCGACCCGGCTGCGTTCGCGCTCCAGCGCCTCGACCCGCTCGCCGCCCTGCGCGCGCTGCTCGGTCTCGCGTTCGGCCAGCTTCTGTTCGTGGTTGTCCAGCGCCTCGCGGCGCTGCCCTTCCTCGCCAGCCAGGCCGCGGTCCTGCGTGTCCAGTTCCTGCAGGCGCGCGTCCAGCAGCGCCAGCCGGCGCTGCTCGCGGTAGCCATCGATGCCCAGCTGCAGCTCGCGCAATTCGCCGACGCTGCGGCGCAAGGCCATCAGCTCGGCGTAGTGCTGCCGCGCCGGGACCAGCGTCTCCACCTGGCGCCGCGCGGTCACCACCGCATGGTGGGCGCCGTCGAGTTCGGCGAAGTCGTCGACCAGGCGGTCGGCGGCCTCGAAGGTGCGCGGTTCGTCGAGCATGAAGCTGCGCAGGAACGCATTGAGATCGCCCAGGTTCTTCGCCGACTGGGTCTTGTGCAACAGCCGCAGCGCCATCTCGTTGCCGATGCCGAGCAGGTGGCGGAAGCGTTCGGCATAGCCGGCGAAGCTGTCGAAATGGTGCACCTCTTCGCCGAGGCGCTGCTTGAGCCGGCGCAGGTCCAGGTCGAAGCCGTCCAGCTCGGCGGCCACGTCGAAGCCGCGCGGCGCCACCATGTAGTGCTTGCGCACGTCGGCCGCGGCGGTGCCGCTGCCGGCGATCCAGAACAGGCGCACCAGGCTCACCGCCTGGCCGTGCGCGTTGCGGTATTCCAGCGCCAGCGCCGACCAGGTCGCGCCCTTGCGCAGGTACTGGGTGGCGATCTCGCCCGAGGCGCTGTCCTGCTGGTCGGCCCAGGCGCCGCGCACGTACGACACCAGGCTGCGGTCGCGGCCGCTGCGCTCGGCCTCGCGCGCGGCGGCGTTGAAGTCGACGATGCTCGGCGGGGTCAGCAGCGCCGACATCGCATCGAGCAGGGTCGACTTGCCCGAGCCGGAGCGGCCGACGAACAGGAAGCCCTTGTCGGCGACCGGCACATCGGTCAGGCCGTTGAAGGTGCCCCAGTTGTGCACCTGCAGGCGGCGCATGCGGTATTGCTGCGCGCGCTGTTCGGCCAGCGTGTCGGCGAACAGCGACGGCGCGGGGACGGGCGCGGACGGGGACGGATCGGACAGGGACGTCATCGGGTGCTCATCGGAAAATCGAGATCGCCAGGGCGCCTGGCGGTGGGCTGGGCGGGCCGGCGGTGGGTCGCGGCTGACGCCGCTCCTGCAGTCACTGCGGCGCGTCCGCGGCCGCGCCTTCGCGCAGGCCGCGGTAGGCGGCGGCCAGCGCCTGCACGTCCTCCGCGGAGAACAGCAGTTTCAGCGCCGGCGACACCTCGTAGCGGTCCTCGCTGCCGCGCAGCTTGGACAGCAGGTGGTTGTCGCGCATCTTCGCGATCGCCGCCAGCACCCGCCGCGCAAAGCCGGCACGGTCGGTGGACACGTTCTTCTCGTATACCGACAGCACTTCCAGCAGCTGCGCCTCCTGCACCACCGCGCGTTCGCCGCGGGTGTCGGCTTCGGCCAGCTGCTGGCGCAGGAACAGCAGCAGCACCGACTCGATGAAGGTCAGCGGCGCGGTGCGCAGCAGCGCCGGGGTCTCCAGCTCGGCGGTCTCGGCCTGGCGGGCGAAGGCCACGCCGCCGTCGCGGTCCAGCACCAGTTCCAGGAACAGCTCGCACAGCACGCGGCGCACCGCGGCCTCGTGGCGCAGCAGCGCCGGCCACAGCGGTCCGTGGCGGTAGGCGTCGATGCTCGGCCCGGACAGCAGCTGGCACAGCGCGCGGCGCGCCTCCAGCGGCAGGGTGCCGGTGTCGCCGGCGAACAGTTCGCTGCGGCCGTCGGCCTGGGTCGCGGCGGCGGCCGCGGGGTCGAAGCCGTCGGCGTCGCCGCCGGGCACATCGTCAGACCAGTTCATTGCGTTTTTCCTTGGTGAACCACACCAGCGGGATGCGGGCGCGCCGCAGCTGGCCATCGTTGCCTTCCCACTGCACCGCTTCCCATTCGTCCGCGACCACCACGCCGTGGCGCGTGCCCAGCGCCAGGTAGCCGATCACGCTGCCCAGCCCCTGCTGCGCCGGGCGCTGCCGCAAGGCCTCGCCGATGGTCAGCTGCGGCTGCTGGCCGAGCAGCGCGTGCAGGTCCTCGCGCAGGCCGCGCAGGTCGATCTCCGACTGCGCGACCAGGTCGCCGACGCTGTCCAGCGAGATCGTCGCCGCCTCCGCCGCCTGCACCCGGCCATCGACCTGCTGGCTGCGCGGGTCGTGCAGCCGCCATTGCGACAGCGAACGCAGCCGCGCGCTGCTCAGCGGCAGCGTGTAGCCGGTGGCCGCGGTGGCGTGCAGCCGGTCGCGCAACTGCAGCGCCTCGCCCTGCGCCTGCTTCAGCAACTGGTTGAGCCGGCGCTGCTCCAGGTAGCCGCGGCTCTGCACGAACCCTCGCAGGCTGCGCGCGAAATGCTGCATCACCTCATGCACCTGCCCGCCGCGCTCGAGCAGGGTGCCGGTGAGTCCGCGCAGGAACGCGCGTTCCTGGCGGTCGAGCCGGCGCGCGAACCCGCGCGCCAGCAGCGTGTCCAGCGCCGCGTCCAGCTGCACGCTCTGTTCGGCGTCGTTGAGCAGGCTCCAGAACGCCTGGAAGCTGCGCCCGGCGTCGCTCTCGCCGATCACGTCGATGCCGGCGAACAGCTTCTCCAGCACGTCGCCGCGCGCCCCCTCGTCGTCGATGATGCGCTCGCGGAAATCGCGGTTGAGCTGTTCGAAATCGTCGCGAACGCGGCGGAAATCCTCGGCCAGGTCGTCGGACAGGCGGATGATGTCGCGGGTGCGCTCCAGCGCGCGCTTGCCGTCCAGCGCGGCCAGCTTGCCGGCGGCCACGCGCTCGATCTCCGCGTCCAGGCGCGCGCGTTCGGCGCGCAGCGCGGCCAGCCGCGCATCCGGATCGGTCTCGGTCTGCCCGGCCAGCTGCACCAGCTGCTCGATCACCAGCGACAAGCGGCTCTCGGTGGCGACGCTGGCGCTGCCCTGCACCCCGGCGATGAAACGGATCGCCTGCGCGGCCTGGCGCGACAGCTCGTACTCTTCCTCGGCATCGCCTTCGGGCAGGCGCCGCTCCAGCCAGCCCTGCGCCAGCCAGTGCGCCAGGTAGGCCTGCGCGGTGCGCGGCAACTCGCGCGACAGCTCGTCGTCCTTCAGCGCATCCAGCTGGCGCTGCAGGCGCTCGTGCAGCACCGACGACGGCAGCCGCCGCTGCGCATCGCCCAGCAGGGTCTGCAGCAGGCCGATCAGTTCCGGCGCATGGTCGGCGGCGAGCAGCTTCCACAACGGCTGTTCGCGCAACTGGCGATAGCCGGCGATCCGGACACGGTGCTTCATGCAGGAACCGACGACCGCCCCATCCGCACGCTCAGCGCTTGCCGCCGTCGATGAAACGCAGGAACTCGGCGCGGGTACGCGCGTCCTCGCGGAAGGTGCCGAGCATCTTCGAGGTGACCATGCTGACGCCGCGCTTGTGGATGCCACGGGTGGTCATGCACTCGTGCGCGCCTTCCACCACCACGCCCACGCCCAGCGGCTGCAGCACGTCCTGGATGCACTGCGCGATCTGCGCGGTCATCTTCTCCTGCACCTGGAAGCGCCGCGCATAGGCCTCGACCACGCGCGCCAGCTTGCTGATGCCCACCACCTTGCCGCGCGGCAGGTAGCCCACATGGACCTTGCCGATGATCGGCGCCATGTGGTGCTCGCAATGGCTTTCGTATTCGATGTCGCGCAGCACGATCAGCTCGTCGTAGCCGGCCACTTCCTCGAAGGTGCGCAGCATGTACTCGCGCGGATCGGCCTTGTAGCCGCTGAACCAGTCGCCATAGGCCTCGGCCACGCGCCGCGGCGTGTCCAGCAGGCCTTCGCGGTCCGGGTCCTCGCCGGCCCAGCGCAGCAGGGTGCGCACGGCGGCTTCGGCCTGGTCCTGGGTCACAGGGGAGTCGGGGGTCTTCTTGGAGTCGGCCATGAGCGAAAACGCCCGTGAGGGGGGCTGCATGGTACCCGAGTCGCACGCGTGCCGCCGAACCCGGAGGCCGACGCCCCGCCGGGAGCGCGGCGCTTGCCGCGACACGGGCGCGGTGGTCGCGCCCGTGCCGCTGCCGGTCTCAGCCGC
This sequence comes from Xanthomonas sp. NCPPB 3005, assembly GCF_041228095.2. Classification (NCBI taxonomy): domain Bacteria; kingdom Pseudomonadati; phylum Pseudomonadota; class Gammaproteobacteria; order Lysobacterales; family Lysobacteraceae; genus Xanthomonas; species Xanthomonas sp. NCPPB 3005. Next base: position 189,949 of record NZ_CP166096.2, on the reverse strand, counting down.
GCCCGGCCGCCGCCTTCGCGGCCTTGCGCTCGCGCATCGCGCGCTCGTCGTCCAGCCAGTTCGCGCCCTTGTTGGTCAGAAAGAACATGTACACCACCAGCGACACCGCGATCACCGCCGTGGCGTACCAGACGAAGGTGGTCACATGGCCGGTCTTCAGCGAGGCCTGGTACAGCAGCGGCGCGGTGCCGCCGAAGGCCGAGTTGGCCAGCGCGTAGCCCAGGCCCACGCCCAGCGCGCGGATGTGGGTCGGGAACAGCTCCGCCTTGACCACCGCGTTGATCGAGGTGTAGCCGGTCAGGATCACGAAGCCGCCGGTCAGGATCGCGAACGCGGTCAGCCAATCGCTCTGCTTGGGCAGCTCCAGCACCAGGAACCAGGTGTAGAGCACGCCGCCGATGCCGAAGAACACCAGCAGGGTCTTGCGCCCGATGATGTCCGACAGCCAGCCGCCGACCGGCTGCATCAGCATCAGTACGGTCAGCGCGACCAGGTTGATGATGGTGCCGGCCATCACGTCGTCGCCGGCGAACGCGGTCTGGATCATCTTCGGCCCGGTGACCGAATAGGTGTAGAAGGCGATGGTGCCGCCCGCGGTGACCAGGAAGCACAGCAGCAGCGGCCGCCACTGGTGCACGAACAGCTCGTGCAGCGAACCGGCCGAGCGCGCCCCGCCCTTCTTGGCCTCGGCGATGGAGTCCGAGCCCAGCGACTCGTCCATCGTGCGGCGCAGCCAGAACACCACCAGCGCGCCGATGCCGCCCAGGCCGAACGCCAGGCGCCAGCCCCATTCGGACACCCAGCCCTTGTCGGCGAAATGCAGCATCAGCAGCAGCGTGGTCTGCGCCAGCACATGGCCGCCGACCAGGGTCACGTAGTGGAACGAGGACAGGAAGCCGCGCCGGCCCGGGATCGCCGCCTCGGACATGTAGGTGGCGCTGGTACCGTACTCGCCGCCGGTGGCGAAGCCCTGCAGCAGCCGCGCCAGCAGCAGCACGATCGGCGCGGCGATGCCGATCGTCGCCACCGTCGGCGTCACCGCGATCACGAACGAACACAGCGCCATCAGCGACACCGAGATGGTCAGCGCCAGGCGGCGGCCGAAGCGGTCGGCGAAGCGGCCGAAGTACCACGCGCCGATCGGCCGCATCAGGAAGGTCATCGCGAAGATCGCCCACACGAACATCGTGGCGTTCTTGTCTTCCTTGGAGAAGAACTGCGATTCGAAATAGGTGGCGAACACCGAGTAGACGTAGACGTCGTACCACTCGACCAGGTTGCCGGCCGAGCCCTTGAGCGTGTTGGACACCGAGCGGCGCAGGCTGCCGGGTGCGGCGCCGGAAGCGGCGGTGGTCGGGGATGCGGGTGCGCTCATGCGATGAGACCCTTCAGCAGATGGACACCGCCGGAGTATAGGTGGCGGTTTGCGAGGACGATGTCGCGGCAGCGGCGGCCCTCGCGCTGCGCTAGCGCTGCAACGTATTGCGGCGCGTCATTGCGCCGCCTTCGGCGCGCCGAGCGACTGGCTGTACATGCCCGAGCGGTCGAAGCAACAGGCGCGGCGCTTGCCCGAGGCGAGCATGTCGCAGGCGCTGGCGATGCGCTTGGCGCGCGTGTCGGCCTTCTTGCCCGAGACGATCCAGAAGATCCAGTCGCGCCGCGCCAGCGCGGTGATGGCGTCCCAGGTCGCACGCGCGGCCGGATGCGCGTCCAGCGCCGCGCCCAGGTCGGGCGGCAACACCGGCTCCGGCTCCACCGCCATCGGCGCGATCGCCAGCGCGACCGTGTCGCCCGCGGCGACCCCGGCCGCCACCCGCAGCGCTGCTTCAACCTTCAGCCAATGGCTGCCCTGCCCGTCCGGTTCCAGCGTGGCTTGGAACGGCTGCCCGGCGAACGTGCCGTCCACGCTGACCATGCTGCGCGTCGGTAGCTTGGCGCTGGCCTCGGCGGGCAGCACCAGGAACGTCCAGGCCGCGTCCGGCGGCGTCGCCGGCCGCAGCAACGTCGCCTCGAAGCGGAGGGTGGCGGTGGCCTTGGACATGGCGCGGACGATAGCACTGGGCGGCGGCGCCCTGCCTGCACGCGGGCACATCCCCGTGCCGAGCGTCCCGCGGGAGTGGCCGCCCGATCCGCGCGCAGTTCCCGCTGATGCTGTACGCCGCCGACCACAGGCAGGCGCGGCCTGGACGCATCCCCTGTCCCGCCAACAGCAACAGACCCTAAGCGTGGTGTGGCCCGACAAATGAACCGGCCCTCGCACGCGTTACGATGGCGCCCCCACCGGCCGCACCCTGCAGACCCCCCATGAAGGCCCGCACTCCCGACGCCCCCGCGGCGGCATGAGCAACGTGTCGCATCGCGCGGACCCCCGGGCCAAATCCTGGGTCGAACGCCTGGACCCGTGGATTGCCGCCATCGTCAGCGCCGTGCTGCACCTGCTGATGTTGCTGCTGTTGCTGCTGGCCGACCCGCCCACCATGAGCACGCCGCAAGGCGCGGCCAGCGGCGGCCGGACCAAGGTGGACTTCATCGGCGCCACCCGCCAGCCGGTGCATCCGGCCAAGACGCCGCCCAGCCCCACCCCCGCGCAGAAGCCGGTCGCGGCCAAGAAACGTCGCGCCACTTCGCCGGTGCAATCCACGCTGGTCGCGCAGTCCGACCATCCGGTGCCGCCGCCCGATCCGGCCGCCACGGCCAGCACCCCGGCGCCGCCCGCGCCCACCCCCGCCGAGCAACCGGCGCCGCCGCAGCCGGACCCCGCCACGCAGCAGCAGGCCCAGGCCGCCGCCAGCGAACCCGAACCGACCCAGCGCCGCGAGACCTGGACCGGGCGGCCGCCGGGCGCGATCGACCAGGACCTGGGCCCGAACGAGGCCGGGCTGGTGCGCGACGGCGGCGGCCGTGGCGGGCGCCGCGGCGACCCCAGCGACGCCGGCCCCAGCATGGAACTGGGCGGCTACCTGGTCTATTACGACCTGCGCAGCGAAACCCTGCTGCGCGCCTGGATGGACCAGGGCATGAAGGAATTCTTCATTCTTCTGCCCGGCACCCAGTACCGCATGGCCTGCCCGCTGGAGATCGCGATGAAGCGCGGCTCCGGCAAATGCCGCGCGCTGCCGCCGGACTCCCCGGAACTGAAGGCCATCGGCGACGCCCGCGAGGTCATCACCATGCTGCAGGTCTACAAGCAGGGCGAACTGGTCTGGCGCGGCCCGGGGCCGTACAAGTAAGCCCCTCTCCCCCCGGGAGAGGGGTTGGGGTGAGGGTCCGGCGCGAAAGCGACTCGCGGAGTTGGGTGCGCGAGGCTGCGCCCGTACCCTCATCCGCCCCTGCGGGGCACCTTCTCCCGATGGGAGAAGGAACAGCCAAAGCCCCTCTCCCCCTGGGAGAGGGGTTGGGGTGAGGGTCCGGCGCGAAAGCGACTCGCGGAGTCGGGTGCGCAAGGCTTCGCCCATCCCTGCATCCGGCGTTGCTGCATAGAGACGACAGCGCTTCTACCCCGATGCGCAATGCAGCAGCTCGAAACGTTCGCTCACCATCCGCAGCGATGCCGACACATGAGCGCACGCCGGGCAATGTGCGCAAGCGTGTCGCCGCGCTCCCTGCGTGCCTGCCGCCACCGTGCAGGCACGTTGTCGCCAACGCCATGCCATCGATCGGCACATGCAACGTGAATGGAAGCGTGCACGAGGTCACGCGCCATCACGCTTCATTTGCAACTGCCCATCGGCCTTGTTGATAGAGTCGCCGCGCGTCCCCGGCAACGGCCCACCTCTGCAGCGTGGCCCACCGCGACGTCTGGAGTAATTCATTCAAGAGGAGGTGTCACGTGCACTGGAAGTCCACTGTCGCAATGCTCGCCCTGTCCGCCGCCGCCCTGCCGGCCTTCGCCCAGCCCGATCGGCAAGTGGTCGAGGACATGCTGCTCCGCTCGGCCAACGTCTGCCCCGGCCACAGCACCGACCGCACCGCGCCCACCGTGAAAGCCGTCCCCGTCGGCGCGTTGCGCGTGATGCTCGATCGCGGCCTGGTCATGTGCCCCGACCGCCGCCTCGACGCCGACGCGCCGGCCGTGTTCTACGGCAGGCTCGGCGTGTTCGCCTGGAACCCCGAAGTGAAGGCCGGCTCGACGGTGATCGTCAAGCAGATCGGCGCCATGACCCGCAACGAGGAATACCCCGCCGAGACCCTGGTTTGGGATGCCAACGGCAAAGCACTCAAGCAGCAGACCGTGCCCATGTTCGAACCGAAGCCCGGTGCGGCGGTGCTGTACAAGGTGCGCTGATCCGCTGCGTCCGGCCTGCGCAGCCGCGCAGGCCGCTACACCCGGCCGGCATGCCCTGATGGGGCAGCCGGCTTTTTTTCGTCTACGCCGCGCGCGCTGCTGGACGCCTCCGCGAGCACGGCATGCGCCATGACCTACGGCGAAACCAGGCCGCCACCCGACGCCGCTGCCTCGCCGCTTCGCGCCACCCAATCGATGCGATGGCCCATTCCCGACATGCAAGGCATGCCGGATTATCTTTCAACGCGCGGCGATCACCTTTATCTCGAGATTATCGATTACCGAAAGATCCATTATTGAATGAAGCGCGGCGCCATTTTATTTTTCCGCCATTGGCGAAACAGGCAGAAATCCATCGAAATCATGCGGATTTAAGGCGAATTTCTGCACCAGTGTGCTGCTCCGCACGCCGCCGCACATACGCGTTACAAGATTTATTTTCGCTCCGCGTCTCGATATTCGCCCGATTGCCGCGCGAATCCATACTGCAGATAAACATTGCCGCGAATTGTCAGAAAAACCATCGAAGCGCCGTAGTAGCGTTTGGCCCCCACCCCACGGTCCCGTGCAACCGGGATTCAATTGCGAGGACGTTGTTCATGGCCACACTGCGGAATCGGCTGGCGCTGCGCGTACTGTCCACCATCGGCGTTGCGGGCGCGCTGCTGCCCCTGGCCGCGTCGGCCGCACCGGCGCGCGGCACGCTGCTCAAGAGCAATGTGCTGACCAGCTACACCCACCAGGCGATCGGCACCCTGCTGGCCAACGACCAGTCCACCGACCAGGCCAAGTGCGACGTGCGCGTTGCCGAGTTCACCTACGCCACCATCGGCGTCGACGGCGAGCCCGCCACCGCCTCCGCAGCGCTGCTGGTGCCGGGCGGCAGCCAATGTACCGGGCCGTTCCCGCTGCTGAGCTACAGCCAGGGGACCGAGTCGCTGCGCCGCGCCGAGCAGGCCAAGGAGATCCGCGACGCCAAGGGCGACGACACCATGGTCACCCACCTCGCCACCCAGGGCTACGTGGTGGTCAGCAGCGACTACCTGGGCATCGGCCAGTCCAACTATCCGTTCCATCCCTACCTGCACGCCGCGTCCGAGGCCAGCGCCACCATCGACGCCCTGCGCGCCGCGCGCCAGGTGCTGCAGCGGCTCAACACCCCCCTGTCGGGCAAGGTCATGCTGACCGGCTACTCGCAGGGCGGGCATGCCGCCATGGCCACCCAGCGCGAGATCGAAGCGCACCTGTCCAACGAATTCCACCTGGTCGCCAGCGCGCCGATCTCCGGCCCGTACGCGCTCAGCCAGACCTTCCGCGACGGCTGGAGCGGCCACAGCGCCGTGGGCGAGAACACCTTCGGCATCGTGCTGGCCAGCTACGCCATCGTCGGCATGCAGCACACCTACCACAACCTCTACCTCGACCCGGCGCAGGTGTTCCAGGATCCGTGGGCCAAACAGGTCGAAGCGCTGTTCCCCGGCACGCAGAGCCTGACCGACCTGGTGCTCGGCGACACCCTGCCCGGCGTCGACAAGATCCGCCAGTACTTCCAGCCCGGCTTCTACAAGGACTTCGCCAGCAACGCCAACGACCCGTTCCTGCGCGACCTGGAGCGCAACGACCTGCTCGACTGGGCGCCGCGTACCCCGACCCTGCTGTGCGGCTCGGACAACGACGCCACCGTGCCGCTGAAGAACGCCACCACCGCCGTCGCCGCGTTCAAGGCCCGCGGCAGCAATCAGGTGTCCGTGCTCGACCTGGGCAGCGGCAAGCCCAGCGACAACAGCGCCTTCGAGCACCTGCTCACAGAAGACGCCTGCACCGTCGCCGTGCGCCAGCAGCTGTTCGACAAGCGCCGCTGAGTTCGCCGCAGAGGATCGCAGGGGCAGCCCCCTCCCCCATGCCCTTGCGATCGCCAGCGAGCGAACGCTGCCGCGCCTGACCATCGGCGCGGCAGCGTCCGGGGCGATGGCCGCGCGGAATGCGGCGATCGCGCATCGCGGCTAGCGGGTGTGGCCGAACCAGCGTGTCGCGAAAGCGGACCAACAAGGCGCGGACCATCCGCACAAGCGCGACGCACCACCGCACTCCCAGCACGCGCGCCTCGATCAACCGGCATCGCCCCCGATGCGGGCAGCTCACGCAACCGGCGCTGCCTGCATGCCACCGCGCAGCGCATGCGCCACCGCACCACCAACCGCATACAACAGCAACGGCACCATCCAACTGGCCCACAGCAACAGCGCGATCGGGCCGGGCGATGGCGTCATGCCCAACCCGATCGCCGTGGGAAGCGCCAGCCGGAACAGCACAGGTGCCAGCGTCGCCAGATAGGCGCGCACCATCCAGCGCTGGTGGCGCAGCACCTGGCCGCGCAAGATCGCCAGCAACCCCATCGACGCGGTGACCAGCCACACCAGCGCCGTCACGGAAAACGCCAGCCGGATCGACAGCGGCGCCGGCGACGTGGCGATCAAGCCGACCGTCCCGACCATCGCCACCGCCATACCGGCGAAGTAGACCCGCCCCACCCAGCGGTGCAGCCGCGGCCACCGCCGCCAACGCTGCGTCGCGAACTGCAGCGCGCCGAGCAACAGGCCGACCGCGCCGCCACCCAGGTGGCACCACAGCCAACCGCGGCGGGTCAGGAACATCGCATAGGCCGGCGACTGCAGCGATGCGTACTTCGCGTACACCGAGTGCACGAACTCCCCGGCGAACACCGCCAAGGCCAGCCACAACAGCCACCAGGCCAGGCGCACGCCTGGCTTGGTGCGCGGCGCCACCACGCGGCGCTCCACTGGCACTGACTCAATGCGCATGCCTGCCCCTTTGCACTGCCGGACCCTCGGCAGCGGCACGCTAGCACGGCGGCGCCCACCCGGCAGCCGCAGCGCCAGACCATCATCGGACCGACCCCACGCACAGCGGAGCACACCGCAGCAGCCGGCCGGGTCGGTGTTCAACCGTCCATGCGCACGCCTGCGCGTGACCGCACGCGCGTCACTCCTCCCCGGCCATGCGCACCACCAACGCGCCATCGCGCACCTCGATCCGCAAGGTGCTGCCGATGGCAAAGCCCAACTGTTCCAGCCAGCGCCCACGCAGGCGCAGCGACGGCACCACCTGGTTGCTGGCCGGGTAATAGCCGTAACCCATCTTGCAGCGCTGCGGCGGGCGCCGGCGGCGGGGTGCGCGCGGCGCGCGGGCCTCCTCGGCGGCAAGTTCGGCGGCGATCTGCTCGGGCGTCAGCATCGGCGTGAGCGTCGGCTCCACGATGGTCCAGTCGCGAAATTGCGCTGTCTGGCGCGGCGCACGCTTGCGCGGTGTGGCGGCGGGACGGGAAGGCGGCTTACGCATGGCGTGGCTCCCCGTGCGACACCGGCGCCGGGCCATCGCCGCCCAGCCGCTGTGCGTGGATCTCGTCCACGATCCCGCGCACCGCGCGGGCGGCAGTGAAGATGCTCTCGCCCAGGATCGACACGCTCTTGTCGTCCAGCGGCGCCCCGCTGCACACCGCCACCATGTCGCTCTGCGCGGTGATGGTGCGCAACAGCGCGTGGAACTGGTCGAGCTGCTGCAGGGTGACGCCGAAGGTGAAGGGCTCTTCCTGCGTAGGCAGCGTGGTCGCTGGCGCGGTGTGCTCTTGGGCATTGGTCCGGCGGGATTTGGAAGTCGTCATGGCATCCGTCCTCGACGTGGGCGGACGGGGTGTCCGCAAGGCCAACGTAGCGAACTCTTTGAGATATCCAAAAAACGGATATTTACCCAAGTTTAGCGACGTAACGAGCCTTCATTGAGGCCTCTTATGCCACCTTTCTCGCAACTGGGCACGAAGATTTGAGCGTTCCCAAGACACTGCGCCACATCAACCTGTAACAGTTGCCCGCTTGCGAGCAGCATTATCATGTAGAGGTGGATCAAGGTCGCCAAGGTATGGGTTATGCCACCTCTCTAACATACTGGAAGCGAAAAGAACCAACCGAACCTTCATTCAGATTTCTGACCGCTACGCCTCGATTCCACAAGCTCGTCAAAGCGAGCTAACTGGAGGCTGAGCAATCGGCTCGGAAGCATTAAAGAGTAGATGAACGCAAAGGTCGCGAAACCAAGGTAAAGCGCCTCCAGGCAAGCGACATTCTGCCCATCAGGCTCGCGCTTTGCCACGATGGTTGTCAAAAAAACCAACGCAAGTACGATCAAGTAGGAAATAAAGAGCCATTTGTGGCGGACGAGCCGTTGGTAAACGTTGCTTCGTTTGATGGCGTCGGAACGCCATGTACGCCCTCGATACAAACCTGGCTCCCCTAGCAAAGTCATCACCGTGATGAGAAAGCCGGCTAAGATGGAGAACACGTTGACGATTACACCACGCGCTTCGTCGTTGCCATGGACGAGGGGTTGCCCATACCAGCCGACCACCCCCGAAATGACGGCGATGGCGGCAAACAGCCCGATTCGGCTCCAATCAGCTTCGAGGCGATGCACGTCATTGCTCCAGCAGGTTCCCCTGCGTTATCTGATCGAGGTAGGCTCCCATCTCACCCCATACGCTGGTGTGACTGACGGAATTATCCTTCGTTTCCACCTTCACACCTGTCTGAAGCCGAATTTCTCCGGAAGTTATGCGTTCGTTCTTCTGGGTGATAATCGTAAACTCACTTACCGGTGTCTCAGTGTCGTCATCAAGAACAGTCTCAGCGAGTTCTTCGATAAAATCCTGAGAACTCTGGATAGCGCGGGTGTTGCCATCCAGTTTGACCTCTACATTCACGATGAGATCCTCAAGTGCCTTCTGCTTTGTCAACGACTGATCCTTGCTTATTAACGCGCCAAGCTCATCACCGAGAGTACCGAAAGACTTAGCGATCCAGCTGGTGCGGCGGGCTTTTGGCAAGCTCAGATCAAAGGCACCTACAGCCAATTGAATGGACTTAACACCGTGATCCTGAATCAGTTGCAGCTTGTCCAAATTGCTCGCAGGAACGAGTTCAAAACCGCTAGATTCGTCATGAAGCTCTGCCTCCCTAAAAAGCTGTGACAAGTACAGGGACGCTTTGCTCTTACTAATACCGTGCCCGCAATAAAGAACATGGTGATCTTTGATGAGCAGAAAGCAGTCTCCCTCCTTGAATTCCTTGCCTCTTGGTGGCGGTTGCGCTCCCTCATCGTCTTCCGCAGTAGTCGCCTTTGGCAAAAGCGTTGATGCCTGCACGCCAGGAACATAGCGCGTAAGGTGTAGCAGCGTACGTCCATTGGAAGTGCTGTAGTGCTGAATTCTTACCACATCATCCCCTCCGAGTTCGATCTCGGTCGCAGCGCAGTTGCTCTTTTTCCGACGCGCTCTTTTGGCGATCGATTGAAGGTCAAAAGGTTGAGCATCGCGCCTGGCGCGAAGGTAATAGACAGTCTTGGTGGTCTGGTCGCCTGGCATCGTCTTCTCCCCTGTGTTGGTAACCCCGCGCAGATATTCAGGGACGAGAGATGTGAAAGTCAAAGCCTGCTCTTGCTGCGTCGCAGCGATTGAGACTAGTAGCAGCGGGCAAGAAGAAAATTCGTTTGAAAAGCATATCCACCCTAGATCTGCACCTACTCATGTCTCGGTTCGTAGACAGCACAAGCGCCATGCGGACAATCATCGATTCTGGCGCTATGTTTAGTTCTGGGACGGGGGTCGCATGGGACGCACACGGGGAAATATCGGTTTTGACGCGCGGGCTGCGTTGCCGTGGCCGCTTGGACTAGCGGTCGGCATCGCTAGCTTTCTTGTCGTGCGCTATGACATCACATGGTGGATCGCCCAGCGTGGATGCATGCTAGCGCAAGGTATCGCGCAACACTCTGACAGCGCGCTTGCGTGGATCGTGCTGCTCCTCTGCTGGATGGCTGCGCTGTTCTCTTTCCTAGGTGCACGCCATCGCCGTCGCTTGCTGGACACCCGAACCACCCTGGAGAATCTCGCCGGCAGCGGTCGGCGCCAATTCGAACTCCTTGTCGGCAAAGCCTTCAGCCGCCAGTGCTACAGCGTGGAAGAGACCGGCCTGGGCGGCGCCGACGGCTGCATCGACGTGATCCTGCGCAAGGACGGCCGCCGCACACTTGTGCAGCGCAAGCAATGGAAGCGGCAGCAGGTCGGCGTCAGCCGCAGTACGCGAACTGGCAGGCTTATTGGCCCACCATGATGCGTGCACGCGCTGTGGAATTGCGTTGGTGCAACGGGCCAACAGACTCAAGAAAAAGCGTTTTTCGGATATGGCCAGTCCCCGCGATACAGAAATACGCGATAAATGCACCTAACTCCGTTACTTGGAACTTCATAAACAATACAATAGGGGGCAACTCATGACCTACAAGGTCATTCTTTTCAAGCCTTGCCATAGCGCGATCCACAAGCTTATGGGGCTGGGGCATAAAAAGGTCGTGCAAGCCGTCAGGGCAGCCATGTCCGAGGCCAGCACCGACGGCGCAATCTCTCTCCCGCGGACCAAGCACGGCGAAAGCCGGCTTCCCAACGTGGAGAAGTACGACCTTCCGGACGGCTTTCGGCTCGTCGTTCAGTTGATCGACGGCGTGCAGAAGACACGCGTATTCCTATTCGTTGGCACTCATGATGATACACAGCGCTGGCTCGACGTCCACAAGAACTATCGCTGGATACAAGGGCGCAATGATCGCACACTAGACTTTGTGTTGGTATCGCCATTAGAAGAAGCTCGCCATATCCCAGTGGACATGCTTAACTTCGACGCATCGCAGGAAGACAGAGCAAAGCCCTTGCTGCATCGTCTGAGCGATGCCGATTGGAAGGAGCTATCGCTTCCTCCAGAAGCAATATCAATCGTTGAGACGATTAACTCCGATGCCCTTGAGCTTGATGCTAATGCCATCCTTGAGCGCTTGGTTGAGATCACCAGCTACGAAAAGGCTAGTCTGGTATTCGACTTGCTGTGGCATTCGCATATGAACGAGTGGCCGCAGCTCAGACATCGCTTGGCTTTGATGCACAACGCAGCAGTACTGATCCAAGGCGAAGACGCTGCCTTGGAGATGCAAGCTCGCGAGAACAGCGAGGCATTTATCACGTTCGACGACACTGGGCTTTGGGATGAGCTGTTCAAACGAGGCACTTTGGCCGAATGGATGCTCTATCTACATCCTGAGCAAAAGCAAGTTGCCGAGCGTGAGCTGCGCGGTCCATCAAGACTCCGAGGCGTGTCGGGTAGCGGCAAAACGTGTGTCCTAGTCCATCGCGCAAGGGGTTTGGTTAAAAAGTACAAACAGCCAATCTTGCTGGTCACGCTCACCGAGAGCATGCGCAAGCTGTTGGAGCGACTGATAGATGACCTTTGTGGCGTAGAGGCGTCACTAATTAGCGTTCGGACAATGAGCATGCTCGCCAAGGACGTGCTCTCCGACACCATGCGACGGGTACCCCATTCCAATAGCAGACTTCAGGCGGAATCGATTGATGCCGCGCTGAAGGCCGCGGAGTCTGCTGCCCGCCGCCACGCTGAATTCGCTCGCTCTGCCTTCCGCTCCATGACTCATGGGCAACTGATTAGTTATCTAAGGGATGAGATGTCGTACGTGCGCGGTCGTCTTGTGGCAGATGACTTGGAAAAATATCTGGACACGAAGCTGTTCCAGCGGCTCGGCCGCGGCACTCCGCTCAGTCAGACGGACAGGCGCATTGTTCTGGTTGCGATTCAGGCCTATCTCGCGAGCATGGCTACCTTTGACGCACAAGATCACGAAGCGCTTGTGTCCCTAGCTATCGGCGCAATGCAGGACAATACCTACGTCATCGGAAAATTCCGATGCGTACTTAGTGACGAGGTTCAGGACCTTTCGGAACTTGATCTCGTACTGATGGGACTTCTCAGAACTCCGTTGGGGGAGCGAATTTCCAAGGTAGCGGATGGACTCTTCCTGGCTGGTGACGGCGCACAAAGTATCTACAAGCGAGGATTTGTGCTTCGCCGTATTGGCATTGACATCGCTGGTCGCAGCTTTAATCTCAGAAAAAACTATCGCAATACGCATGAGATCTTGAAGGCTGCTTTCGGACTGGTTTCTCAATTCGAGTTTTCCGATGTGGATGACGAAACCCTTGCACGCCCATCCATGCCGGACTTCGCAGAGAGCCACGGCGCACGCCCACTGATCCTTCGCTGCGGCTCCAATGAGGAAGAGGTTGAGCACGTCGCTAGTGAGATCTACTCGTCACTTGCTATGGGCCAGTCGCCGGGTCAAGTCTGTGTTATCGCACCGACTGCCAACATACGAAACGCCATCGAAGAGGCTTTGAAGCGGCGCGGCGTTAGTACGGCAGAGCTCCGAAACGACGTTGATTACGAAAGTGACAACGTCAAGATCAGCACCATTGAATCCGCGAAGGGGCATGAATTCAGCGCGGTATACATCATGGGCTTGATCGAGGGAGTCCTGCCATCGTTCGGCATAGATAGCGACACGCTTCCGCGCGAAGCCTCCCGACTGTACGTGGCTATGACCCGAGCTCGTGAGAAGCTCGTCATGTCCTACAGCCCCAAGCCGGGACAACCTGCATCGAGGTTCTTGACAGCAATTCAGGAAGACTGCAATGAGGCCATGCTAAGGAACGGTGAGTTCCGGACAATCGCTGCTTAGCCCTCGAAGAGTACGATCTGCGCTGGTTTGCGCTGCTCCGAAAGCAGCAGCGCAAACCTCTGATAGCTGCCCACGCCTGGGTGCAGGGCTGAAATGCCAAAGACGTAGTCAGATTCACTTCCAACTGCCCGATGCTTACAAGCGCGATGGCATAGGAAGGCATTGCTCAATGCCATTGCCTCAGGTATCTGAAACCGGGGTCCGGAAACCGTGGGCAGAGTGCACGTCTCCCTGGTCACCATCACCTGGAGGCATGGACGTCGGCTCTAGCTCACCGCTCTCGTTGTCCGATTGACGGCTAGCCAAAGCCCGCCACAGAATCCGCTCCCGCCCCACAGTGGGCTCTCTTCGCCGTTGCGCCTCATGCAGCACGCTCCCCCGGGGTACGACTGTCCGTTCTGCGGTATCGCCGCCACGCTGCCCTCGCCTGCGCCGGAATCGGCCGTTGTGCTGGTGGATGCCAACGTGTACGCCTTGGTGCCGACGCACCACTACGCCGGCATCCAAGGCAACTGCCTGGTGATCCCGCGTGGCCACTACGAGAACGTGTTGGACATGCCCGACGACCTGGGCCGCGAGGTCTTCCGCGCCACGCGGCGCCTGGCGCACGCGATGCTGGCGGCCTTCGGCTGCGAAGGCATCTCCACGCGCCAACACAACGGGCCAGCCGGCAATCAGGATGTGTGGCACTACCATCTGCACGTGTTTCCGCGCTACGCGAACGACGGGCTGTATGGGGGGCAGAAAGTGCGCTACGCCACCGAGGAGCGCATTGCGCTGGCCGCCCGTCTCCGGGCTGCGTTGCCGTAGCGTGCCCCACCCATGGGAACAACGGGGCCAGAAGAAATATCTGTTTAAACAGCATCTTTCCCCCTGGCCCGCACCTATCCCAACAAGGTGATGCGGGTGTCTGCGATGGTTTCGGCGAAGCCGCTGCCGAACACGCCAACCGGCGTGTGGAAGCCGGGACGCGCCTCGCCTGCCAGCACGCGGCGTGCGGCCTCGACGGCGGCCAGCGGGGTGAAGGTGTAGCCGTTCACGGTGTCCAGGACGGCGCGGGTGACGACGCCATGGGCATCCACCACGTCCACCGCCGCTTGGTAGCGGTGACGCGCGCGCTCCTGCTCGGTAGGACCATCGGGCAGGTCGCCGATGCCGGCTTCCGGGAACGCGCTGCCCGAGACGTGCACGTAGGTTTCGATGTCGCCCACGCCCGTCTGGCGGGCGATGGTGATCAGGTCGGGAAGGGTTACCGGGAAGCAGTTGACGCTGCCGTTGCCAAAATCGAAATCGCGCAACGTGGCCGGGTCGCGCGGCGTGAGCACGTCGCCCTTGCGCATCAGGCACTGCGCGGTGAGGTGCTGGTTCGCGCTGATGGCCGAGCCCCGCGACATTGCGCCAGAAACATGCAACGCAATGCGGAGTGCAACCGGAGCTGCCACGTTCTCCACTGCACGCGCAGCCAGGCTTCCCAGCATCGCCACGCTGCCGCCGCTGCCCGGCATCAGCATCACGCCGGCATCCACGGCTTGCTGCTCGTGCTGGGCCGCCAGTCGATAGCTGTCCAGTTCGGCGGCGATATCCAGGTAGTGCGTGCCGGTGCGCAGGCAGGCGGCCATCAGTGGGCCGGCGGTGTGCGCGAACGGGCCGGCGCAGTTCAGCAGCACCGCGATGTCCTGCAGTCCGCGCTCCACGTCGGCCGGCGCCTGCAGGGACGCTTCATCGCGCCCGGCCACCACCAGCGTCAGCCCGGCTTCCTTCGCGCGTGCGGCGGCCATGCGCCCGGTGTAGCCGGGTGCGCCGTAGATCATCACTTTCTTCATGGTGTGTTCCTCGCCGGCCTATTCGAGCGCGGCATCGATGCGTGCAATGCGGCCGCGCGCGTCCACGGTCAGATCCAGCAGCCCGATCTCGTGGCCGAAGTCGCCAGTGAAATCGACGCGGGCGCGGACGCGGCCCTGGCCCAGGTCGTGCACCGACAGCAGCCGGGTCACGGTGCGGTAGGCGACGAAGTAGCGCTTCACGTAGTCGCGCACGCCGGCAGACTTCTTGAACGTGTGCCCCGTGGAGGGATCGTCGATCACCGCCGCCGGGGCGAACAACGCCACCGCCGCTTCGATGTCGAAGGCGTTGGTGGCGGCGATCAGGGCGTCCACGGTGGGCTGCAGCGGATGCGGCGCGGTAGCGTCATTCATGGCCGTGCTGCCAGCTCTTGTAGACGAACTCCAGGCTATAGCCATCCGGGTCGCGCACCTGCGCCGCGTAGTAGCGCGGGTCGTAGTGCAGCTGCGCGCCGGGCGGGTGGATCTCGCTGGCTCCGGCGGCCATCGCCGCGGCATGGGCAGCGTCCACCATGGCCATGGAGTCCGCCACGAAGCCGACATGCGCGGCCTGTGCCGCCGCCACGCCCTGCCGCAGCCAGAAGAACACTCGCCCCTGCGCGCCGAAGCCTTTCAAGTCCGGGTGGCCGGGAGGCCCCTGCCTGCCTTCGTAGTCGAGCCGGTCGACGATGCCCAATGGGGCCAGCGCGGCCGTGTAGAACGCGATCGAGCGCGTGGTGTCCGTTACGGTGAGAAAGATGTGGTCGAGCATGTCGTGCTCCCGTTGCGAATCAGATGGTGTAGCCGCCGGCCACTTCAATGGTCTGCGCATTCACCCAGGCCTGGTCGTCGCCCAACAGCCCGGCGATGACGCGGCCCACGTCGTCCGGCTCACCTACCCGGCCCAGGGCTGTCTGTGAAGCCAGCAGGGCTTCGAACGCATCGTTGAGCCCACCGCCCAGCTCAGTGCGGATCGCACCCGGCGCCACTGCGTTGACCCGGATGCGGCGTTCGCCGAACTCCTTGGCCATGTAGCGGGTGAGCACGTCCAGCCCGCCCTTGAAGGCGGCATACGGCGCCACGCCCGGCGTGGCCACGCGCGTGGTGGCGCTGGTGACGTTGACGATGCTCGCGCCGTTGGCCAGCAACGGCAGCAGCGCCTGGGTCAGGAAGAACGGTCCTTTCAGGTGCACGTTGAACAGGCTGTCGAACTGCGCCTCGGTGACCGTCTCGATCGGATTGAACAGCCCGAAGCCGGCATTGTTCACCAGCCCATCGAGCGTGGCTGCACCCCAGGAGGCCTGCAGCGTCTGCGCCACCTGGGCGGCAAACGCCGCGAAGGCGCCACTGTTTCCCACATCCAGCTGCAGCGCCACGGCGGTACCGCCTTCTGCCTGGATACGCGCCACTACGCTCTGGGCCGCTTCCGGCTGGGCGTTGTAGGTGAGGATGACGCCCATGCCGCGCTGCGCGCTGAGAAGGGCGGCGCTGGCACCGATGCCACGACTGCCGCCAGTGATGAGGATGTGTTTCATGCGGGTGTTCCTGTGCGATAAGGCGTGATGCACAGGCTAGGCCCGCTCACCCGGGAGCGCCGTCCCGATCCTCGCCCATTCCTGCCTATTCCTGCTTCACGCCTTGCCAGGCTCGCGCGGGGGGTATCAAATGCGGTCATGGACACCGCACTGGATGAACTGCGTCGGCTTGCAGCACATGCCGAAAACCGCCGCACGGAAACCGGCATTCCCCGCGTTGCCATGGTCCAGGGCGAGATTCCCGAGCATGCGCTGGCGGCCGTGTACGAGCCAATGATCAACCTGATCCTGCAGGGCAGCAAGTCGATGACGGTGGGCGAAAAGACCCTGCACTACGACCCGGCTACCTACTTCATCATGTCCGTGGACCTGCCCGCAGTGGGAGCCGTGCACCCGGCCAGCACGGGCGAGCCCTACCTGGCGGTGAGCCTGACCCTGGATGCAGACAGCATTTCCGCGCTGCTGTGCGATACCACCGATGCCGCCACCGGGCGCGGCGAACCCTCCGCGCAGACCGAGGCCTTCAATGTGGCCGCGGTCACTCCCGAACTGATGGACGCCTGGGTGCGCATGCTGCGCCTGATGAAGCGGCCCAGCGAGATACCCGCGCTGGCCCCGGCATACGAGCGTGAGATTCTGTATCGCGTGCTGCAGGGGCCGCAGGGCCGCATGCTGCGCCAGCTGGCCACACCGGATTCGGCCCTGGCGCGGATCAGCAGCGCGATTCAGCGCATCCGGCGCGACTATTCCAAACCATTACGCATTGCCTCGCTAGCCGAACAGGTGGCAATGAGCGAATCGGCGTTCCACCGGCATTTCAAAGCCGCCACGGCACTGAGTCCGCTTCAGTACCAGAAGCAGCTACGTCTGCTGCAGGCGCGCCAGATTCTGGCATCGCAGGGCAAGAGCGTGACGTCTACCGCTCTGGATGTGGGCTATGAAAGCCCAACGCAGTTCACCCGTGAGTACACGCGTGCGTTTGGGCTGCCGCCTTCGCAAGACGCCGCAAGAATGGCCGCGCTCCGCCGAAGCGCGGGGCCGGGTTGGGCGTAGCGAACGATCAGGCTAATGCCGCGGCCTACTGACGCGTGACCGTGGCAGGTCTGCTTTCGGCCAGAAGGAAAACTGGAGCCAGTGTGCATTTATGTTGGCGTCCTGGACTTTTGACCGGACCGCGATCTTCGGGGAAGTAACAATAGAGATCGACGCCGCCAAAAGAGAAACTTGATGTCGGACAAGGGGACCGATGGTCCAACGGCCTCATTGTCTTGAAAATCAACGACAGGTGCTGTTTCCTGCCAGGCGCATCGCGATGGACTTTCGAACAGGACAGGGGAAAGATGCGGCGAGCTCCGTCTCTCAACGGCCAGGTGTCATGAGCGCCAAACGCTTTCTTGCCGCATCCCTCCTGGCCATCTTGGTTGCGGCCGATGCATCGGCCCACGACCCCATGCACGACCATGCCGCGATGGAGCGGCTGGGCAACGTCCACTTCCAGACTTCGTGCAATGCGGCGGCGCAGCCGCGTTTCGATCGCGCGGTGGCGTTGATGCACTCCTTCCAGTTCGGCCCGGCGATCGACGGCTATCGCGCCGTGCTGGAGGCCGACCCCAGTTGCGCCATCGCCTATTGGGGCATCGCGCTGAGCAGCTGGAGCAATCCGTTCGCCGGGTTCAAGTCTCCCGCGCAACTGCAGCAGGGGTTGAACGCGGTCAACGCGGGGCGGGCGCTGAAGGCCAGAACCCCGCGCGAGCAGGCCTATCTGGAGGCGGTGGCGCATCTGTATGTGGACGCCGACCGTCTGGACCAGGACGCGCGCGCCCAGGCCTACGAGCAGGCGATGGAGCGGCTCGCCGCCGACTACCCCAAGGACATCGAAGCGCGCATCTTCTACGCCCTGGCGCTGGCCGCGGCCGCCGATCCCGCCGACAAGACCTATGCGAAACAGCTGAAGGCCGGCGCGATCCTGGAGACGCTGTTCGCCAAGTATCCCGATCATCCGGGCCTGGCCCACTACATCATTCACGCCTACGACGAGCCGGCCCTGGCGTCGCGCGCCGCGGGCGCCGCAAAGCGCTACGGCGCGATCGCGCCGTCCACGCCGCACGCGCTGCACATGCCCTCGCATACCTTCACCCGGATCGGCGACTGGCAGGCGTCCATCGACACCAACCTGGCCTCGGCCGCGTCGGCGCGCGCCGCAGGGCAGCCGGCCGATGAGCTGCACGCCAGCGACTACATGATCTACGGCTATCTGCAGACCGGGCAGGACAAGGCCGCCGGGCAATTGGCCGATGCGTCGGCGCAGGTCTTCGCGCGGTTCGATCCGGCCAAGGCGAACGGCGCGGCGCCGGCCTCGGCCGCCTATTACGCCCGCGCCGCGATTCCGGCGCGCTACGCGCTGGAGCGCCGCGATTGGGCGCAGGCGGCCACGCTCGAGTCCGTGCCGAGCCGTTTTCCCTATGCCGATTCGATCACCTATTTCGCCCGTGGGCTGGGCGCGGCGCATCTGAACGACGGCGCCGGCGCACGCGCGGCAATCGCGTCGCTGGACCAACTCCACGCCACGTTGGCCAAGCAGGGCGAGGACTATTGGGCCGAGCAGACCGATATCCAGCGGCGGGAAGTGGCCGCGATCCTGGCCCTGCAGGAAGGGCATGTGGCCGACGCGCTGGCGGGCATGCGCCAGGCCGCCGACCTGGAGGACAAGACCCAGTTGGCCTCGGTCACGCCCGGGCCGCTGGCGCCGGCCCGGGAAATGCTGGGAGAGATGTTGCTGGCGCAGGATCAACCGGCCGACGCGCTGAGGGCGTTCGAAGCCTCGCTGGTGCAGGAGCCCAATCGTTTCTGGTCGCTGTACGGCGCGGCCGCGTCGGCCAGGCAGGCGGGCGACGGCGCCAAGGCCCATGCGTATTTCCAGAAGCTGCTGGCGGTGGCGCAGCGCGCGGATCGCCCCGAACGCCCGCAATTGATCGAGGCGCGCCAGCAAGCCCCGCATTGAAGGCGTCGCGCTCGGCGCCGACACCGGTGTGGGTCGTCAGCGGGGCTGAGCGTTCCGTACACGGCGGCCATCGCGGCAACAGCCTCCGACGACAGTCCGAAGGCGAGGCGGCCCATCCCATGGTGCGGCACGAGCAACCAATCGATGTTCATCGGGTCGCTCGTCCTGGGCTGGCTGAGGTCAGGTGCACGTTCGACACGATCGGCGCCCGCCTAGTGCAGCCCCGGAATGTTGACCTCCCATACATCCTAAATTCTTCATCCTGGCCCCGACTTCAACGCCGGAGAGCTGGACATGACGAAGTGGATGGGTGCCGCGCTGGCCGCGGCGATGCTGATGACCGGCTGCGCCAAGGTGGAGGGCGAGAAGTTCGTCGGCCACTGGGTCAACGTGCAGTCGCAGGACGACACGATGGACATCGAGCGCAACGGCGAGTCCTTCATGGTGCGCAACACCACGCCGCGGTTCTTCAGCCGCAAGCCCAAGACCGAGAGCTACCCGGCCATCTACAAGGACGACGTGCTGCAGGTCTCCAACGACGGCGAAACGGTGAACTTCGCCATCGACCAGGCCAATGGCCACCTGCGCACCGGCAGCGACGAGTACCAGCGCGTTCCGGGCAAGTGAGCGCGTCACCCGGGCACTAGGCCTGGAAGGAACGCCGCGCCTCTGCCTCTCGGGCCGGCGCGGCGGCTCCACGCGTCGCGATGGAGCACCGTGCGACGGGCGTGCCTCGGGTAACGCGGCTAACTGCGCCGGGGCTCCATTTCTCCCCTCTGCCGTTCTTCGCTAAAGTAGGCCTGTCCCTGTAGCGGAGCACACCCATGCCCAACAGCATGAAAACCGAAGCCGAACAGCTAGTGCGCAGCCTGCCGGAACAGGCCAGTTGGGACGACCTGATGTACGAAATCTACGTTCGCCAGAAGATCGAACAAGGCTTGCGTGCAGCCGAAGAAGGTCGTGTGGTACCGCATGATGAAGTCAGAAGGCGCTTCGCTCTCGACCGATGAACATCGTCTGGACCGAACCTGCCGTCGATTCCCTGCAAGCCATCCGCGACTATGTCGCCCACGACAGCGTTTTCTACGCCGACCTCTTCGTCAATCGCCTCATCGACGCAGCGGAGTCGCTGCAAGCGTTCCCCGAGCGCGGCCGAGAAGTGCCTGAGGCCGGCAATTCTGCAGTGCGCGAGTTGCTTTTCCAGAATTACCGCATCATCTATCGCTCGCACGCGGCAGTTGTCGAAATTCTCGCCATCGTGCATGGCGCGCGCGACCTGTCGCTGATGCCCCGTCCGCCGTGGGAAGCCGGCTGATCTGTGCGATGAGAGTGTTTCCATAACGCTTGCGGCACGCGGATCAGATCAACGTTGTGGCTCGTCCGAATAGGTTAGAACAATGCGCCTTGGAGGGGGAACGGCTGGCCTTCTGTTTGAAGTGTTGACGACGGCGGTGCAGAAACCTGTTCCACCCCACCCAAGCGCCACGCCAATCCCGAGATCCTCGCGGCATGCCTTGCCAGCGCGCCACGCAACACAGCCTCGCTGGCGGCCAGGTGCAGGCTCTGCCGCGCGCGGGTGATGCCGGTGTAGACCAGTTCGCGGCTGAGCACGCGGGCGTCGCGGGTGGGCAGTTGCAGCCAGACGTCGTCGAACTCGCTGCCCTGCGCCTTGTGCACAGTCATGGCGAAGGCGCTTTCGTGCGCGGGCAGCGCGGCGGGGTGGAAGCCGCGGACCTGGCCGTCGCCCTCGCCTTCGAACCAGGCCACCAGGGCGCCTTGCGCATCTCTCAAACAAATGCCGACGTCGCCGTTGAACAGGCCGTGGCGGTAGCTGTTCTCGGTGATCAGCAGCAGGCGGCCGTGGAACCAGGGCGAGGCGGCGCCGAGGCGGCGCGCGCCGGCGCCGCTGTCGGCCAGCAGTTGTTCGATGCGGGCGTTGAGGCCGCGTGCGCCCTGTGCGCCGGCGCGCACGGCGGTGAGCAGGCGCAGGCGGGCGGCGTCGCGCAGGGCGGCGGCCGGATCTTCGGCGTCGGCCAGGGCACGCCAGTGCGCGAGCAGGGCGTCGCGGCGGGTGGCGAGCGGGTCCTCGCTGTCTTCGTGGAAGTGCACGCCGGCCAGTTCGCCGCTGCGCAATAGGGCGAGCGCGGTGTCGGCGTCGCCGGCGCGTACGGCATCGGCCAGCGGCGCGAGGGCGAAGCCTTGCGCCTGGCGGTAGCCGCGCAGCAGGTGCACGCGGTGGCCGGCGAGGCCGCCGCTGTGCGTGTCGCTGGGGGTATGGCCGAGCAGCGGGTGCAGCGCTTGCGCGTCGTCCGGCTGCAGGGCGTCGCCGGGGCCGGCGGCCTGCAGGATGGCGGCGAGCACGTCGCCGGCTTCGACCGAAGGTAGCTGGTCGGCGTCGCCGAGCAGGATCAGTTGGGTGCCGTCGGCGACGGCTTCGACCAGTTTGCACATCAGCGGCAGGTCGACCATCGAGGCTTCATCGACCACGATCAGGTCGAACGGCAGCGGGTTGTCGGCGTCGTGGCGGAAGCGCGGCAGGTCGGGGATGACGCCGAGCAGGCGGTGCAGGGTGCTGGCGCCGGCGGGTAGCGCGGCGGCCAGGGCCGGGTCGATGCCGTGGTCGAGCGCGCGTGTCACCGCCGCGCGCAGGCTTTCGGCCATGCGCTCGGCGGCGCGGCCGGTGGGGGCGGCCAGGGCGATGCGCGGGGCGGTGGCCGCGCTGGCCTGTGCCTGCGCGATGCGCAGCAGCAGCAGGCGCGCGATGGTGGTGGTCTTGCCGGTGCCGGGGCCGCCGGTGACCAGCAGCAGGGCGCGGCGCAGGGCGAGTGCGGCGGCTTGGGCTTGGCGGTCGGTGGGGTGGTCGGGGGCGGACGTACCCTCACCCGCCCTTTGGGCACCCTCTCTTCCACGGGGACTTCCTTCGGTCGCCGGGAGGAGAGGGGAAGCGGCTGCGTTTGGAAACAGCTGCGCGAACAGCGGAGCGAGCGTAGCGACGTCGAAGGCCGGCAGCGGTTGCGCGGCGAGGCGGCGCAAGCCTTGCGCGAGGCGGCGCTCGTATTCGCGGTAGCGGCGTAGGTAGAGCAGACCGTGTTCCAGGACCAGCGGGCAGTCGGCGGCCGCCGGCTCCTCCGGCGCGGGCTGGGCGATCCAGCGCGAGGCGGCGAGGGCGCGTTGCCAGTCGGTGGGATCCGGGAGTTGCGGCGGCGGGCCGTCGCGTTGGTCGAGCAGGACGTTGGCGTGGGCGGGATCCAGGCCGGCGTGGCCGCTGGCGACGGCCAGGGAGGCCAGGGCGGCGGCGGACAGGACCAGGTCGGGGGTTTCTGCGTCCAGGCGGCTCAGGGTTTGGGCGAAGGCGTGGTCGAGCGTGCGCAGGGTGCCGCTGCGGTGCAGGGCGGCCAGGAGGTTGGGTTGGTTCACGGGGTGGGCGCTCCGTGGGCGGACGTACCCTCACCCCAACCCCTCTCCCGGGGGGAGAGGGGCTCGAGCGCGGCGCCGGCGGACTGAGTGTCCGCGGCTTCGAACTGGCTCTGGGCGAAGGCGTGGTCAAGCGTTCGTAGCATGCCGCTGCGTTGGAGGGCGGCCAGTAGGTTGGGCTGGTTCACGGGGTGGGGGTTCCGTGGGCTGACGTACCCTCACCCCAACCCCTCTCCCGGGGGGAGAGGGGCTCAAGCGGGGCGCCGGCGAAGAGGGCGTCGACGGACGCGACCAGGGCGGGGTCGAAACGCCAGGCGTGGACGCCCGGCGAGGGGTCATGGGTGGCATCCAGGCCGCGACAGAACAGGTAGCGCACGCCGCCGAAGTCGCGGGCGTAGTCGTACGTTTCGCCCAGACGGAAACGCAGCCAGCGATGCAGCGCGACGGTGTAGATCAGCGCCTGCAGTTCGTATTCGCTGTGCGCCATCGCCCGCGCCAACGCGTCGGCGTCGTAGCTGGGCAGGCGGTTGGATTTGTAGTCGAGCACGTACCAGCGCCCGTCGTGCTGGTAGGTGAGATCGATCAGGCCGGTCATCAGGCCTTCCAGGCGCTGGCGCGCGCCGAACGCCTGGCGCTCGCCGACCACGCCGAAGCGGTGCAGCAGCGCCAGCAGCGCATCGACCCGGGTGGGCCGCATGGCGAAGTGGAATTCCATTTCGTTGCGGCGCTGCGGTTCGGGCACCGCGGCGAGGCGGGTGCCTTCGGGCAGGGCGACGGTCAGGGTGTGGCCGACCAGGGCGGTGAGCATGGCCGCGCCATCCTCCAGTTCGTCCTGGGCGTAGCCGCCGCGTTGCAGGGCTTCGAGCAGTGCCACGGTCTGCCCGTCCGGCGCCGGCTGGCCGGGATGCCAGTCGCGCCAGGCGGCGAAGTCGCAGCGTTCGAACACGTCGTGCATGGCCACGCCGAAACGGTTGCCGGTGAAGCGGCGGTCGAACGCTTCCACGTCCAGCGTCGTCGCGACCGCCTCGCTGGTGGACGGCTCGTCGCTGCCGCCGCTGCCGACCACGGTGGCGCTGGCCATCGGGTCGGCGGCGGCGCCGGCATCGGCATTGGCCAGCTGGGTGAAGCTGTACACCCACCACTCCGGCACGACATGCCGCTGCGGCACGCGCGCCGGCGGTACCTGGATTTCGTCGGCCAGCGGCAGGCGCGGCAGGGTGGCCGGCGGCGGCGTGGTGTCGATGGCGATGGCGCCCTCGCCTGCGGCGGCCTGCAACGCGTCCAGGTCGCCGACCATCGCCGCCAGCGCGGTGCGCTCGTGCTGGTGGAAGGGGCCGGTGGCGATCCACAGCGCGTGCTCGGCGCGGGTCAGGCCGACGTAGAGCAGGCGCGCGTCCTCGGCGCGCTGTTCCTGTTTCCACGCGGCCTCGGCGGCGCTCCAGGCCGGGTCGTCCTTGCCCGTGTTCCAGTGCAGCTGGCGGCCGAGCGGCGGCGCGTGCACGACGCAGTGGCGGCCGGCGCCGCGGTCGCTGCGGCCGATGCCGATGTAGGGCAGGAACACCAGCGGATATTCCAGGCCCTTGCTCTTGTGCAGGGTCACGATCTGCACCCGGCGCGCGTCCGATTCCAGGCGCAGCTGCTGGGTCTCGTCGTTGTCGTCGGCATTGGCGATGCGCCGCGACAGCCAATCGACCAGGCCGTGCGGGCCGAGCGCGCGGGAGTCGGCTTCCTGCAGGGTTTCGGCCAGCTGCAGGTAGTTGGTCAGGCGGCGCTCGCCATCGACCAGCGCCAGCAGGCGCTGTGCGTGCGCGGCGCCGAGGTCGCCGATCAGTGCCAGCGGCCCGCCGCGCTGCCAGCGTTCGCGCCAGTCCAGCGCCTGTTGCTGCCAGCTGCGGTGGCGGTCGCCGTTGTGTTCGAGTGCGGCGATCGCGGCGGCGTCTTCGCCGATCAGCACCGTCGCCAGCGCCGCGCGCAGGCGGCTGTCGTCGCCCGGGTCGAGCAGCGCCTGCAGCAGGGTCAGCAGTTCCAGCGCTTCGTCGGTGGCGAACAGGCTCTGCCTGCCGGCGGCCACCGCGGGAATGCCGACCGCGCCCAGCGCCTGCTGGATGCGGGTGGCTTGCTTGTGCTCACGAACTAGCACCGCAACGTCACCAGCCTGCACTGGACGACCCCCAATAGTTGCATTGCCGGCGCGGCCAGCAGCCAGCCAACCATGGATTGCAGATACACAGGCGTCGGTGCACATCTCCTGTGAGAGTCCCGATTTCCAGACGGTTCTGCTCGGAGGCTTTTTCTTGGATGTCGTAGCAGCTGGTAGTGCTTCGGGCGGGGCCGGCGCACGCCACACGGTCAGCGCCGGTGCGGTGACACCGTCGCGCTGCAACTCGAAATCGCTGCGCATACCGCCTGGCTGCACGGGATGGAAGGCGATGCCGTCGGTGTGGAAGGCCTGCACATAGCCGGCCTGCGCATACAACGCGTCGAGTGCAGCCAACAGCGTAGGGCGCGAGCGGAAGTTTTGGTTCAGCGACGGAGCCATCTCGGCGGTGATCGACGCGGCCAGATAGGTCCGCACATCGCCGCCGCGGAAGCCGTAAATAGCCTGCTTGGGGTCACCGATCAGAAACAGCGCAGGTTCCAGCCCGGCCTCACGTGCCAGCACGCCGTCGCCAAACACGTTGGCGAAGATCGCCCACTGGCGGTCGTCGGTGTCCTGGAATTCGTCCACCAGCGCGATGGCGTATTGCGCGCGCAGCCGCCGCGCTAGCGCCTCGGCCTGAGCGCCGTGCAGGGCGTGCGCGACACCGTCGACCAGATCGTCGTAGGTCTGCACGCGGCGCTGGCGCTTGAGCATGGCCAAGCGCACGACTGCGTCGTTGCGCAGCGCGTGCAACAGCTGGATGCGGCGCTGCAATTGCCACTGTCGCAGCTGTGCATCGGCCTGTTGCCAGGCACCCAATGCATCGAACAGCGGCGAGTGCGGCATGTGGTCGTGCATGCCTTCTTTGCAGAACTCACGTAACCGGGACGGCAACAGCTTGTCGAGATGACCGCGTTCGTCCAACACCCAGTCCGCCTCCGCACTGCCATGCCACAACTGCTCGAAAGCTTTATCAAAACTGGGGCGGCGCGCACGGCGGCCGTCGAACACCTTGTTGTCGAATGCAGCGGCGATTGCGTCGTAGGCTTGGTCGCCATGTTCGTGCAGAGCCGCGACAAGCGCGTGCGCGGCAGCATCTCGGGCTGCGGACGGATCGGGCAAAGATGACGCCGTTGCTGCAGGCAGCATTTGCGGATGCCGCACCAGCTCGCGCAGGTCGCTTGCCAGCGTGTCCGGGCCGCCCGGCCATAGCGCGACCAGGTCGTCGGCCATCGCCGCGTCGGCGGCGCGCTGGCGCCACAGGTCGGCGGCGACTTCGCCGAGCAGATCGCGGTCGTTGGCCAGCAGTTCCGGCGCGGCGAAGGTCTGGCCGCTCTCCAGTGCGTGCTCGCGCAGGACACGCGCGCAGAAGCCGTGGATGGTGAAGATGGCGGCGAGGTCGATTTCCTCCACCGCTTGTTGCAGGCGGCGGCGCAGGGCGGCGGGGGTTTCGTCGCTGGCGGCCAGGTGCGCGTCGAGGATCCCGCGGGTGAGAACGGCGTCCGGCGCTTCCTGCAGGAGCGGCTTCAGCCGCGACGGGGTGTCTGCGCTCCGGGACGGCGACAGGTCGTCCATGCTCTCTGTCGCGGCTGAAGCCGCTCCTACAGGAAGCGGGGCAGCGTCGGGCACCAGCGTCGCCGCGAGCGCCAGGCGCTCGCGGATGCGCCGGCGCAGTTCCTGGGTGGCGGCTTCGGTGAAGGTGACCGCCAGGATCTGGCCGATGCGCAGCCCGCGCTCGACCACCAGCCGGGTGAACAGGGTGGCCAGGGTGAAGGTCTTGCCGGTGCCGGCGCTGGCCTCGATCAGGCGCACGCCGTGCAGCGGCAGGGTCAGGTACGGGTCGTGGGCGGGGGCGCTCATTCGGCGTCCTCCTGCGCGCCGCGCCACTGCCGCCAGCTTTCGGCCAGCCGCGCCGGATCGAGCGCGCTGTCGGCGCTGCCGCGTTCCAGCAGGGAGTACAGCGTGTGGCTGGTGGTGGCGAAGTCGGCGAAGCGCTGCGCATCGGCGAACGGGTCGCGGCCGCGGTGCACCAGGCGCAGTTCCGGCGTGGCCGCTTCGCTCCAGCCGAAGCTGGCCTGCCATTGCGCGGCGGCGTCCTTGATCGCCTTGTCGAGGTCGTCGTTGCGCGCGGCCTGGTAATACTTCCAGCTGCTGTAAGGCGCGAACGCCAGCGGCGCCTGCAGGCCCTGCCGATACAGCCGCAGCAGGTCGGCCAGCGCTGCCTGCGCCTGCGCTGGCGGCAGCGGTTCGGCCGCGGTCGCGTCCATCGGATGCGGGCCGAGGCCGTCGTCGTCTTCGAAGAAACGCACGAACGGTGCGCGCTCGCCGGCGGCGCGCAGCAGCAGCCATTCCAGGCCGTGGCGGATCGCGGCGCGGCCGCCGATCGCACCGACCTGCACTCGGCCCACGCCGTTGACGTACCAGCCGAGCAGGCGACCGTGCAGGTCGACGCCGTCGAGGTGCAGCTGCAGCCGCTGCGATTGCGCCGGCGCGTCGCCACGCCACTGCGCGAACGCTTCCGCGTACGGGCGCAGCTGGCGCAGGCGTTCGTCGAGCAGGCGCCGGCCCAGCGGCCCGGACGGCAGCAGCGCGCGCGCGCGCAGGCGGGCGTACAGCGCATCGGTGGCGCCGCTCAGCACCGCCTCCAGCACCTGTTGCTGCAAGTCGTGTTGCTCCAGCCCGCTGCCCGGCGCCAGCAACGGTTCCAGATCGCTGTCCTCGCCGGCCGGGTCGGGCAGGCGCATGCCCAGGCGATGGCGCAGGAACTGCCCGGCCGGATCGGCGAACAGGCGGCGCAGGTCGTCGATCGAAACGCTGGTCGGCACGGCCATGTCATCCGCGGGCAATGCCGCGGCGACCCACGGCAGCAGCGCCTGGCGCTGTCCGGCCAGGCTGTCCACCGCCGGTCGCCACTGCCGGCGATAGCTGAAGCGGCGCGGATCGGCGCCGTCCTCGCCGAGCGCGCCGAACGCGGCGGCGGCGAACGGTTGCAGCGGGTGGCGCACCACGAGGGTTTCGCTGGCCTTCGGGTCGGCGTGGTACTGCGCGGCGCTGGCCAGCAGTTCGCTGACCAGCACCGACGGCTCGCGCACACTGCCGTCGCGCGCATCGGCGCCGAGATAGCTGAGGTAGAACACGTCCTGGGCCGAGGCGAACAGTTGCAGGAACAGGAAGCGGTCGTCTTCGCGAGTGGAGCGGTCGCCGTGGCGGCGGCGCGCGCTGCCCAGCTCGGCGGTGAGGCGGTTGAGCCCGGCGGCCGGGTCGCGGCGCGGGAAGTCGCCATCGTTCATGCCGAGCAGGCAGATGACGCGGAACGGCAGCAGCCGCATCGGCACCATGCGGCCGAAGCTGATGCCGCCGGTGAGCAGCGGCGCGCGCGTGTCCGATTCGCCCAGCACCGCGGCGAAATGCGCGCGCACCACCTCGGCCGGCACCTTGCCGGCGTATTCGGCGCGCGCGGCGTCGCGGGCGAATTGGTCGATCACGCTGCGCAGCCGGTCCAGCGCGCGTTGCGCACGTGGCGCCGACGGCGCCTGCGGGATCAACGCATCGAGCAGGCCGAGCAGGCATTCGCGCCAGTCGGCCGGGGCCATCGGCTCGGCCAGCATGGCCTGGTGACGGTCCAGCACGCGCAGCAGCCGCAGCAGCGTATCCAGCGCCACCAGCGCGCTGCCTTCCAACTGCGGCCATGGCGCGACGCCGGCGATATCGTCCTCGGCGCCGCTGGCGTGGCCGAGCAGCAGCCGGTCCAGCGCGAAGCGCCAGGTGTAGGCGTCGTCGGCGGGCGCCTGGTGGTGGAACCGGTGCGCCGCATCCAGGCCCCAGCGCACGCCGGCGGCGTGCAGCCAGCCGCGCAGGCGCTCCAGCCCGGTCTCGTCCAGCCCGGCAGCCTCGGCGATCGGCGCGCTGGCCAGCAGGTCGAGGATCTCGTGCAGGCCGAAGCGCGACAACGGCAGGCCGAGCAGGCTCAGGAACACTTCGGCCAGCGGCTCGCTGGCCAGCGGGCTGGCGTCGGCCAGCGCATACGGCAGCGCGTCGTCGCGGCCGTGGCCGCCGAACACCGCGTCCAGGTACGGCACGTAGGGATCGATGTCCGGCGACAGCACCGCGATCTCGCGCGGCTGCAGCGGCGGGTCGAAGCGCGGGTCGTCGAGCAGCGCGCGCAGCTGGTCGTGCAGCACCTGCAGTTCGCGCAGGCGGGTATGGCAGGCGTGGATCTGCAGGCTGGGATCGGCCAGGTCCACCTGCGGCAACGGTGGCGGCACGGCGGGCGCGCGGCGGTGGAACAGGTCGCTCTGCATGCGCCGCAGCAGGCTGTCGCCGAGGCCGCCGCCGGCGAGCGGGCGCTGGCCGGAGGCCAGCGGGTCGGCGTAGACCGCGATCTCGGCCAGCGGGTGCACCACTTCGTAATCGCCGACCAGCGCCATGAAATCGCGCCCGGCCGCGCCCCAGGCCTGCAGCAGCGGGTTTTCCTGCACCTGCGCGGCGAACAGATCGACGGCGCCGTCCTCGCGGCGGCGCTGCCACAGCGTCTGCAGGTCGCCCCAGTAGCCCTGGGTCGGCGTGGGCAGGTAGAAATGCAGCGTGCCCACGCGCGCCTGGGTGGCGAGCACGCGCAGCACGTCGGGCGAGATATTGAGGATGGCGAAGGCGAACAGCCGTTTCGGCAGGCCCTGCGGCAGCGGGCCGTCGGGTCGCGCATAGCGGTCCAGGTACTGGCCGATGCGGCGTGCGCGGTACTGGCGGCCGCTGGCGATCCTGCGCCACAAGCGCGCCTGCGGGTCGTCGGCGTCGGCGCCGCCTTCCCAGCGCAGCAGCCAGTCGCGGCGCCAGGCCTGGTATTTCTCGAACACGTTGCCCAGTTCGCCGGCCAGCGCCCAGGGCTTGAGCACGTCGCCGTCGGCCAGGTAGCCGGCCAGCGGTGCCAGCGCCGCGTCGCTGCCGAGATCGGCCTGCAACGCCGCGTACAGCCGCCACTGCGTGGTGGCCATGTCCAGATCGTCGGCGGCCGCGCCGAGGTTGGCGTCCAGCGCGCGCGCGACGAATTCGCCGGGGGTGAGGAATTCCAGGTTCGCGGCGACGCCGTGCGCGGCGGCCAGGGTGGACTGCAGCCAACGGCGCATCGCCACCTGCGGGATCAGCACTACCTCCGGCGCCAGCAGGGGCTGCTCCGGCACCGGCCGGCGCAGTTCCTCGGCGAGCAGGGCGGCCAGGGTATCCAGCGCGTTGGACGGGTACAGGCGGAAATCGGGCGCGGAAGGGGCGTGCATGCGTGCGGCATTGTGCCGGATGCGCGGGTGTGGCGTCGTTGCGGGATGCGAGATGCGGGTTGGCTGATAGCCGTAGTCGTAAGTGGAGCTCAGGCGGGCGCTGCCTTGTGCGCCCGAGTCCGCGAGACGCTTTCGCGCCGGACCCTCACCCCAACCCCTCTCCCGGGAGGAGAGGGGCTAGTCGGCTGTTCCCTTCTCCCCTCGGGAGAAGGTGCCCCGAAGGGGCGGATGAGGGTACGGGCGCAGCCTCGTGTACCCAAACTCCGCGAGTCGCTCCGCGCCGGACCCTCACCCCAACCCCTCTCCCGATGGGAGAGGGGCTAGCGCTGTTCCCTTCTCCCCTCGGGAGAAGGTGCCCCGCAGGGGCGGATGAGGGTACGGGCGCAGCCTCGTGCACCCAAACTCCGCGAGTCGCTCCGCGCCGGACCCTCACCCCAACCCCTCTCCCGACGGGAGAGGGGCTATAGGTCAGTACTTCTTCTCGACGTTGAACATCCAGGTCTGGTCGTTGCCGCTGTCGCCGTCGGTGACGCCGCGGTATTCGACGCGGGTGGACAGGCCCTGCTCGGTGGTGAACACCGCGCCCAGCCCCAGCATCAGCCGGTTGCGATCGAACACGCTCAGCCCGGTGCGGTACAGCAGGCCAGCGTCGACGATGTCGGCATAGCTCAGCGTGGCGTCGCCGCGGCCCTGGAAGTCGCGCTGGTATTCCACGCGCAGCTGCGGGGTGAACTGACCCCAGCTCATCTCGCGACGCCACTCCAGGCGCAGGCCGAGGTTGCCGGTGGTGGTGGACACGTCCATGTCCGCGTAATGCAGCGCGTACGGCGCCATCGCCGCTTCGCTGTACGCGTCCAGCGTGGCGCGGGCCATGTCCACGCGGGCATACGGCGTAATCTGCCAATCGCCATGCTGCAGGTCGGCGCCGGTGGATACCGAGCCGATCCACTGGCTGCCGTCGCGGCGGCCTTCGGCCAGTTCGCCGTTGCCGGTCACGTAGCGGCGCAGGTCGTAGGACAGCAGCTGGTAGCCGACCAACGTGTCGAAGAAGAAATGCCGGCCCGGGTGGAAGCTGGCGTACAGCGCCAGCGTGTACGCGGTGGCCTTGCTGCGGCTGCCGTTGTTGCCGACGTCGCTGTCGTCGCGGCCCCAGCCCACGCCCGCACCCAGCGCCAACGCATCCGACGCACGATAGTCGGCGCCCATGCTCAGGCCGTCGGTCTGGAAGTCCACGCCGGCACGCTGGCTCTTCTTGTCCAGGCTGCCGGAGCGGATCGCACCGCCCATCCACACGCCGAGTTCGCCGTTGACCGCGGTCTTGCCGGTCGACGGCGGCGCCGCCGCATCGCCGGTGTCGGTATCCGCATCCCAGGTCGGCTGGCTGCACGGCTGTGCGCCCATACCACGCTCGGCTTCGCGGCAATGCGACCGCGAGGTGGACTGGAAGCTCAGGTTGTTGTCGAAGCCGCGATCGCCGCGATGGGTCGCCTCCAGCCGGCGCTGGAAGTTGTCGATCTGCGCCTTGGCGAAGCGCCGGGTCGATTCGGCCTGCGCATCGATCAGGCCGCGCACTTCCGCATCCAGGCTCGGATCCGGACGCGGCGCGACCACGAACACGATGGCCGCTTCGGCCGACGTCGCGTAGGCGTTGGACAGGGTGAAGCGCACCGTCGCCTGGCCGGAGAACGCCGGGTTCGGGGTGAAGGTCATCACGAAGCTGGGGCCATCGGCCGCCGCCGCGGTCGGAACGCCCGCCGCCGCCGCGCCGCCGCTGCGGGTGATGGTCGCGCTACCGGCATTGGCCGGCATGATCGCCACCAGCGCGGCGGCCACGAATGGCCCGCCGGTCGCGTTGCGGGTCAGGTCGACCGCTTGCGCTTCGCCGGGTACCGCCTGCGCCGTCGCCGAGACCGCAACCGGGCGCGCATTGACGGTGATGGTGACCGAGGCCGGCGCCGACGTGCCGCCGGCGCCGGTGGCGGTATAGCTCAGGGTGTCGGCGCCGACATAGCCGGCCGCCGGCGTGTAGACCAACTGCACGCCACTGACCACCGCGGTGCCGTGGGTCGGCGCGGTGGTCACCGCGATCGTGTCGATGCTGCCGGTGTCGTTGCCGGTCACCGCCAGCGTCAGCGCGGTATCGACCAGCGTACCGCCAGTGTCGTTCACCGCCACCGGTGCCGGCACCGCCGCAGCGATCGCCAGGGTGTAGGCCTGCGCGGCGCCGAAGCCATGCGCGTCGGTCGCGCTGACGGTGAAGGCGGCGTTGCCGGCGGCGGTCGGCGTGCCCGCGAGCACGCCGGCGGCGGTCAGGGTGAGGCCGGCCGGCAGCGTGCCGGCGCTGACGCTGTAGCTGTACGGCGCAGTGCCGCCACTGGCGCTCAGGGTCTGGCTGTAGCCGGTGCCCACCGTGCCAGCGGCCAGCGTCGGCGGCGCGATGACCAGCGTCGGCGAGGCGATGCTCAAGGTGTAGGCGTAGCTCACCTGCGCGGCCACGCCGGCCGTGCTGTCGGTCGCGGTCACGGTGAACGCGAAGCTGCCGGCCACGGTCGGGGTGCCGGACAGCGCGCCGCCCGTGGTCAGGGTCAACCCGGCCGGCAACGCGCCGGCGCTGACGACGAAGGTGTACGGCGCGGTGCCGCCGCTGGCGCTCAGCGTCTGGCTGTAGGCGCTGCCGGCGGTACCGGCCGGCAGTGTCGGCGGCGCGATGGTCAGCGTCGGCGAGGCGATCGACAACGTATAGGCCTGCGCGGCGCCGAAGCCGTGCGCGTCGGTGACGCTGACGGTGAAGGCGAAGTTGCCGGCCACGGTCGGGGTGCCGGACAGCACGCCGCCCGTGGTCAGGGTCAGGCCCGTCGGCGCTACACCGGCGCTGATCACGTAGCCGTACGGCGCGGTGCCGCCGCTGGTGCTCAGGGTCTGGCTGTAGGCCGTGCCGATGGCGCCGGCCGGCAAGGTCGGCGGCGCGATGGCCAGCGTCGGCGACACGATGCTCAGGCTGTAGCTCTGGCTCGCCTGCCCGGCGGTGCCGGTAGTGCTGTCGGTCGCGGTCAGGCTGAAGTTGAAATTGCCGGCCACGGTGGGCGTGCCGCTGAGCGCACCGGTCGCGCTGTTGACGGTGACGCCGGCCGGCAACGCGCCGGCGCTGAGCGTGTAGGTGTACGGCGCGATGCCGCCGGTCGCCGGGTTGATCGCGGCCGTATACGCCTGGCCGGCGGTGCCGCCCGCCAGGGTGGTGGCCGGCAGGGTGATCGTCGGGCTGGCCACGGTCAGCGTGTAGGCGCGGCTGCCGCTGGTGGGGCTGCCGCCGCTGTCGGTGGCGGTCGCGGTGAAGTTGAAGCTGCCGCTGGACGTCGGGGTGCCGGATAGCACGCCGCCCGGGCTCAACTGCACTCCGACCGGCAACGTACCGGCGCTGACGGCGAAGCTGTACGGCGCAGTGCCGCCGCTGGCGCTCAGGGTCTGGCTGTAGGCGCTGCCTGCGGTCGCCGCCGGCAGCGATGCCGGACTGACCGTCACCACCGCATCGTCGTTGAGGATGGTGCCGGTGCCGGTGGCGCGGGCGATGCTCGCGTTGCTGGCGCCGGACAGGCCGACGTTGAAGGTTTCGTTGGGTTCGACCGCGGTGTCGCCGTTGACGGTGATGGCCACGCCCTGCGCGGTGACGCCCGGCGCGAAGGTCAGCGTGCCGGAGCGCGCGACGTAGTCGCTGCCCGCGGTGGCGGTACCGTCGGCGGTGGCGAAGTTGACCGAGACGGTCTGGCCGCTGGCCGCGCTCAGGCTCACCGTGAAGGTGGCGGTGGTGGTGCCGCTGTTGCCTTCGTTCACGCTGACGTCGTCGATCGACAGCGACGGCTGCGCATCGTCGTTGACGATCGTGCCCTGGCCCTGCGCATCGGCGACGGTGGCGCCGGTGACGTTGCTGACGTTGACGAAGAAGGTCTCGCTCGGTTCGTTGAGCGTGTCGCCGTTGACCAGCACGGTGAAGGTGGCGCTGCTGCTGCCGGCGGGGATGGTCTGCCCGGTCAGGCTGGCGGCGACGTAGTCCACGCCCGCGGTGGCGGTGCCGTCGGCGGTGGCGATGTCGAAGCTGACGCCGCCGGCGCCAGCCGGCTGGTCGAGCGAGACGGTGAAGGTGGCATTGGTGGTGCCGGCATTGCCCTCGTTCACCGACACGTTGTTGATGTTCAGCACAGGCTGATCGTCGTTGGTGATGGTGCCAGTGGCACTGGACGGCGAACCGACCGTGTAACCGGTTCCGGCATTGAGGCTGATCACTACCGTCTCGTCGGGTTCGACGGTGGTGTCGAGGGTGGGATTGATGGTGATGGTGCCGCTGGTCTGGCCGGCGGCGATCACCAGCGGCGAACTCACGGCCGCGTAGTCGGTACCCGAGGTGGCGGTGCCGCCGACGCTGAAGGCGACCGACACCGCGCTCTGCGCGGCCTGGTCGAGGCTGACGGTGTAGGTGAGATTGGTGGCGCCGTCCTCGGATACGCTGGAGGGGGACACCGTGATCGACGCGGTGGGCAGGTCGTCGTTGAGGATGGTCGCGGTCGCGCTGGACGGATTGCCGATGCCATAACCGCTGCCGCTGGCCACATTGAACACGACCGTCTCGTCGGCCTCCACCGTGGTGTCGGCGACCGGGGTGACATTGAAGCTGACCGAAGCGGTATTGGCGGGGACCACGACGCTGGTCACCGCACCCGTGTAGTCGGTGCCGCTGGTGGCGGTGCCGCTGCGGGTTAGGTTCACCGTGGTCGCCGAGCTGCTGGTCTGGCTCAGGGTCACCGTGTAGGTGAAGACGGTGCCGCTGTCTTCATTGGCGCTGGACGGCGAAACCGCGATGCTGGCGCTGATCGCAGGATTGATGGTGATGTTGAAGACGACCTGGTTGTTGTCCTCGTCCAGCAGGTAGAACGAGTCCGAGGTCGCACCGTCGCCATTGTTGGTATAGGTCACCGTTTGCGTGCCCGGACCAGACTGTCCGCTGAGGACGTAGCTGCCATGCGCAGGCGGCACGCCGTCATCGGTCATACCGGTATTGGAAGGACCGTCGCAGTCGCTGACATCGAAGGTCACCGAGCTACCGGAGTTGATGGTGGCGCTTTTAGGGCTTGTGCAATAGGCCGCCAGCGCGACGTGAGATGTCGCCAGCAGCAACAACCCCAGCATCCAACGCAACAGCGGGCGCACGCCGCCCAACGCGGTGCAATTCGTAGACATATTTCGATTCCCCCAAAACGCGCCACCCCATGGGCGCTGGCAGCCATCCTGGTGCCTCGGACGACGCGGAATATCGATCCAGCAAGGATCGGCACGCGCGTTGCGCGGCTATTGAAACAACAAGCGATCCGCCACGTAAAGCAACAAATGCGTCATGTCTGTCTGGTTCAGCGAAATCGTCGCTTGCATGTCGCCAGCGTCGTGCTTAAGTATTCTCGCGTCAGACACGAGGTCTGGCGTTACCAACTCCGGGGGGAGATCCGCATGAGCGAGTTCTTCATCGGTCAGATCATGCTGACCGGTTTCGCGTTTGCGCCGAAGTATTTTGCGCAGTGCAACGGGCAATTGCTGCCGATCAATCAGAACCAGGCCCTGTTCAGTCTGCTCAGCACGCGCTTCGGCGGCGACGGCAAGACCAATTTCGCATTGCCGGACATGCGCGGGCGCACACCGATGGGCTACGGGCCCTCGGCCGATCCGAGTTGGCAGCCGCCTGCAATGCCGATGGGCCAGGCCGCCGGTGCGGAGACGGTAACGCTGGTGGTCGACAACCTTCCCGCGCATACCCATCTGATGGATTGCAGCAGCGCCAATGGCGACAACCGCACGCCGACCGGCCGCCTGTTCGCGAACAACAGCATGAATACCGGGACCCCGCATGCGTTGTATGCCGCGCCCGGCGCAATGGTGCCGCTGTCGCAGTCCACGGTCGCCAACAGCGGCGGCAGCCAGGCGCATCCGAACCTGCAGCCGTACACCACGATCAATTTCTGCATCGCGCTGTCCGGCATCTTCCCTTCGCGCAGCTAGGCGCATCCGCATCCGGGCGCGCGCAGCGCACGCAGCCTTGCGCATGGCGCCTCATCGACCAGGAAGAATTTCATGGGCACTCCCTTCATCGGCGAAATCCGCATGTTCGGCTTCGGCCGCACTCCCCAGGGCTGGCAGGCATGCGACGGCTCGCTGTTGCAGATCTCCGAATACGAACCGTTGTACGTCCTGCTCGGCACCGTTTACGGCGGCAACGGCACCAGCACGTTCGGCGTGCCTGATCTGCGCGGCCGCTTGCCGATCCACCAGGGCCAGGGACCGGGCCTGAGCAACTACTTACTCGCCCAGCGCGCCGGCACCGAGACGGTGACGTTGACCGACCTGCAGATGCCGGCGCACACGCACACCGCCCAGGCCACCACCGCGGCAGCGACCGCCACCGCGCCAGCCGGTCTGCTGCCGGGCACGGTCAACGGCAGCCTGTTCTACGCAAGCGACACCACCGGCTCCACCACGCTGGCAATGTCCGGGCAGAGCACCTCGTTCACCGGCGGCAACCAGCCGCACGACAACATCATGCCGACGCTGACGGTGCAGTACTGCATCGCCACCACCGGCATCTTCCCGCAACAGGCCTGACCCCCTGCGCCGCGCCGACATGGCTGCGGCACGCATCCGCTCCATCGGAGGAATCCGCTCATGACCGAACCCTATATCGGCGAAATCCAGCTGTTCGGCTTCGACTACAACCCCTACGGCTGGGCGTTCTGCAATGGCGCCACGCTACCGATCACGCAGAACACCACGCTGTACTCCCTGCTCGGCGTGGCCTATGGCGGCAACGGCAGCAGCACCTTCCAGTTGCCCAACTTCTCCGCGCGCGCCGGCTGCCAGCAGGGCGCTGGGCCGGGGCTGACCCCGCACACGCTGGGCAGCAACTTCGGCTCCGCCTCGGAAAGCCTGCTGAGCACGCAGATCCCGCTACACCAGCACGGCGTCAACGCGTTCTCGCAACCGGACGCGACCAAGAAGACCGGCACACCGGCCAACGGTGTCGCCCTCTCATCACTGAACGTGAATACCGAGCGTCCGTTCCTGGCGGTCGCGCCGGACAAGCAATTTTCCCCGGCCATGCTGTTGCCCACCGGCACCGGCCAGGCGCACGAAAACCGGCAGCCGTATCTGGCAGTGAACTTCTGCATCGCGCTGCAGGGCAACTACCCCGCGTTCAACTGAGCAGCTGATGAGCGCTAGCGCCGCCGCGCAGGCGCGGGACTTTCCGGACCGCGCTGTTTCCTTCGCCCCGTCGGCGGCGTTGCAAGCGCGTGGCCTCGGTCTGCGACCGGCGCGGGCGGCGGACCTGCCCTGGCTGCGCGACCTGTACGCCAGCACCCGCAGCGCGGAGCTGGCGGCAGTGCCATGGCCGGAAACGGCCAAGCGCGCATTCCTCGACCAGCAGTTCGCGCTGCAGCACGCGCACTACCTGCGCCACTTCGCCGACGCCGACTTCCTGATCGTGGAAACCGCGCAGGCGCCGCTGGGCCGGCTCTACCTGCAGCGCGGCGCGGCGCAACACGTGCTGGTCGACATCAGCCTGTTGCCGGCCTGCCGCGGGCAAGGCGTGGGCACGGCGCTGATCGCGCAGGCGCAAGCGCTGGCGGCCGCGGCCGGATGCGCGCTGTCGCTGCACGTGCTGCATGCCAATCCCGACGCGCAGCGCCTGTATGCGCGACTGGGCTTCGTCGCCGGCGACGCCAGCGACACCCACCTGGAGATGCATTGGCGCGCCGCCTGCGCGGCGCCGGCGCTCAGTTGAAGACCGCCTGGTACAGGAAGCCGTCGCGTTCGCGCGCCACCGGCACCAGGAAGATCCCCAGTTCGCCCAGCCGCGCGTGCCGCATCCGGTAGGTCTGCTGCGGGAACAGGAACGAGGAGGTATTGCGGAACAGCAGCGAGAACGGCGCGCGCGGCGCGGCCGTCTTGATCGGCAGGGGCCGGGCTTCGACCAGCACGAACGAAATCTCGCCCTCGTTCAACTCCGCCGCGAAGGTCTCGTTCACGCTCCCGGCGAAATGTTCCAACGTCAGCAATTCCATGCACGACTCCCTGTCGCGGCGCCATCGCCGCCCTGCATCGTGGCGCGACCCGGCACTGCGCACAAGACCGGCACCGCGACGGCCCCCGGATCCAGCGATTCGGCGATGGAGGCGGCCTCGCTTGAGCGGCACCGGACCGCGCGCAGCGGCGGCGGCGACGGCCATGCGGTTCCTGCCGCGACGCGGGATCGCAAGGCCTGCGGACACCCGCGGCGGAGCCGCCGGCGCTGTGTCACCCGCACCGGCAAACCGGACAGCCCCAGGCCCAATACACGCTGTTGCATGTACGGCATCCCCGGACCACGCGCACACGGGCTTCACGGATGCGACAATACTGCACGGCCCAGTTCGGTTAAGTTCAGCGGACTGGTTCAATCCTGTGTTGATTTTTCGTTAAAGGCCGCGATGGCGTCTTCCGAATCCAATGTGGTGCAGCTGTCGGGCGTGCGCATCGACCGTGGCGGCCGCGCGATCCTGCGCGATGTCTCGCTGGCGGTGCCGCGCGGCAGCATCACCGCCGTGCTCGGCCCGTCGGGCAGCGGCAAGTCGACCCTGTTGGCGGCGCTGACCGGCGAGCTGGTGCCGGTCGCAGGCACGGTCGAGGTCTTCGGCCAGCCCTTGCCGCGCGGCAGCCGCGCGCTGCGCGAGACGCGCAAGAGCATCGGCGTGCTGCTGCAGGGCAACGGCCTGCTCACCGACCTGAGCGTGGCCGAGAACGTGGCGCTGCCGCTGCGCGCCCACACCCGCTTGCCCGAGCCGGTGCTGCAACGGCTGGTGGCGCTGAAGCTGCATGCAGTGGGCCTGCTCGCCGCCGCCGACGCCTGGCCGCGCGAGCTGTCCGGCGGCATGGCGCGGCGCGTGGCGCTGGCCCGCGCGCTGGCCCTGGACCCGCCGCTGATGATCTACGACGAACCGCTGACCGGCCTGGACCCGATCGCCTCCGGGGTGATCATGAGCCTGATCCAGCGCCTCAACGACACCCTGGGCCTGACCAGCATCATCGTCAGCCACCACGTCCACGAGACCCTGCCGATCTGCGACCAGGCGGTGGCCATCGCCAATGGCGGCGTGGTCTTCGCCGGCACCCCGGACGCGTTGCAGGCCAGCGCCGATCCGCTGCTGCAGCAGTTCCTGCACGGCCGCCCGGACGGCCCGATCCCGTTCGATGCGCCGGCGCGCCCGCGGAGTGCCGCCTGATGGGCGCCGTCGCCTCGATCCGTGCGCTGGGCCGCGCCGGGCTGTTCTCGATCACCGTGCTGCGCGGTTCGCTGCCGACCCGCGATTTCCTGGCCGAACTGGTCCGCGAGATCTACAAGGTCGGCGCGCGCTCGCTGCCGATCATCGCCGTCGGCGGCGCCTTCGTCGGCCTGGTGCTGACCCTGCAGGGCTACCGCACGCTGCAGACCTACGGCGCCTCCGATGCGCTGTCCACGCTGCTGGGGCTGTCGCTGTACCGCGAACTGGCGCCGGTGCTGACCGCGCTGCTGTTCATCGGCCGCGCCGGCAGCTCGATCGCCGCCGAACTGGGGCTGATGCGCGCCACCGATCAGATCAAGGCGCTGGAGCTGATGGCGATCGACCCGGTGGCCAAGGCGGTGGCGCCGCGCTTCTGGGCGGCGGTGCTGACCGTGCCGCTGCTGACCGGCATCTTCTGCTCGCTGGCGATCAGCGCCAGTTACTTCGAAGCGGTGCACGTGCTGGGCCTGGACAAGGGCACGTTCTGGTCGGCGCTGTCGAGCAGCGTGGATTTCTGGGACGACTTCGGCGTGGCGATGCTGAAGTCGGCGGTGTTCGGCGGCACCGCGGCGCTGGTGGCCTCGTATGTGGGCTTCCACGCCGAGCCGACCATCGAGGGCACCTCGGTGGCCACCACCCGCGCGGTGGTGAACGCCTCGCTGCTGGTGCTGATGTTCAATTTCGTCCTGTCGGCGCTGCTGTTCCAGTAAGGGACCGCGCGCCACCGTCCGCCCTCGCCGGCGGGCGCTTGCGCAACACCGGCCGCGGCACTGTCGCCGCGGCCCAGATGAATCAACAAGGTAGACACGTTATGGCTATCCGTGGTCCCCGTCTCGAGTTCGCCGTCGGCGCCTTCCTGCTGCTGGGCCTGGCCTCGCTGCTGGTGCTGGCGCTCGCTTCCACCAACCGCCAGTGGGGTTTCGGCGGCGGGCGCTACGAGCTGACCGCCCGTTTCTCGCAGATCGGCCAGCTGCGCCAGCAGGCGCCGGTGAAGATCGGCGGGGTGATCATCGGCCAGGTGGCCAAGATCGAGCTGGACCCGGCCAAGTTCGACTCGGTGGTGACCCTGGCCATCGACGACCGCTACAAGGACCTGCCGGCGGACACCTCGGCCGGGATCCTGACCAGCGGCCTGCTCGGCGAGAGCTATGTCGGCCTGCAGCCCGGCGGCGACCCCGACACGCTCAAGCCCGGCCAGGAGATCGCCTTCACCCAGCCGGCGGTGGACCTGATCCAGCTGGTCGGCAAGTACATGTTCGGCGGCGGCAGCAGCAGCGGCGGTAACGCCGGCGCGACGCCCGCTGCCGCATCCTCCGCGAACACCGCCACTCCCTCTACGGAAACGGAACCCAAGCCATGACCAACAAACTGCTTTCCGCCGCTCTCGCCGCCGCCCTGGCCGTCGCCGCACCCGCCATCGCGCTGGCCCAGGCCGCGCCTGCCGCTGCCGCCGCCCAGCAGGGTTCGGCCAGCAAGGTCGTGCTCGACAACAGCACCCGCATCCTGACCACGCTGGAACAGCGCCGCGCCGAGTTCAAGAACAACAACGCCGCGCTCAAGCAGTTCATCGACAGCGAGATGAACAAGTCCTTCGACCGCGACTACGCCGCGCGCCTGGTGCTCGGCGTGCACGGCCGCGGCGCCTCCGATGCCGACGTCAAGCTGTTCGCCGACGCGATGGCCGACAACCTGATGCAGCGCTACGGCACCTCGCTGCTGACCTTCGAAGGCAAGCCGCAGGTGCGGGTGAAGTCGGAAACCCCGCTGCCGGGCGGCCGCGGCGCCAAGGTCTCCACCGAACTGCTGCGCAGCGGCGGCGACCCGATCCCGGTCGATTACCTGGTGCGCAACGTCGGCGGCAGCTGGAAGATCTTCGACGTGATGGTGGAAGGCGTGTCGTACGTGCAGACCTTCCGCAACCAGTTCGACACGCCGCTGCGCACCAAGTCGATCCCGCAGGTCGCGGCCGATCTGCGCAACGGCGCGCTGCAGGTGGCACCGGCGAGCAACAGTGGCAAGTGAGCCACGCCTGCGTCGCGACGGCGACACGCTCGCGCTGAGCGGCGTGCTCGACCGCGCCGCGGCCACCGCGCTGTGGCCGGCGGCGCTGCCGCTGCTGGCCGGCGCGCGCGCGCTGGACCTGCGCGAGGTGGCGCAGGTGGACAGCGCCGGCCTGGCGCTGCTCGCCGAACTGGCCGCACGCCTGCGTGCGCAGGGCCAGGCCGAGGTCGCCATCCATGGCGCCCCGGCCGGCCTGACCGAATTGAGCGCCGCCTACCGGCTGGCGCCGACCCTGGATTTCCAATCTCCCCTGGCGGCGAGCTGACCCCATGAACGTGCTGCGTATCCTCACTTCCCTGACCCTGGCCGCCGCCCTGGGCGCCTGCGCCGGCGCCCCCAAGCGTTCCCCGCCGCCGCCGGCCGCGACCGCGGTGCAGGCCACGCCGGCCGACGCCGCCGTGGCCGATAGCGGCGCCATGGACGCGGCGCCAGCGGCCGATGCGCAGGCCGCGCCGGCCGCCGTCGCCGGCGACACGCTGGCCGCACCGGCGAGCGTGCCGCCGACCGCTGGCGCAGCCACCACGGCCGAAGACGACTACGCCGCGCTGTACGGCGGCGACCCGTACAACCCGGTGGCCGATCCGACCCTGCCGGCCGGCGTCGCCGTGCCGCAGAGCTACGATCCGTGGGAGAAGTTCAACCGCAAGGTGCACAAGTTCAACAACGTGGTCGACCGCACCGTGGCGCGGCCGCTGGCGCGCGCCTACGTCAACGTGGTGCCGCGGCCGGTGCGGCTGGGCGTCACCAACTTCTTCGACAACCTCAGTTCGCCGCTGACCATGGTCAATCAGTTGCTGCAGGGCCGTCCGCTGCAGGCCGGGCAGACTCTGGGCCGGTTCGTGATGAACAGTACGCTGGGCATCGGCGGCATCTTCGACCCGGCCAGCGACGCCAAGCTGCCGCGGCGCAGCGAGGACTTCGGCCAGACCCTGGGCGCCTGGGGCTGGCGCCGTTCGCGTTACGTGGAGTTGCCGCTGTTCGGGCCGCGCACGGTCCGCGACGTGTTCGGCCTGGCCGGCGACGCGCCGCTGTCGCCGCTGCGGCAGATCGAGGAAGACACGGTGCGCATCGGTCTGCAGGGCCTGCAGTTGGTGGATACGCGCGCGCAGTTGCTGTCGCTGGACAGCATGCGCGACAACGCGCCGGACGAGTACCAGCTGACCCGCGACGCGTGGATGCAGCGCCGTGCC
This sequence comes from Xanthomonas sp. NCPPB 3005, assembly GCF_041228095.2. Taxonomy (NCBI): domain Bacteria; kingdom Pseudomonadati; phylum Pseudomonadota; class Gammaproteobacteria; order Lysobacterales; family Lysobacteraceae; genus Xanthomonas; species Xanthomonas sp. NCPPB 3005. The sequence goes on along the minus strand of NZ_CP166096.2, from coordinate 147,252 downwards.
TACCAGATCGAAGGCGACCTGCGCAGCCACAACAAGCGCCAGGACAACGACCTGCCCGACTATCTGCGCGAGGAAGAGACCAATCCGACCGTCCCGGTGGACGCGATGCCGATCCCGGAATGGCGCGGCGGCAGCCGCTGAGTCGCGCCGATTCGGGCGACCCTGAAGAAACCCGGCTTCGGCCGGGTTTTTTGTGGCTGGATTTTTCCTGCCACCGCCAAGGTAGGAACATCACGCTCGCAAGCGGTTATTGGTGCACGCCACGTAGCGCAGCACGCGATGGGCACGACGAATGTCCCGCACCCCAACGTACTTGCTGTTGCTCCTGCTGTTGCTCCTGCTGTTGCTCCTGCTGTTGCTCCTGCTGTTGCTGTTGCTGTTGCTCTGCTTTTGATCTACCGGGTCCCCTCAGCGCGGCAGGTCCGGCGGGCGAATACCCGAAGGGCGGCGCGCAGGATGCGCGACGTTTTTCGTTGGCACATGGGTGAGCCGGATAAAGGCGAAGCACTGCTTCGCCCCGGCGAACGGGCAGGCGCCGCGAGGCGCCTGCCCCGGGCTTGGCCGCGTAGCGGACAAGTGCCATCGAAAAATGCCCGTCGGGCCTGCGGACCTGGAGCGCGCAGCGCGGAAGGCGCGCTGCGGGGGGTGCTTGACCAGCCTTCGGCTGTGGTAAAGCGCCTCTTTTGGTTACTTTTCTTTGCACAAGCAAAGAAAAGTGACCCGCCGTAAGGCGAAAGCTGTTGCTGCTGCTCTTACTGTGCGGTGGAAGAATCCTTGTAGGAGCTGCTTCAGCCGCGACGCCTTCCTGATAGAACCAGTCGCGGCTGAAGCCGCTCCTACAAAAACAAACGCCGAAGCAAAGGCTTCCGCCCTGGGGCGGGTCACTTTTCTTTGCTCGCGCAAAGAAAAGTAACCAAAAGAAAGCGCGCCCTGCCTTGCGCCCTCCGCGCTGCGCGCTCCGGGTCCGCGGATGCACCGGGGATTCGCGGAAGGGGCATCCTGCCCCTGCCGCGAACGGCGCACATCCATGTGCGCCGCCCCTTCGGGGTTTTTCCCCGGTCCATCCGCCGCTGCGGAAGGGAACCCGGCAAGTCAAAAGCAACAGCAACAGCAATAGCCAAAGCAACTGCAACTGCAACTGCAACTGCAAAGGCAGAAGCAAAGACGGCGGCGGCGAAAGTGCCGGCAAGAACCGCAGCAGACTGAGCGCCATCGCGGCGACCATCGGGACGCCTTCGCATCAGATCGCTGGCTGTAATGCCCTGACGGCCGCCGTGAGACGACTCCGAATGCGTTCGGCCTTCCGAAGCGATGAACGCATGGAAGCAGCTCCGACCTCCATCGATCCCGGAGCCGATAACCAGCATCCCTCCTATCGTGCACTCGGCAAGCCAGCCGCGCTCCTGTAGGAGCGGCTTCAGCCGCGACGAACGGAGCCAGGAATCGTTACGCGCTCGGCGAATTGCCGGAGCTGAAGCCCCTCCTGCAGTGCATCCGGATAGCCAGCAGCGCCTGCGGCATCCAGCAGGCTGCGGACACCGCGGGCGTTTAGGCGGCCAGCGCCGCCTCGAGCGCCGTGCGCAGGCGCGGGTCCTCGGCGGTCACGTCCGGGGCGAAGCGGCCCAGCACCTGGCCATCGCGGCCGATCAGGAACTTCTCGAAGTTCCACAGCACGCCCGGCGCCGGATTGGGCTCGATGCCATAGCCGACCAGCTTCTCGCGCATCGGGCCTTCGCCCTCGGTGTGCGGCTGCGCCTGGATCAGCGCGCGGTACAGCGGATGCGTGGCCTCGCCGGTGACCGCGATCTTGGCGAACATCGGGAAGGTCACGTCGTAGGTGAGCTGACAGAACTGCTGGATCTCCGCCTCGCTGCCCGGCTCCTGGCCCTTGAAGTCGTTGGCCGGGAAACCGAGCACGTCCAGTCCGGCGGCGTGCTTTTCGCGGTACAGCGCTTCCAGCCCTTCGTACTGCTTGGTCAGGCCGCACTTGGAGGCGACGTTGACGACCAGCAGCACCTTGCCGCGATGCGCGGCCAGGGATGCGGGCTGGCCATCGATGGTGGTCAACGGGATGTCGTAGATCGATTGGTTCACGTGCAACTCCTGCAGCAAGATGGAGCGCAAGCATAGGCGCCTGGCCGCGCAGCGGCTATCGCGCCGCGGCCTGGGCGTGTGCTTCATCCGGGCAAACCGCGCCGCTCCTGTCCGTGCACGGGGCAGGAGCGCGCGTGCGTCCACGCCGGTCATGACGCTGCCCCGCGCGCAGGAGCGGCCCTGCGGGTTGGTGACGGCAGACCCAGCGCGCCCCGCTCGGCGCTGGAGCGCGCGCCGCCCTCAGTCGATGCAGACCTGCGATCCGCCCACGCCGCCTTGCACGGCCTGCCGGCAGCCGTAGTTCTCGCTGATGTCGCGCTGGCATACGCCCTGCGCGGCGGCGCCGGTGGGCACCGGCGTGACCGCCAGGCAGTCGCCGTGGCACTGGCTCTTGTCGCTGCACGTCTTGCCGGCATCGGCGAACGGGATCACGCACTTGAGCAGTCCGCGCCGGCCGAGCGGGCGCAGGCTGCCGCCCTGTGCCGTGCACGCCGCGGCGTCGGCCGCAGCGGCGCCATCGCCGCCCGCCTGCGGCGCGGATGCCGCGGGGGTCGCCTGCGGGCGTGGACCGCTGCTACAGGCAGCCAGCAACAGGCAGGACAACAGGGGCATGCACCATCGCATCGACATCGGCGTCTCCATTCGGCCAGGTTTCGGCGCGCAGTATCGCAATGCGCCTGTGGCGAGCGGGTGCATGGGCGTGCGCGATCGCGCCGCTTTCTTGTCCTGGCGCGTGAGATCGTCGTCGCCGGTATCGGCGATGGGCAACTCGAAGCAGCGCGCGGCACATAGGCCAGCCGCTGCGCCACGCGCCGCGCCGCGCAGCGCGGCGAGGTGCGTGGCGTGCCCGATACCGGCTATTCCTGCTCGTCGCGCGCCGGATCCTCGTCCGCCTCGGCATCGGCGATGGGCAACTCGAGATCGAGCAACGGCGTGAACTGCGCATCGGCCAGCGTCTCCACCCCGCGCAGGCGGCGCTCGATGGTGCGGGTCTTGCGGCTGGCATCGCCCAGGCTCTTGCCGACGGTGCTGATCTGCTTCTCGGCCTTTTCCAGGATGCCGGCGAACTTGCCGAACTCGCTCTTGACCGCGGCCAGCACGCCCCACACTTCGCTGGAGCGCTTCTCGATGGCCAGCGTGCGGAAACCCATCTGCAGGCTGTTGAGCAGCGCGGTGACGGTGGTGGGACCGGCGATGACGATGCGGTGCTCGCGCTGCAGCAGGTCGGCCAGGCCCGGCCGGCGCAGGGTTTCGGCGTACAGGCCCTCGGTGGGCAGGAACATCACCGCGAAATCGGTGGTGTGCGGCGGCGCGATGTACTTGTCGCTGATCGACTTGGCCTGCACCCGGATCGCGCGCTCCAGCTGCGCGCCCATCGCCAGCACCTGGTCCGCATCGCCCTGTTCCTGCGCGTCGAGCAGCCGCTCGTAGTCCTCGCGCGGGAACTTGGCATCGATCGGCAGCCATACCGGCGTGTCCTCGTGGCCGCGGCCGGGCAGGCGCACCGCGAAATCGACCGCCTCGTTGCGCTCCGGGCGCACCCGCACGCCGCGCGCGTACTGCTCCTGGGTCAGGGTCTGCTCGAGGATGTTCTCCAGCTGCACTTCGCCCCAGCCGCCACGGTTCTTGACGTTGCTCAGCACGCGCTTGAGATCGCCGACGCCGGTGGCCAGCTGCTGCATCTCGCCCAGCCCGCGCTGGACCTGCTCGAGCCGTTCGGAGACCAGCTTGAACGAGGCGTCCAGGCGCGTGTTGAGGGTGGTCTGCAGCTTCTCGTCGACGGTGCCGCGCATCTGCTCGAGCTTGGCCGCGTTGTCGGCCTGCAGTTCCTTCAAGCGCTCTTCCAGGGTGCTGCGCATCTCGCCGATGCGCTGCTCGTTGCGCTGGATCAGTTCGTTGAGCCGCTGGCCGAGCGTGTCGGCGAAGCGCTGCTGCGACTCGGCGCCTTCCAGGCGGCCCTTGCGCGCGTCCTCGACCAGGGTCTCGCGCAGCGCGGCCAGGTGCGCGTCGATGCGCGCGATCAGCTCGCTCTGCTGCTGGCCGAACTGCAGCATGCGCGCGTCCTGCTGCTGGCCGAAGGCGTCGAGCTGGCTGCGCATTTCGACCAGGCGCTGGTTGAGCAGTTCGGCCACGCGTTGCTGCGCCTCGCCGGCCTCGACCCGGCCGCGGCGGGCGTCTTCGGTCAGCGCCTCGCGCAGCAGGTCCAGGCGCTGGTCGGTGCGGGTGGACAGGTCGGCGAGATGGCGGGCGAAGCCTTCGCTGCGCGCATCCTGCTGCCGCGCCAGGCTGTCGAGCTGCTCGCGCAGTTCGCCGCGGCCGCCGCGCTGTTCCTCGCGCAGGGCCTGCTCCAGCGCCGTGTGATTGGTCCGGCGCAGCAACAACGCCAGCAGCAGCACGAGCACGGCGCACAGCAGGCCGGCCAGGATCAGGAAATGGGGATCGGTTTGCATGCCGCCAGTGTAGCCGGCCGCGTCTCAGGCGCTGCGCCATGCGGCGACCTTCGCACTGCCGTGCCTGCGCGGAGGGCCTGCCGATGGTGCAAGCCAGGCGCGCCACGGTCCGCGCCATCCCGGCGACCGCGCTGCGGCTGCATTGCACAGGGCGACGTACTGATGCAGGCTCGATCGCTCCAATCTGGCCCGGATTTCCATGCTCACCCTCTACGGCAAATCGTCCTCGATCAACGTGCGCAAGGTGCTGTGGCTGTGCGCGGAACTGGATCTGCAGATCGAGCAGCTGCCCTACGGTACCGGCTTCGCCGCGGTGGACACGCCGGCGTTCCGCGCATTGAACCCGAACGCGCTGGTGCCGGTGCTGCGCGACGGCGACTTCGTGCTGTGGGAGTCCAACAGCATCTGCCGCTACCTGGCGGCGCGCCAGCAGCGTGCGGACCTGCTGCCGACCGCGCCGCAGGCGCGGGCAACGGTCGAGCAGTGGATGGACTGGCAGGCCACCGAACTCAATAACGCCTGGCGCTACGCGTTCATGGCGCTGGTCCGCGACAGCCCAGCGCATCGCGATGCGCAGGCGCTGGCGCAGGGCATGGCCGGCTGGCACCGGCACATGGGCATTCTCGACGCGCAGCTGCAGCGCACCGGCGCCTATGCGGCGGGCGCGGACTTCACCCTGGCCGACATCGTGCTCGGGCTGTCCACCCAGCGCTGGATGGCCACGCCGATGCAGCGGCCGCCGCTGCCGGCGGTGGCGGCGTACTACGAACGCCTGTCGGCACGCCCGGGCTTTCTGGCGCACGGCCGCAACGGCATGCCGTAGCCGTTCCTCGCGCAGCGCGTGCCGCCGCGGCGCTGCCTTTGCCCATGGCGATACGTTGGTATAGGCGGGCGATGCGCATGGCCATGGAAAAGCGCCGCATGCGCGGTGGCCGTCGCCAGGCCACGTATGCCAAGCTTTGCCGCGTCGCGAAGCTGCAGCTCGGCCACCGCGGCAAGACCTCGTGCGTCCCCACTTTCGCCCGCGTTGGCGGCGTGCGGACGCCGTGTCTTGTCGCAGCGCCAATGCCGCCGCCGCGTCCACGCCCGCAACGCCTGCGTCCGCCGCCGACGCCGCAACCGCGCACGTCCGCCCTCATCAGGAGACCGCCATGGACCCCGACCCGCATCCGCGTGGCGCCATCGCCACGCTCCCGCCTGCGCTGTCCTTTTCCCGCTTGCCCGGTCCCGCCCCGGAGACGTCCGCCCATCCGCAAGGGTGAGGCGTCCCTTCCGGCAGCGCGCCGGAAGGAGGTTCTCATGCTGCTGTACACGTCCCGTTTCCAACGCACCCTGCACCGCGCCCTGCGCGCCGCGGTGGCCATGCACCGCGCCGATATCCTGTGCCAGCTGCTCGCCGCCCATGGCGTGCGCGCGTTTGCCAAGGCCTTGTCCGGCTTCCCCGGGCGCGTGCTCGCCGATGCGCTGTCGCTGCTGCCCGGCGAGGACCGCATCCGCGTGCTGGTGCGGCTGTCGCGGTCGGCGCGGCGGCGCCTGCGCCAGCCCGGTCCCGCCATGGCGGGGCTGCCGGGCTGGCGGCAGCGGGCGCTGGGCTGGTGGTCGGATTCGGCGGCGGCGCTGCGACGCGCGATTGCCACGCATCTGCCGCATCATGCCCGGTCCCTGTCGCCCGACATCTCCGCAGGCATTGCCATGCCCCATCCGCTCCGCCACCGGTCGCCACGCTGATGGAAGCGCTGCGCCTGTTCAATCTCGCCTCGCTGCTCGACACCCTGGTGAGCCTGTCCACCGCCTTCGCGCTGGGCGCGGTCATCGGCTTCGAGCGGCAGGTGCGGCAGCGCACCGCCGGCCTGCGCACCAATACCCTGGTCGCGGTCGGCGCGGCCATCTTCGTCTCGCTCGGCGACCGCCTGTTCGAGATCCATGGCGGCACCCAGGGCGCGGTGCAGGTGGTGGCCTACGTGGTCTCCGGCATCGGCTTCCTCGGTGCCGGCGCGATCATGAAGGAAGGCGCCAACGTCACCGGCCTGAACACCGCGGCCACGCTGTGGGGGTCGGGCGCGGTCGGCGCCTGCGCCGGCGCCGGGCTGGTCGCCGAAGCGGTGCTGGCGGCGGTGTTCGTGCTGCTCAGCAACACCTTGCTGCGCCCGGTGGTGAACCGGATCAACCGCCGGCCGCTGGAGGAATCCTCGATCGAGGCGACCTACGTGTTCTACGTGATCTGCGCCCGCGGCGTGCACGGCGAGGTGCGCGAACGGCTGATCGAGCTGCTGGAAGCCGCCCACTACCCGGCCCGCGAGGTGGACCAGCATCCGTTCGGCCAGCACGACGTGGAGATCGCCGCGACGCTGTACGCGACCGCGGTGCGCGCCGAAGAGCTGGATACGGTGATCCAGCACCTGGAAGGCGAACCCGGTGTACAACAGGCGTTCTGGAACGCCGGGGCCGAAGGCTGATCGCTCGGCCCCGCGCCCGCATTCGCCCACCGCCATGACGCCGATGACCCGCTGCTTCACCTCGCCCTCGCCGCATCGCCGCCTGCTCGCGCTGGCGGCGCTGCTGCTGGCGCTGGGCGCGATCTTCGCCGCCGATACGCTGACCGACTACGGGGTGGCCGCCGCGTTGTTCTACACGGTGGTGATCCTGTTCGCGGTGCGGTTGCTCACCCGCACGGGCATGCTGCTGCTCGCGGGCGCCTGCATCGTGCTGATCGTGATCAGCTTCCAGCTCAGCTCCGCCGGCGCGTACCGGGTGGGCGTGATCAACTCGGCGATCAGCATCGTGGTGGTGGCGGTGACCACGTCCATCGCGGTGCAGATGGAGCGCGCCAAGGCGGCCGCGCACGCCGCGCAGGCGCAGCTGCTGCGCCTGGCGCGCGCGCGCAGCCTGGGCAGCCTGACCGCCTCGATCGCGCACGAGGTCAACCAGCCGCTGGCCGCCATCGTCACCAGCGGCAATGCCTGCCAGCGCTGGCTCGGCCAGCAGCCGCCGAACCTGGAGCGGGCGCAGGCGGCATTGCAGCGGATTCTCGACGACGCCAATCGCGCCAGCGAGGTGATCGCGCGGATCCGCAGCCTCAGCAAGGGCGAGGCGCCGCGCAAGAGCGCGTTCGACCTCAACGCCGCGGTGCTGGACGTGCTGGCGCTGTCGCGCGGCGAGCTGGAACGCAACGCCATCGCGGTGCGGGTGGAACTGGCACCGACGCTGCCGCCGGTGCTGGCCGATCGGGTGCAGATCCAGCAGGTGGCGGTGAATCTGTTGTTGAACGCGATGGAGGCGATGGCGCACACGCCGGCCGATGCGCGATCGCTCTGGGTCGGCACCGCGCAGGAGGAGGCGGGTTCGGTGCGGCTGACCGTGGCCGATGCCGGCGTCGGCCTGTCGGCCGAGACGCAGGCGCGCCTGTTCGATGCGTTCTGGACCACCAAGCCCGACGGCATCGGGATCGGCCTGAGCATCAGCCGCAGCATCGTCGAAGCCAGCGGCGGGCGCATCTGGGCCGCGCCGCGCAACCCCTGCGGCGCGGTGTTCGGCGTGTGCCTGCCGATCGCGAAACCAGGAGCACGCCCATGAACCTGCCGCTGTCCGAACAACGCCCGGTGGTGTATCTGATCGACGACGATGCCTCGATCCGCGCGGCGCTGGAAGACCTGTTCGCCTCGGTGGACCTGCAGGTGCACGCGTTCGGGTCCAGCCGCGAGTTCCTGCTGCACGCGCTGGCCGATGCGCCCAGTTGCATGGTGCTGGACATCCGCATGCCCGGGCAGAGCGGCATGGAATTCCACCGGCAGCTGCTGGAGGCCGGGCTGAATCTGCCGACCATCTTCATCACCGGCCACGGCGACATCGCGATGAGCGTGGAAGCGATGAAGAACGGCGCGATCGAATTCCTGACCAAGCCGTTCCGCGACCAGGACCTGCTCGACGCGATCCAGCACGGCATCGCCCGCGACCGCGAGCGCCGCCAGCGCGAGGCGGTGCTGGCCGAGCTGCGCGGCCGCTGGGCGACGCTGACCGCGGGCGAGCAGGAGGTGACCCGGCTGGTGGTGCAGGGGCTGTTGAACAAGCAGGTGGCCGCGCGGCTGCAGCTCAGCGAGATCACGGTGAAGGTGCGGCGCGGCCAGGCGATGCGCAAGATGAAGGCCGGCTCGCTCGCCGAACTGGTGCGGCTGGCCGAGCGGATCGGGTTGTAGCGAGCGCGACGGCGACGGTGGCCGCGCATCGCGATGCCAGCGGCGTTCGCCACCGACCCGCCGGCGGGCAAGGCGGCCGGGCGTAGCATTGCTGCACCGCATTCGGCGACACTCGCGGGCTTGTCCTGTCGCTCCCCGAGGCCCGCATGTCGTTCCTGTTCCGGCGCAAGTCGCTCGATCTGGTCACCGTCCACGAAGCCGGGCGCCGGCTGGTGCCCACGCTGAGCTGGCCGCACCTGGTGGCGCTGGGCATCGGCGCGATCGTCGGCACCGGCATCTACACCCTGATCGGGGTCGGCGCGCACCTGGCCGGGCCGGCGGTGCTGCTGTCGTTCGCGGTGGCCGGGGCGATCTGCGCCTGCGCCGCGCTGGCCTACGCGGAGATGGCGACGCTGATGCCGGCCGCCGGCAGCGCCTACACCTACAGCTACATCGCGCTGGGCGAGAGCATCGCCTGGGTGGTCGGCTGGAGCCTGATCCTGGAGTACTCGCTGGTGGTCAGCACGGTGGCGGTGGGCTGGTCGGGCTATGCGGTCGGCTTCCTCAAGGGCCTAGGCGTGGACCTGCCGCTGTGGCTGACCGCCGGGCCGCACGCTGGCGGCGTGGTCAACCTGCCAGCGGTGCTGATCACCTTTGTGGTCGCCGGCATGCTGATGCTCGGCACCCAGGCCAGCGCCACGGTCAACGCGGTGCTGGTGGCGGTGAAGATCGTCGCCCTGACCGTGTTCGTGGTGATCGCGCTGCCGCATTTCGACAGCGCGCGGATGGAGCCGTTCATGCCGTTCGGCTTCGCCAAATCGATGGGCGCCGACGGCGTCGAGCGCGGGGTGATGGCGGCCGCGGCGATCATCTTCTTCGCCTTCTACGGCTTCGACGCGATCTCCACCGCGGCCGAGGAAACCAAGAAGCCCGAGCGCGACCTGGCAATCGGCATCCTCGGCTCGATGGTCGGCTGCACCCTGATCTACGTGCTGGTGGCGCTGTCCGCGGTCGGCGCGATGAGCTACACGGTGTTCGGCCAGAGCGCCGAACCGCTGGCGCTGATCCTGCGCGAACTCGGCCAGGGCAAGGCGGCGACGCTGATCGCCGCGGCCGCGGTGATCGCATTGCCGACGGTGCTGCTGGCGTTCCTGTACGGGCAGAGCCGGATCTTCTTCGTGATGTCGCGCGACGGGCTGCTGCCGCGCGGCCTGTCCAAGGTCAGCGCGCGCACCGGCACGCCGGTGGCGACCACGCTGTTCACCGCGATTTTGGTCGCGGCGCTGGCCGGCGTGGCGCGGCTGGACGAGATCGCCGCGCTGGCCAACGCCGGCACCCTGGCCGCGTTCATCGCGGTGGCCGCGTGCCTGCTGGTGCTGCGCGTGCGCGAGCCCGACCGGGTGCGCAAGTTCCGCACGCCGCTGGCGTGGGTGGTGGCACCGCTGGCGATCGGCGGCTGCCTGTACCTGTTCTGGAGCCTGCCGCACACCACGCAGAAGTGGTTCGCGTTGTGGAACGGGATCGGCGTGGTCGCCTACCTGCTCTACGGGCGCCGTCACAGCCTGTTGCAGCGCGGGGAACCGCGACCGTGACGCCGGCCTTCCAGGCCCTGCTGGCGCGCCATATCGGCAGCGCCTTCGCCCGGCAGATGGCGCTGGCCGACCTGCTCGGCGAACGCGGCTGGCGCCTGGATCTGGCCGAGGGCATTGCGCACTTCGGCGACGACCTGCACTTCCCGGTGCAGCTGCTGGGCAGCGCCGCCGAGGACAGCGCCAGTTGGCTGTGGGCCTGGGCCAACACCGCCAGCAACCTGCCGGAGAACCTGCTGGTCGCGGCGAACGCGCTGCGCGAGCGTGGCGAGCGCGACGGTCCGGCCGAACTGGCCACGGCGTCGCTGCCGCTGGACGACGAAGGCCATACGATTGCCCTGCTCGCCGCCGCGCTGAGCGCGCGTTGCTACTACCGTGGCCCGTACCGCGGCGGTGCGCTGTTCTTCCTGCTCGACGACGTCCCCGCCGCGGTGTTCGCGCCGTGCGACGATCCGCGCGTACTCCGCCTGCTCGGACAATTGGTCGCGCAGTTCCCGCTCGACCACCGCGCGATGACCGAAGGCTTCCTCGACGACCAGGGCTATGCGCTGCAGCGCGAACCCGGGCAGACCGTCGCCACGCGCGGCGGCAGCCGGATCACGCTTGGCTTCGATGCGCTGGATCGCCTGACCCAATTGCAAGGCAGCCTCGCCCCGCCATCAACCCCCACGGCGGCGAGCAAGCCGGCGCCGAAATGGCAGTTCTGGAAAAAATAACGACCGCCACGCATCGCCCCTCTCCCCTCGGGAGAGGGGTTGGGGTGAGGGTCCGGCGCGAAAGCGTCTCGCCGAGTGTGGATGCACGAGGCTGCGCCCGTACCCTCGTCCGCCCCTGCGGGGCCTGCTTCCAACGGGAGAAGGGACAAATCGTGCGGCGCCGGGTCCTGCCGGTTGCCATAAATGCGTGCCTTGGAACGGATGCGCGCGTCACCCGATCCAGGCAGAAGCGCACTCAACGCGCCGGCACCACCGCGCGCCTGAATTCGCTGAAGTAGAACAGCAGCGCGGCCGTGCCGAAGCCGGCGCCGAGCAACGACAGCCCCGGCCAGCCGGCATAGGCGAAGACCGCCGCGGCCAGCAACGACCCGGCGGCGCCGCACACGAACACCGAGGTCATGAACAGGCCGTTGAGGCGGCCACGCTGCTCCGGGGCCAGCATGTAGATGCTGCGCAGGCTCAGCACCTGGCACACCTGTACCGCCGCATCCAGCACCAGCGCGGCGATCACCAGCCACAGCAGCGCATGCGCGTGCGCGGCCCAGGCGCCGATGCCGAACGACAGCGCCGCGGCGGCCAGCGCCCAGCCGGTGGCCGGGCGGGTCCAGCCGCGGTCCGCCATGCGCCCGGCCAGCGGCGCGACCAGGGCGCCGGCGGCGCCGGCCAGCGCGAACAGCGCGATGTGCCGCTGGTCCATGCCGAAGGACTGCGCCAGCAACAGCGGCGAGCCGGTCCAGAACACGTTGAACGCAGCGAACATCATGCCTTGGTAGAACGCGCGCCGGCGCAGCAGCGGGGTGGCGGCGTACAGGCGCGGCAGCGAGGCCAGCACCGCGGCGTAGGACGCGCGCTGCGCGGGCCGGCGCTGCGGCAGGCGCCAGCGCAGCACCGCCATCAACAGCAGCATCATGCCGGCGGACAGGAAGAACACCGCGCGCCAGCCCAGACTGGCGGCGACGAAGCTGGAGAACGGCCGCGCCAGCATGATCCCGGCCAGCAGCCCGCCCATCACCGTGCCGACCACGCGGCCGCGGCTGGCCTCCGGCGCCAGGTGCGAGGCGAACGGCACCAGGATCTGCGTGGCCACCGCGCACACGCCGACCACGAACGAGCCGATCAGGAACCCGGCCGCCGACTGCGACAGGCCGATGCCGAGCAGGCCCAGCACCACCCCGCCCAGCAGCAGGATCGCCAGGCGCCGGTTCTCGGCCACGTCGGCCAGCGGCACCAGCAACAGCAGGCCGGCGCCATAGCCGAGCTGGGTCAGCGCCACGATCAGCCCGGCCAGGCCCGCGTGCAGGCGCAGTTCCGGCGCGATGATGCCGATCAGCGGTTGCGAGAAATAGATGTTGGCCACCGCCAGGCCGCAGGCGGCGGCGAACAGCGCGATCAGGCCGGAGGACAGGCCGGCGGGTGCCGCATCGGCCTGGGAAGCGTGTGGGGACATGGGGGAGCCTGGCAGCGAAGGCGCCACGGTAGGCGCCGACGCCGGCAGACTCAAGCCGTCCCGCCACGACACAGCGTTGCGTCGTGGCCAGGGCGTGTGCCCAGCCCCCGCGCGATCTGCGCGGGGAAGCGGCGGCATGCCCTGGGCGCGCGCCGCGCGGACTCAGCCGGCGCGGCGCGAGCGGGTTACCACCAGCGCATGCCTTCGAAGGGGTTCCAGCTGGTGCTGCCCTTCTTCACTTCCAGGTAGTAGGCGTAGTTGGCGATCATGCCGACCAGCACCGAATAGGCCACGCCCAGGCCGTTGACGACCATCTTCGGCAGGAAGAACGACAGCACGCCGATCAGCAGCGAGATGCCGATCAGCACGATCGCCTTGCGCCACAGGCCGAGGATGAAGAAGTAGATCCAGCCGAAGAAGAACGCGAAGAAGTTCATGTTGATCTTCAGGCGGTCGCCGAACGACGGCAGCGCCTTGAACGCCGGCTTGAAGCCGGGCGAGGCCGGCCCGCCGTGGCGGTCGAAGAAGTCGAAGCGGAACTGCCATTTGGGGCTGAGCGGCGCGCGTTCGGGGAGGTTCTGGGTACTCATGGAGAGGCAATTCCTTTTCTTGTAATCGTTTACATTGTAGCTGAATAGGCCCGCTACGCACCATCCTCGGCACAGATTGGCACCATTGTGGTGCGTATGGTGGGTCGATGCAGTAGGCCGCACGGGAGTCAGGCCCCCATGGATATCGGGCCGGTACGCGTCAGGAACCCGGCCTGCGGACGCGGCAGACGCCGCATGCGTGCGACGCCACGCTCGGTCAGCGTCCCAGGCCGCGCCCGATCCTGATCGCCTCGGCCACGTTCCTGGCCGCCAGCCGCAGGTTCGCCGCGGCCTCGGCCAGCGCCTGCTCCAGCGTGCAGGCGCGCTGCACCGCGCCGAACATAGCGTCGACGCCGTGCGCGTGCAGAAGCTCGGCGCCGACGCCCAACCCGCCGGCGATCGCGACCACCGGCTTGCCGTGGCGTCTGGCGATGCGGGCCACGCCGAGCGGCGTCTTGCCGTGGACGCTCTGGCTGTCCAGGCGGCCTTCGCCGGTGATCACCAGGTCGGCGTCGGCCACCAGCGCGTCCAGCCCCAGCGCCTCGGCGACGATGTCCGCGCCCGGGCGCAGCCGCGCGCCCAGAAAGGCGACCAGCGCCGCGCCCAGGCCGCCGCCGGCGCCGCCGCCGGGCAACCCGGCGAGCGCGATGCCGAGGTCGGCTTCGATCACCGTGGCGTAGTGCTGCAGGTTGGCGTCGAGCTGGGCGACCAGCGCCGGCGTGGCGCCCTTCTGCGGCCCGAACACCGCCGAGGCGCCCGCCGGCCCGGTCAGCGGATTGTCGACATCGCAGGCGACCTCGATCACGCACTGTCGCAAGCGCGGATCCAGGCCGCTGGCATCGATCCGCGCCAGCCTCGCCAGTGCACCACCGCCCACGCCGGGATCCAGCGCATGGCCCTGCGCGTCGAGCAGACGCACGCCCAGCGCCTGTGCCATGCCGGCACCGCCGTCGTTGCTGGCGCTACCGCCGACCCCGACGATGAGCTTGCGCGCGCCAGCATCCAGCGCCGCCAGGAGCAGCTCGCCGACGCCGTAGCTGGTGGCGGCCAGCGGGTCGCGCCGCGCCGGCGGCAGCAGCGCCAGCCCGCTCGCCGCGGCCATTTCGACGACGGCGGTGCGGCCATCGCCGGCGATGCCGAAGAAGGCCTCGACCGGCTCCCCCAGCGGCCCGGTCACCGTGCGGCCGACGATGCGGCCGCCGCTGGCCGCGACCAGCGCCGCGACCGTGCCCTCGCCGCCGTCGGCGACCGGCACCTTGAGGTAGGTCCACGCCGGGAACACGGCGCGAAACCCCGTCTCGATCTGCGTGGCCGCCTCCAGCGCCGACAGGCTTTCCTTGAACGAATCCGGGGCGATGACGATCTTCATGGTCGCCCCGATGCTAGCCGATGCGACAGCACCGGTTCGGCGCGCGCGGAACCGCGCACTCCGGCGACCGGGCTAGGCCGGCCGTCAGCCCTCGGCGGGCGCCAGGCCAAGCGCCACGGCCAGGCGCAATCGCGCGAGACGGCCGCGCCGGCACAAGGTCTCAGGAAGACCCGGCGCGCGCCTGCGCCGCCGCCCACTCCTGCGCCTGCTGCATCACCCGCAGCACGTTGCCGCCCCAGATGGCGGCGATCTGCTGCTCGCTGTAGCCCTTGCGCAACAGCCAGGCGGTGATCTTGGGCAGATCGGACACGTCCTCCATGCCGACCACCCCGCCACCGCCGTCCCAGTCCATGCCGATGCCCACGTGCTCGGGGCCGATCAGCGCCAGCACGTGGTCCAGGTGCGCGAAGAAGTCGTCCAGCGTCGCCTGCCGCACCGGATATTTGGCATCCAGCGCCTTCATCTCTTCGCCGAGCTTGGGTCCGTCTGCCAGTTGCAGATGCTCCCAGCCGCCGTATTTGGCGATCAGTGCCTGCTCGGCCGCCTTGCGCTCGGGGCTGGCGCCGTTGTCGATCAGGTAACCGCCGTAGGAATTCATCTGGATCACCCCGCCATGCGCGGCCAGCACCTTCAGCCGCGCGTCGTCGATGTTGCGCGGATGCGCATGCACCGCGCGCGCGCCGCTGTGCGAGAGCAGGATCGGCACCGGTGACAACGCGATCAGCTGGTCGAACACCGCATCGGAGGCATGCGACTGGTCGATGACGATGCCCAGCTTCTGCGCCTGCTGCACCAGCGCCCGCCCGGCAGGACTCAAGCCATGCCATTCCGGTCCCTTCGGATCGGTGGCCGAATCGGCGAACTCGTTGTTGAGGAAATGCGCCGTGCTCATCAGCCGCAGGCCTTGCGCGTAGTAGAAGCGCAGCAGCGTGGGATCGGCGACCAGCGGGCTGGCGTTCTCCATGCTCAGGTACACCACGCGCTTGCCGGCGGCCTTGATCCGCGCCGCATCGGCCGGCGTGGTGGCCATGCCGAACTGCTGCGGGTGCGCCGCGAGCAGCGCGTGGATCGCCATCAGGCGCTGCAGCCCGGCGTCGCGATCGTCCAGGTGCGCCTGCGCGCTGCGGTCGCCCTGGCCGGTGTAGATCGCCCAGAAGCCGCCGTCCAGCGCGCCGGCCACCATGCGCGGATAGTCCACCTGCGCCAGGCGATTGCCGGCGTGCGCGGCCATCATGTCGAAATCGCCGCGCTCGAAATTGGCCGGCGTATCCAGATGCGAATCCAGCGTCAGCAGACGCTGCTGCAGCGCGGTGGCGCGCGCCAGTTCCGCCTTGGTGAAGTCGACGGCATGCGCCGGCAGCGCTGCGGTCAGCGCCAACGACACGGAAAGACACAGGGCGTGCAGGTTCATGCGCAGGAACTCTCGAACGGGGCGACGATTCGATGATAGCCATGCCGCGCGCGCCCGGCCGCGCCACGGCGGGTAGGTGCGGGCGTCGGGATGGCGCGCATGTCGCCCGATGCGATCGGCCGGGCTACTGCGGGCGATGCGGTCAGCCAGACGCATGCGGCGTACAGGCGCCGCCAGGCAGCGCCCCCGCTGCCAGCAGCGCGTCGACCACCTCGCCCAGGGTCTGCGTCGTCGTCCCCTCCCAGAAACAGGCAGGCATCGCGATCCCGAACCGCGCCTCGATTTCGCCAATCGCGTCCTCGGCGTCGTACTCGATGTCGAGCGCACCGAAGCGCGGTCCGCCGCAGACGACGGCGAACGCGTCGTCTGGCAGGAAATAAGGACCGTGCCAACGCAACCTCCGCGCCAGAATCGCGCTGATCGTGCACGCCACCCGCTGCCGCGCTCCGCCGCCCCACAGATCCAGCAACGCGGCACTGCGCGCCTTCTGCTGGGCGCGGAGTCGACCGAAGAACGACAGATCCGGGCCGAGCCACCTGACGCCGATGAAGAATCGCTCGCGCGCGCCGGTCGGCGGATAGCCGGACGGGTAGCGCAACGGCGCTGCCGGATCGGGGCAAGCAGTTGACGTTGGTGTATGCACGGCAGCCTCGCGGGGATCGTCGCTGCAGCGAACGGTGCGCGGATGGGCGCGCAGGACGCTATCCCGGCCGCGCACGCAGAGAAAGCGTAGCGCCCGCGGGTCGGGCACACCAGTCTGCAGGCAGCGTGTGAGTGCACTGCACGGAAAGGCCAGGCAACGCTTGTGTCGCTACCGACCGATCCCGCGCTTGCCTGACGCAACCGGCGCGACCTGCGCACCGGTGCGCACTCCGCCACGTGTCATGCCGATGCCGGCGCCGCAACAGTGGCCCGTCCCGCCCACACCTCCGGCCCGGCCTGGCAATAGCGCGCGATGAAATCCTGCTGCGACGGCATCTGCGCCACCGCGCGGTCGATGGGCTGGCGGATCGTGTCGAGGAACTGCTGCAGCTGCTGGTCCGGCAACGCGCGCGCCAGCAGGTGGTGCTGCGCCGGCACGATGCCCTGGCCGAGCAGCACGTGGATCCACGAATCCACCCGGAACAGTTCGTCGCTGCCCTGCCAGGCGTGCGCGCGCTCGCGCCAGGCGCGCAGCCGCTGCTGCAGCGAGTCGGGCAATGTCATCTCGCGGCAGGCCCGCCACATCGGTTCGTCGCGCTGGTTGGCGTGGTAGTGCAGGATGATGAAATCACGCACGTGTTCCATCTCGGCGCGACTGACGTCGTTGTAGATGTCCGCCATCGACGGGGCGATGCCGTCGGTGGGGAACAGCGTGATCAGCCGCATCACCGCGGCGATGGTCAGGTGGATGCTGGTGGATTCCAGCGGTTCGATGAAGCCGCTGGCCAGGCCCAAGGAAACCACGTTCTTGTTCCAGGCCTTGAGCCGGCGGCCGGTGCGGAACGGCACCAGCCACGGTTCCTTGATCGGCGGCGCGGCGGCGTCGTGCAACAGCTTGGCGCGCGCTTCGTCGTCGGACAGGTGCGCGCTGGAGAACACCAGCCCGCAGCCGACGCGATGCTGCAACGGGATATGCCAGCGCCAGCCGGCGGCATGGGCGATGGCGCGGGTGTACGGCACCGGCGCCGTCACCGCCTCGGTCTGCACCGCCACCGCGCGATCGCACGGCAGCCACTGCTTCCAGTCTTCGTAGCCGGTGTGCAGGGTCTGCTCGATCAGCAGGCCGCGGAAGCCGGTGCAGTCGATGAACAGGTCGCCTTCGATCAGCGTGCCGTCTTCCAGCAGCAGCGCCTCGAGGAAGCCGCTCTCGGCGTGCTGCCGCACCTGCTGGATCTTGCCCTCCACGCGCTTGAGGCCGTGGCGCTCGGCGTGGCGGCGCAGCAGGCGCGCGTACAGCCCGGCATCGAGGTGGTAGGCGTAGTTGACCGGCGGCGACTGTTGCAGCGCGAAGCGGTCCACACGCGAGGCCACGGTTTCCAGGCAGTAGTCGCCCAGGTCGGAGACCATCCCGCGCCGCTGCGCCTCCAGCCAGAAATGGTGGAACGCGCAGACCAGGGTGCTTTGCCCGGTGAGGCCGAACGGGTGGATGTAGCGCTCGCCGTGCCGTGGCCAGTTCTCGAAGGAAATGGAGAGCTTGAAGGTGCCCGCCACGCTGCGCAGGAACTCCTGCTCGTCGATCTGCAGGAAACGGTGGAAGCTGCGGATCGGCGGCACCGTGGATTCGCCGACGCCGACCGTGCCGATCTGTTCGGACTCGATCAGGGTGATGTCCAGCAGCTCGCGGAACTGGTGCGCCAGCGCGCAGGCCGCGATCCAGCCCGCCGTGCCGCCGCCCGCGATCACCACCTTGCGTATCTGGGCCATTGCGTCGTCTCTCCTGAAGTGATGAATGGTGGCGCGCGCGGCGGCGCGCGGCCCTGGATGGGTCCGTGGTCAGCGGTTGAGCTTGGCCAGCAGCATCGCGCGCAGCTGCCGCGCCTGGGTGTCGTCGATCGGGCCGAGCAGCTGCCGCGCCGGCGCCGGCAGATGCGCGCCGGCGCGCTCGGCCGGGCCGAACACGTAGTAGTCGAAGATCTCCCGCCACGCCGCCTTCTCCGCCTCGGGCCGGTCGCGGAGCGCCCACAGCGCGTGATACAGCGCCTGCATCGGCGCCGGCAGATGGGCCGGCGCGCTGCTCCACCAGTAGTTGACCAGCACGTTGAACGGCTCCAGCCCCTCCACGTGATGCCACCACAGGCTGGGCAGGAACAGCGCGTCGCCGGGTTCCAGCACCGCGCTGCGGGCGTGCGCCAGCGCGTCGCGAAAGCGCGGGTAGCGCGCGACATCGGGCGCGGCGAAATCCACCACGCTGATCGCCTGCCCGCCCGGGGTCGGCTCCAGCGGGCCGGGATAGAGATTGCCGATCTGCTCCGGCGGGAACACGGTGAAGCGGCGCCGGCCGACCGCGCAGCAGGCCAGGTTGTTCGGCGCGTCGTAGTGGCAGGACGCGGTGATGCGGTTGCCGATCCAGATGCTCGGCCGCACCTGCATGCCATGCGCGGCGAAGTCCACATCGTTGCCGTCGCGGAATCCAGGCAGGCTGTCGTCCACCGGCAGCGAGGCCAGGTAGTAGGCCGGCGGCCGCGGATCGTCCAGGTGCGCGGCGATCGCCTCCAGCAGGCCGTGCAGGTCGCTGCGCCGCACTTCGAAGTTCAACGCGGTGAAGTCGTCGTTGTAGAACGGCCGGCCGGCGATCTCCGGCGCGCCGTAGGAGTACTGCAGCGCGCGGCCGTTGCTGTGCCCGCGCAACAGGTCCATGGCCTCGCGCGTGCCGCGCAGGCCGGCCTGGACCAGCGCCCAGTCGCGCGCCACGCCACGCAACACCACCGGTTCGCCGGCGGCGAGCAGGTCGGCCAGCGGCACTGCGCCGGCCAGGCAATCGCTGCGCTCGGCAATCGCCGCCAACGCGTCCACGCCGCTCAGGCGGCCTGCCCGGAGGCGACCGCATCCACGCCGACGTGCTGCAGGCGGCGCTGCTTCTCGGCCATCAGCCGGCGCATGTTGTGCAGCGACGCCAGCAGCAGATAGACCCCTTCCAGATACCCGGCGCGGTGCAGCCCATGCAGCGACGCCGCATCCAGCGCCGCCAGCCGTTCGCGGTCGATGCCGTACAGCCCGGCCAGATGCACGTTGTGTTCCTGCCCGAGCTGCACGTCGATGCGCAGCGGCTGGATCAGGCCCAGCGCATCGAAGGCGGCGAACATGGCGTCGCCGCCTTCCACGCCGTCGCGGATGCCGCGCAGCACGGTGATGATGTGCTCCAGATACGGGCTGTTGCCGCCTTGCGGCAGGAACACCCGTTCGCCTTCGTCGAAACTCACCCGGGGGTGGTCCAGATCGACGTGGATCACCGGTTCGCGACGCAGCACGCCGTCCTCGTGCTGCTCCTGGAATCCGATCAGGAACGGCCCCTTGGCGACGATGCCCGGCAGGTACGCCGCATTCCAGCGCGCATCCTGCAGGAACAGGTTTTCCTGCTGCTCGAAGCCCAGCAGCGCCACCGACTGGAAACCGCCGCCGTCCGGATCCTTGCGCAGCAGGATCGGATACTCGCGCTGCAACTCGGCGTATTCGGTCGGGAACGCCTGTACCACGCCGGTGGCGTCGCCGAACTCCGGGCCGAAGCGCAGGATCACGCGCAGGTCCTGGTGGGCCACGTTGTTGAGCAATTCGTATCGGGCCATCTGGACTCCGGCGGATCGGTGGCGGAACTGGGTGGGGCGCCACGCGACCATTGCAGCAAAGCGCCGCGCCCGCAAGACGCGCTGCGGCGTGGGCGCCGTTGCCGCACGCGGCGTGCGCCGCGCGCGGCCTGCCGGGCTCAGAAGTTGTAGCGCACGCCCAGGGTGTAGCGCGGGCTCTGGTCCAGCACCTTGATCACCTGCTTCTCCGAGCGGCCGTGCCAGCGCACGTCCTCGCTGGTGATGTTGATCGCCTCGAAGCCGATCGACAGGTTGTCGGTGATCGCGTAGCTGACGCTCAGGTCCAACTGCTGGTAAGGCTCGACGTAGTACGGGTTGCGGTTGGAGCCGTTCTGGTTGGCCGCGATCAGATACTCGTCGCGCCAGTTCCAGGCCAGGCGCGCGCTCCAGCCGTACTTCTCGTACATCAGCATGACGTTGGCGGTGTCGCTGAGGCCGAGCAGCGCGAACTGGTCGCGGTCCAGCACCGTGTTGTCGAAGCCGACGTCGCCCTTGACCAGGGTGTAGTTGGCGTAGACGCCGAAGCCGGTGTCGCCGAGGAAGTACTGCCCGCCCAGTTCCCAGCCGTGGATCTTGGCCTTGTTCTGGTTGACCGGGCGCGACACGTCGAATTCGTACAGCGGATCGTCCGCCTCGCCGACCAGGTCGTAGGCGTTCTCCAGCGCCAGGGTCTGCGCCGAGCTGCCGTTGTAGGCGCCCAGTCCGCCAGTGGCCGCGGCGTTGCGCAGCAGCGCCATCGCCGAGAACAGCGAGGTGTCGTTGGCCGAGCAGGCCGCCGCCACGTCGTTGCCGGCGGCGCCGACCTGCGCGGCGCAGGCACCGCTCTGCAGGAAGGCCAGCGCCGCCTGCGCATCCGGCCCGGAGGTGGGGTCGCGCAGGCCGTACATGGTTTCGCGGGTGACGCTGGTGCCGATGAAGTTGGACACGCGCTTGTCCCAGAACGTCAGCGACACGTAGCTGGCGTCGGCGAAGTACCACTCCAGCGCCAGGTCCAGGTTGTTGGATTCCAGCGGGTCCAGGCTCGGGTTCTCGGTGCTGCCGGACGCGCGCGTGGAGGGGTTGATCAGGATCGAGCCGCCCGGCGTGCCCGGGGTCGAGCCGACCACCAGGTTGTTGTACGGCGCACGCGCGATGCTCTGCCCGAACGAAGCGCGGGCTTTCAGCGAGTCGGTGAGGTTGATGCTGAAGTCCAGGTTCGGCAGCACGTAGCTGTAGCTGTGCTTCTCGCTGAACAGCTGCACCTCGTCGGAGCGCAGCAGCTGGAAGTCGTTGTTGGCCTGCCATTCCAGCGCGACCGGGGTGGCCACCTCCGAGGAGGAGATCACGTCGGTCTTCTCGTAGCGCACGCCGATGCGGGTATTGGTGGTCATGCCGCCGAGCTCGCCGTCGAACTCCAGCTGCATGTAGGCGGCGCGGGTCTTCTCCTCGACCTGGTTGTCGGAACTGAACTGCGGGTTGTAGCGCGTGGTCGCGCCATAGGCGTTGCCCGCCCACAACGCCAGCTGGTCGGCGTTGCCGCGCCAGGCCCCCGGCGCGGCGCCGTTGGCGTTGAAGTCCTCGAACAGACCGGTGATGCCGACCGGCTGCAGCAGCGCCAGCATGCCCGGCTCGTTGCCGGCATTGGCCACGCCCCAGTCGCCCAGCGTCGAATAGGTGTCGCTGATGCGCCGGTTCATCGTGGTCTTGGCGCTGTTGACGCCGAACTGGAAGCGGCCGTTGTCGAAGTCGAACTGGCCGTCGACGCGCCCTTCCTTCACCTCCGTCACCTGACTCTGGTAGTAGATGCGCAGCACCTGCGAACCGAGTTCGGCCGGGGAGAAATCCTGGTTGACCAGGCCGTTGGTGCCGGCGATGGAATCGGCCGCGGTCGGGTACCAGGTGCGCGCGCCGATCGGCAGGCCGTTGTTGAAAAAGAGTTCCTGCGCCCACTGGCCGCCGCACTGGGTGCCGCCGGTGCAATTGTTGGTGCCGGCCAGGCTGAAATAGGTGGCGCTGCCGCCGGTGACCGGATCGTTGGGCAGGCTCTGGGTCTTGGAGTTGTGCGCATCGAAGGTCAGCCGCAGGCGGTCCGTGGCCTGCCAGTCGGCGTTGAAGCCCAGCGAGCCGAGCTTGTACTTCTGCATGCTGCGCTGCTGCTCCATGCCGAAGTCCTTGGCACCGTTGGGCACGTCGCGCAGGTACACCGGCGTGGCCACCGCCTGCCCGGTGTCGAACACCAGGTCGGTGAAGCTGTTGGCGCGCTGTAGCCAGATGCCCTGCTCGCCACGATTCTCGGTGATCTCGTTGCTCGAGTAGGTGTAGTCCAGGGTCAGGGTCAGGCTGTCGGTCGGCGCGAACTGCACCACCGCCTGCCCATTGAGCCGCTCGCGCTCGAAGTCGGAGAAGGCGTAGCGCAGGTCGTTGGGCATGCCGTAGAGCTGGCCGATCGCCGGCGCGTTCTGCACGTTGGCGTCCGGGCGCAGCGCCGGATCGGTGCCGGTCCAGGGCTGGATGTTCCAGGCGTTCTCGGTCGCCTGCACCGATCCGCCGCGGCGCTTCTGGTAGCTGCCGCTCAGGCCGATGCCCCAGGTCTTGTCCGGGTTGGTGTAGCTGAAGATGCCGGACACTTCCGGCGTGACCTTGTTGTCGAACGGCTGCGAGTCGTCGTACGCGGCCTTGGCGCCGGCGCTGGCGACCAGGCCTTTGTGGTTGAACGGGCGGTCGGTGAGGATGTTGATGGTGGCGCCGATGCCGCCGCTGGGCGCATTGGCGCGGCTGGTCTTGTACACCTCGATGCCGGTGATCGCCTCGGAGGCGAGCTGGGCGAAGTTGAAGGCGCGGGTGCCGCCGTCCACGCCACCGCTGGGCACCGCGCCCGGCGCGCCGAACGCGTCGGCACCGGGGATCACCCGGCCGTTGAGGGTGACCGCATTGAACTGCGGGCCGAAGCCGCGCGCGGTGACCTGCGCGCCTTCGCCGTCGCGGCGCTCGATCGAGATGCCGGTGATGCGCTGCAGCGATTCGGCCAGGTTGGTGTCGGGAAACTTGCCGATGTCCTCGGCGCTGATCGCATCGACCACGCCGGCGTTGTCGCGCTTGATCCCCATCGACTGGTTGAGGCTGTTGCGGATGCCGGTGACGCTGACCGTGTCCAGCGTGGTCGCGTCAGGAGAGGACTGCTGCTGGCTGGTCTGGGTCTGCGCCTGGGTCTGCGGCGCCTGCTGGGCGAACGCCGGATTGATCACCAGCACCCCGCCGACGAAGGTGAACATGGCCTTGGAGCGGAACTTCTTCAACTGCTGACGCATCAGAATGTCCTCGGTGCTGGAGTCGGACGGGCAACGCCGTCTGCGGCGTACGACGCGGCGCATGCCTACGTCGAAGCGGTCCCTGGTACGTGACACGCATCGCTGCATGCCTGCATGTGATCCCCCTACTTCTCGATCGATGGATGGATCGCGCCTTCCCCCGAAGGGCGCCGGGCGCCATCGCTGCCCGTTGCAACCCGGACGCTGACCAAGCCGCCCGCTACAGCGAATGCCGATACGCAAACCCGAATCGAAATCCGTGCGGCGCTGCCGCCGCGGCGAGTGAGGCGACGGCACCAGATCCCGGCACCTGGCCGAGAGTGATAGCGCTATCACCCGACGGCGCAAACCTAAGCCCGCGTGCCGGCGTTTGTCACCGTGCGGCGCAACAAAGCTACGTTATGCGTACATCCGCTGGGATGCAGACCACGATGTAAGCGTTATCAGTGCCGACGTTGCGCAATTCGCGCGGTATGCGATGGACGAGTGCCGTTGCCGTTGCGCACGTCGCCGCGCGCCGCAGGCGCGTTGCCGGGTGGGCAATGGCGTGATGCGTGCGATGCAGCGCGGTACGCGCTGTGGCGTGAAGGCGTGGCCGACTCGGTACACGTAGCCGTGCGGGCGCTGATCAGCCCGCAGCAACGCCAGCGGCGTGTCGGCAACCCGCCCGGCGTGTCCGTGGTAACGCGATCTCGCGGCGCGCGGCGAACGCCGGCGCGCCGCGGCGGCTCAGTTCAGCACGCGGCAGAACACCGCTTTCAGATAGCGCGATTCCTGCACGTGGGCCATGAACGGGTGGTCGGCGCCGGCGCCGGCCACCTTCAGGATCTGGATCGTGCGGCCGGAGAAATACGCGGCGCGGCGCAGCATGTCCAGGAACTCGTGCTCGGCGACCAGGCCGGTGCAGGAGAACGTGGCGAACAGGCCGCCGGGCGCGACCACCCCCAACGCCAACTTGTTCATGTCCAGGTATTTTTTCAGCGCCGGGATCACCTGGTCGCGGTCGCGGGTCATCTTGGCCGGGTCCAGGATCACCACGTCGTAGCGGTCGCCGCGCACCGCGGCATCGCGCAGGTACGGGAAGATGTCGGCCTGCACGAACTTGAGCCGCACGTCGTTGAGCTTGGCGTTGCCCTTGGCGATCTCGATCACGTCCTCGTCGATGTCCACGCCGACCACTTCCTCGGCGCCGCGCACCTTGGCGTAGACGGCGAAGCCGCCGGTGTTGCAGCACAGGTCGAGCACGCGCTTGCCGGCCACCTGCTGGCTCAACCACTGCCGGTTCTCGCGCTGGTCGGCGAAGAAGCCGGTCTTGTGCGCACCGGCCGGATCGGCGCGGAAACGCACGCCGTATTCGCTGATGATCGCCGGCTCCGGGCGCTCGCCGCTGCTGGACACCGGGCGGTAGTCGAAGCTTTCCTGCTTCTGCACGTGCTCCTCGGCGAAGCTGTAGAAGCGCGCGCCGGGGAACTGGGTGCGCAGCGCGGCGTAGATCCAGTCGCGGTAGCGGAACATGCCGGCGCTGAAGAACTCCACCACCAGCAGGTCGCCATAGCGGTCCACCACCAGCCCGGACAGGCCGTCGCCTTCGGCATGCACCACGCGCCAGGCGTCGGACACCGCGTCCAGCTTGAGCACGTCACGGCGCAGCGACACCGCCTCGGCGATCTTGCCGGCGAACCAGGCTTCGTCCACCGGCACCTCGCGATCGATCTCGAGGATGCGCACGGCGATGCGCGAATGGCCATTGTAGAAACCGCGGCCGATCCACTCCCCGTCCACCCCGACCACGTCGACGAGGCTGCCCGGCTTGGGCTTGGCGGCGGGTTTTTCGACGAGTTTCTGGAAGATCCACGGATGGCTGGAGCGCCAGGCGTTCTTGAGGCGGACTACGGGCAGGGGAGTATTCATGAACGCCATTGTATCCGCCCCGATTGACGCCACCGCCGCCAGCCGCAAGAATGGGCGCAGAAGGGGAGTAGCTCCCAACGTTGTCGCCGTCAATTCGAGCCAGCAGGCTCCGGTGCAACGGCAGCCAGACCACCGGCTGCGAGCGAGACCTTCGCCGCAGTGGCGAAGGCATTCCCTGGAACGAACCCCATCGTTTCCGTCCAGGACGCCTCGCCGCCGCGGCCCGAGGTTCAACCTTCACTGACGGGAATTCCCCATGCAAACGATAGGCAACGTGTGGTTGTGGAGCGGTTTCGCGATCGTGGTGATCGCGGCGCTGCTGGCGGATCTGGTGCTGATGCGCCACGGCGGTCCGCACAAGGTCACCTTCAAGGAAGCGCTGTGGTGGAGCCTGGGCTGGATCGGGCTGGCGCTGGCCTTCAACGCCGGGCTGTGGTGGTACCTGCGCGAGACCATCGACGTGGCCACCGGTAACCAGTACGGGCTGGAGTTCCTGACCGGCTACCTGGTGGAGAAGTCGCTGGCGGTCGACAACATCTTCGTGTTCCTGATGATCATGAGCTACTTCGCGGTGCCGGAGGAGCAGCGCCAGCGCGTGCTGGTGATCGGCGTGCTCGGCGCGATCGTGCTGCGCGCGGTCATGATCTTCGCCGGCTCGGTGCTGCTGACCAAGTTCCACTGGCTGCTGTACGTGTTCGGCGCGTTCCTGCTGCTGACCGGCATCAAGATGTGGTTCTCGGCGGGCAAGGAACCGGACCTGGAAGCCAACCCGGTGCTGCGCTTCATGCGCAAGCACCTGCGCCTGACCCCGCAGTACCACGGCAACGCGCTGAGCGTGACCCAGGAAGGCAAGCGCTGGTACACGCCGCTGTTCGCGGTGCTGATGCTGATCGCCATCACCGACGTGATCTTCGCGGTGGACAGCATCCCGGCGATCTTCGCGATCACCACCGACCCGTTCCTGGTGCTGACCTCCAACGTGTTCGCGGTGCTGGGCCTGCGCGCGATGTTCTTCCTGCTGGCGGGCATGGCCGACCGCTTCCACCTGCTGCCGTACGGGCTGGCGATCGTGCTGGTGTTCATCGGCACCAAGATGCTGATCATCGACCTGTACAAGATCCCGGTGCTGGTGTCGCTGCTGGCGGTGGCGCTGATCATCGGCGCGACGGTGGCGCTGAGCCTGCTGCGCCCGGCCAAGCCGGCGCACTGAGGCGCGCCACGGCCGCGGGATTGTCCCGCGGCCGTGGCCAGTCCCTCCCACCGGCGGCGCCTTGCCTTGGACGACAGGCGCCGCCATCCAGGGACCATGGACACCTCTCCTTCGCTCTCCCCGCCCCCGCCTGCCGACGATGCGCAGGCGCAGGACCGCTTCGACCGGGCCCGGATCCTGCGCGCCTTCAACGCCAGCCTCGCGCTGATCGCGGTGTTGGTGGCGGTGTTCGCCAGCCAGGGCCTGTTCGACTGGCGGCCGTGGTCGGTGGGACCGCAGCAGGCCAGCGGCCTGCTCGGGCTGCTGACCGCGCCCTTGCTGCACGGGTCGCTGGAACACCTGGCCGCCAATGCCGGCGCGCTGCTGATCCTGGGCACCCTGGCCGGCAGCGTGTACCCGCGCGCCACCCTGGCCGCGCTGCCGTTGCTGTGGCTGGGCTCGGGCCTGGGCGCATGGCTGCTGGGCGAGCCCGGCAGCCACCATCTGGGCGCCAGCGGCGTCACCCACGGCCTGCTGTTCCTGGTGTTCGTGCTCGGGCTGCTGCGCCGCGACCGCGCCGCGATCGCGGCCAGCATGATCGCGTTCCTGTTCTATGGCGGCATGCTGGTGACGGTGCTGCCGCACGAGGCCGGGGTGTCCTGGCAGTCGCACCTGGGCGGCGCGCTGGGCGGCGCGGTCGCGGCGCTGCTGCTGCGCCACCGCGACCCGCTGCCGCCGCGCAAGCGCTACAGCTGGGAAGACGAGGACGAGGAAACGCTGGCGCCGTTGAACGACGAGTTGGAGCCGCCACCGCCGGCGCAGGTGCCGGTGCTGTGGCAACCGCCCTCGGTACCGCGCGGGGTGGTGTTGCGCTTCCCGCCGCGGCAGGAACGCGACGAGGGCTGAGGCCTCCGCCGCGGGCGTGGCCCCCGCTACGCAGCACGACAGCGGCTGCCTGCCTGCTGCGCTTCCCGGCGCTGCAACATGCGGTCCAGGTATTTGCGGTTGGCGCGCGCTTTTGTAGGAGCGACTTCAGTAGCGACGGGCCTTACCGGCAATGCGTCGCGACTGAAGTCGCTCCCACAGGGTGGCCGCCCGTTTCGGCATGATTGCTGCCGCCCCGGTCCGACACCGCCGCGCGCGCACCGGACGCATCGACCTGACTGCTGCAGGCAGTACCGCTCCAGGCACTCCGGCCTGCCCCATGGCGGCCTGCTGCGCCACGGCACCGGCCGTACACTGAACGATCCCTCCTCGCCCGCCCGAGATCGCATGCCCGCGTTCCCTGCCTTCCGTTTCCGTTCTGCCGCCCTCGCCCTGCTGGCGCTGGCGCTCGCCGGGTGCAGCACGTCGCCCGCCCGTGCGCCGGCGGCGCCGGCACCGGAGCAGGCCGCGTCGGGCAAGGCGATCGGCTACCTCGCTGCTGCCGCGGTCCCGGCCAGCCTGCAGCTGCTGCCGGCACCGCCAGCCGAGGGTTCGCCCGGGCAGGCGCTGGACCAGGCGGTGAACCGCGAGGCGCTGACGCTGCGCGGCAGTGCGCGCTGGCACCAGGCCGCGCGCGACGCCGATCTGAGCTTCCCGGCCGGCGCCGGCCAGTTCGCCTGCGCGCTGGGCGTGCCGATCGATGCGCAGCGCACTCCGCACTTGTACACCTTGCTGGAACGCAGCCGCATCGATGCCAGCGCCGCGACCAAGGCGGCCAAGAACCACTACCGGCGGCTGCGCCCGTTCATGCTCAACCAGCTGCCGGTCTGCACCCCGGACGACGAGGACGGGTTGCGCCACAGCGGCTCCTATCCCTCCGGGCACAGCGCCATCGGCTGGGCCTGGGCGCTGATCCTCGGCGAGATCGCGCCCGACCGCGCCGACGCCTTGATCGCGCGCGGCCGCAACTACGGCGAAAGCCGGCTGGTGTGCAACGTGCATTGGCAGAGCGACGTGCTGGCCGGCCGCTTTATGGGCGCGGCGACGGTGGCCCGGCTGCATGCCGACCCGGCGTTCCGCGCCGATCTGGAGGGCGCGCGCACGGAGATCGCGGACGCGCGCGCGCAGGGCCTGACGCCGGCCCAGGACTGCGCCGCGGAAACCACGACCCTGCAGGTGCGGCCGGAAAGCGCGCTGTAGGCGTGCTGTCGCGGGCATTCCTGGCGCCCGGTCGCGGCTGAAGCCGCTCCTACAAAAGCGTGCGTGTCGCTTGTACCGATCCAGGCACGCTTTTCTGTAGGAGCGGCTTCAGCCGCGACGCGTTTCGATCCAGGGATCGTGCCGCGTCGTTTCGTCGCGAGTGACGTTGCTCATACATGAAACATTCGGCGAACATCCCGCCCCATGCCTTTGGGCAGATGCGAACCGACCGGGCCGGCGGGCTAGACTCGCCGCAGATTTCCGCCAAGGACCCGCAGCCATGACCCAGTGGTACTTCCTGACCGGCAGCGAGCAGACCCGCTCCGGCCCGTTCGACGACGCCGACGCCATCGCCTTCGCCCGCAACAACCCCACCGCCATGGCCTGGCGCCAGGGCCAGAGCGGCTGGAAGCCGGCCAACCAGATCGACGAGCTGCGCGGGGCGAGCGCGGCCAGCCTGCCGCCGGGCCTGCCGCCCCCGCCCGGCAGCAGCGGTCGTGCCGACGACATCGACTTCCGCATCGTCGGCCACGAGATGCAGTTCGTGGAGATCGAGCTGGATCCGGGCGAGAGCGCGGTCGCCGAGGCTGGCGCGCTGATGTTCAAGGACGCCGTGGTGCAGATGGACACCGTGTTCGGCGACGGCTCCAACAGTCAGGGCAGCGGGCTGATGGGCAAGCTGTTCTCGGCCGGCAAGCGCCTGGTCACCGGCGAGAGCCTGTTCACCACCGTGTTCACCCACCAGGGCCAGGGCAAGGCCAAGGTCGCCTTCGCCGCGCCGTATCCGGGCACGGTGCTGGCGATGAAGCTGGACCAGCACGGCGGCCGCCTGATCTGCCAGAAGGACAGCTTCCTGGCCGGCGCGCGCGGCGTGTCGCTGGGCATCCACTTCCAGCGCAAGATCATGACCGGCCTGTTCGGCGGCGAGGGCTTCATCATGCAGAAGCTGGAAGGCGACGGCTGGGTGTTCGTGCATGCCGGCGGCTGCGTGGTCGAGCGCGAGCTGGCCGCCGGCGAGCGCCTGGACGTGGACACCGGCTGCGTGGTCGCGTTCCATTCCACGGTGGACATGGACGTGCGCCCGGTCAGCGGCATCAAGAGCATGTTCTTCGGCGGCGAAGGCATGTTCCTGGCCACGCTGACCGGCCCGGGCAAGGTATGGCTGCAGTCGCTGCCGTTCTCGCGCCTGGCCGGACGCATGTTCGCCGCCGCGCCGCAGGGCGGCGGGCAGAACCGCGGCGAAGGCTCGGTGCTCGGCGGCCTGGGCCGGATGCTGGACGGCGACAACAACTTCTGAGCCGTGCCGGCGCGGTCGCGGCGGCGCAAGCGTGCGCCACTTACGCCGGTGCGACCGCCTCCAGCAGTTCGTCGCGCAGCCACTGCTCCAGCATCTGCCCGATCACCGCCGGATCGTCGCCAGGCGCGTGCCGGCACAACACTCCGAACGGAACCCCGGCGAGCGCATCGCGCAGCATGCACGCCTCCAGCGGCGACATGCTCTGGAAATAGGGCGACAAGCCCTTGCGCCAGACCCGGAGCGTCACCGCCTCGGGCAGGCGCACCGCCGCGGGCGGCGCACGCCCCTCCGACAGGGCCAGCCAGATCGCCGCGGCGTTACTGCGCATGCGGCGGCGGCGCAGGGTCGGCACGAAGCGCAGGCGCGCCTGCTCCCAGTCCACGCCGGCCAGTGACGCCAGCGTCACCGGCGTCGCGTCGGTCCCGTCGAAGGCGCGGCGCAGGGCCAGGTCGAGCCAGGCCAGGTCGGCGAGTTCCGGGCGCTCGGGATGGCACACGGCCAGGTGCGCGCCGAACCGATCGCCGTAGGCGCCAAGGTTCCAGGCAGACGGAGGATGCCGCGCCACGTAGCCGGCCGCAGCCGCGTCGAACGTGGCCTCGCCCAGCCAGGCCAGGGTGGTGGCGTAGGTGTCGCGCAACGCGTCGCCGAGCTGCGCGCGGTAAGCGTGCCGATACACGCGCAGGCCCGGGTGCTGACGCGCATCCAGGTAGGCGTCCGCATCGGCCTCGGGATCGCGCAGCCAACCCGAGAAGCGACGCTGCAACTCCAGCAGGCTCATGCGGCCGCGCGTGCCGCGTCGGCGGCGATGCGCCGTGCGATCCGCAGCTCGTCCAGCAACTCGGGCAGCGGCGGAATCCGGTCGTCGCGCTCGATCATCGTCGCCATCGCGCCGATACGCCGGCACACCGCCGCGTACAGCGCCCACACCGGATCGCAGACGGGTTGGTCGTGGGTATCGATCAGCAACTCGCGGCCCTGGCTGTGGCCGGCCAGGTGCACCTGGCGCACGCGGTCCCAGGGCAGCGCATCCAGATAGGCCTGCGGGTCGGCACCGTGATTGCTGGCGCTGACGTAGACGTTGTTGACGTCGAGCAGCAGATAGCAGCCTGTCCGCGCGCATATCTCACGCAAGAAGTCCGCTTCGCTCATGCTGGCGCCCGAAAAGGCCAGGTAAGTGGAAGGATTCTCGAGCAGCAGCGGCCGTTCCAGCACGTCCTGGGCGTGGGCGATGTTGGCGCAGACGACGTCCAGCGCTTCGCCGTCGTAGGGCAGCGGCAGCAGATCGTGCGCGTTGAACCCGCCGACCGCGCTCCAACTGAGATGATCGGAAACCCACAACGGACGCACGCGCCGCGCGAGGCGCTTGAGCCGCAGCAGGTAGTCGCGATCGAGTCCATCGGCCGAGCCCAGCGACATGGACACGCCGTGCAGCGCCACCGGGTAGCGCTCGCGCACGCGGTCCAGCACGTGCAGCGGCCGGCCGCCGGCGACCATG
The DNA here is from genome assembly GCF_041228095.2 of Xanthomonas sp. NCPPB 3005. NCBI lineage: Bacteria > Pseudomonadati > Pseudomonadota > Gammaproteobacteria > Lysobacterales > Lysobacteraceae > Xanthomonas > Xanthomonas sp. NCPPB 3005. Next base: position 115,828 of record NZ_CP166096.2, on the reverse strand, counting down.
AAGTTCTCCGAGATCGCCTCGACGAAATCCAGCGCGGGCGGTTCCTCGAGATAGAGCGGATAGTGCGGCGGGCGCAGGCCCAGCCCGAAGCCGTGGAAAGGGGCGATCGTGTCCATCTGGCGCAAGGTCTCGTGCGTCGTCCCGGCCGGGCGCGCGGCGCCGGCCGGAACAGGAGCGTCGCCTCAGGCGGCGGGTGCGGTCAGCGAGCCGCCGGCCGACGTGCACTGCTTCACCGTCACGTCCTTGAAGCCCTGGCCCTTGCACGCGTTCTGGCCCTTGCACTCGTGGCTGCCGGATTTGCAATCGGACTGGCCCTTGCAGCTGTTGATGCCATAGCAGGCGACGAGCTTGGCATCGCCCTTGGCGGCGGCGCTGGCTGTAGCGGGAACGCTGGCGGCGGCGACGGCGAGCAGGGCGGCGGTGGCGGCGAAACCGGTGACGGTACGGGTAGCGATCATGGACGTTCCTCGGGGATGGACAGATGCCGAATTGGCAGCGGGTACTTCGCCGCAAGCGTCGCCGCGGTTACAGCGCGCTGCGCATGTCAGGCGATGCGCAACACACGGTCCAGCGATAGCGTGCCGGCGCCGCGCACCAGCAGGTACGACAACAGCGCGGCCCAGCTCAGGTGCGTGGGCCAGGCATCGGGATAGACGAAGATCTCGATCACCGCGGTCATGCCCAGCAATGCCAGCGCCGACAGGCGCGTGCACAGGCCCAGCACCAGCAGCAACGGGAACAGGTGCTCCGCATAGGTGGCCAGGTGCGCGGCCAGTTCCGGCGGAAGCAGCGGCACGCGGTAGTCCTCGCGAAACAGCGCATAGGTGCTGTCGGTGATGGTCAGCACGCCGCTGACCTTGGTACGTCCGGACAGGAAGAAGATCGCGGCGATCGACAGCCGGAACAGCAGGGCCAGTGCGGAGTGGCCGACCCGCTGCGACAGCGCGGCGGCGAGACGATTCCACGCTGCGCGCGGGTCCGAAGATGCGAGAGGGGGCGTCATGGAATTCCTTGCGTGGAAGAAAGGTCGAGGGAAGAAAACGCGCCGGCGCGCAGCAGCGTCGCGAACGTGTCCGCCAAGGCCAGCGCCGGCTCGGCCTGCTGCGCCCGCGCTGCGGCGGCCTGCAGCGTGGCGCCGCCGCGGCAGGCCTCCAGCAGCGCGCAACCGCCCAGGCCCAGCGCCTGCCGATGCACCTGGCCGCCGTGCCGCAGCAGCAACGCGCCTTCGCCGCGCCACGCAAGTTCGGGCACGGGCGCCGCATCGCGCTGCGCGCACCAGATCGCGTACACCGGCAGCGCCTCGAACCAATGCCAGCGCGCGCTCGGATGCACGGCCACGCGCGCGCCGGCCAGTTGTTCGCGCGGCAAGGCGGCCACGGCCTGCGGATCGAGTACCGCGGCATCGGCCGCGACATGCGCCTCGCGCCAGCTGCGATCCAGTTGCGCCACGCCCGGCAGGTAGGGCAGTTGCCCGGCCTCGGGAAGCGCGGCGAGAAACGCATCGAAGTCGCCGCCGTAGTTCAAAAGGCGTACATCGTCAGGTGGGCAGCGCCGGGCATAGGCACGCGCCGCCTCCTCGAACCATGCCGCGCCCACCAGCCGCTGCACGCTCGGAAAATTCGCCTGCAGCGCGTCGATGCAGGCACGCAGCACGGTGTTGCGATAGATGCGGAATCCCGGTTGCGCCGCCAGGCCGCCGGCGTCGCCATCGCCGTACAGCGCGCGCGCGAAGCCGTCCTGGAACTGCGCCAACGCATTCATGCCGCCCACCGCCGACGCGTCGCGGCCCGCTCCAGCAGCCGTTGCGCGCGATCGCGCTCCAACAGCAGCGCCTCGAACGCGGGCACGTCGCCATCGCGCTCGATCAACGTCGGCCGCGGCCCGGCGAGGTCCAGGAAATGCGCGTACAGGTCCCAGACCGCGTCGTCCACCGGCGCATCGTGCGAATCGATCAGCAGGGTCCGCTCGTCCGCCGCATCCTCGGCATGGCCGGCCACATGCACTTCCACCACCGCATCGGCAGGGAAGGCGTGCAGATAGGCGTAGGCATCGAAACCGAGGTTGTGCGCGCTGACATGGACATTGTTGATGTCCAGCAATAGCCGGCAGCCGCTGCGGCGCACCAGTTCGGCCAGGAACTCCGGTTCGCTCCACGCGTGCCCGGGCAGCGCCAGGTAATGGCTCGGGTTCTCGATCGCCAGGGGGCGGCCGAGCGCCTCCTGCGCCTGCTGGACATTGCTCACCACGCGCGCCAGCGCCGCGGCGCTGCGCGGTACCGGCAACAGGTCCGGATGGTAGCGGCCGCGCCAGACCGACCAGGCCAGGTGCTCGGACACCTGCCACGGCCGGACCCGCTCGGCGAGCGCGGCCAGACGGCGCAGGTGCCGCGCGTCCGGATCGACATCGGCCGCCAGCGACAGCGATACGCCGTGCAGCGACAGCGGGTGGCGCGCGGCGATCGCCTCGAGCCAGGCCAGCCGCGGCCCGCCCTGGACCAGATAGTTCTCCGGGTGCACCTCGAACCACAGCCCTGGCGCAGTGCAATCCAGCGCCTGCGCGTAGTGCTGCGGCTTCAGGCCGATGCCGGCGCCGAGCTGCATGGCCGCGGCGCCGCGCTCAGGCGCCGACCGGGGTCAGCGTGCCATGGCCCTTCGGCGTCTTGATGCCGACGCAGGTGCCGGCCGGCACGTTCTTCCAGGCGTTGCCTTGGTAGTCGCGCTTCGACGTGCCCGCGCAACTGGTCCCCGCGCCGGCCTTGCAATCGTTCTGGCCGGCCTTGGCGATGCCGTAGCACTTCTCCATCGGCTTGGGCTGGGCAGCGGGATCGGCGCCCTGAGCCATCGCGGCTCCGGCGACGAGAGCGGCCAGGGTCAGGGCCGCCGTTGCAGCGTTGCGTACGTTCATGGGAATGCTCCTGCGGAAAAGGGAAGGGACGGACCGGGCCGCGAGTGCACGCGGCGGCCGGAACCCTTCTGCATTCGCGGCGAACGCCGCCGCGGTTACAGCCGGTCGCCGATGCGGGCGAAAAAGAAAGAAGGCGGCGTCGGCTGTAACCGCCGCCGCGGATGCGGCGAACTACCGCTGACATGACCATAGACGGGGAAGCAACCGTGAACAGCCAGACGCCGGTGGCGGCCGTGGACGGACGGGCTGCGCCTGCAGCGCGATCCATTGCGGCGGCGGGCGCGTGCGTTGCCCGCCTTGCACGACCGGCTGCGGCGCCTGGCGCTGCCTGGCGGCGGCAGCGATGACGGGCGGGCACGGGGGGCCGGTCCTGCGGCCAGGACAGCGCCGTCGTATCCTGCCTGTCCGGCGTCCGCCAGGCCGCCCTGGAGAACGCCGCATGTCCGTCCTCCGCCGTTCCCGCCGCGCCCCTCGCCCGGCCGCCGGCCGCGTGGCGCGATGAGCCGCCTGGACGCGCTGCAGGCGGTGGAGGTGCGTCTGCGCCTGTTGTTCGTGGCCGGCCTGGATGGCGACGCGCGCGACTACCGCGCCTTCCTCGACGAACTCAGCGCCCACTTGCGCGGCTTCCTGCGCCGACGCCTGACCCACGCGCCCGATGACGTGGAGGACATCTTGCAAGAGACCCTGCTGGCCATCCACAACAGCCGCCACACCTACCGCCGCAGCGAACCGTTGACCGCGTGGGTATATGCGGTCGCCCGGTACAAGCTGCTGGACTTCTACCGGGCGCACGCGCGCAAGCGTCCGCTGCAGCTGCCGCTGGATGCCGCCGACGACCTGTTCGCGCATGCGGACGACGCTCCGGCGCACGCCCGCCATGAGATCGGCCGGCTGCTGGAGCAATTGCCGGACCGGCACCGCCTGCCGATCGTGCACGTGAAGCTGCAAGGCCTGTCGGTCAGCGAGACCGCCAGGCTGACCGGCATGTCCGAATCGGCGGTCAAGATCGGCGTGCATCGCGGACTCAAGGCGCTGGCGCTGAAGATCAGGAGTACGACATGAAGACCGATGAGCTGATCGCGCTGCTGGCGCAGGAACCGCTGCGCGTGGACCGGCATGTCTCCGCCCGGCGGTTCGCGCTGGCGCTGCCGTGCGGGATGCTGGGTGCGCTGCTGCTGGCGGCGGCGGTGTTCGGTGTCCGCCCGGACCTGGCCGCGGCGGCCGTCGATCCGGCGTTCTGGGCGAAGCTGGGCTTCGCCGCCTGCATGGCCGCCGGCGCCGGCCTGGCGACCTGGCGCCTGGCCACGCCGGGGCGGCGGGTCGGCGCAGCCGCCGTCGCGATCGGCGTCCCGGTCGCAACGGTGTGGATCGCCGCCATCGCCGCGCTGTGGACGGCACCGGCGGACCTGCGCCTGCCGTTGCTGCAGGGCCAGAGTTGGCACAGTTGTCCGTTCAACATCGCGCTGCTGTCGATTCCGACCTTCGCCAGCGTGTTCTGGGCCTTGCGCGGACTGGCGCCGACCCGCCTGCGCGCGGCCGGCGCCGCCGGCGGGCTGCTCGGCGGCGCGCTGGCGACCATGGCCTATTGCCTCCATTGCCCGGAGATGGCGGTCCCGTTCTGGGCACTCTGGTACGCGCTGGGGATGGCGCTGCCGACCGCGCTCGGCGCCGCGCTCGGCCCGCGCCTGCTGCGCTGGTAGCCGCGGCGGCGCCGCGTGCGCCAGCCTGCATGACCTCCGGTCGTGGGCGGTGCAGGCGTATCCCGGTATGCTCGCGCCGGCTCCGCCCTCTCCCTCCACGACGCCGCATCCATGACCGCCTTCCGTTCCCCGCGCCTGCTCCTGTCCCTGTCCCTGTTCGGCCTGCTCGCGGCGTGCGGCGGCGAGCCCAAGCCGGCGACGCCGGCACCGGTGGTGGTGGGGCCGGCACCGACCGCCGCGGCCAAGCCGCTGCGCATCGGCATCGCTCTGGGCGGCGGCGCGGCCAAGGGCTTCGCCCATATCGGCGTGATCAAGATGCTGCAGGCCAACGGACTGGAGCCGGTGGTGGTGTCCGGCACCAGCGCCGGCAGTGTGGTCGGCGCGCTGTACGCCAGCGGCATGGACGCGTTCCAGATGCAGCAGGCCGCGGTGGCGCTGGACGAGACCAGCATCCGCGACATGCGCCTGTTCTCCGGCGGCCTGGTGCAGGGCCAGGCCCTGCAGGACTACGTCAACGCCCAGCTCAAGAACCGCCCGATCGAAAAGCTCGGCAAGCCCTTCGCCGCGGTGTCCACGCGCCTGGAAGACGGCGAGCGCACCGTGTTCGTGCGCGGCAACGCCGGCCAGGCGGTGCGCGCCTCCAGCAGCATTCCCGGGGTGTTCGAGCCGGTGACCATCGGCAAGTTCCATTACGTGGACGGCGGCGTGGTCAGCCCGGTGCCGGTGGACGCCGCGCGCCAGCTCGGCGCCGACTTCGTGGTCGCGGTGGACATCTCCAGCAAGGCCAGCGGCAAGAACCCGGCCGGCATGCTCGGCATCGTCAACCAGTCGATCGCGATCATGGGCCAGCGCCTGGGCCAGCAGGAACTGGCGCGCGCGGACATCGTGATCCGGCCCAAGGTCAACGACATCGGCGCCGCCGATTTCGCCCAGCGCAACGCCGCCATCCTGGAAGGCGAGAAGGCCGCGCTGGCGGCGATGCCGCAGATCAAGGCCAAGCTGGCGCAGCTGCAGCAACAGCGCGCGGCGGCCGCCGCGGCCGCGGCCAAGGCCGCGCAACCGGCGCCGCCGCCGTGCGAACCACGCTCGCGCCTGGGCCGCCTGATCGGCCGCGACGATCCGTGCAAGGAACAGAAGTGAGCTAACCCCTCTCCCACCGGGAGAGGGGTTGGGGTGAGGGTACGGCGCGAAGCGCCTCGCGGAGTTGGGTACACGAGGCTGCGCCCGTACCCTCATCCGGCCCTACGGGCCACCTTCTCCCGATGGGAGAAGGAACAGCCACCGCCTTGCCGATCCTCAGTAGCGCCAGCGCAGGGTGAAGCTGACGAAGCGCGGCTCGCCGTAGTTCTGGTAGTCCAGGTTGGCCCAGTACTTCTTGTCCAGCGCATTGCGCACCGCCAGCGTCGCGGTCCACTGCGCGCCGAGCTGGTAGTTCGCGTTGAGGTGCACCAGCGTGTACGCGTCCTGCACCACGGTGACCGCGGTCTCGGCGCCGCTGCCGTCGCCGACCGGGCGCGGGATGTTGTAGCCGCGCACCGCGCTCTGCCAGCTGAGCCCGCCGCCGATGCTCAGGCGCTGCCAGGCGCCGGGCAGGCGCAACTGCGTGGACAGCTGCAGGTAGTCCTCGGGCAGGTTGGCGTAGATCGCGTCGGTGGGCGCACGCGTGACCTTGGCGCGGGTGTAGCCGGCGTTGAGGGTCCAGCCCGGGCGCAGCTCGCCGTTGAAGTCCAGTTCCCAGCCGCGGCTCTTGGTGCCGTCGATGCCGATGTAGGCCGAACTGCCGTCCGGCAGCGAAGCCTCGGGCTGGCTCATGTCGCGCACCGCGTAGTTGTCCTGGCGCGCCTCGAACAGTGCGGCGCCGAGCAGCGCGCGGCCGCCGAACAGCGTGGCCTTGAGGCCCGCTTCGCGGTTGGATCCTTGCACCGGCGCCAGCAGGTTGTTGTCCTTGTCCTTGTAGTTTTGCGGATTGAAGATCTCGGTGTAGCTGGCGTAGGCCGAGATGTCCGGAGTGAGCGCGTAGACCAGGCCGACGTAAGGCGTGACCTCGTCGCTGACCCGGTAACGCCCGCTGCTGCCCGTGTAGACGCCGCTGGCGTTGAAGTTGTGCGTGCGCGTCGTCCACGAACTGAGCCGCGCGCCGGCGATCAGCGACAGCGGCTCGGCCAGGCGCAGGCGCGTGGACGCGTACACGCCGCGCTGGGTGGTGCGGGCCACGCGCGAGGCGCCGGTGCGCGCGTAGGTGATCTCGGAAATGTCGCCGTCCCAGTCGTAGACGTTGGGAATGTAGTAGCAGCGCTCGCGTCCGCACGTTGCCCAGTCGCTGGGATAGCGCAGCGCCAGGGTGGAGGCGGTCGACTGCAGGTCCTGCCAGCTGCCGCCGACGACCAGGTCGTGGTCGCGGCCGAACAGTGGGAACGAACCGGACAGGTATACATCCGCGCCGTCGCGCCTGTCCGTGGTCTCGCCTGCGGCGGCGCGCAGGTAGATGCCGCTGCCGTCGCGCGTGTCCGGATAGCCGCTGCCGTACACGCGCAGGTTGCGCACGTCGCCTTCGGTACGGGCCAGGTTGACCTTCAGCAGCCAGTCCTCGCCGAAGCGCTGCTCCAGATTGGCGAAGGCGGTATGCGTGTTGCGCTTCCAGTACGCCCATTCCGGCGCCAGGTTGGTCGAGCTGGGCAGATCGGCGAAGGAACCGTCGGCGGCGAAGTACGGCACCGTGCCCCAGGTCGAGCCGACCGGATCGTTGTCCTGGCGCTGGTAGCCGACGGTCACCGTGGTGGACTCGGTCAGGTCGCCTTCCAGCACCGCCATGCCCGACATCTTCTGCTCGCGGTAATGGTCGTAGTAATAGTCGCGGTCCTGCCAGGCGGCGACGAAGCGGCTGCGGAAGCGGCCATCGTCGGTAAGCGGCGCGGTCACGTCGGCCTGGGTGCGGCGGAAGTCCCAGCTGCCGGCGCTGGCCGCGAACGACGCATCGAAGGTCTTGCCGGGGCGCTTGCGCAGCATGTTGACCGTGGCCGAGGGAATCCCCGCGCCGCTGAGCAGGCCGTTGGCGCCGCGGATCACCTCGACGCGGTCGTAGAAGACCATGTCGTATTCCTGGTTGGTGGAGCCGCTGTAGGTGGGCAGGCCGTCGACCTGGAAGTCGGTGATCTGGAAGCCGCGCGCGAAATACAGCGGGCGCTGCGTGTCGTAGAAGGACACGTTGACGCCGGTGACGTTGCGCAACACGTCGTTGATGCTGAACAGCGATTCCTCTTCCAGCCGCTGCAGCCCGAGCACGCTGACCGACTGCGGCGTCTCCTGCAGCGTCAGCGGCAGGCGTGTGGTGGTCGATGGCTGCGCGCGGGTGGGGCTGCCGTTGACCTCGACCTTGTCCAGGGTGGTGGGCTGGCTGGCGTCGGCCTCGGCGGCGCGCAACGGCACGGCGGCGGCGGACAGGACGGACAGCAGGGCGAGGTGCAGCAGGTGGCGCGGAGCGGAGCGGGTCATGGAATCGGCGTCGTCGTTGGGCGGCGGCACCAGCGCTGGCGCACCACCGGGAAAGGGAGAGGAAACGGACGGGCGCAGACGGGCTCCACGGCACGGATATCCGGCATGGCTGGCCCAGGGTCGGGGCTGGCGGGATCGAGCGGGGAGGCGCTGGCCGGTTGCGGCCGTCGTAGACGCAAATGTAAATCGTTAGCAACAACTTAACAAGCGTTGTCGCACTTCGACACGCATCCGCCGTTGCCCGGGCGACCCGGACGCAGGCTCAGCCGCGCGGCAGCGGCAGGCCGGTGAAGTCCTTGACCGTGCGCAGCACGAAGCTGGAGTTGACGTCGGCCACGCCGGCGGCGTTGAGTAGCTTGTCCAGCAGGAATGCGGAGAAATGGGTCAGGTCGCGCACGTACACGTGCAGCAGGTAGTCCATGTCGCCGGTCAGCGCGTGGCAGGCGACGACCTCGTCCCAGCCCTGCACGCTGTCGGCGAAATGGGCGATGCCGGATTGCCCGTGCTTTTCCAGCTGCACACGCACGAACGCCTGCAGACCCAGACCGATCGCGCCGGGCACCAGCCGTGCGGCGTAGCCGGCGACCACGCCATCGGCCTCCAGCCGCTGCACCCGGCGCAGGCAGGCCGACGGCGACAGGTTCACCTGCGCGGCCAGTTCGGCGTTGCTGGCCCGGCCCTGCCGTTGCAGGAGCGCCAGCAGGCGCAGGTCGGTGCGGTCGAACAGGGCCGATTCGGTCATTTATTGCTCTGCAGCATGGGTTCGTTGCAACAATCTTGCGCGCAACCGCTGGAATCGCGCAACTTCGCAAGCTCATTGCGTGGCCTGGCGCCTACCATCGTCGGTATCCCCCTTCCGGAGCCGCCGCCCATGGACACCGCACCGCGCCGCGTCGAACACCAGCAGACCGACAAGGGCTACGTGCCGGTCTACACCACCGCCGTGGTTGCGCAGCCGTGGGACAGCTACAGCGCCGACGACCATGCCACCTGGGGCACGCTGTACCAGCGCCAGCGCGAATTGCTGGTCGGCCGCGCCTGCGACGAATTCCTGCAGGCGCAGGACGCGATGGGGATGAGCCCGCAGGCGATCCCGCGCTTCGAACAGCTCAACGAAGTGCTGGGCGCCGCCACCGGCTGGACCCTGGTCGGGGTCGAAGGCCTGCTGCCGGAACTGGATTTCTTCGACCACCTGGCCAACCGCCGCTTCCCGGTGACCTGGTGGATCCGCCGCCCCGAGCAGATCGACTACATCGCCGAGCCGGACCTGTTCCACGACCTGTTCGGCCACGTGCCGCTGCTGATGAATCCGCTGTTCGCCGACTACATGCAGGCCTACGGCCGCGGCGGGGTGAAGGCGCACGGCATCGGTCCGGACGCGCTGCAGAACCTCACCCGCCTGTACTGGTACACGGTGGAATTCGGACTGATCGCCAGCGCCGACGGCCTGCGCATCTTCGGCGCCGGCATCGTCTCGTCCAAGGGCGAATCGCTGTACGCGCTGGAATCGGCCGCGCCCAACCGCATCGGCTTCGACCTGGCGCGGATCATGCGCACCCGCTACCGCATCGACACCTTCCAGAAGACCTACTTCGTCATCGACAGCTTCGAACAGCTGATGCAGGCGACCGCGCCGGACTTCACTCCGCTCTATGCGCAGCTGAGCCGGCAGGAGCACATCGCCGCTGGCGACGTGCAGACCGAGGACCGCGTTTACCAGCGCGGTACCGGCGAGGGCTGGAGCCGCGACGGCGACGTGTAGCGTGGTGGCAAGGCCGTCGTTGCCAGCGGATTACGGACCTGACGGCGCACAGCGCACATGGGAGCATGCGATGAAGATGAAGCGGTGGATGCTGTTGCTGGCATTGGCGTTGGCGATACCGGCTTGGGCCACCTCGATCGTGCCGATGTCGCTGGATGCGTTACTCGGCAAGACCGACCACGTCCTGGTCGCCACAATCACCGCCGTGGACATGGTCGACGGACAAGGCAAGCCGGTGACCGATCCGCAGGCGCGCACCGGCCCCGGTAGCCCAAACCAGATCCGCTACCGCCTGCGCATCGATCGGATCGTCGCGTCCGAGGCCACCAACGTGCCGGCGACGCTGGTGGTCCCCGAGTGGCAGATGTGGCACTACAGGCTTGGCGTGATACAGCGGAGCGCTACCGGCACGCAGCGCGTCTTTTTCCTGCGCGGGCCGGACTTCCAGCCGGCCGACGAGGCCCAGTTCAGCTATCCAGCCGACGCGGACGTGCTGCAAGACCTGTTGAACGACACCCGCTAGCGAGCACGGCACGCCCGCGCTGGCGCCTGCAGCGCATCGATGACGCCACACTCGCACTCAACGCGGCGTGGCCGTCGGATAGGCCAGCAGCACCACAAGGTCCTCCTCCCCCACCTGCTGCAGCGCATGCGTGCTGCCCGGCCGCGTCAGCAGCGCGTGGCCGGGACCGACGGCATACTGCTTGCCGTCCAGCGCGTACAGGCCGCGGCCGCTGACGATGTAGTAGATCTCGTCCTTGTCGTGCAGGTGCAGGCCGATGCCGGCGCCCTTGTGCAGCACGCGCTTGCGCAGCACGAAGGCCAGGCCGGGGGTGTCGGCGAAGAACGGATAGGCGGTGGTTTCGCCTGGCCCGCCGTGCGGGCCGGGTTGCGTGCGGGCGAGTTCGCGTTCCTGCACCACCCGCGATGTCGGCGGCATCGATTGCGCGACCGTCGGAGGCGGCGCCATCGGCGCGCTGCCGGCCGGCATCCCGCAGTCGATGTCGCGGCGCAGCTGCGCCTTCAGCGTCGGCTGCAACGCCGCCCAGTCGCGCACCACCAGGCAGGCCACCGCGGCCGCGCCGGCGTGGCTGAAATGGGTGCCGTCGGCCTTGCCCTGTTCCGGCACGAACAGGAAATACGGCCTGGCCGCCTGCTCGCCCAGCGCGCGGATCCAGGCGCTGCTGCTGGCGTTGAGATCGATCAGCGCCACCTGCTGCTCGGCGGCCAGGCGCTGCATCGCCTGGGTGTACAGCCCGTGGGTGTCGAGCAGCGAGCCGAAGTCGTAGAGCAGACGCGCGGCGGGGGTGAGCAGGATCGGCGTGGCGCCCTTGTCGCGGGCCAGCGCCACGTAGCGCGCCAGGAACTGCGGATAGGCCTGCTGCGGATCGTCGTAGCGACTGGGGTCTTCGACCTTGGCGTCGTTGTGCCCGAACTGGATCAGCAGCACGTCGCCGCGACGCAGGTCCTTGGCGATCGCGTCGAGGCGGCCCTCGGCGATGAAGCTGCGCGCGCTGCGCCCGCCCTTGGCATGGTTGCGCACCTGCCAGGCGGCCGGATCCAGATAGCTCTGCAGCGCCTGGCCCCAGCCGGCCTGCGGCGCACGCTCGGGGCCGTAGTCGGCCGCGGTGGAATCGCCGGCGATGAACACGCGCTGCGGTTCGGCGCAGGCGACACCGGCGCAGAGCAACAGCAATGCAGAAAGGAGCAGGCGCATGTGGTGGACTCCGCTGCACTGTGTCTGCGCTTGGCACCCTGCGCCTGTCGGCCGGAAGCACGCCAAGCCGATAGGGAAGCGTGGTGCCGGTGGGTCGATCCTGTTCGGCCCGCACCCCAACCCCTCTCCCGCGGGAGAGGAGCTCGAGCGCGGCGCTGTGCGGTCAGGCCGCGGCGGCTTCCGGCTTGCCCAGCACGCCGGCGACGAAGGCGCGGATGTCCGCGTCCTGCGCGTTGCCGAAGAAGCATTGCTGGAAGCGCTCGCCGCCGACCGCCTGCTTGACCAGTTCCGGATCCAGCGCGCGCAGGCCGTCCAGGTAGGACTTGGCGGTGGCCTGCTTGACCTGCGCCAGGATGCCGGCGTTGGCCTGCTGCGATTCGCGGCGCTCGGCCGGATAGCCCATGCCGCGTTCGCCGCTGAAGGCCTTCTCGAAGATGTAGCGCACGTTGATCTCCGCGCCCCAGCCGTAGCCCTTGGCGAAGGCCAGCGCCAGCGCGTTGCCGTTGTTGACCTGGGCGAACAGGTAGGCGTCGGTCGGCTCGATGCAGTAGCCGCAGAACACGCCCGGGTAGGCGTTGAGCGACATCATCGCGCCCTGGCCGGTACCGCAGCCGGCGACGACGAAATCGACCGCCTTCGAATTCAGCAGCAGGCTGGCGACGATGCCCAGGTGGATGTAGGTCAGGCGGTGATCGTTGTCGCCGTCCATGCCGACGTTGAACACGCTGTGGCCCTGTTCGCCGGCCACGTCGGTGAGCTGCTGCAGGATCACCGGGTTCTTGCCGGCCTGGCTGAACTCGTTCATTAGTGCGATTTTCATGGGTGTCTCCGATTGCGGGGGAAGAGTGTTGCGTGTGATCGATGCGGTGCCTGCGGTGCCGACCTTCATTTGCATCTGGTTGGTATGCGTGGGGGCCGACCCTCATCCGCCCTGCGGGCACCTTCTCCCAAAAAGGGGGCCATGGTCCCGCAGGGAGAAGGGAGGAGCGTCGGCTGCGGCGGCACGTGCTTGGCTCAGCGCGCCAGCCAGCCGCCGTCGACCGGGATGACGGTGCCGTTGACGTAGTCCGAGGCGCTGCTGGCCAGGAACACCGCGGTGCCGCCCAGGTCTTCCGGCACGCCCCAGCGCCCGGCCGGGATGCGTTCCAGGATCGACTGGTTGCGCGCGGCGTCGGCGCGCAGCTGCGCGGTGTTGTCGGTGGCCATGTAGCCGGGCGCGATGGCGTTGATGTTCAGGCCCTTGGCGCCCCATTCGTTCGCCAGCAGGCGGGTGATGCCGGCGATGCCGGACTTGCTGGCGGTGTACGAGGGCACGCGGATGCCGCCCTGGAACGACAGCATCGAGGCGATGTTGATGATCTTGCCGCTGCCCTGGGCGATGAAGTGGCGGCCGGCGGCCTGCGACATGAAGAACGCGGACTTGATGTTCACGTTCATCACGTCGTCCCAGTCCTGCTCGCTGAAATCCACCGCGTCGGCGCGGCGGATCAGGCCGGCGTTGTTGACCAGGATGTCGAGGCGGCCGAGGCCGGCCAGGGTCTCGTCGAGCACGCGCTGCACCGGCTCGATGCTGATCAGGTTGGCCTCGATCGCGACGAAGCGGCGACCCAGCGCCTTGACCTTTTCCTCGGTCTCGGTGGGCGCCTGGATGCCGGCGGCGGCGATGTCGGCGCCGGCCTGCGCCAGCGCCAGCGCGATGCCCTGGCCGAGGCCGGTGTTGGCGCCGGTGACCAGTGCGACCTTGCCTTCGAGACTGAACGGATTCGTCATTGCGGGTGCTCCTAGAGTGATGCGGATACGGTGGCGGGCGGCGGCGCAGGTGGCGCGCGCGGCGGCTTACTTGAGCTGGCAGATGTCCAGCACGTGCATGTCGGTGTAGTCCAGGTTCTCGCCGCCCATCGCCCAGATGAAGGCGTAGTTGCTGGTGCCGGCGCCCATGTGGATCGACCACGGCGGCGACACCACCGCCTCGTCGTTCTGGATCACGATGTGGCGCTGCGCGTCGGGCTCGCCCATGAAGTGGTAGACGCGGTCGTTGGCGTCCAGGTCGAAGTAGAAATAGACCTCGCTGCGGCGGTCGTGCAGGTGCGGCGGCATGGTGTTCCAGACGCTGCCCGGCTTGAGCACGGTCAGGCCCAGCAGCAGCTGCGAGGACTGGCAGGTGGCCGGCACGATGTACTGGTAGATGGTGCGCTCGTTGCTGGTCTCCAGCGCGCCGCGGTCCAGCGCCACCGCGTCCTTGATCGACAGTTGCTTGGTCTGGAAGCGCGCATGCGCCGGGGTCGAGGCCAGATAGAACCGGGCCGGGTTGGCCGCGTCGTCGGAGGCGAAGCTGACCTCGCTGCTGCCCATCGCCACGTACAGCCCGTCCTTCGGTCCCAGCGCATAGGCGGTGCCGTCCACGGTGACCGTGCCGCTGCCGGCGCCGACGTTGATCACGCCCAGCTCGCGGCGCTCCAGGAACGGGTGGCCGGCGGCCGAGGCCGGTTCGGTCTGCTGCGGCAGCGCCACCGGCTTGCTCACCGGTGCGGCACCGCCGAGCACGAAGCGCTCGTAGTGGGTGTACTTCAGCGTGACCGCGTCGGCGACGAACAAGCCATCGAGCAGGTACAGCTCGCGCAACTGGTCGTTGCTGGCGCCCTTGATGGCGTCGGGATGGGTGGCGTAGTGGGTCTTGCAGTACAGGGACATGGGGATCTCCGGGGCAAGCAGGGACACGCGGCAGCCCGCATGAGGGCATTCTAGCGGCTCTGGTAAACCGGTGTCATTGCGCAGTGCACGAAAGGCTGGGATTCGGGATTGGGGATTCGGGGCCAGCGGCGGAGAGTTTGGACGGGCAATCGGCGCCGCGCGCCGCTGGCGCTCACGGACACGGCGACATATCGGGCAGGCCGATCTTCTTGGCGACGATTGCTGCATCCCGTCTGGAGAAAAGCCCCCTTTGGTAAAGGGGGCGCGCCGAAGGCGCGGGGATTCGGCAGGCTCGGCGCCGGGGCCCAAGGTTCTGCAAAGCAGAACCTTGGGGGCAACTGCCCGCGCAGCGGACAGTTGCCGCGCTCAGTCTTCCGGCGGCTGGCAGGAGTCGCGCACGATCAGGTGCGGGCGCACGCTGGCGATCGCCAGCGCCGGGGTGCCTTCGGGCTGGATCAGCATCGCCGCGGCGGTGCGGCCGGTGTCGCGGGTGTGGCGGCGCACCGAGGTCAGCGACGGCCACAGGCGCGAGGCCAGCGGGCTGTCGTCGTAGCCGATGATCGACAGCTGGCGCGGGATGTTGATGCCGGCGCGCAACGCGACCTTGTACACGCCGGCTGCCATCTCGTCGTTGCCGGTGAAGATGGCGCTCGGGCGCTGCTTGCCGAGCAGCAGTTTCTCGGCCGCGGCCACGCCGGATTCGAAGGTGTAGCCGGCCTCGACGATGCGCTCCGGCGGCAGCTCGATGCCGCGCCGGGTCAGCGCGTCGATGAAGCCGGCGGTGCGCTCGTGCGCGGAGCGGTAGGCGCTGGGACCGGTGATCAGCGCGATCTCGCGGTGGCCCAGCGACAGCAGGTAGTCGGCCGCTTCGGCGGCGCCGTCGCGGTCGTGGGTGACCACCATCTGCGAGGTCTCGTCCAGCGGCAGCGAGGCGATGCGGGTGTAGCGCACGCCGATGCCGGCGAGCATGTCGGCCAGCGCCTGGTCTTCGGAGGCGCGCGGCACCAGGATCACGCCGTGCAATTTCTGCTGCTGCACGAAGCGGCGCACGCCCTCGATGTAGCCCGGGCTGCGGCTGTCGCAGGGATGCACCACCAGTTCGAAGCTGGAGCCGCGCAGCGCGTCCAGCGCGCCGTACTGCATGTCCACGATGTACTGCGCGGTCGGGTTGTCGTAGACCATGCCGATCAGGAACGAGCGCCGGAACGCCAGCCCGCGCGCCAGCGGATCCGGCGCGTAGCCGACTTCGCGCATCAGCGCCTCGACCTTCTCGCGCGTGTCCTTGCGCACCAGCGGCGAGTTGTTGATGATCCGCGACACCGTTTTCTTCGAGACCCCGGACAGGCGCGCGATGTCGTTGATCGTCGCGGCCTTGCCGTGGACGGAGGCGTGGACATCGGCGGAAGGGGGTTTGCTCGGCGCCATGGACGGAAAACCGGACGGAAGAGGACGGATTCTACCGGTAGTCATGTTCACTCCAGCGCACGGTAGCGGAATTGGCGGAAATGCACCTTTCCATTTCCGGCCGCATACAGCGCCGGTTTCAGCGCCAGGAACTTGCCGGCGACGTTGTGGTGATAGCCGGACACTTCCATCTGCACCGGGTACTTGGTCCAGGTGGTGCCGTCGCGGCTGCTGTGAATGGTGACGATGTGGCGGTCGTTGCGCACCCGCAGCCACAAGCGGCCGCCCTTGGCGCTGGGCGCCAGCTGCGCCGGGCGCTCCTCGCCGTAGCGGTGCATGACGAAGGCCTCGCCATTGCTGCCCACCCCGGCGTACAGGCGCTCGCTGTAGAACAGCAGCGCGCCGCCCTGCGCGCCGGGTTCGATCTCCATCTCCACCTCGAACTGGTAGGCGGGATCGGGCGCGATCACGGTCAGCGGCGAGCTGTCGCGCGGGGCGCGGCCCTTGCCCTGCACGCTCAGCGTGCCGTCGCCGAAGGACAGACGCTGGGACTCGTCGCGGCCCGGATTGAAGAACGACCACTGCGGGCCGAGCCGGCCGCCGCGGAAATCGTCCGACAACGCCAGCCCGTGCGGCAGCGCCTGCCCGCTGGGCTTTTTCAGCGGCATGCCGAGATCGCCGCCCTTGGCCACGAACCAGCCGTCGGCGGTCCAGGCGATCGGGTCCAGCAGCGCCTGCCGGCCCAGCGTCCAGTAGCCGTTCTCGTAGCCGTGGTAGAGCATCCACCAGCGCCCGTCGGTGCCTTCGACCAGGGTCGCATGGCCGCGCGACCACCACGGCTCGGCCGCGCTCGTGGTGCGGGTGATCGGGTTGTTCGGCGCGTTGCGCCACGGCCCGTGGATCGAGCGCGCGCGCGCGGTGATCACCATGTGCCCGGTCGGCGGACCGGCGGTGCCGCCGACCGCGGTGGTCATGTAGTACCAGCCGTTGTGGCGGGTGATCTTCGGCCCTTCCTGCGCATAGGCTTCCACGTCCCAGCTTTCCGGGTACGTCCAGCCGTCGTAGACATGCCTGGGCGTGCCGACGACCTTCAACCCGTCGTCGGACAACTGCACGTAGTCGCCGCCGCTGAGGAACAGGTAGCGTTTGCCGTCCTCGCCGACCGCATGGCCGGGGTCGATGTACTTGCCCAGGCCAATGTCGATCGGCGCGCTCCACGGACCCCTGATGTCGTCGGCCCAGACCACGAAGTTGCTGCGCTGGCCCTGCTCGCCGCGCCGCGCCGGGAAATAGATGTAGTAGCGGTTGCCGTGCTTGACCAGGTCCGGCGCCCAGATCGCGCCGACGTTCTCGCTGATGGCGTGGCCCAGCGGCTGCCAGTTGACCAGGTCGCGCGAGTGCCAGATCGGCAGGCCGGGGTAGGCATCGAACGAGGACAGGGTGAGGTAGTAGTCGTCGCCGTCCTTGAGCACCGACGGATCGGGATGGTCGCCGGCCAGCACCGGATTGAGAAAAGTCCCGTTGCCCTGGTCGGCGATGCGCTGGTGTTCGATGCCGCGCTTCCAGTCGGCCGCCGCCGCCAGCGCGCTGGCGGCGAGCAGGCCGGCCAGCAGCAGCCAGCGCAGGGAACGCGGGATCGTGGACGAGCTCATGCCATGCACTCCTTGGTTCGCGCCGCAGCGGCTGCGTGCGGCGCGGCGTATCAGGCGCGCAGCGCGCGCGGCAACCACAGCGACAGTTCCGGGAAGAACGCCACGATCAGCAGCACGCACAGCGCCGCCAGCCAGAACGGCCAGATCGTGCGCATGCTCTGGGCCACGGTGATCTGGCCGATCGAGGTGCCGATGAACAGCACCGAGCCGATCGGCGGGGTGATCAGGCCGATGCCGCCGGCCAGCACCATCACCAGCCCGAAATGGATCGGGTCGATGCCGTAGGCCTTCACCACCGGCAGGAAGATCGGCGTGCAGATCAGGATCTTCGGCGCCAGGTCCATGAACATGCCCAGCAGCAGCAGCATCACCACGATCATCAGCAGCACGGTGTTCTTGCCGTCGGCGATCGACTGCAGCAGCGACACCGCCGCCGCCGGCACCTGCAGGTAGGCCAGCAGCCAGCCGAACACCGCCGCGGTGGCGATCACGAACAGGATCACGCCGGTGGTGCGCGCCGCATGCGTGACCGCGGCGAAGAACTCGGCCCAACGCAATTGCCGATACAGCAGCGCGGTGACGATCAGCGCGTACACCACCGCGATGGCGGCGCTCTCCACCGCGGTGAAGATGCCGGCGCGGATGCCGACGAAGATCAGCGCGACCAGGCCCAGCCCGGGCAGCGCGCCGACCAGGCGCAGCGCCACCGCGCGCCAGCCCGGGAACGGTTCGGTGCCGTAGCCGCGATGGCGCGCCACCGCGTAGCCGGTGATCATCATCGCCGCGGTCATCAGCAGCGCCGGGAAGATGCCGGCCGCGAACAGATCGGCGATCGACAAGCCGCCGCCGGCCGCGGCCGAGAACAGGATCAGGTTGTGCGAGGGCGGCACCAGCAGCGCGACCAGCGCCGCGGTCATGCTCACGTTGACCGCGTAGTCGCGGTCGTAGCCGCGGTTGATCATCTGCGGAATCATGGTGCCGCCGACCGCCGACACGTCGGCGATGGCCGAGCCGGACACGCCGCCGAAGAACAGCGAGGACAGCACGCTGACCTGGCCCAGGCCGCCGCGCATGCGCCCCACCAGCGACGAGGCCAGCGCGATCAGGCGATCGGAGATGCCGCCGCGCAGCATCAGCTCGCCGGCGAAGATGAACAACGGAATGGCGATCAATGATGCCGAACCGCTACCGGCGGAGATCTGCTGCACCAGCACGATCGCCGGCAGGTCCAGGTAGAGGATGGTCGCCAGCGCCGCGGCGCCCAGCGCGTAGGCCACCGGCACGCCGATCAACAGCAACAGCACGAACAGCCCGAGCAGGATTGCAATGGCCATGGCTCAGTTCACTCCTTCAGCGGTGGCCGGACGCAGCACCTGCCACGCCTGGTACAGCGCGAACACGCTCATCAGCGCGCCGCCGATCGACAGCGGCAGGTAGTTGATGCTCTGCGGCAGCGTGGCGCCGGCCATCTTGATGTCCAGCCCGTCCAGCAACAGCACCCCGCCCCACCAGGCGATCACCGCGCCGATGGCGACGATCATCAGCGGACGGATCAGGTCGATCGCCCGGCGCACGCGGGCGTGCATCTTCTCGGCCAGCAGGAAGAAACCGAAGTGGCGCTTGGTGTGCACGCCGGCGGCGGCGGCCAGGCTCATCGCGGTGCTCAGCAGCAGCAGCGTCACCGGCTCGGTCCAGCTCGGCGAATCGTTGAGCACGTAGCGGGTGAACACCTGCCAGCCCTGCACCACCACCAGCCCGAGCAGGGCGGCGGCGGCGATGCCGATGGCGAGGTTGGAGATCCGGTCCAGCAGCCGCTGCAGCGGCGCCACCGGGACGGCAATGGCGTGGTCGGTCATCGGCATGGCCTCAGGCGAAATCGCGGATGCGGCGGTACAGGGCTTCGATCTCCGGCTGCCGCCGGTAGTCGGCCAGCAGCGGCGCGGCGGCCTTGCGGAAGGCGGGCATGTCCACCTCGTTGACCGCCACGCCGTAGTCGAGCACTTCCTGGCGCGCCTGCGCCTCGGATGCGTCCCACAGCTTGCGCATCACCGCCACCGATTGCCGCGCGGTCTCCACCACCAGCGCACGGTCGCCCGGCGACAGCGCCTGGAAGCTGCGCCGCGACATCACCAGCACGTCCGGCGCATAGGAATGCTCGCTCTGCGACCAGTAGCGCGCGGCCTCGAAATGGCGGCTGGACTGGAAGCTGCGCATGTTGTTCTCGGCGCCGTCGATCATGTGCGTCTCCATCGCCGAGAAGGTCTCGCCCAGCGACATCGGCGTCGGATTGGCGCCGAGCATGCGCATCAGCTTGAGGAAGATGTCCGACGAGGCCACGCGCAGCTTGAGGCCATGCAGGTCTTCGGGACGGTGCAGCGGGTGCTTGGTGTTGTAGAAGCAGCGCGCGCCGGAATCGTAGATGGCCAGGCCGACCAGGTCGCGCTGCTCGAAGCTGGCCAGGATGCTGTCGCCGACATGGCCGTCGATCGCGCGGCGCAGGTGCGGCACCGAGTCGAACACGTATGGCAGGCACAGCGCCTGGGTCAGCGGGAAGGTGTTGTTGAGCGCGCCGGAGTAGACGCGGGTGATGTCGATGGCGCCGAAGCGGGCCATGTCGATCGCTTCCGCTTCGCGGCCGAGCTGGCCGGAGTGGTACTGGCGCAGCTTCAGCCGCCCGCCGGTCTGCCGTTCCAGGGTCTGCCCGAACCAGCGCACCGCCTCCACGGTGGGGTAGTCGGCCACGTGCACGTCGGTGGCGGTGAGCAGCCGGCTGCCGCCGCCGGCCTGGGCCAGCGTGCCCAGCGGGGCCGCCGCCGCCGCGGCCAATCCTGCGCCCAGGAAACCTCTACGAGTGATCATGCTGCGCCCTCCCGCGCGTCGTCGGCATGCCGCGGCTCAGGCCGCGACCGCCCTGCAATGAAGTTCGCCATAGCCGTCGAAACGGATCGTCGCGTGCTGGCCGATGGCGATGTCGTGGATGCCGGTGGCATTGCCGGTGGCGATCAGCTCGCCGCGCTTGAGCGGCCGGCCGCGCCGCGCCGAACGCGCCAGCGCGAACGCGAACGCAGTGCGCAGCCCGCCCGGCAACAGGGTGGCACCGCCGCTGCCGACGCGCTGGCCCTCGATCAAGGTTTCCGCCAGCAGCGCGGCCTCGTCCAGCGTGGTCCAGTCGGCGACCTGCGGCCCCAGGATCAGGCCGTTGTTGTTGCCGAAGTCGGAAATCACCACGCGCGGCCCCAGCTGGTTGATCGTGGCCAGCGGGCTGCTGGCCACTTCCACGCCGATGAACAGCGTGGACGGCACCTGCGCGGCCTGCTCCGGCGTCCAGTGCAACTGGTCGGCCGGCACGTCCGCGTCCAGCCGCATCACGTACTCGGCCTCGACCGCGCCGAAGCCGCCGTCGAACACCGGAATATCCGTTGTTCCACCGGTAGCATTCCAGAGGTTGCGGGCGAAGATCGGGCCGAGCAGGCGCTCGTCGCCGGAGTGGTCGCGGCGCTCGGCGGCGATGTAGCCGACCTTCCAGCCGACCACGCGGTCCGGCCATTGCGCGATCGCCAGGTCCTGCACGCGGTAGGCGCTTTCCAGGTCGTCGGGGATGATCCCGGGGAAATCGGGCAGCGAACGGCCCTGCTGGCGGGCCTGGACGAAGCGGGCCGCGATGTCGGCCAGCGCGGGCGGTGGCGTGTCCGAAGGACCGGAATGAGTGCTCAAGGGCATCTCCGCAAGAATGTGGGGGATCGGAAGAATTGCTGCGCCGCTCATCGACAGCGCGTTGCGCAGTTGTATATGGTAAACCGGTGTCATTGGCAATGTGCGGTGCGGCAAAAAGCCGGGATCGGGGATTCGGGAGTGGGGATTCGCTGAAGCGCTGCGACCCGATCCCTTCTGCAAGAACCCGTCGCTTGCGCGGCGCCGTGCGAGCGGATTAGCTGCACATCCTTGACCTGGGAGGGCGACGGATGCGGAACACGACGACAACGGGAGGCGCTGGTGTGGCGCTGGCGGATGCTGCCGACGACACCGGCCGGCAGCGCCGGGCCTCGCGCCCGATCCTGAGACAGGCGGCCGGCGTGCTGGCGCTGGCGTGGCGCCAGCGCCGGCAGGGCGCACTGGGCGTTTTGCTGGCACTGGCGCTCGCCGGCCCCGCGCTCGCCGCCGAGCACCCGAGCAGCGAAACCGCGGCCGAGCAAGCGGCGCGCATCCCGCTGTGGCCGGATCCGGCGCCAGGCTCCGTGCCCGGCCCCGACCAGGCGCGCATCGTCGACCGCAGCGACGACCCGGCGCTGCCCGACCGCGCCATCAGCGGCCGCTACCAGCCCTACCTGGTGGTGTACCGGCCGAAGACGCCGAACGGCAGCGCGCTGCTGGTCGCCCCTGGCGGCGGCTACGCGCGCATCGTGCTGGACAAGGAAGGCAGCGCCTTGCTGCCGATCTTCGCCGAACAGGCAGGCATCACCCTGTTCGTGCTGCGCTATCGGCTGCCCGATGCGGAAGCGGCGGGCGCCGACGCCGCGGCGCAACGCGACCTGCCGCTGGCCGACGCGCAGCGCGCGCTGCGCCTGATCCGCGCGCGCGCCGCCGATTACGGCGTGGACCCGCACCGGGTCGGCGCGATCGGCTTCTCTGCCGGCGGCCATGTCGCCGCCAGCCTCGGCACCCGCTACGACGAACGCGTCTCTCCGGCGCGCGATGCGATCGACCGGCTCAGCGCGCGGCCGGACTTCCTGCTGCTGCTGTACCCGGTCATCGACATGGGCAGCGGCACCGCGGCGCATACCGGGTCGCGCCTGCGGCTGCTCGGCCGCCATCCCGATGCCGCCACGATGGCAGCCTATTCGCTGCAGAACCGCGTGACACCGGCAATGCCGCCGACGTTCCTGGTGCACGCGCAGGACGACCGGGTGGTGCCGGTGGAGAACAGCCTGCTGTTCTACCAGGCGCTGCGCCAGGCCGGCGTGCCGGCGGAACTGCACCTGTTCGCGCACGGCGGCCATGGCTTCGGCACCCGCGGCATCGCCGGCCTGCCGCTGGCCGCATGGCCGACCCAGGCGCTGGAATGGATGCGCAGCGTGCAGGGCGACCCGGCCGCGCTGGCACCGATCCCGCCTGCCGCGCCGAAGCAGTAGCCGGCGCTGCCGCATCGCCATGCACCACGCCGCCATGACCCCGCGCCCGAACGCCGCCCGCATCGGGCCGTCTTGCGCCGCGCTCGGCATAGGCGTGCCGCGCCGCATCCACCCGACCCTTTCCGCTGCCAGCCCGGGCCCATGGCCGGCGGCGTTTGCCCACGGACTCCGCCACGCATGACTCCACTCGCCGCCATCCCGCCTGCCGACCTTGCCACCACCGCGTCCACCGCACCCGGCGACCACGGCCGGCGCCGCTTCCTGCACGGCAGCGCGCTCGGCGCACTGGCGTTGAGCGGCGCCCTGCCTGGCGGCAACGCCGGCGCCGCGCCCGTGCCCAACGATCCGGACGCGCCGCTGGCGCGCACCCGCAGCGGCCGCATCCGCGGCTATCGCGAGCAGGGCGTGCAGGTGTTCAAGGGCATTCCCTATGGTGCCGACACCGCGTCGCGCCGCTTCCAGCCGGCGCTGCAGGAACAGCCCTGGCGCGGCGTGCGCGATTGCAGCGGCTACGCCGCCTCCGCACCGCAGCTCAAGCTCGACCCGGTCAGCGAGGACTGCCTGTTCCTCAACGTGTGGACGCCCGCCCTGCGCGACGGCGCCAAGCGTCCGATCCTGTTCTACATCCACGGCGGCGCCTACAACAACGGCTCCGGCAGCGATCCGCAGTACGACGGCGCGCGCCTGTGCCGGCGCGGCGACGCAGTGGTGATCAGCGTCAACCATCGCCTCAACGCTTTCGGCTACCTGTACCTGGCGCAGCTGGGCGGCGCCGCGTTCGCCGCGTCAGGCAATGTCGGCCAGCTCGACCTGGTGCAGGCGCTGCACTGGGTGCGCGCGCATGCGGCCGAGTTCGGCGGCGACGCCGGCAACGTCACCGTGTTCGGCCAATCCGGCGGCGGCGCCAAGATCGCCACGCTGATGGCGATGCCGGCCGCGCAGGGCCTGTTCCACCGCGCGTGGACCATGAGCGGCCAGCAGGTCACCGCCGCCGGGCCGCGCGCGGCCACGCAGCGCGCGCAGTTGCTGCTGCAGGCCTTGCAGCTCGATGCCACGCAACTGGCGGCGCTGCGCACGCTGCCGATGCAACGCCTGCTCGAGGCCACGCGCACGCGCGATCCGTCGCGGGTGGAGAACACGTCCCTGTATCTGGGCCCGGTGCTGGATGCACAGGTGCTGCACCGGCACCCGTTCTGGCCGGACGCGCCGCCGCAGTCGGCGCGCATCCCGATGGTGATCGGCAACACCCACGACGAGACCCGCGCCTTCCTCGGCAACGATCCGGCCAACTTCGCGCTGACTTGGGACACGCTGCCGGCCAGACTGGAGCAGGAGCAATTCGTGGATCTGCTGCCGCAGGTGGTGATCGCCGAATACCGGCGGCTGTATCCGCACTACACGCCGAGCGAGGTGTTCTTCGCCGCGACCACGGCCGGGCGCTCGTGGCGTGGCGCGATCGAGGAAGCCGAGGCGCGCGCGCGGCAGGGCGCGCCGACCTGGGCCTACCAACTCGATTGGGGCTCGCCGCTGGACGGCGGCAAGTTCGGCGCGTTCCACACCCTCGACATCCCGCTGGTGTTCGACAACATTCGCCAGCCCGGTTCGCGCACCGGCGACGGCGCCGACGCGCAGCGCGTGGCCGATGCGATGAGCGAAGCGCTGCTCGCCTTCGCCCGCCACGGCGATCCCAACCACGCCGGACTGCCGCACTGGGAACCGTATTCGCTGGCACTGCGCGAGACCATGCTGTTCGATGCCGACAGCCGCCTGGCGCACGACCCGCGCGGCGGCGAACGGCGCCTCTACCAGCAGGTGCCGTTCGTGCAGCGCGGGACGTTCTGAGGTGGTGCAGGCCGCCGACGCGCGCATGCCATCCGAGCTTGGTGACGGCTAGCTGCTTCCGATCGCATTCGCCAGCGCGTCTTCGCTCGAGATCGCGCCACGCCCTGTAGGCGCGGCTTCAGCCGCGACGGGCGTTACCGGGAAAGCCTGTCGCGGCTGAAGCCGCTCCTACAATGTGCAGGACATTCCGTGGAAGCCGCACACCATCGCGCTCACAAGCTGGCAGAAAGGTAGTAGAGCTTGGAGGTCCGGGTGTCGTAGGCCAGCATGCTGACCTCGTCGACTTCCTGCCAGGAAGGATCCTCGGACCCTCCGTCGCTCGACGCGATGCGCAGGAACGCCAGCATGAAGCGCGGCGAATCCATGTCCGCCTGCGTGGGAAGCCACGGGCAGTCCGGCGAATCGTTGAACCCGATCGCCGTGCGCAATGCGTCCTTCTGCACGGCGCCATGCGCCGGTCCGCGCTGCCAGTGGCGCTGCGCCGCCTCGCCGGCCCAGAACGCGTCGGGAATCTTCGCCACCTCGGCCACATAGAAATACGCGTAATCGCGCTGCATCAGTTCATCGGGTGGCTTGCAGGCGTGCTCCATCCGGCGCACGCGCGTCACCGCATCGTCGAGTCCGGCCTGCCGCATCGTCTCGCGCAGGCGGCCGGCATCGTCGCTGCGTTCGATGGCCTTGGAAACGGGGTTGGGCGGGAGCAGATCCAGCGCGACGCATCCCTGTACCGCTGCCGCCGCCACGATCACAAGCACCAGCACGATGTTGCGCAGATGCATGCAAAGCCTCCATTCCGCAAAAGACCACAAGCGTTCGCGGCCGGCATCGCACTGCGCATCCGACCCGCGCCGGCGCTATTACCAACCCGTGTCCTCGGCCAGCACCACCTGGTTGCCGCCGCCGATGCGCGCGCGCTGCAGCAGCGCTTCGGCGCGTTGCATCAGTGTGGCGGCGGTGTCGGCGGTTGTGGCGAGCAAGGCGCCGACGCTGACGCCGAGCTGTTCGTTGGCCATGTCGGCGTGCGCGATCGCCAGCAGCTCGACCATGTCGCGCAGCGCCGGCGCCACCTGGCGCAGGTGCGCGCCGCTGGCGTCGTACAGCACCAGCGCGAAGCGGCCATCGTCGATGCGCATGGTCACGTCCATCGGCCGCAGCAGGCATTGCAGTACCTCGGCCACGTCCACCACCGCGCGGTCGGCCTCGCGCGGGCCGTAGCGCTGCAAGAAGGCGGCGTATCCATCCAGTTCGACCAGGATCAACGCCAGGCCGCGCTGCAGGCGCCGGGTCTCGGCCAACGCCACCGCCAGGTGCTCGTCGAAACGGCGGCGGTCGCCCAGGCCGGTGAGCGCGTCGCGCAAGGCTTCGTCGTCGCGCACCCGCCGCTGCAGAAAGCCCTCGCGGCGCGAATGCTCGCGCAGATAGCCGCCGACCGCGCCGATCGGTACCGCCGCCCACAGCAACCATTGCAGCCGCAGGTAGCCAGCCTGCGCGGCGCCGTCCAGCAGCAGATGCGCGGCCGCGGCGCTGATCGCACACAGCGTCAGCGCCACCGCCACGCTCTGCCACAGCGCCAGGCCCAGCGGAAAGAAACCGGCGACGATCACCAGGGTCATCACCGCGGCGGCATAGCGCAGTTCCTGCGGCGGATAGCCGATGCTCGACAGCACCAGCCCGGTGCCGCCGACCAGCAGCAGCAGCGCCGCCCGGCCCGGCCCGTGCGCATGCGCGCGATGGATCGCCACCGCCACCCACAGCAACGCCAGCAAGGTGGCCGCGCGCACCGCCACCGCGTAGCCGACCAGCCCGGTGCTGCCGGTCCAGCCGAAATGCAACGCGTCCCAGGCCAGCAACGCCAGCGCGATCAGCACCCCGAGCGAGGCCGCCACACGCTGCGCGAAGCCCATCGTCGATGCGGTATAGCGGCGATACGCCAGCTCCAGCGGCGGATCGAAGCGCAATGCGGCGAAGCCGCTACGCAACTGCCTGGCGTAGGCCTCGCCGGACGGAGCGTCGGGCGGTCCTTCGTAGCGTTGGTGCATGCAATCCCCTGTACGCGGCAGCGCGGAACAGAACGTGGTGGCTGTCACAAAAATTGCCGTGCGACGCCCAGCGCCAACGCTGCAGACTTCGACTTCCATGTACATGAGAAATCACTGGCGCGCGATTGTCCACTTTTCGCGGTCGGGCATGCGTGCGATGCGCAGCGCATGCGGGCGACAGGATGCGGCGTGGAGGCGCCGCGGCATGCCACAGCGCGCGCGGCGTTGCCGCAGCGGCCCGAACGACGGCCGACGTACAGCGCCAGCGCTCAGGTCTTCGCCGGCAGCGCCCACACGCTGTTGGGATCGCCGTTGCGGCCACGGCGATGGGTGGCGCGCGCCATCTGCCAGTACGCCCAGGCCAGGGCCACGGCGCAGCCGTCCACCGCCAGCAGCAGCGGACTGCTCCACGGCGCCACCCAGCCGCCGGCGCCGCGCAGCGCGGCCAACGGCACCAGCGCGGTCAGCACCGCGCAGGCCAACAGCAGCTCGTAGGCGCCGCGCGCGGTGGGACGCAGCAACGCCCAGGCCACGCCCAGCCCGAACACGGCGTAGTACACGCCACGCTCCTGCCCCGGCGGCAACAGCCGCGCGGCGACGAACAACGCCGACACGCCGGCCACGCAGCCCAGGCAGACGCCGGTCGTTAGCCGCGCCAGCGCATGCGTGCGCCACGGCTGCGCCGGCTGGCGCCGCTTGCGCCGCGCCTCCACCCACAGCAGGTTGCCGCTGTAGAACAGGAACGCACCGGCCAGGCCGAGCAGGAAATACAGCCATTGCAGCGGCGCCCCGCCGAAGTTGGCGAAATGCAGCGCCTGCAGTCCGCGCAGCGAGGCCACGCCCGGCGACATGCTCTGCGGCGCCAGCACCCGCAGCACCTTGCCGGTGGCCGCTTCCATCGCGACGCCGGCAAGCGTGTTGAGCCGGCGCTGCGGCTGGTGACCGTAGATCTCCACGCGCGCGTTGGCGTCGCCGGCATCGTGGAAGGACAGGCTCTCCGGCACGAAGCCGGGGCTGGCCGCACGCGCGCGCGCCAGCAGGTCGGCCACCGGCAACGGCGGCGCCTTCGTCTGCGCCGGCTGCACATGCGGGGTCAGTTCGAAATCCGGCTCCAGCACCTGCATCAGCTTGCCGTCGAACACCAGGTACTGGAACGGCGCCAGCAGCAGCACGCCCAGGGTCAGCACCGCGCCGGACCAGGCGAAGATCACATGGAACGGCAGCGACAGCATGCCGATCGCGTTGTGCGCGTCCTGCCACAGGCGCTTGACGTTGCGCCCCAGGCGCAGCGCGAACAGGTCCTTCAGGAACACCGGCGCATACAGCACCACGCCGCTGACCAGGGCCAGGCCGTACAGGATGCAGACCACGCCGAACAGGTAGGTGCCGAAGGTGCGCGGCAGCCCGGCGGTGAAATGCAGGTCGTACAGGAAATCGGCGAAGCCGCTGCGCTGCGGCAGCTGCACCAGTCGCCCGTCCGCACCGAGCTGGAACTGCACCGCCCCGCCGAACGGCTGCGCCGCCGGCCCGAACGCATACAGCCGCGGCAACGCGCCGTGTTCCCCCGGCAGCATCAGCGAGAACGATTCGGCCAGCGCCGGATGCCGCGCCAGCACCGCATCCTGCAGGGCCTGCGCCGCCTGTTCCGGCGTCTGCGTCGCCGGGGCGGCGACCGCCGCCGCGCGCGGCCAGTCGTTGAGCTCGTGGGTGAACACGGTGATCGCGCCGGCATAGAAGGCGATGAACAAGGCCATGCCGGCCAGCAGGCCCATCCAGCTGTGGGCCGACAGGAACTGGCGCAAGGTCGCCGCCTTCATACCGTCACCTGCACCAGGCCGGCGGCCTTCAACGCGTACAGCAGGCCATGGCACAGCAACGTCGCCAGGCCCAGCCACAGCCAGGCGCGCGCGCCGCTGCGGAACACGAACGCCAGCGACATCGCGCCGATCCACAGCGGGAACACCAGCAGCAACCACGGCAGCGTGTGCACCTGCAGCGCGCCCGGCCACAGCAGCACGCACAGCCCGACCACGCCCACCGCCAGCGGCAGGCCGAGCACGATCGCCGCCAGCCACCTAGCCCACATCGGCGCGGCCTCCACGCAGCTGCCGCCAGGCATCCAGGTACGGCAGCGCGACCGCGGCGAGCATCAGCGCGCTCAGCGCCGCGAAGATGCCGGCCCACACGCCGAGCGCGGCGATCGCCGCGGCCAGCGCCAGCACGCTCGACACCACGCCGGCCACGTTCAGCGCGCGCGCATGCCGGCGCCAGGCCGGACACAGGCGCTGGTGCGCGGTGGCCAGGTAGAACGCCAGCGCCGCCAGCGGCGCGGCGAGCAGGTACAGGGCGGTGGTCAGCGCGTGCATGGCCATCGTGGGTTACCAGCGCGCTTCGAAGCCGACGCCGACCACGCGCGGTGCGCCGAGGATGGCGATCGGCTGATCCGCCCAGCGGTACTGGATGTACTGCCGGTCGAGCAGGTTGTTGGCGAACACCCACGCGCTCCAGTCCAGGTTCTCGTAGCCGAACTTGGCGTTGAGCAGCGTGCGCGAGGCCAGCCGCGGCGCATCGCTGCCGATGTCGGTGTAGACAGTGTCGCGGAAGTTGGCGTTGAGATTGGCGACCCAGCCCGCGCCGAAGCGCCAGTTGCCGCCGAGCGCGGCGGTCCAGCGCGGCGCATAGGCGAACTCGCGGCCGGCATAGTCGGTGATCTCGGCATCGGCCACGGTCTTGAACTCGTCGAAGCGGGTGCGCGAATAGCCCAGCGAGGCGTACCAGTCGAAGCCTTCGCCGAGCCGGTGGCTGGCCTCCAGCTCGAAGCCGTACAGGTGCGCGCGGCCGGCGTTGACGGTGTTGTAGTCGTAGTCGTTGAGGCCGAAGAAGGCGAAGACCTGCTTGTCCTTCCAGTCGATGTAGTAGGCGTTGGCATTGACGCTCAGGCGCCCGTCCAGCCACTGCGAGCGCAGCGAGGCCTCGTAGTTCCAGGTGTATTCCGGGTCGTAGGCGAAGGCCTGGCTGCGCGCGGTATTGAAGCTGGAGCCGCCGGAGCGGTAGCCGCGCTGCACCACCAGGCTGGCGGCCAGGTCCGGGCTCCATTCGTAGCGCGCGCCGAGCTTGGGCAGGAACGCGCTGAAGTCGCGCGTGTTGTCCGGCACCTCGCCGCTGGCCGCATCGACGATGCCGGCCACGCCCGCATTGATCGCGGTGATCGCCTGGTACAGCGCGGTGCCGGGGCTGGCGAAGCTGGCCGCGCTCGGATAGCTGCCGACGAAGGTCGCGGTGGTGCTGGAGGCCATCTCGTAGCGCTGGCGGTCGTAGCGGAAGCCGCCGATCAGCGAGAAGCCGCCACCCACATGCCATTGCCCGTCGGCGAACAGCGCGCGGTTCTCCGAGGTGGTCGGCGCGTCACTGACGTACAGCACCGGGATCACCGGCAACGCCTGGCCGTAGGCGGCCGAGATCGCCGCGGCATTGGCGGCCGGGAAGCCGGCGCCGGTCAGCAGGCGGGTGATGGTGGCGAGCGGGGTATTCACGTTGAGACGGTTGACCACGTCGTTCTGGGTGTCGTGCTTGGCCCAGTACAGCCCGAACAGGCCGTCCACGGCCTGGCCGTCGTAGTTCAGGCGCACTTCCTGCGAAGTGGTGCGGGTGGTGGCCAGGCGCCTGGCGTAGGCGACCTGGGCGGCACTGCGGTCGCCGTCCCAGCTGCTGTCCATGTCCACCTTGTTCCAGGCCGTCACCGCCGACAGCGACCAGGCCGCATCGATCGCGTAATCGACGTCGAGGGTGGCGATGTCGCTGTCGGTCTGGCTGCGGTTCGGGGTGTTGTCGTGATTGACGCGGCGCTTGAAGTAGTCCGCCTCGTCGGTGGGCACGTACACGTACAGGTACGGCCCGTTGCGATGCGCCTTGGTGTAGCCGAGCTGGACCTTCAGCCCCTCGATCGCCGACGGCGTCCACAGCAGCTTGCCGCGGTAGGTCAGCGCGTGCTGCGCATCGTCGGAGGCCTGGCGCGTGTCGTTCCAGCTGTAGCCCTCGAAGCTGCGCTGCTCGACCGAGGCGCGGAACGCCAGTTCGTCGGCCACCAGCGGACCGCCGAACGCCGCGGCCAGGGTCCGGTCGGACGGATCGGAGGCCAGCACCCGCAGCTTGCCCTCCCAGTCCATGGTCGGCTCGGCGGTGCGCAGGATCACCGCGCCGGCCAGCGCGTTCTCGCCCTGCAGCGTGGACTGCGGCCCGCGCAGGATCTCCACCTGCTGCAGGTCCCACAGGCTCAGCGGCGCCGAACTGATCGCGTTCTGCGGCAACGCCGCGCCGTCCAGGTAGATGGTGGCCAGCGGCGCATCGCCGCCGCCGTCGATCTCGCGGATGCCGCGGATGGTGAAGCCGGTATCGCCGTAGCTCTGCGCCACGTTGGCGGTGCGGTTGAACACCTCGTAGAGGTTCTGCAGGTTTTCCTGCTCGATCCGCGCCTGGGTGGTCACCGCCACGCTGCTGGTGGTGTCCTGCAGCGTGCGCGCGCGCTTTTCGCCGGTGACGACGACGCGGTCCAGGGTGGTGGGATCGGCGACATCCGCTTCGGCGGCCAGCGCAGGCGCTGGAGCATGCAAGGCCAGAACCGCGGCGACGGAAACAGACAGGGGCAGCAAATTGACGCGCACGCGCATCGCTCCGTAGAAAGAAGATCGGACGGAGGCATGGCGACGGCTGTGCCTGGCTGCCGGACCCGGCAGCGCTGGGCGCGGACTTTAACAGAGCGTGAAGATGGCTGCTACAAATTTGTGCGGTGTATCAAAGGCTGCCATGGCGGATCTTCGGGATAGGTTCTTCCCGTTCTCCAGGATGGAGCGGCCTTCTGTAGGAGCGGCTTCAGCCGCGACGGGCGTTACCGATAGATCCTGTCGCGGCTGAAGCCGCTCCTACACGGGCAGGCGAGACGGCGCAGCCCGCCAACCGGCAGGCCGCGCCATCGCGGCCGCCAGCCCGAGGCCGACCGGAGCCGCTTTACAGGACTACCGGCCTTTTGCGCATCAATGCCAATGGACGTCGACCGACAGGCCGACGATGCGCGGCTCGTTGTACACCGCCGCCATGTAGTTCTCGATCACGCCCTTGAGGTTCTTCTCGTTGGTGATGTTGCGCGCGAACGCCGCCACTTCCCACGCGCCGTAGTCGCCGCTGTAGCCCAGCTTCAGCCCGCCTTCGAAGCTGCCCTTGGAATTGAACTCGGTCGAGTCGTACAGCACGAAGCTGGTCTTGCCCTGCTTGTTCCAGTCGGTGGCGACGAAGAACGCGCCGCCGTCGGCGACCGGGATGTCGTAGCGCGCGGCCAGGTTGACGTTGTAGGTGGGCGCGTTCGGCAGCGGATTGCCGTCGATCTGGGCGAAGGTGTTGGCGCCGACCTTGATCGTCGGATCGTTCACCGTGCACACCACCACGCCGTTCAGCGCGCACACCTGCGCGTACACGCGCTTGTCCTGGATCTCGCTGTGCAGCAGGCTCAGGCCGGCGCTCAGCGACAGGTTCGGGATCGGACGCCAGTCCAGATCGGCTTCCATGCCGTAGGCCTTGGCCTTGTCCGCATTGAACAGCACGCCGTTGCCGTTGGAGTCGTTGCCGTTGAGCTGGATGTCGTCGACCGTGTAGGTGAAGCCGGTGACGTTCAGGCGCAGGCGGTTGTCGAACAGGCTGCTCTTGATGCCCGCTTCCCAGGACAGGATCGTCTCCGAATCGGCGGTGGTGAAGTCGGAGTTGAACACCGCCGAACGGCCCTGGATGGTCGGGCCGCGGAAACCGCGCGCCACCTTCGCGTACACGCTGACGTTGTCGTCGATCGCGTACATCGCGCTGAAATCCCAGCTCGGCTGCGTATCGGCCATGCGCACGTCGCGGCGGCCGCGGTAGGTGACCACGCCGGCGGCGGTGTCGGCGGTCTTGAGCAGCTTGGTTTCCTTGCTGTCGCGGGTCTGGCGCACGCCCGCGGTCAGGGTCAGCGCATCGGTGGCCTTGTAGGTCAGCTGGCCGAAGCCGGCCCACGAGGTGTTGCTGTTGCGCAGGCGCACCCAGTTGTTCGGGTTGCGCGCCGCGGTCTGCAGGAAGTACGCGCGCTGGTAGAAATCGGTGGTGTCCTTGCCGTCGAAGTAGAACGCGCCGGCCTGCCACTGCAGCGCCGCGTCGCCTTCGCTGGCCAGGCGCAGCTCCTGCGTGTACTGGTCCAGGTCGCGCACCTGGCCCATCGACTGGCCGTAGCCGTTGGCCACGCCGTTGACCGGATAGTTCGCCGCCGCGCCGCCGTCGGTGTCGCCGCGGCTGTAGCCGGAGGTGGTCTCGTAGGCGCTGATCGAGGTCAGCGACACGCCGCCGAAGTCGTACACCGCCTTGAGCGAGCCGCCATGGGTCTTGTACGCCTGCGGATTGTCGTGCGCCTCATCGTAGGCCACCTGGTCGCGCGGCACATCGACCTTGTTGGAGCCCTTGGTGACCGCGTTGCGCAGGAACAGCGTGGAGGTGCCGTCGTAATCGCGGGTATGCGCCGAGGCCAGCAGCGAGAAGTCCTCGCTCGGCTTGAGCAGCAGCTGCAGGCGCGCATTGCGGTCGTCGTAGCCGCCCATCGCATCCTTCTTCGGCGTCACCGTGCCGTCGGCGCTGGGGCCGCTGTAGGTGTTGTCCACCCAATCGTCGCGGTGCTGGTACAACGCCGACAGGCGGAACGACAGCACGTCGTTGATCGGGCCGCCGAAACCGCCGTCGAGCGAGGTGGTGCCGTAGCTGCCGTAGCTGGCGCTGAGCCGGCCGCTGTAGTCGTCGCTGGGCTTGATGCTGTCGAACTTGACGATGCCGGCGGTGGTGTTGCGGCCGAACAGCGAGCCCTGCGGACCGCGCAGCACTTCCACTTGGTCCAGGTCGTAGACCGGGTTGGACTTCAGCACCACGTGCTCCAGCACCACGTCGTCCTGGATGATCGACACCGGCTGCGAGGCGCCGAGATAGAAGTCGATGTTGCCCAGGCCGCGGATGTAGAAGCGCGGGAAGATGCGGCCGGTGGTGGTCTCGGCGTAGAAGCTGGGCACCCGGCCGGACAGCGCCAGCAACGTGTCGTCGCCGCCGGCGGTGTAATTGCGCATCGCATCGCCCTGCACCACGCCCACCGACACGGGCACTTCCTGCAGGTTCTGCTCGCGGTGCTCGGCGGTGACGGTGATGGTGTCCAGCGAGGTCGCCGCATCGCCGGTCGCGGCGCCGCGCGTGGCCTGCTGCTCGCTACCGGCCAGCGACGGCGCCATGTCCTGGGCGGCGGCCGCGGTGGCGATCGACGCCAGCAGCAGGCCGGCGCAGGCCTGGGCCAGGCGGTTACGGACCGGGGCAGCGGACAGGCGCGACGAACGCGTGGCCGAGCGGCACGCGGAAAGATCGGGATGCAGCAACATGGCGATTCCTTTGGGCTGGATGACGATTCCGTTCGGCTTGCGCAGCAGCCCGCGACGGCGCGCCAGACGATGGCGTAGCGCGGCACGATATGTCATCCATGTTGCAACTCCGTGGCATCGCCGGCATGCGCGTGACGGCATGCAACGAAAGCGCGGTCCTCGCCAGGAGGCGGGCCTGCGCCTGCAGCCTCGGCGCGTGCAGCGCCGCGTCAGTCGCTATCGATCCCGATCACCGTCAACAGCAGGCTGGGTGAGTCACCACTCCCCGCCACCTCCGACAGCATGCCGGTGACGCGCACGATCTGCCCGGCGCCTTCTTCTTCCAGATGCGCCGCCTGGTCCTTGGTCACCGCCAGGCGCAGGCGCCGCACAGCGTCGTGGCGCGGCGCCTGACCGGCGGGCGACGCCGCCACGCAGACCGGCGTCGGCAGCACCAGCACCTCGCTGGCGGCGTCGGCTGCAGCAGCTTCGCTGGCCGGCGCGGCTTTTGCGTGCGGCTCCAACTTGCCGGACAGCGTGACCTTGATCGGGCCATAGGGCAGGCAGTGCGCCTGCGCCAACGGTGCCGCGCCGAGCGACAGGCAGGCGAACAAGAACACGGTGCGCAGCGACATTGGATTTATCCGTGGGCCAGGGAGGCGGGCAAGGATACGGGAGCTGCATGACCGCTGCGCGTTGCGGGAAAGCGACGGCTTCAGGCGCCTGTGCGGCGCTCGACATGCCGATGGATGGCCGCGATACCGGCCTCCATCCGCTTGCGAGCGGCCGGATTCGCGGAGTGCACTCGGATAGCCGGCGGTACGAAGCCACGCGTGACGACGGCTTCCTCGATCCAGGCGACAACGTCGTACCCCGTCCCTCGCTGGTCGTCGCCGAGATCGTGGTCGAGGCTGATCTCGAGGACGCGACCTTGCTCGAGAAGCGCGATCGCCTCGTCGGGCCAGTACACCCGTGTCCAACCGGGAGGGGTGGGTCTTTCGTCGTCCAGATAGATGCGCATGCAGTGAACTCTACCGTTAGCGTCCAAATCTCAAGCCGGCCTGCAGACTACGATGGGCTTGAGCGACTTCCTAGACCTCTCGGCCATTGAGCGCGCGTGCAACTGCCTCCGCATCGTCCCTGACAGCGAACAGGAACGTAAGGACGCAGGAACCGAACTCCCGTTCAAGCTCCTGCATCCGAACCGGGTGATTCCCGAAGCGGAAGCGGCCCGAGTCGGCGGCGCCGTACGGCAACTGATAGACCCCATACGAACGTGGCTGGGTCAGAGGGCCTTCCGTTCTGACGCTGGATGGATCGATGGCGTGCTTGACGATCTGCGTAAACGTGTCCGACATACGAAACCTCGAAGTGGCTAGCGTGCGCTCGCGCCGGCGCCCGCCATGGAAACTCCGAGCATGCGCAGGATCGGACCGGTCACGAGCACGCCAAGGATCGAACTCGGCGTCCCCCAGAAGAGAACCCCGACATAAATCATCGACGCCCCACCGCCGGTGTATGGACGTACGCAATCGGTGTAGTACGCCAGTCCCAGCCAGGGCGCGAACAGAAGGCAGCCGCCGACGGCCCGCAACGGGTTGGCCGTCGCCAGCGCGATGATTGGCGGCAGCAAGGGAACGAGCAGGAACATCCCCAACGCGGCAAGGAATTCCCGCAACCCGTGCTGGTAGCAGGCAAAGCTATTGAATGCTTGCAGGGCCACGACGCCAAGAATGGCGACAAGGCCATATGTCACTGCGCGACCGCGATTGATCAGCATGGACGTTGCGCCTGATGCGGGCCGATCCGCAAAGCGGGAGCGGCTTGTGGTGAAGTTCGGAACTGCAGTCTGGCTTGGCTTTGGATCATGGCCATGTTACGGCTCGGTAAGCTTTGCCGCCCTTTATAAGTGTTTGCAACGTGCCACCTCGAGCGCATGTATCGCGGGAAGCACAGACGGATGGCGCTTTACCCAAAGCGCACCCAGGTAGTCCACGACCGACCTGCCCCCCAGTTCCTCTTCCAGGCGATCGTCATGCGTAGCCTGCAGCAACGCGTGCGCGGATTCCATGACGTGCTCGGAAATGTCGGCCTGCGCAGTCCCGGTGTCTTTACCCCATTCCTTCTGGATGGAGGAGATGAGCTTTCCCGCCTCTGCTTCGGCCAATGCGCGCTTTCGTGGCATGCGACTGCCTATTGTCGAGTTGTCGATATCATCAGCCCCGCCGATCGTCAGCCACCGGGCGGCGTGCCTTCGAAGCGGATGCTGGCGCCATCGATCAGCGGCTTGTAGGGCTCGGCGAGCGATAGCTTCAGGTCTGCCCAGAACGTCACCTCCCTCGCCTGCGGCGGCACCTTGGCGAACGGCGCCTGCACGCCGAACAGGAACGTCGAAGGATCGCCGGCGAGGACGAAGCGCTGGAGTCCCTGGAGTTCGCGCACGCCGTCCGGGCTCAGGGCCAGCACGTAGGTCGAGACCGGCACATCCGAGCGGAACAGGCCGCCCGAACGCTTCTCGCGCGAGGTGCCTAGGAGCGACAGCCCCATCGAGGCGGACTTGATCCCGGACGCCCCCTCGAGACGCAACTTCAGGCGCGCGGCGGGAACGTTGACCTCATACCCTTCCGGGACGGACAGCCGGACCCGGACCTGCGCTGGGTCGGTCTGCGCAAGCGTGCGCGGCGACAGCGACGACAGGCTTAATGCCGTGGACAGTGGGATGGACGCACACCCCGCGAGCGCCATGATCGTTGCCAGAAGCATCCCTGCAAGCAAGCGCATGGTTCTTTCCTTTAGATCGAGGATGGAGGGTGTTGTAGCGCCGACCCGATGGCCAGGAAGGTCGCCTAGCGCCACGCAGAATAGGACGTCACATGGGCATGTTCGAATCGTCCGCGCGCATCCGTATCCATGTCGATGACGTAGCCCGACTGCCTCAGCACCGATTGCTCCGTGCCTATGACACATCGAAGATGCTGCGAAGCCGTTTCTTTGCAAGCGTCGAGGAAGTAGTCGTCCGAACCGAAAACCGGCGATCCTGCAAGATGGCGGTTCAAGCCTTGCTCTACCTGTTGTGCGCTATAGGACGTATAGGGTTGGTCGAATGGGAGCCCAGATGCTGCATACACGAGTTGCCACGGCGTCTCGCAAGCGCAGGGCGCCGGGGAATAGCCGAACAGCAGAAACCCTGCGGCGCATGCCGTGAGGGTTGCTGCTCCAAGAACAGGAAGGCGCCGCTGCATGTCGCTGATCCCTAGGTCTACTGATGACACGATGGTTGCCGAGGCAAGCCATCGCAAAGTGGTTCGGCTCGAACGTCAGATAGGCTAGCGTGTTATCGCATCCCGCCAAGCCCGCAATCTGCGCGCTGCCAATTGAGCACGGTCTTCTGTGCCAGAAAGCCCGATATGCCGGTCGGCAATGTTTACAAGATGTCTAGCAAGCGAAGACTCGTCGATGCCTTGGTGCAGCGTGCCGCAGATGGATCGACATAGCCGTCATATTCATCGCGTGCTTGCGGAGCACCCGCCACCCCGATTGGGTCCCAGAGATAGTGCAATCCCTTTCCAACAGCTTGGTGCAAGGATATCTGCTGGCATTCAAAATTGCGTGCCATAGTCGATCCGGATCGCCGATCACGCTACGTGACGGGACTGCTGCGTTCTATCTTCTACTCTTGTCTTGCGGCGCGCCCGATAGACAAGGTATGCCGAACCGTTGATGAGCAACCAACAGTACGCTGGAAATGCCGCGCCGAAAGCGATGCGCGATGCCGCCTCAAGGCCCTCCGAGGTTATCGCATCAGGCCCTAGTCCATCCCGAAAGAACCAACTCAAACACAGCAAGGAAAGGAAGGCCGCGGTCGACGTCAAAAGAGAAATCAGCAGCGTCAAGCGGGATGCGACAGCGATCGCTACGGGGAAAGCGACTCCAACGCAAACCAACAAAGTCGGAAGTGTAGCCATCGATATTTGCACAATATCCATATCTCTCCCGTCACCACTTCCCAAAGTACGACGAAATGTCGAAATAGACGTCTCGCTCTTCGCCGGATGGCAGCGAGATCGTGATCAGGTCCATGACCGGCGGTCCGGACAGCAGCGACTGCGATTTTACCTGCGCACCGGGGTAGTGCTGATTGAGCCAGTCCCTTTCCGCTCGTATTCCCTGTCCTTCGCTGTGCGCAGCGGAAAGATCGACTGCATGCTCCGGGGAAGAACCGTCGCCGTGGGCGATGTCCGTCCGTGGAGGCGACGCGGATTGGCAAGCCGCGAGACCTGTCGAAAGAACGACAGCCAACATTACACGCCGCATACGATTCCCCCTAGGTGATCCCAACATCCCTGGACCGCTCAGAACCGGCTGTCCCCCGCGGCCGGACAAGGCTGTCGCCTCGCGTCAATCGGCCACTACGGGCCGCTGGATCTTTTTACCACAGGTGGAACAGAACGCGTCGCTGCCCGCCACCTCATGGCCATCGGCGCATCGCTGTCGCGATAGCAGGCGCGGTGTACGGTACGCCGAGTAGAGAATGGCGAAGGCTGCACCATAGAACACCAACCAATGCCCGGAGAATGCACGGATGACCGAAGCGTCACCGATCCTCTTGAGATCCTGCGATTCGCTAGTCGCCATGATCCAGAAGAAGTTGGCGGCGGCATAGACGAATAGCGCGTATCCCGTGTAGCGCATCCATGGCGGGCAACCGGACAGCACCGTCTTCCAGTAGTCGCGGTGCGGCCTGCCCCGAGTGATACGGGTGGCGACCAGCACTGCGGGAAGCCACACCACGAAGATGCCGATGTGCAGCGACCAGACCAATGCACCGCCTGGAACCCGGAGTCCGAGCAGGGAGGCGACGTGGACGCAGAGGCTCAGCAGCAGCCCGACCGCCGCCAATGCCATGAAAGGAAGGAGTAGTGCGGCCATCGTTGCCCCTGATTGCTACCTGTCGCCTGAGTCGGCGGAATCTCAAGACAGCTTGGAACGAATGCGTTGCCATAGAGCGCCACGGCCGCAGCGCGAACCGGCGCGGGCGTGACGAAGTGTCAGGTCGCGCGGGCGCGAACCTGCACGACATTGCCTTCCGGATCATGCCCATCCAAATGCAGTTGATCGCGCCAGCGCCACGCGGACGCGAGCGGCTTGAAGGCACCGCCGCAGGATTCGGCCGCGGACCGGGCATGCTCCAGGCTCTCCACAAGGAACGAGCATTTGATTGGCGTTCCGGCTCTCACGTGGAGCGGCCCAGGTGCGGGAGCAGGTGCCCTGTCGCCCGCCATGCGGACCACGGCGATTTCGTAGTGGGCATTCCCCACCACCACGAAAGCGTCGTCCTGTTCCACAAGGTCGAGCGAAAGCGTCTTCCTGTAGAACTCGGCGACCCGCTCGATGTTCCGGGCGTAGATCACGCTGAGGGCATGGACGGGATGGGAGGTGCTCATGCAATCGGCTCCGGTTCGAAGGCTTGGTTGGGCAGCTGCTGGCCGCACCATGGACAGAATCGCGCAAACGCATAGTGCTCGTTGATCGACCAGCACGCATCCTCACCCCTGAACAGTTCGAACGCGAATCGGACCTCGGCGTCGGGATGCGTCGCAGCGGCGAGCATGTGGATGCAGCAGTACTTGCTCAGCCGTTCGCGATGCGTCACACGCTCGGGAAACTGGGCGTCCAGCCAGCTGGCACTCCACCGCTGGCACGCTGCGCACTCCTCGATATGCGTCATTGCCTCGTACGTCGCCCGGTCGGGGAAATGCGCTTCTTCGACGGCGATCATCCCTTCCAGCGTCAGCTTGAGCGCGGCATCTCCGTCGATGCGGTCGCGCATGCTGGCCATCGTCTGTCGGGCGGCAAGGCAGGTCTCGTCGGTCGTCATGTGCTGTTCGTTCGCTGCGATGCGTGAGATCGACCGAGCCGCAAGCGGCCTAGGTCGGCATGGCGTCAGGCAACATCCAGCGCTGCCTGCAGCCGCGAAAGCTTGTGAAGGTATTCGTCCGTGTGCGCCCAATCGGGCTGAAGCCTTGCCCAGACCGCTTGGCGCTTGAGCGCGCGTGCCGCGTAAGGCTTGGCCGAGGCATCGATCGTGCCCTCATCGGCGAGCTGGCCGAATGCCGTCGCCAGCACGGAGACGTCCGTGGTGAAGATGTACTGCTGATCGTCGAAATCGGGATCTTCGATCTGCTCGCGCACCGTGGACTCGTTGAAGATGGCGTCGGAATACTCGGACACCTCCATCTCTCCAACCGACTCGATCGTCCAGACGATGCAGTCCTCGAGCGGTTCACCTGGATGGTGCTTGCGCCATTCGCGGTACTCGTGAAGGGCGGTGTCTCCTTCGTCGGATCCGAACGGGGCAAGCTCGTCCGTGCAATCCCAGAAGAATTCATCCGGAATGATCTGGAGCGCGCGGGGATGGCCGTGTTCCTTGTCGATACCGCCGAGATCTTCTTCCATGATGTTCCCTCCTGCCTGTGCGGACTGAATGGGCGGGATTGTATGGGCTTCGGTTGCCGAACGGGAGCAGGCGCTCAGACCTTTCGACAGGCTTGCGAGCCTCTCGCCTGACGACACCGAGGTCGGCGTACCGCTGGAACGTCTGAGCGCGTCCGGGCCGCCGCTGACATCAGGTTGTCCCCATCCTTGCCGAAGCAGGCGCTAGGGAGCGGGCGCGCTGCAATCGGTGCTCGTTCGCGGATAGCCACGCATTCGACCGCGAGGTGGTGCGCGGGCGCCTGCGTGTCCGCCCCGCGCTTCCCGAATAGCGGTGAAGCCGCAAATGGATGACGCCGGATCGCCTCGGGTCGCTTGACGCCAACTCGCTGCCATTGGCCCACACTATTGCCCCCACCCCTGGAGTGATCGAGATGCAGAAAGCTTGGCTGTTCGCCCTGTTGGCGATACCGGCGATGGCGCATGCCGCGCCGGACGATGCCGATGCGGCCACCTGCCGCAATGGCCTGTTCACCAACAGCCCTGCTGGGTTCGCGCTCGCCAAGGTCGCGGTACCGCGGTTATATCTGCTCGACGACAGCGACGGTTGCCCCAGCAAAGGCGAGGCCGCCTGCCGGCAGCGCGCCTACGTGGTCAAGGGCGATGTGGTGGTGCTGGCGCAGCGGCGCGGCGGGTTTGCCTGCGCGTTCTATTCCAACAAGGTCGGCGGCAGTGCCGGCTGGGTCGCGCAGGCCAGCGTGCAGCCGGTGCCGAGCGCGGCCCAGCCGACGCCGCAGGCCTGGAACGGCCGCTGGCACGATGGCGACAACGACCTGCAATTGACCGCCAATGGCGACGGTAGCGTCACCGTCAATGGCGATGCCTATTGGCCCAGCGCCAACCCGGATCCGGAGCAGGTGCCGGGCGGCCCGCACACTGGCGCCGTCACCGCGCGCGGCTACCCGGAAGGCAACCGGGTCGAGGTCAGCGAGGACGAGTGCAAGGTCCGCCTGCAGCTGCTCGGCGACCTGCTGGTGGTCGCGGACAACCTGCAGTGCGGCGGCGCGAATGTCAGCTTTGGTGGGGTGTATCGGCGGGAGGCGGCGGCGCGACGCTGAGGCCTGGCATTGGACGTGATCTCCGCAGTGTCGGCACAGCTGCTGGGCGACCATGCGCCGCGGCGGTGGATAGCTCGCTGCGTCCTATGGCGCTTCGCGCTCAAGCAGCGCCACCGTGGTCACGCAGATAGAGCCGGACCATTGCGAAAGGTGTCCTTTGGTGGCTTCCGAGAAGCTTCCTGTGACGCCGATGTGCTGCCCATTGCCGTCCGAAAAGGGAGAGATGCCGTTTATCCAGATGCCCTCAGCGGATGTCCGGGCAAATGGATCTCTACCGGGAGACGCGTAGAGGGCGGAGTGCTCGAAACCGTGGTTGTAGTAACCGGTGACCGAGACGCTATGGCCCTCGTAGGTCCGGGCGTTCGCCACCAGCTCTTGGAGGCGAACAATCTGGGTGGGACCGATGCCCTGGGGACAATCGGATCCTGACAACCGGATGGCGCGGTCCTGGTCCTGCGCGTCATTGTCTTGTGCAAGCCCGGCGCCATGGCAACCCGACGCAATCGCGACGAAGCACATCAGGATGATTGTCTTCATGCGACCGAGGGCGATACGCCCGCAACGCGGAGACTTCTGTAGGCGGCGCCAGTGCACTCCGAACCCATCTGCTACCTGCTTAGCGTCCTGTAGGCGAAATCAGCCAATGGTTGCAGTGCATGCAGAAATCCACAGGCATGGGAACCACGCGTAACGTTGAACCGTTGGGGACCTCTCCACACTTCGGGCACCTGCGGAGACTGTGAACGAACAGCGATGTGCTCAGGATGGCGATTCCCAGTACCGGGAGGGCGAAAGGCAGGTACCTACCCGCTTGGATACCCGGAAGTACCAATGGAAATGCAACTGCCAACACCAAGATCGCGAGCAGTGATCTCGCGATCTGCCATCGACGCTTGTGCGCAGGAGCTGATGCTGCCCATGCCGCCAAGATCTCACTATCAACTACTGGTCTTGTAACCATAGAAGGCCTGATAGCTATTGGACCACCCAACGCCGCGTAGAACGATCCTCGCCGAGTCGTTGACTGCCGTCAATCGGCCCATGTGGGATCCGCCCGGTGGCGCGGCGTAGCTGCGTTTGCTTCAAAGCACCACGCTTTGCGCGACGAGGCCCGCGAACACCCACACATCGCCCTTGCCATACGTCTCGGGCGCTTCGGTTCCACCCACCGTCGGGTACGGTTGTGGCGCTTCCGGCCGCCGTTCAGTAGCACTTCGCCGTTCCGTCCAGGAAGAACTGCACGTCATGCGCCTGGCACCAGGCCTCCAGCTCGGCCTTGAACACCGGCCATAGCGCTTGCGCCCACGCAGGCGCGCTCTGCGCCCAGGCGTGCTCAGTGGGCGCGAACACGGTCGGCACACCCATCGTGAAGTCCAGCACGAACGCGCCGCCCGGGCCGGTGCAGACCAGTTCTTCTTTCCAGCGCGGTTGGAATTGGAAGGTGCTCATGGACGATTGATTGGAGCGATCCTCGACAAGTGACTGTGGGCCTTCAAGGATAAACGCGGAAAAGCGGGGTCAAGCTGACTTCCTCTCAAGTGAACCTGACCACGTTCTTGTCGTCCTATACTCGCAGGCCCGCAGACTATGAACTGAAGGGCCTGGTCATGACCGATCGCACACGCCGAGATCTCATCGTTGCTGCCACCGCGTTGGCTGCCGGCGTGGTGGCCACCGGCTCCCACGCAGCCACGTCCACGCACCCCGGCAAGGCAGCGTTCCCGCCGGTCGTGCACCATGTGTTCTTCTGGCTGAAGCATCCGGATTCCAAAGACGATCTGGCCAAGCTGCTCGCCGGTTTGCGAACGTTGGCCGGCATCGACACCGTGCGCGGCATCCACATCGGCGTGCCGGCAGAGACCGAGCAACGTGGCGTTGTCGATGGCAGCTAAAGCGCCTCGGAACTCCTGTTCTTCGACGATGTGGCCGGACAGAACGCCTATCAGGTCCATCCCATTCACAAGCAGTTTGTCGCCGATTGCGAGCACCTGTGGCAGCGCGTGGTCGTGTATGACGTCAAGGCCGCCGCGCTGTAGCTCGTTTGCAATTAGAAGCGCACTCTGACTCCATCCCTTGTTCATGTGATCGATGGCAATGCACCCACACTGCGTGGGTGCCCGCAGGCAGCACAGAGCGACGCTTGTGGCGTGCGCAATGGTTTGCCGCAAGCGCAGCACGGCGGTCCATAGAGGGCGATGCGGTGGCGCCGAATGACATCTGGATTTGTCTCCGAGTGGCCTGTGATCTCTTTGTATAGCTGGAGTGCCTGCAACCCATGTGGCATGCGTAACGCCTCTTGAAGGGTTGCGCCGGCTTTACGATGGTTCTGGATGTCGACGATCGACTGTGTGAGCGCAGGTCCCATCACCTCCCACTCTTGCTCATCGAGCATCGCGACTACTTTGTCACACCGCCAGCAATAGAGATCTTGGGCCATGGCACCTGTTACCTGAGTTGGACGAGTTCGCCAAACACGTTGGAAGAACTGGGGTCAGGAAAAACCGGGGTCAGAGTGCACTTTCAAGAATTTCGCTCAGGGAAAGATGCACTCCGACCCCATATTCATTTTAACCACCGCCCGGCTCGTCCCCGTCCGTGTCTGCCAAGGCGATTTCCGCTCGCTGCTGATCCGACAGCGGCAGAATTTTGCCTTGCGCGAGAGTGAGGACAGTGCCGGCCATCAGCGCATCCGTAAAGATGCAATTCTCAAACGAGGAGCGGCGAAGATCCGACCCGCTCAGGTCGGCAGATTGAAACGACGTGTCGGTAAAGATGGATGCACGCAGATCACTCAGCGTCAGCCGTGCTGATGAAAAATCTACCTGGATGAACTCGTTCCAGCAAAGGTTAGACTCTGAAAGATCGGTGTTCTGAAAGGAGACGTTGTTGATCTCGGAACGACCGAAGAACGTACGCGGCAAGGTCAGATTGCTGAGGTCTTCCCCGTCTATCGCCGTTCGAAAGAAGTTGACGCCCAATGGCTCCTCGTCATCGTATTGCGGGAGATGGTCGGGAACGGGCGGAACATCGCCAGGTTCCAAGTAGCTCGGCTGCAGGCGTAGGCAAGATGCTTCATAGCTTTGTCTAGTGCCCATGGATCCTCAGTGTCGGCTGACAAGACGCAAATCGCTCTGGATAGTATCCAGACGAATCGATTGCGGGAAGCGTACCGAGTCAGTCTTCGGTACGGCAGCCGCCAGGCTCACCACTTGTTCGCCGTCGCGCACAGGCATCTACAGCGTTCGGCCGACGACAACGCCCAGTTCTTCCGAAGCCGAAGTCAGATTGTCTTTTTTGTGAAGCTGAATCCGTTACCAGCAAACAAGCGTCGGTTTGGACGGATCGTTAGCCCGTCTTCCCACGTACCGGCGTCAACATGAGCGGCGTGTGGTGGTGTCCGGTTTCGGCCGGCCACAGTTCGCCCGGCAGGGTGATGCGCTTGCCGAGCTGAGGCCGGAATAGAGCGTATTGCCCAGGCTCCAAGAACAGTTGCAGGCGGCTGGCCGAGATGACGCCTT
This sequence comes from Xanthomonas sp. NCPPB 3005, assembly GCF_041228095.2. Classification (NCBI taxonomy): domain Bacteria; kingdom Pseudomonadati; phylum Pseudomonadota; class Gammaproteobacteria; order Lysobacterales; family Lysobacteraceae; genus Xanthomonas; species Xanthomonas sp. NCPPB 3005. Next base: position 71,022 of record NZ_CP166096.2, on the reverse strand, counting down.
GCTCGGAATCGTGCACACAGACCGGCGCCGGCAGTCGCAGGACGAAATAGGTCTCGGCCTCGTCGCCGTCCTGGACGCTCTCGTAGTTGGGCGGGCCTGGGAAGGTGACGCGCTCGAGTACCCCAGTGAGCCCAACCACCGCCGGCTGACCGGGCAGGCACTGGGCGTTCGCAGCACTAGATGCCGCGGTGAGCAAGCTCAGCAAAAAGACGATATGTCGGAGCATGGGCGCTAACCGCTATTGGACCGCTTAAACACGGCATGCGATCCTCGCCGAGTCGTTGACTACCGTCAATCGACCCAAGAACTCGAAGGTTCCTAGCCTTTGCCAGCCAGGGGTGTAAGAACCGGGTCCGAGTCCAACCTTAAGGTGTTGCGTACAGAGAAGTGCGCTCTGACGCCATTTCCTCAAGTCCCACCGCATTCAACACGATTCGCCGCGAGTCACCAACAGATCTACGCTCATGTCAAGTGACGCATCCTCGCTAGGCAGTGCGACCGGGCTGTTGATGCCGGCTGCTATGACTGATTTGATCTGGCAAGCGGGAATTCCCTGCTCCAGAAGATAGTCATATACGAGTTGAGCGCGACGCCCAGACAACGCCATGCAAGCTGCAGGGCTACACTCGATCTTGTTTGCTCTGCCCATCAAGTCGTAAGGAACAGTTGGATACTTCTTCAAGATCGAGACGTTGACGCGTAAGTTCTCGATCTGACTTCTAGCCGAGTTATCCAATGATTGCTCAAGGCTCTCCCCTACAAGCGGATGCCCTTGCTTGAAGTCGATCGTTCGCCAATCAAGCGACGTCGACTGAACAGGACTTGCCGCTAGCGCCGCGGCGAAGACCGTCAGGATCCTAATTGAAGTAGGACGGATACTTGGCATTACACTTCACCTTGATTGATCCGACGCACGAAGCGGCTTGTGCCTGACCGAACTGTTAGGCCTTTGCCAATCGATAGGAAGACACGAGGCTGATCAGACCGGCAAACAAGGCGATGACAAGCCCGGCGAGAACAAAGCGTGGGCGCCATTGCAGGTAAGCGACAACTGCCAGCAATGAGGATATAGCGAAGAGATAGCTGGCCTTCCTGGGGGTACGTAGAAGACGAAACCCGCCAAGAACCACGGTGACATTGGCCAATAGCCAGGGCAGGAATTCGATTGCACTGATTTCGCCATTGCGGAACTTCTCAAGGGCGGTCGGCGCATACAGCGCCGCCAGCAACGCTTGAATGCATACGAAAGGAAGCATCGCTATCCGCCAGCGCCGATCTGCCGGGGTAGCGACAGGGAGAGTTGCTGGAGCTTGGTAGGGATTCTCTTCGGTCATTGAAGCCACAAGGGGTCTACGCCTGAGGAGGAGTCTAACGCTTGGGCGAGCCGCACTGCGAAGCGCTCTCAGCGTACGCCACGGCCACCGGCGCGGCGAGCAGAGCGGTGGCCCAGTAAGTGCCGAGTCAGTCCTCGGTGGCCAGGCTCACTACCAGCTCGCCGTCGCGCACGCGCAACTTCTTGCCGATGGCGAAGCCCAGCTCCTCCAGCCAGCGGCCGGACAGGTACACGGCGGCCCGCATGCGGGCCGGGCGTGACTGCTAGTGCCGCCCGACTACGGCACATAGACCAGGTGAACCCCCAACCGAGAAGCATAGGCCGATCGGTGACGACATTACCGTCCTATACTCGCAGGCCCGCAGACTATGAACTGAAGGGCCTGATCATGACCGATCGCACGCGCCGAGATCTCATCGTTGCCGCCACCGCCCTGGCGGCCGGCGTGGTTGCCGCCGGCTCCCGCGCGGCCACGGCCACGTCCGCCAACAAGGCAGCGTTCCCGCCGGTCGTGCACCACGTGTTCTTCTGGCTGAAGCGTCCGGATTCCAAAGAGGATCTGACCAAGCTGCTCGCTGGTTTGCGAACGTTGGCCGACATCGACACCGTGCGCGGCATCCACATCGGCGTGCCGGCGGAGACCGAGCAGCGCGGCGTCGTCGATGGCAGCTACAGCGCCTCGGAACTCCTGTTCTTCGACGATGTCGCCGGACAGAACGCCTATCAGGTCCATCCCATTCACAAGCAGTTCGTCGCCGATTGCGAGCACCTGTGGCAGCGCGTGGTCGTGTATGACGTCAAGGCCGCCGCGCCGTAACGCATTTGCAGCTAGAAGTGCACGCTGACCCCATCCTTTGGAAGTGTGCTCAGATTGACTTCTTAAGTGAACTTGACCCTGAGGTTCTGCAAAATCCTATAAGGAAGCCTATGAAAGCCTCGACAATTGCCTTAGTCGTGGTAGCAAGTGCCGTGAGCGCGATCGTCGGCGGCGTGGTGGGCGGTAGTTATGCGCTTTTCCGTAGCGAAGCGTCTGCCGCCGCATGGCACTGGTTGGACGCATCGGCCATGCTCGCCAATGCCAACGGATCGCCGAAGAACGCGGAGCAGCAGCGGGATTCGCTCAACGCGAACTTCGTGGCGCAAACCCGCGTGCTGGCAAGCACCCTGGGTGAGGTGAAAGACGATGCTCTGCACGCCCGCGTAATCGAGCGGGCCAAGTCGCTCTCTGCCCATCCCGACGCGATTGCCGAAACATCGCTGACCCTGGAGCAACGGAAAGAAGCGTTGACGGCGCTCTCCTGCCTTGCCGGCGCCGCCGATGGGGAGTCCCTGCAACGGTGTGCAAAGGGCTGACTCGATTGCAAGCAAAGAAGGAGCGCAGAATCGCTCCTTCTTTGCTTAGCTACATCACGAAACACAGGTAGCGTCTGCGCTTTCAGGAAGGCTGGCTGCGCCTATCGATCACCTCGCCATGGCCACGATTGTCAGCATTAGCTTGCCGCATACGGATTACATCCGATGCACGGCAGTCGGCTCAGTCCTTGGTGACCAGACTCACCACGAGTTCGCCGTCGCGTACGCGCACGTGCAGCTTCTTGCCGATGGCGAAGCCCAGTTCCTCCATCCAGCGGCCGGCCAGGCGCAGCGCGGGCATGCGCTTGCCGTTGGCGGCATGGCCGCAGCCGACGGTGCAGTGCTGCGGCGGGCGCGTGCGGCGCGGGGCGCGTTGCTGGCGGGCGAGATCGGCGGCGTCGGCCGCGGCGATCTGTTCGGGCGTCAGCATGGGGATGAGCTCGGAATCGACGATGGTCCAGTTCGGGCAGCAGGTGGCCTTGCGCGTGGCACGCTTGCGCGCAGGGGCGGGACGGGATGAAGGTGAATGCATGGCGAAGCCCTCCTTGACGGCCAGAAACCCACCGCCGACCGGCGACGGGATGTCGGGAGGTTAGAAACCGCTAGTAGACGGCGGGCGTATTTCCCCGAAGGGTGTTGTATTAGCCGCCCTCCCGACGCAGGCTACGCGTCGTCTTGCACCTGAGGATCAGGCACAAAAAACCCACCGGTTTGTCGGAGGTGGGTACCGCTACTAGAGGAGTTTCTACGCTCCTTGGCTGAAAGAGTGCTACTTGTTCCCTGTCATGTCAACCCCAGAAAAGGCGGCGTATTAGCTAGCATCTAACTCAACCTGATCCCGCTATCTGGCTTAATTACCTCCGTCCCCTTTGTTCAATCGCAGTCGGCCGCTGGTCTGCTGCCTGGCGGTCTATCGCAAGCGCGCCAAGGGCCGCAAGCACATCACCCGGCACGGAACCGTGGCACACAGCAAGCTCAGCCGGCAATGTGCAGCGCGGGAACGCGAACCGTGGTTGATCGTGGCCTCGCCCGGTCTGGTGCACATGAGCGCACGACAACTGGTCACGCTGTATGGGCGCAGGATGCAGATCGAATCCTCCTTCCGCGATCTGAAGTCGCATCGCTACGGTCATGGCTTCGAGGGCAGCTTGACCCGCAAGCACCATCGGCTGGATATCCTGCTGCTGGTCGATGCCCTGGCTGGCTTCGTCCAGTGGCTGGCCGGTATGGGTTGCGAGGCCACCGGGATCGATCAATGGCTGTATCCGGCCAAACGGCGGCGCAAGCTGTACTCGACCCTGCGTGTGGGGAGGGAAGCACTGACCCGAGGTTGGCCATGGAGCCGATCTGGAAATGGCTGCAGCGACTGCGAGAACTTCCGAAACACGTCCTCGCCCAGATGGACGCTCCTTCATGAAAAACGTGGGGATACCTCAGACTCTGACACCTGTTTTCCGCCCCCTGTATCCCCTGTCAATGACTCCAGTCTCAGCCTGTGCGATCATCCCCCTTAAGCTAGGGGAGGAGGTTTCAATGAGTAAGGACGAGCGAGATATTTTTCACTATGACGCTGTGGTTCGCACTTGGAATCGCAAGTACAACGGTCTTCCGGTGTTCCCACATTTCGAGATTGCACGCGCAATCGCACTTTGGGACGCGGCTGGGAAAGCGGAAATTGTGCGAAAGAATTTGACGGCCACATATGTCACTGAAATAAAACTCTACAATGACCGCTGTGAGATGCTCATTGGGTTCTCAGATACGAATGCAGCGGACCCCACCTTCAATGACCATCCTGCAAAAAAACGGCGAGTGGTTGCGAAGGTAGGGAATGAGGGGCTTGAGCACTCTGCCCATGTTGTTTGGCACTACAAGAGCAAGACGAACGGCGCGGCATGTGAATTTTATTTAGAAGGAGCAGTAGGCCTCAGCTCTGCCGCCATAGTAAAATTTTTGAATAATTTAGTTCGCAATTTCTGCAAGGCCAATAAGAATCACTTCAGCCTACCAGACCCTAGCGGAGCGATGAACGCAGATGGAACCCATAAGGCAATTAGCGTGCGTCCGGTGTTTGAGCTGCGCGGACATCCTTCATCCGAGTTCATAAGTGACCTGAAATCTGGCGAGATCGGTGAGCTTGAGTTGATAACAGAGTCCAAGAACACCGAAGTCTGGGACTCCCATGGCTACGCGGTCGAGGAGCATAGAGGGGTGCTATTAAAGCCCAGTACGCAAAAGCATGTGCCAGCAGCGAAAGCATTCATTGACGGTGTATTGAGCGCAGCAGTGAAGAAAGACTACGAAAAATCGCGCGTTGTCTTCAAGACTTCGGGCAATCTGCGTAAAGATGTGAAATTTTATACGAGCAATTATCAGCTCGTCAATGATTTGAAATACGTCAAAAAGAGCAAGATAAAAAATCCAATAGGAAACTTTGCAAGCGCCTTCAATGCAATTGATATTTTCATCGTGGGCGAAGTCAGAAAAATGGCCTCTCCTGGCGTAAAACTTAGCAACGCCATACTTACTCCATGAATATAGGCATGCTCAACGTCCTTTCTTCTCCCCTGTCGTATCTTCGCATACGGCATGAGGAGAAGCGCTGGGCGGATTGGGTGCTCCCGGTTATATGCTCATTTTTGTCAACAATAGTGCTGCTACGATACGGAGCCGTGGGTGTTGTTGCGGGAAAGGACGGGCTGCTAGCAAAAATTCTAGTTGTCAGCTCAGTTCTTCCTGGCTTTTATATCGGCGCTTTGGCCGCGTTAGCAACATTTACGCGGCCTGGGATTGATGATGTTATGAACGCTCCTGCCCCCATGCTCAACCAGATTATAGGCGGGAAAAGCAACTGCGTGCCGCTTACTCGGAGAAGATTTCTGACCTATCTTTTCTCTTTTCTTTGCTTTGAAAGCATTGCGCTAATGGTCATCTGCATGTTCGTTTCTCTTATTGGGGTCAATTTGACAAAAATAATTGATCCGATTCCTTATTTGATCTTGCGATTCATTTTCTCATTTACAGTTTTACTGATGTTCTGGCAGATGCTTTGGGTTACCCTTTTGGGGCTTTACTACATCGGCGATCGCCTTTTTCGCCCCTACTAAGGGTAAGATAGCTTGCATGATCTCATGTCGCGCCGCGAAGCGACATCGGCTTGAATGAATTAAAGGCTTTGCCCTAGCCACGAGCTTCTCTGCCAGGCTCGTCCTCTGGAACCCTGCGACGCCAATAGAAGTCTGGCTTGACCCAGACAACATCGTTCTCTGTAGCCTTGCGAAAGCCTTTTAGAATCGCTCTCCCAAGAACTAGGTTTCCATCCGCGTTCTCTCTCAAGAGATCTTCTTTCTTGCTCGTTACTAAGTAATCGACAACATCGTCTTGGTAAAGGCAGCCTTCTTTGTCGATTCTCTCAAGCATCCAGTCGATGTGAGATTGCATTGCTAACGCTCCTACGCCGGCACGAGCTCCAATGATTCCTCTTGAAAGTTGCCGCTCTCAAGCTTCTTGCCTGCGAACCATTGGCAGCGGTAGTGATCTTTGTACTGATTGCCCGCCACGGGTACGTCCTGAACTGTCATATCCGGACCACCGGATCGGAGCTTAACTATCTCGCCAACGCTGTATTTATTGGACATCTCAAAGCCCTCATCTAAGTGTGTTGCAAAGCCTAACTACTAAAAATCGGGGTCAGAGTGCACTTCTAGGGTTCCGGATATGGACAAAATTGCGCTCTGACCCCCGTTTTTCAACACCGGAGTTAAGCCTGCCGCGAAGCAGCGCCGTCTTGATGTGTGACTAAAATCTTAGCTTCTTACGCACCCAAGACCAGCCTTTGTTGAGGTCAATACCAAAACCCATAAAGTTTGGCTTTAATTCAATCGGATTCGAATCAGCCATCTGCTGGGCGGATACGTGTTGATTTATCTGCATCTTTCGCTTCACCGCTTCGGACAAGGTAAGTTCAAAACGCAAATGTTCTTGTGCCGAATTGAGTAGCTCCTGCTCCCAGTCCCACTGAATATTGTTCGGGAGAACATGCACATAGTCGCGATGTGACTCTAGGTGAGGGTAGAAATTGCGCTTCCAAGCATTTCCGATGATTAGGTTTGATTCCATAGCCTTGCGTATTACAGGACAGATGGATTCATTCTCTTGGACATAGAGGAAAAAATTACCCTCTGGATAGTTGAACATAATGCTCAGCAGCCTTTCCAGGTCCTGTTGGTCAACTATATCCCGGTTCTCCAGCACCCATATCCTTGATTTTTTTACCTCGTCGAAAAGGTGGCTGGGAAACATGAATTGGCGCTCTTTGTTCTCATCGCTCATGTGTACTCACACACGCTCTAAAAGATAACTGGATCAGAGTACCCTTTCAAAGGGTACCGCGCACGAGAAAAGTGCAGTCTGACCCCATTTTGCTCATAGAAAATACACTCTGACCCCATTTTAGAGTGCAGTTTTTAGATTGCCGATCACGAAGAAATTTCACTCTGACCCCATTACTCCACTGACCCCATTACTCCAATCTTCCTTAGTGGCCTAACGCCTGAATTAGGCCGCGCCGCGAAGCGGCTTCGGCTTGAATGAATTGTTAGGCCGCGCCCTGCTTGGAGCGCCAGTTAGCGACCTTCTTGCTGGTGAACGCATACTGCCCAGGATGGGGAGAACCAGTACATAGGACGTAGTTCTCCAGTGCACGTGTCAACATGGCTGCTGCCTCACGCTCGAAATCCAAGTGCAGGTCGGCACCAGAGCAAAGATGCTTGAGTTCATTTCTTGCGCGATTGCGAAGTTGGGCGAAGTCACTCTCTTTTGCCTTATGGCCCCAAACCTCCTTGAATGTCTCGCACAGCTCACGCAAGGTCCGCTTTAGCGCTGGCTCAAACCCCTTGCTCTCAGCGATCTTGCCAAGGACCTCCTCAGCTGCTCCCGCCAAGGTGATGACGGCAGGGTACTCCTGGCCTTGCATGTAGAAGCGTAGCGCCACTTCAAGTTGTGAGCGCGCAAGTTCTTGCTTGGGAAGTCTTTCGTATGCGGATAGCGCCATAGCGGCCTAACACCTGAGTTAAATCGCGCCGCGAAGCGGCGTCGGCTTGGACGAATTGTTAGCCTACTCACGGTACTTGCCCACAGGACAATCACTTGGTCTTGTGCGATCCCAAACGTCAATGAGCGCCTGCTTGTTCTTGGAGTGCCATGCCCGAATGTTGCGCTCCCAACGAACGAGCCCTCCATTGAGCTTGGAGCAGTCCTTGATAGAGAAATTAGCAGTGTCCCCGGCATAAACTACACGGAAGTGCGGTGGTGGATGCTCATTGGAGAAAATCTGTATCTTCAGACCTTTTAGGGTCGCTACTGTTTCTTCTGTCAGGTAGCGTCGACCTGCATCGTCGATGATTGGGCCATGCTGGAATTCTTCCGCCAGAGATGAAGCCAGATCATCTGCGTCTACTATCCATTCGGTATCCATACTCTTCCCAATTAGGCCTAACGCTTGAATTAAGCCGCGCTGCGAAGCGGCTTCGGCTTGAATTGTTAGCCATTCCCTAGCTGCCAGCGAGCGCGTATTTCCTCACATGCCGCTGAAATATCGTTCATATTTTTCTTATGTGATTTTGGCGCGCTCGTAGTAGTCTGCGTAGATACATCAACGACATAGCATTTCTTATGGTTGACTAATTTCGAACCCCGCTCTTCGATCAGAAATACTTTTAGAGTGCTAGCGACGTATTTTGAAGAGGTGTCGTTTAAGGGCGTGGTCTTTGGGAAATGAAGCTTGATAGCTCCTATGATGTCCCCGGTAATAGGGTCCTGCAGGTATGCGTCTGGTCTGACTGAAACTCTTACACCAGCAACGTGCATAGACCCCGCTGAAGTGTTATCCGCCGGTACCACCGTTAAATCTTCAAGTTCAATCTGGTCAGATGCTTCCAAGAAATTGTCGATAGCCTCGGCTGATGCGACACGATCTTGTCGTGCAAAATCACTGCCGCTTGTATCTTCCCTGAGCTTTTTTGCCACAGAAAGAAGTTTATCCTCGTCGGACATTCCTGAAGTGAGGAACTCAACTATCGCCTCGCGAGCGTCACTGTATCTTGTGGTGATAAAGGCTTTCGGATCTTTTTGATCTTGCACAATGCGCCGCCGCCGCGATGGAGTAGCTGCCAGATACTCGCCGAGCTTATTGAGGCTAATTTTTGGGTCGCTCATGCATATCTCCGTGAATAGCTAACGCCGGTATTAAGCCGCGCCGCGCAGTAGAGAAAGCTTTGCTCTAGCGCAGGCGCAAAGATAAAGCTGAGAGCTGGGGTCAGAGTGCCCTTTACAGTAAATAAAAGGTCACGGAGGAAATTAAATATAATTTAGGTGCCCCCCCCAACTAATCTCTTCGGCACTAATCTCGTAACTTATAGAGACTAGGACTTATGCCGACGATATTGATTGTTGGTGCTCGGACTGCGGTAATTACCACTCTTATGCGAAGAGCCGTGGCCCGACGTGTAGTGACCACCGTGACTGGATGTGTGACGTGCGCCGGACGCACGGACTCGGGAGTCTGCAGATGCGGCGGCCAGGCACATGCCTAATCACGACCGGCGCCGTGGTGATCGAAACTCTGGTGAACATCGATTCCCCCTGAGAAATGTCGAGTTCTAGCTTTCCTGACGCGTGCTGAGGTGTGCGCCGCACGACGCAAGCATGCGCAACCGTTCAATGAGGTCGGATGGGAGTCCCCTCTCCCAGATAGACGATTCTGTTGTAGCACGACGCAATGCGGCGCGTGGAGACAAATGCAAATTCTGTCCCGGAACCGCTTTCTTTGCGGCGGCGCCCTCCATCATCGGAGGAGTCGCCGCTGCGTTATGCCCTGCTTATAAGGGCAACTCCATCGCGTTATTGCGTTGCGTCACTTCGTCCACCTCACCCTCGCTGACGACCCGCAAACGGCCACCCTTGGTACTGACACCCCCCGGCACCACCAACCGCACCGTCGCGATCTTCGGCTCCAAATCCCGCGGTGCCTCCAACCCAGCAAACGCCGCCCGCGCCACTTCCCGGCCACGCGCATCTTCCAGCACCACGAACCCCGCCGGCGCATCCGCATGGCCCAGGCTATGCACGGTGACCTCGATAGCATCCGCGCTCACCCGCACATCGCCACGGCCAATCCCCAGGTCCGGCCGCTGCTCCACCGGCACCGCGGCAGGCGTGACCAGTTCGAACTCCATCACCACCGTTTTGCCGGCCGGGAATTCCACGTCCACCGCCCCGCTCTTCTGGAACGCGAACTCGCGTGTGGCGGCCTTGCCGTCGATCTTCCCATCGCCGTCCCGATCGATGCCCGAACGCATACGCCATTGCCCTGCGGCGACGTTCCACCCCTTCATCTGCGCCCGCTGCACCTTGCCGCTTGCGTTGAAGCCGATGACAGTAAACCGATCCTGTCGCGGCTTGGGCAGCAACAGGGCCACCTGCACCGCGCCTTCGGGATCGGCGAAGCGCCAGCTGACGGTGTGGCCGGGGTAGGTCTGGTTGCGCTTGAGGGCCACGCCGCCCAGGCGGGCGCGCTGCAGGTTCACGGTGGGCGATTCGACGCGGTCGCTCCACCAGTGACCTTCGGTGTTCATGTAGAAGCTCTGCAGTTTGTCGCGGGTCTCGGCGCGGTACAGGGCGTCCAGCCAGGCGGTGTCGCCACTGGCTTCCCAGGCGGCGTGGTGGGCGAAGTCGGGGACGGCATCGGGTTTGGCGGCGGCCTTGGCCAGGTCGGCGCCCCAGCTGTCGCGCTTGCCGAGCAGGTCGAGGAAGTTCTCGTTGAGCAGCGACAGGCCGGCCGGGCCGGCGTTGGCGACGCGGTAGTCGATGGGCTTGAGGTAGCGCGCCTCGCCGGTCCAGCGGTACGCGGCCCAGAAGGTGTGCAGGGTGTCGGCGCCGCCGCTGCCTTCGAACAGTTCGCCGCCGCGGGTCTTGCCCGTCTTCCAGTTGATCTCGTTGGGCAGCGCCCATTGGCCCTTGGCATTGGTGTAGGCGTGGGCGAGGTAGCCGTCGGCCAGGCCGGTGACGATGCGGCGGCTGTTGGGGTCGGCGTTGTAGCCGCCGAGCAGCATGGCCGGGTGCAGCACCGGGAACGAGTAGGGTTTCTGCCACTGCCAGTTCGGCTCGCGGTAGACCTTGCGCCCGCCGAACCAGTTGCTGGCGAACAGCAGGTGGCCTTGCGGGTTGACCTGGATGATGCGGTCGAAGGCCTTCACCGTGCGCATCAGCCGCTCCACCGTCAGCGGGTCGCCCCAGTTGAGGTAGAGCATGGCGCTGTTGAGGTTGATGCCTTCCTCGTAGGCATGCAGTTCGTCGGTCTCGATGGTGGAGAGGCCGTCGGTGAACATGCCGTTGCGGTAGTTGGCGTCGGACAGCGCGGTCAGCGAGGCGTTGAGCTTGTCCGGGTCCACGCCCATCAAGGCCACGCCAGGCCATTGCTGGGTGAGGTCGGAATCGTCGGAGATGCCGCCGCCGAAATCGCCGTAGGCCACCTGGCGCTGGTCGATCCACCAGTTGATGTAGCGGCGCGTGGCCTTGAGGTCTTCCAGCTGCCAGAACGCCCAGGCCGGCACGCCCTTGGGCGGGGTGGGCAGCTCCACCTGCAACGCGCCCTGGTTGCCGTAGCTGATGTCGTTCCAGTATTCGCGGCCGAGCGCGTTGTCCGGATCCACGCGCAGCAGGTCGGTGATGTCCGCATCCAGGCGCGCGTACAGCAACTGGCGCTTGGAGGTGGTGTGTTCCTCGACCAGGAAGCCCCAGTTGTCCTTGACCTGGTTGAAGCGGTCGGCGATGTGTTCGGTCTTGGCCTGGTCGCGCGGCTTGAACAGCAGGCGCAGTTGCGTGCCGTCCAGCGCGCGTGAGTCGAAGCCGGGCGCAGCGGAGGCGATGCTGAGCATCAGGCTGTCGTTGGTGAGGATGCGGTCGCGCAGGTCCAGCCACAGCGTGCGCGCCTGGCCGGGCTTGACCGACACCGACACGTCGAGCATGTCGCGCGCCGGCCAGATCGGGTCCTTGATGCGGAGGTTGAGCGGGATCAGGCCGTCGTGGGTGGCGGGCAGGTCCAGCGCCGGCAGGTCGATGGCGATGCCGTCCAGGCCGTCGTGCATGTTCTCCCAGCCGTAGGACCAGCTGCGCATCAGCGGTTGGTCCGGCGGGGCGTCGCCGAGGCTGGAGGGAATCAGGACGTGCACGATGGGCAGCGACGGCGCGGCGGATTTTTCGTCGCTGCGCTTGCGCGTCGGCGCCTTGCTCGGCAGCGCGACCACGGTGCTGCGTTCGGCCGGCGGGTAGCGGCCGGCGATGTAGCTGCGCAATGCGGCGAGGTTGGCGTAGTCCGGTGCGATGTCGCTGCGCACGGTGTAGCTGAGGGTGGCGCTGGGGTCGGACGGCGGTGCGCCGGCGCTGACATCGTAGGCCCAGATTTCCTGGATCGGGGTTTCCTGCGCGGTGTTGGCGAAGCGCAGGTGGCCGCCGCGGCGGCGTTCGAACTGGTCGACGCTGCGCATGGTGCCTTGGCTGCGCTGGAACAGTGGCGCGGGCGTTGCGCCGGCGGCGGCGTAGCTGGCCTGGCCGTAGGCGGCGCCGCGCAGTTCGATGCGGTTGAACGGTTCGTCAGGCAACGTGAGGTCCAGCGCCTTGCCGCCTTCGACGTAGACGTTCCAGTCGGGCAGCTGGAAGTAGTCGTCGCGGCCGGGCAGGCGCGAGCGGTTGTAGACGCCGGGCCAGGTGGTCTCGGCGATGCCGTCGGTGGCCTTCCACATCCATTGCTTGAGGTCCTTGGCGTCGGCGAATTCGACCTTGCGGATGCGGGTGGACGGTGCGTCCAGCGCGGGTGGGGCGTGGCCGTGGTCCCAACCGAAACGATGCAGCCAGGCGTTGCGTGCTGCGTCGGCGCGCGGCGGTTCGGCAGTTCGCGGTTCCTGCTGGCGCGCCAGGGCGGCGGCGCCGGCGGCGTCGAGCATGCGGTCGTAGACGCGGATCTCGTCGAAATCGCTGCCGCGCAGGAAGTTGTAGCGGCTCTGCACCTGGTGCGGCGCCATCACCCGCCCGGCCAGGCCGAGCTGGTCGAGTGCGGCGTCGAAGTCGAGCGAACCGCCGTCGGCGCAGGCCTGCGCGCAGTCGGCGCGCGCGGCTTCCTTGCCGTCCACGTACAGGCGCACGCCGAGGGTTTCGTCCCAGGCGAAGGCGAGGTGGGTCCAGGCGCTGGCGGCGGGGTTCCTGTCGAGGGTGAACGACACGCGGGTGCGCGCCAGGTTGGCGTCGGTGACGAAGGCGTCGAAGCCGTGGCCGTTCCAGTCGATGCGCAGCCAGGCCATGTCCCAGCTGCTGTGGTCGGCGTAGCCGACGCGGAAGATCACGAACGGGGCTTCGCCGACCGGATAGCGCGAGCGCCAGAAGAAGGAGAGGGTGCCGCGTTGGGTGTAGAGGTTGCCGGGCGCGTTCCAGGCGAGGACGCCGTCGTCGGCCCATTCGATGGCGTTGCCCTTTATGCCGGTGGGGACCAGCGCGACCTTGTCGCGGAAGTTGGGTTTGGCGTCGCCTTGGGCGATGTCGGCGTCGAAGCCTTTGTCGGCGGAGACGCGGAACAGGAGGTCGGGGGCGGTGGTGGTGGGTGCGGGGGCGGCGAAGGCCGGGAGTGCCAGGCAGGACAGCATGGCCAGGCAGTGGGCCAGGAGGCGATTGCCGGTGGTGGGGGGTGTTTGGCCTGTCCGTGCGGAGCAGCGCGCGTGCGGGGCGCGGTCGCGCGATGGTGGGTGCCTGTCGCGGCTGAAGCCGCTCCTACAGGGGAACATCGTAGCGGCAGCGCGCTCGGCGCTGCGGCGGATTGCCTTTTTCATGTCGCTCCTTTGCGATCGCCGTGCGCGCGTGCCGCCGCATGGCGATCCTCCCTACCCCCGATCCGGCGAGTATGCAGGCAGCGGCGCGCTGCCGGTGCCGCGCACGAGGCGCGACACCGGCGGGCGCAGACTTCAGAACTTGTAGCGCAGGCCGAGCAGGTACTGGCGGCCGGTCTCGCTGTACTGCAACGGCAGCTGCGAGGTCGAGCCGACCCATTCGTCGGACGGTTCGTTGGTCAGGTTGATGCCTTCCAGGCTCAGCTCCAGGTGGTCGTCGATCTTCCAGCTGATCGAGGCGTCCACCGTGTTGACCGCGGTCATGCCGTGCACGTCGAAGCCGGTCTCGGTGGCCGGCACCTGGGTCAGGTACTCGTCGCGGTGGGTGTAGGACACCCGCGCGCTGAGCTGCTCGCCCTGGTAGAACAGGGTGCCGTTGTACGAGTTCTTCGACAGGCCGGTCAGGTCGGTTTCCAGCGAGGCCGCGCCGGTCGAGGTCAGGTACTGGATCTTCGAATCGACGTAGGTGTAGTTCAACTGCACGCCGAGGTTGCTCCACTTGCCCGGCAGGAACGCGAAGGGCTGCGTGTAATTCAACTCGACGCCCTTCAGGTCGCCGCCGGGGGTGTTGAGCGGCACGCTGAACACGAAGTCGTCGTTGACGCTGGCACCGGTGCCGTCGAGCAGGCTGGCCGGCAGGCCGCTGGCCGAATACGGCTGGGTCACGCGGGTGGTCTGCACGAAGCTCTCGATGTCCTTGTAGAACACCGCCGCGCCCAACATCGCGCCATCCTGGAAGTACCACTCGAAGCCCAGGTCGGCGGTCTTGGCGCGGATCGGTTCCAGATCCGGATTGCCGCCGCTGACCGTGCGCGCGCCGCCGGACACATTGACGGTGACGCCCGGGGTCAGGCTGCCCAGACCCGGACGCGACATCACCTTGGCCGCGCCGAAGCGCACCAGGAAGTCCGGCGAGAGTTCGGCGACCAGGTTCAGCGACGGCAGCGTGTCGTTGTACTCGCGGTTGACCGTGGTCTGCACCACTCCGGTACCGACCGTGGCATAGCCGGTGGATTCCTGCTTGGTCTTGACGTAGCGCACGCCGAGGTTGCCGTTGACCGGGATCGAGCCGATGTCGAAGCCGAACTGGCCCATCAACCAGGCGCCGCGGTCCTTCTCTTCGACGCTGCGCGTGTTCACCGCGCGCTCGGCCAGGGCGAAGGTGCCGGTGCCGCTGTAGATGTCCAGCGCATTGGCCACCGCATCGAGGTCCGGCACCACCCAGCTGCCCGGGCTGCCGCTGACGCCGCCGAGATTGGCCAGCTCGGTCATGTTGACCGGCACGATGCGGGTGCCGCCGGCGAAGGTCGGGACCGACACTTCCGAGGCGCGACGCAGTTCCTTGGTCTTGAACGTGTAGTCCTTGGCCAGCACGCCGCCGCGCAGGCTGAAGCCCGGGCCCAGGGTCCACTCGAAGTTCAGGCTGCCGGTGTCGAAGGTGTTCTCGACGTACTGCGGACGCAGGCGGATTTCCGCCAGGGTCCAGCCGCTGCCGTCGGTGGGATCGACGCCGTAGTTGAAGACCGGCGAACGGCTGTTGCCGCGGTAGTCGTACGAATAACCATCGACGTTGAGCTTGTCCATGATGATCGTGGTCTGGATCGGGTTCTCGTGCTTGGAGCTGGAGGTACCGATCTGGCCGTCGATCTTGAACGAATCGCTGAACTTGTGCTCGCCGTTGAGGGTGAGCTGCTTGAACACGGTATTCCACTCGTCGTAGCGCTGCTCGGAGCGGATGTCGACGTCGTCGAACTCGCCGTACAGCAAGGCGCCGGTGTTCGGATCGATGTAGCCGTTCTTGACGATGGTCTGCGGCTTGCCGCCCTGCGAGGCGCCACGGCTGAAGGAGATCGCCTCGATGTACTTCTCGGTGCGCTTGGCGTCGATCTTGGAGTACAGGCCGTCCAGCGAGAACTCGGTGTTCTTGCTCGGCTTCCACTGCAGCGAGCCGGTCACGCCTGTGCGCTTCTGCTCGTGCTCCATCAGCGTGTAGCGCGGGAAACGCGGGTGGAACACGTCGGCGCTGCGCGCGGCGGCGAACGGCGAGGCGGCGCTGAAGTTGCCGTTGCTCGGGCCGTTGGCCCAGCGCCCGCTGTTGCTGCCTTCTTCCAGGATCTGCCGCTCCGAGTACGCCACCGACAGCAATGCGCCGAAGGTACCGTCGGCCCAGGTGTTGGCGATCAGCCCGGCCACGCGCGGGTCGGCCTTGTCGGACATGTCGTTGTAGCCGGCCTGGCCGTTGAGGGCCAGGGTGAAGCCGTCGTAGTCGAACGGGCGCGCGGTCTTCAGGTCCACGGTGGCGCCGAGCGAGCCTTCCTCGACGTCGGCCGAGGCGGTCTTGCGCACCACCAGCTGGGTGAACAGGTCCGAGGCGAACACGTTGAAGTCGAAGCCGCGGCTGCGGTTGGAGCCGCCGGACTGGTCGGAGCCGCCGACCGTGGTCAGCGCTTCCATGCCGTTGACCCGCACGCGGGTGAAGTCCGGGCCCAGGCCGCGCACCGAGATGCTGCGGCCTTCGCCGGCATCGCGGGTGATGACCACGCCGGGGATGCGCTGCAGCGATTCGGCCAGGTTGAGGTCGGGGAAGTCGGCGATGTCCTCGGCCACGATGGCGTCGACCATGCCGGTCTCGCCGCGCTTGAGGTCCAGCGCCTTCTCCACGCTGGCGCGGTAGCCGGTGACGGTGACCGTGTCGAGCTGGGTGGCCGGCTCGGTGGAGCCGGTGGCGGGCGCAGGATCCTGCGCGGGAACGTCCTGCGCCTGAACCACGCCGGCCTGCAGAGCCAGACCTATCGAGAATGCGAGCAAGGTAACCGGTGTCTTCCGGCGTTCGGTACGAGATTGCATGTCCTCCCCTCCCAAGGGTTACATGAACTGCGTGATATTTCGGGCTGTTGCCGCGGATGACACCGCTGGTCAAAACCGACGTTAACAGTTGCGAAACATTGCGGCATCTTGCAGCGCAACAGAAAATCCGGCGAATTTGCAGGCTTTCGGCACAAAGCCTTGCCTGGCTTGGCGCGGCCGCTGCGACCGCTCGGCGTAGGTCGCCGCAAAAAATGACACCGATAGCCAATGGACTTGGCCGGGGCGGCCGTTCCCGGCATGCTGGGCCCCCTCTTCGACCGATCAGGATCTTCCCTGCCATGACCGCCTCCCGCATCGTCTGCTTCGGCGAACTGTTGCTGCGCCTCGGCGCCCCCGGCCACGAACGCCTGCTGCAATCGCCGCGACTGGACGTGCATGTCGGCGGCGCCGAGGCCAACGTCGGCGTGTCGCTGGCGCATTTCGGCCACGACGTGGCAATGGTCAGCGTGCTGCCGGACAACCCGCTGGGCGAAGCGGCCGCCGGCGAATTGCGCCGGCACGGCGTGGACACCCGCGGCGTGCGCTTCGTGCCCGGGCGCATGGGCCTGTATTTCCTGACCACCGGCGCCGGGCACCGCCCCAGCGAGGTCACCTACGACCGCGCCGGCTCGGCGTTCGCGCTGGCGGAGGCGGAGGCCTACGACTGGCCGGCGCTGCTGCAGGGTGCGGACTGGCTGCACCTGTCCGGGGTGACCCCGGCGCTGGGCGAACGCGGCGCGGCCGCTGCGCTGGCGGCGGCGCGCAGCGCGCGCGCGCTCGGCGTGCGCGTGTCGTTCGACGGCAACTACCGGCCCAAGCTGTGGGAGGCCTGGAACGGCGACGCGCCAGGCATCCTGCACCAGCTGCTGGCGCAGGCCGACGTGCTGTTCGCCGACTACCGCGACCTGGGCGTGGTGCTCGGCCACCAGTATCCGCAGGACAGCGCGCAGGCGCGGGTGGAAGCCGGCGCGCGCGACGCCTTCGTTGCGTTCCCGCAGCTACAGGCGATGGCCTGCACCCAGCGCGTGGCGCACAGCGTGGACCACCACAGCCTGGGCGCGATGCTGCTGCGCCGCGACGGCCGCGTGGCGCAGGCGCCGAGCGAGGAGCTGACCGGCATCGTCGACCGCATCGGCGGCGGCGATGCGTTCGCCGCGGGCGTGCTGCATGGCCTGAGCCAGGGCTGGGACGACACCGCCACGATCCGCTTCGGCCTGGCCGCCGGCTGCCTGAAGCACTCGGTGCCGGGCGATTTCCATCCGTTGGGCGAAGCCGATGTGCAGGCTTGCGTGGGGACGTCGCGGTTCGATGTGAAGCGGTGAAAAGCCGGGATTGGGGAGTTGGGATTGGGGATTCGTAAGAGCGTTGGTTGCGGCGTTTTTGCGTGTGGGTTGGCGTTGCTGGCCATTCGTTTTTCTGTCGCGGCTGAAGCCGCTCCTACAGGGGCAGCGCGCGCGGTCCTTTTGTAGGAGCGGCTTCAGCCGCGACAGGAAAATGAGGCGGTCACGATGCCAGGGCCCCATGGGAATCGCGACATCGACGCCGCCACGAATCCCGAATCCCCCATCCCCAATCCCGGCCTTTGCAGAAGCGGCTTCACCCGCGAGCTGCGACACGCTTCAGCCGCCGGGCGGCGTCCATTGAGGCGTGGTGCGGACCTTCCTGCAATGCTCGGCACCGCGGCGGCCCTGGTTTCCCGCGTCGCGACTGAAGTCGCTCCCACAAGGAGCGCGGGTCGCCGCCTGGATTGCGCAGGTCGCCACTGTGGAAGCGACTTCAGTCGCGACGCAGGACGCCATCGAACGCGCCGGGTTCCAGGCCTCGGCCGGACCTTCGATCCGATGCGCGCCGCGGTAATTTCATCGGTCCGGTCGCGGCTGAAGCCGCTCCTACAGAAGCGCGCATCTGCCCTGTAGGAGCGGCTTCAGCCGCGACAGACACCCAACGCAAAACGGCCGGCATCGCTGCCGGCCGCCTCTCCACTCACGAATCCCGGCTTTTCCAATCCCGAATCCCCAATCCCCAATCCCGGCTGTTCCTACAGCTCGATGCAATCGAACTTCACATCCGGATCGACCTCGGCGTCGTAGTCCACGTCCTTGCGCTCGAAGCCGAACAGCTTGAGGAATTCGTGCTTGTAGCCGGCGTAGTCGGTGAGCTGGAACAGGTTCTCGGTGGTGACCTGCGGCCACAGCGCCTTGCACGCGTCCTGCACGTCGTCGCGCAGTTCCCAGTCGTCCAGGCGCAGGCGGTTCTGCTCATCGGTGGCCGGCGCCTGGCCGTCTGCGCGGTACATGCGCTCGCGGAACAGGCGGTCGAGCTGGTCGATGGTGCCTTCGTGCAGGCCCTTTTCCTTCATGATCTTGTAGACCATGGAGATGTACAGCGGCATCACCGGGATCGCCGCGCTGGCCTGGGTCACCACCGACTTGAGCACCGCCACGTTGGCGCTGCCGCCGCTTTGCTGCAGGCGCGCGTGCAGGCGCTGCGCGGTCTGGTCCAGGTCCACCTTGGCCTTGCCCAGCGCGCCGTGCCAGTAGATCGGCCAGGTGATCTCGGTACCGATGTAGCTGAAGGCCACGCTGCGCGCGCCCGGCGCGAGCACGCCGGCGGCGGCCAGCGCGTCGATCCACAGTTCCCAGTCCTGGCCGCCCATCACGGTGACGGTGTCTTCGATCTCCTGCTCGGTGGCCGGCTCGATCGAGGCCTCGATGATCGCGTCCTTGTTGGTGTCGATCGCGGTGGCGGTGTAGGTCTGGCCGATCGGCTTGAGCGCCGAGCGCTTCACTTCGCCGGTGCCGGGCAGCTTGCGCACCGGCGAGGCCAGCGAATACACGACGAGATCGACCTGGCCGCCCATCTCGGTCTTGATCAGTTCGATCACCTGCGCGCGCGCTTCGTCGGAGAAGGCGTCGCCGTTGATCGACTTGCTGTACAGGCCCTGCGCCTTGGCGAATTTGTCGAACGCGGCCGAGTTGTACCAGCCGGCGGTGCCGGCCTTCTTGTCGCTGCCCGGCTTTTCGAAGAACACGCCCAGCGTGTCGGCGCCGAAGCCGAACGCGGCGGTGATGCGCGAGGCCAGGCCGTAGCCGCTGGAGGCGCCGATCACCAGCACCTTCTTTGGCCCATCGCTGCGCACGCCGCGCGCACGCGTGGCCTCGATCTGTTCGAGCACGTTGCGCTCGCAGCCGAGCGGATGCGTGGTGGTACAGATGAAACCGCGAACTTTCGGGTGGATGATCAACGTGGTGTCCTCTCGGCAAGATGCCCCGCGGCATCTTAATGTCTGCGCGGCGCGCGCAGAAGGGCCGGGTGCAGCAGACGGCATGGTATGGACATGGCGCGGCATGCGGCGGCTGTCCTAGTGCGGATCTGTGAGGCTGGACGCTGGACTGGCATGGCCGATCGGTGGAACGTGTTCCTGGCATGCCGCTTTGGCCGCAGCCGTTGCGGATCTGCGCGTCGCGACTGAAGTCGCTCCCACAAGGGGCGACGTTCGCTGCCGGAATTCCGCAGCCCTCGGCTTCATTGTGGGAGCGACTTCAGTCGCGACTGCATCCGCCGCCGGTCTCGCGACACGCGTGCGCTGTCCGCCCGCTCAGATGATCCGCAGCGTGATCGCCTTGAGCACCGCTCGGGTGCGGTCGCGGGTGCCGAGCTTGTCCAGGATCGTGGAGACGTAATTCTTCACCGTGCCCTCGGCCAGGAACAGGCTGCGCGCGATCTCCTTGTTCGAATAGCCGCCGGCGAGCAGGCGCAGGATCGCCACTTCGCGTTCGTTGAAGGTGTCGCGCGGCGCGTCCTCGTCGCGGTAGCGGTAGCGCGCGCGGACCGGGTCGGTGCTGACCGGCTGCAGCAGGGTCTCGCCCGCGGCCACGCGCACGATCGCATCGCGCAGGTCCTCCGGTGCGGCGTCCTTGAGCAGGAAGCCCTGCGCGCCGGCGTCGGTGGCGCGCAGCAGCAGGTCGGCGTCGTCGAAGGTGGTCAGCAGCAGCACCGGGGTGGCGTCGCCGCGCGCGCGCAGCCGTTGCAGCGCCTGGATGCCGTCCAGGCCGGGCATGCGGATGTCGCTGAGCACCACGTCCACCGGCGTGGCCGCCAGCGCGGCCAGCAGCGCTTCGCCGTCGTCGGCCTCGCAGGCCACGACGATGCCCTGGGTCTGCAGCAATGCGCGCAGGCCGGCGCGCACCAGGATCTGGTCGTCGGCCAGGGCGATGCGCAAGGCGCTCACAGCGGCAGCCGCGCGGTCAGTTGCATGCCGCCCAGCGGCGTGCGGCCCAGCTCGAGCCGGCCGCGCAACGCGGCCAGGCGCTCGCGCATGCCGGCGATGCCATTGCCTTCCTGGATACGCTCGGCACGGCGGCCGTCGTCCTCGATGTCCACGCGCAATTGCCCATCCTCATGATGCAGACGTATCTGTACCTCATCGGCATCGGCATGCCGGGCGGCGTTGGTCAGCGCTTCCTGCACCAGCCGCAGCAGGGTCTCGGCCAGCTGCGGATCGGTGATGCGCACGTCCGGTGCGATCTGCAGCCGCAATTGCGGCCGCGGGAACGGCGCGGCCAGCGCGCGCAGCGCGGTCTCCAGGTCCAGGCCGCGGTCGTCGCGCAGCGACTGCACCACGTTGCGGATATCGGCCAGCAGCTCGCCGGACAGGCGCTCGACCACGCCGAGTTCCTCGCGCCGCGCCAGGTCCGGATCGGCCAGCAGCAGGCGCAGGTTGATCCGCATCGCGGTCAGTTTGTGCCCGGCCACGTCGTGCAGCTCGCGCGCCAGGCGCAGGCGTTCGGCATCGCGGGCGCTGTCGGCCAGCAGCGCGCGCGTGGCCAGCAGGTCGGCGTTGACCCGGGCCAGCGTTTCGCGGGCGAGTTCGGCGGTGCGGGCGTAGTGCGCGGTCAGCGCGGCGAAGGCGTGGAAGCCGGCGTAGATCAGGGTCACCAGCAGCGCACGCCGGAATCCGGCCGCGTGCAGCACCAGGAACGTACCGAGGTTGACCAGCAGCACCATCAGCAGCACCCGACGCGGCTCCCACACCAACGCCACGCGCGCGACCACAACCACCAGCAATACCGGCGCGGTGCCGGCGCGCGGTTCCATCCACACCAGGGCCAGCGCAGCACCTGCCTGCAGCCAGACGAGGACGTCGCGCAGGCGCGGTGGCGACAGGACGGTCCCGCTCAACAGCAGCGGCAGGGCGAACACCCCGATCGCGGTCCAGCGCCAGGCGGCCGGCGCCTGCGGCTCCAGCTGGAACGACCACAGGACGGTCGCCACGGTAACCAGCGCCGCCAGGCGCTTGGGTTCGAGGAGCTCGCGCAGGAAACCGTTCATGCCGCGCATGCTGACCGCGCGCCGCCTGGCCGGCAATGGGGCCAGCGCAGAAAGTGACTTCCGGCATGTCGGATCGATGACCAGCGGCTGCTGTCGGCAGCGGCGCGGACGGCCAGACTTGAACAACCAACGCATGGACGCCGCCATGACCCGCCCCAACCCGCCTTCCCCGATGCCGATGCGCTATCTGCTGGGCCTGTTGCTCGGCCTGCCGCTGGGCTCCACCTTGCTGTCGCTGCTTTTGCTCGCCCGACCCGTAGTCCTGGCGCATGGCCTGGATTTCCAGAGCCTGTTCTGGATCCTGGTGACGCTCTGGTATGCCGTGCAGCTCCTGCTGCTTCGCTGCGTGTTGCGTGCCAGCGGCTGGCACTGGCGCGATCTTGGCTATGGGTTCGGCCGGCGGGGCAGCGTCGCCCTGATCGGCGGCTACCTGCTGTTCGCGCTATGCCTGGTGGCAACGGTCGAATTCGCGCTCCGGCTCACCGGCGCAGTCGATCCGGCCAAGCTTTCCGACCTAGCCAACCTGGCGCCGCAGAGCACCGCCAGCCGCATGGTGTTCATCTGCATGGCGTTGCTCGGCGGCCTGTGCGAGGAACTCCTCTACCGCGGCTTCGCACTGCAGGCGCTGCGCAGCCGGGGACTGGGTGCCTGGGTTTCCAGCGGCGTGGCCACGTTGGCCTTCGTGTTCCAGCACGGGCTCAAGTCGATCGACCAGTTCTGGTGGTTTTTCCTATGGGGCCTGGCACTGTGCCTGCAGTTCATCGTCAGTGGCCGCCTATGGCCCAACATCGTCGTTCACTGGCTGCTGATCCTATCCGCCGTGCTGGCCGTCCTTCCGCATTCTTCCTGATCCATCCATCTACGGAGTCATGCCATGCATCTTCCCGATACGCTATTCATCGCGCTCAATCTGGCCTGGGGCGTCTACGAGATGCTGCTCAGCCACCGCCGCCGCGCGGCCGATGGCGGCGCGCGCGACCAGGGCACGCTGCAGCTGCTGTGGCGCGTGCTGTACGCGGCGGTGGCGGTGGGCGTGCTGCTGGCCTTCGTCGGCGTGTGGCGCTATGCGCCGGCGCTGCAGGAGCCGGCGCGCTGGCTGGGCTGCGCGCTGCTGGCCGGCGGCCTGGCGCTGCGGCTGTGGGCGATCCGGGTGCTGGCGCGCTGGTTCACGGTGGACGTGACCATCCAGGACGACCACCGGCTGATCCGCCATGGGCCGTACCGCTATCTGCGCCACCCTTCCTACACCGGCGCGCTGCTGGCGTTCTATGGACTGGCGGTCGGCCTGGGCAACGTGCTGTCGCTGCTGGTGATCGTGTTGCCGGTGACCTGGGCGTTCCTGCGCCGCATCCGCGTGGAGGAAGCCGCGCTGACCCAGGCGTTCCCGCGCGAGTACCCCGACTACGCCGCGCACAGCTGGCGGCTGCTGCCGTTCGTCTGGTGAGGGGCGGCCGATGGGCGCGCTCGACCTGACCCTCGCCGTCCTCCACCACCTCGCGTTCCTGCTGCTGACCGCCGCGCTGGTGGTCGAGTGGACGCTGCTGCGCGAACCGCCGCACGCGCTGCGGCTGGCGCGGCTGCTGCGCGCGGACGCCGCGTACGGGGCGGCGGCACTGCTGATCCTGGTCGTCGGCGGCCTGCGCGTGCACTACGGACTCAAGGGCCAGGACTACTACCTGCACAACCCGTGGTTCTGGGCCAAGCTGGGCGTGTTCGCGGCGATCGGGCTGCTGTCGCTGCTGCCCACGCTGCGGCTGCTGCGCTGGCGTCGCCAAGCCCGCCTGCAGCCGGGATTCGTGCCGCCGCCGGTGCAGGTGGCCGCGCTGCATCGCATCGTCAGCGCCGAACTGGCGCTGCTGGCGCTGCTGTTCGTGCTGGCCGCGACGATGGCGCGTTACGGCATGCTGTGATTGGTATGACCAAATTTTGAGGCAAAGCCCCTTCCACAGTTGACTTTGCGGAATGCGCGGCGATCTAATGGCTGCCCCGGTACGCCATCGGCAGTTATTGGTATGACCAATCTATCAGCACCCGCGACGACAGGCGGGACGACCCCGCCAGCGGCAAGTCGCGGCTCGCGCGATGCGGCGCCGCCGGATGCTGAGTCGGCTCCCGGCGGCGCCCGCCTCAGCGATCGCGTTGCCGCGCAACTGCGGGCGCTGATCGCAGAACGCCGGCTGCAGCCCGAGCAACGCCTGCCGGCCGAGCGCGCATTGGCGCTGGAACTGGGCGTGTCGCGCACCGCGTTGCGCGAGGCCATCGCCCAGCTCGCCAGCCAGGGCCTGCTGCGCGCCCGCGCCGGTGGCGGCACCTACGTGCAGCGCCCGCATACCCCCGAAGAGCGGGTGGTGGCGCCGCTGCAACCGTTCCTGCCCCTGTTGCAGGGCGACCCGGAATACCGCTTCGACGTGCTGGAGACCCGCCACGCACTGGAAGGCGCCACCGCCTGGCATGCCGCACTGCGCGCCACCGACGCCGACCGCGCGCGCATCGCCGCTGCGTTCGAGGCCATGCTGCAGGCGCACGCGCAGGGCGATGCGGCCGCCGAGGCGCGCGCCGATGCCGACTTCCACCTGGCCATCGCCGAGGCCGCGCACAACCGCGTGCTGCTGCAGGTGATGCGCGGGCTGTTCGACCTGCTGCAGACCAACATCTCGCAGAGCCGGCACAAGCTGTTCCAGTCGCCGCGCACCTTCGCCCCGCTGCTGGCGCAGCACCGCGCGCTGCGCGACGCGATCCTGGCCGGCGAGCCGGAACAGGCGCGCGACGCCGCACACGCGCACCTGGCCTTCGTGCACACCTCGCTGCGCAGCCTCGACGAAGACGACGCGCGCCGCGCGCGCGCCTCGCGCCTCCCCTCCTCTCCCGACGACCCGCGCCGATGATCATTTCCGCCGCTTCCGACTACCGTGCCGCCGCCGAAGCGCGGCTGCCGCCGTTCCTGTTCCACTACATCGACGGCGGCGCCTACGCCGAGCACACGCTGCGGCGCAACGTCGCCGACCTGGCCGACATCGCGCTGCGCCAGCGGGTGCTGCGCGACATGGCCGCGCTGAGCCTGGAGACCGAGCTGTTCGGCGAGCGCCTGGCGCTGCCGCTGGCGCTGGCCCCGGTCGGGCTGACCGGCATGTACACGCGCCGCGGCGAGGTGCAGGCCGCACGCGCGGCGGCGGCCAAGGGCGTGCCGTTCACCCTGTCCACGGTGTCGGTGTGCCCGATCGAGGAAGTGGCGCCGGCGATCGACCGGCCGATGTGGTTCCAGCTGTACGTGCTCAAGGACCGCGGCTTCATGCGCAACGCGCTGGAGCGGGCCAAGGCCGCCGGCGTGACCACGCTGGTGTTCACCGTGGACATGCCCACGCCCGGCGCGCGCTATCGCGATGCGCATTCGGGCATGAGCGGGCCGCACGCGCCGTTGCGGCGCATGCTGCAGGCCGTGACCCATCCGCGCTGGGCCTGGGACGTGGGCCTGCTGGGGCGCCCGCACGACCTGGGCAACATCTCCGCCTACCGCGGCAGCCCGACCGGGCTGGCCGACTACATCGGCTGGCTCGGCGCGAACTTCGACCCGTCGATTTCGTGGAAGGACCTGGAATGGATCCGCGAGTTCTGGACCGGGCCGATGGTCATCAAGGGCATCCTCGACCCCGACGATGCGCGCGACGCGGTGCACTTCGGCGCCGACGGCATCGTGGTCTCCAACCATGGCGGGCGCCAGCTCGACGGCGTGCTGTCCAGCGCGCGCGCGCTGCCGGCGATCGCCGATGCGGTGAAGGGCGAGCTGAAGATCCTGGCCGACTCCGGCATCCGCAGCGGGCTGGACGTGGTGCGCATGCTGGCGCTGGGCGCCGACGCGGTGCTGCTCGGCCGCGCCTTCGTCTACGCGCTGGCCGCGGCCGGCCAGGCCGGGGTGGAGAACCTGCTGACCCTGGTGGAAAAGGAGATGCGGGTGGCGATGACGCTGACCGGCGCCAAGTCCATCGGCGCGATTTCGCGCGACTCGCTGGCGCGGGTCACCCGCGAACGCACCGTGTCGCCGTAGCACCGATGTCCGACACGCGCGTCCCGGTGGCCGAAGCAGGCCTGCTGCGCCAGCTGCGCGACGCGGTGGGCCGCCGCCACGTGCTGGTCGGCGACCGCGCGACGCGGCGCTTCCGCAAGGGCTACCGCTTCGGCGAGGGCCGGGTGCTGGCGGTGGCGCGGCCGGGCACGCTGCTGGAACTGTGGCGGGTGCTGCAGGCGGTGGTCGCCGCCGGGCGCATCGTCATCGTGCAGGCCGCCAACACCGGCCTCACCGGCGGCTCCACCCCGGACGGCGACGGCTACGACCGGCAGATCGTACTGATCAGCACGCTGCGCCTGCGTGGCGTGCAGCCGCTGCACGACGGCCGCCAGGTCGTCTGCCTGCCCGGCGCCACCCTGGATGCACTGGAACGGCAGCTGCGGCCGCTGCAGCGCGAGCCGCATTCGGTGATCGGCTCCTCGTGCATCGGCGCCTCGGTGCTGGGCGGGGTATGCAACAACTCCGGCGGCGCGCTGGTGCGGCGCGGCCCGGCCTATACCCAGCTGGCGCTGTTCGCGCAGCTCGGTGCGGACGGCCAGTTGCGCCTGGTGAACCATCTCGGCATCGCGCTGGGCGACACGCCCGAGCAGATCCTGGTACGGCTGCAGGCGGGCGACTACGGCACCGCCGACATCCACGACGACCCTGCCCTCGCCGCCTCCGACCCGGACTACGCCGCGCACGTGCGCGACGTGGACGCGGACACGCCGGCCCGCTTCAACGCCGACCCGGCGCGGCACTACGAGGCCTCCGGCTCGGCCGGGCGGCTGTGCGTGTTCGCGGTGCGGCTGGACACGTTCCCGCGCGAGGACAGTACGGTCTTCTACATCGGCAGCAACGCCACCGACGACCTGACCGCGCTGCGCCGCGGCCTGCTCACCGCCTTCGCGCAACCGCCGATCAGCGGCGAATACCTGCACCGCGACGCGTTCGACATCGGCGCGCGCTACGGCAAGGACACCTTCCTGCTGATCGACCGCTTCGGCACCGGCGCGGTGCCCAAGGCATTCGCGCTGAAGAGCCGCGTGGACGGCTGGTGCGAGGCGCTGGGCCTGCCTGGGCTGGCCGATCGCGCATTGCAGGCGCTGACCGACCGGCTGCCCGAGCACCTGCCGCCGCGCCTGCGCGCCTACCGCGACCGCTTCGAGCACCACCTGCTGCTGCGCGTGTCCGCGCAGGACGCCGCCGCGACCGACGCCTTCCTCGCCGGCCACTTCGCCGGCAGCGACCGCGGCGCCTATTTCCGCTGCGGCGCCGACGAGGGCCGCAAGGCGTTCCTGCACCGTTTCGCCGTGGCCGGCGCGGCGGTGCGCTATCGGCAGGTGCACCGCGACACGGTCGAGGACATCGTGGCGCTGGACGTGGCGCTGCGCCGCAACGACCGCCAGTGGCAGGAAACGCTGCCGCCGGAACTGGAGGATGCGCTGTTGGGCAAGCTCTACTACGGCCACTTCTTCTGCCATGTGTTCCACCAGGACTACCTGGTGCGCAAGGGCCACGATCCGCTGGCGATCGAGCATGCGATGTGGGCGCTGCTGGACCGGCGCGGTGCGGAATATCCGGCCGAGCACAACGTCGGCCATCTATACCGCGCCAAGCCGGCGCTGGCGGCGTTCTACCGCGCGCTGGACCCGACCAACAGCTTCAACCCCGGGATCGGGCAGACGCCGAAGGGCAGGCATTGGCAGGCGTGCGATGGCCGGCATGAGGAAGCGGAGGCGCGGTGAGCGCGCGCGTCATGCATGGCGTTGGCGCAGTTCGCCGCGGATGGGGTTGCGGTATCGGCATGGAGCGGCTTGTACCAGCGTTGAGATGCAGCCTCCGTTCGTCGCGACTGAAGTCGCTCCTACAGTGGAGACGCGAGGGCCAACCCGTCCGTAGCAAGCGGCGCTTCCTGTAGTAGCGACTTCAGTCGCGACGGCATCCGCAGCCCGGAACAGGCTGTACCTGCAGATTGCGTGTCGCGGTGGACGCGGTCGGCATGTGACGGTTCGCGCCAACTGATGGATCGGGGCTCCGCTCGTCGCGACTGAAGTCGCTCCTACAGTGGAGACGCGAGGACCAACCCGTCCATAGCAAGCGGCGCTTCCTGTAGGAGCGACTTCAGTCGCAACGGCATCCGCAGCCCGGAACAGGCTGTACCTGCAGATTGCGTGTCGCGGTGGACGCGGTCGGCATGTGGCGGTTCGTGCCAACTGATGGATCGGGGCTCCGTTCGTCGCGACTGAAGTCGCTCCTGCAGTGGAGACGCGAGGACCAACCCGTCCGTAGCAAGCGGTGCTTCCTGTAGGAGCGACTTCAGTCGCGACGGCATCCGCAGCCGGGAAGACGAAGCTGCCGCAATCGGTAGCGACCGTACCTGACATCGGCAGCGGGCATCGCCGCCGTCTCCGTGTCGACGTTTCACGATCGGTGACCAACGTGACCCGCTATGGCTCCTGCCGGGGTTGCCATGCGCAGGCAGCCGCACGGCGATCCGCCCGATCGCCGTTTCACGTCCCCGGCAAGCGCTGCCGCAGCTTGTCCATCTCCTTCCACGGATGCTCGCGCAAACGCGCGGCGCGTTGCAGCGCCTTGGCCAGCGGGAACGCCTGCGGCGAGGCGATCCGCGCCAGTTCCTCCCAGCGCAGCGGCACCGCCACCGTGGCATGCTCGCGCGCGCGCAGCGACCACGAGCACACGCTGGTGTTGCCGCGGCCGTTGCGCAGCCAATCGACGAAGATCACCCCGGTGCGCTTGGCCTTGCTCATCGTGGCCACGTAGCGGTCGGGCGCGGACGCGGTCAGCGCCTGGGCGAAGGCTTCGCAGAAATCGCGCGCCTGCTCCCAGTCCGCGCCGGGCACGATCGGCACCACCACGTGCAGGCCCTTGCCGCCGGACAGGCGCACGAAGCTTTCCAACCCGGTCTCGCGCAGGCGGGTGCGGATCTCGCGCGCGGCGGCCTTGATCTGCACCCAGCTCACGCCCTCGCCCGGATCCAGGTCGAACACCAGTCGGTCGGGGTGCTCGGGATCGTCCACGGTGGACCCCCAGGGATGCAGCTCCAGGGTGTTCATCTGCACCAGTTCCAGCAGGCCGGCGAGATCGTCGATGTACAGGTAGTCCTCGGTGCCGCTCTTCTGCTTCAGCGCGATCGCATGCACATGCTGGCCGAGCGCGCGGTTGTTGTGCTTCTGGAAAAAGCATTCGCCGCCGGCGCCATCGGGGCAGCGCAGCAACGACAGCGGGCGCCCGGCGACTTCCTGCAGCAACCATGGCGCGATGGCGCGGTAGTAGTCGGCGACCTCGCCCTTGCTGATGCCGGCGCCCGGATACACCACGCGCTCGGGATGGGTGATGACAACCGCCGCGGCATCGGCGCTAGCGGAGGAAGCGGCTTTCTGCGCTGCGGTGCTTGCGCGCGGCGCGGACTTGGCGGCCGCCGGTTTGCGCTTGGCGGCGCCGTTTTTCGCGCCATCGCCGGCCGACGCGCCGCGTTTCGCCGGCTTGACCGATCCGCGCGCGGCCGGCGCGGTCTTCTTTGCCGATGCCGCAGCGCGCGCCGCCACGGCATGACTGCCGTGGCCTGCCGCCTGTGG
Organism: Xanthomonas sp. NCPPB 3005; assembly: GCF_041228095.2. Taxonomy (NCBI): domain Bacteria; kingdom Pseudomonadati; phylum Pseudomonadota; class Gammaproteobacteria; order Lysobacterales; family Lysobacteraceae; genus Xanthomonas; species Xanthomonas sp. NCPPB 3005. The sequence goes on along the minus strand of NZ_CP166096.2, from coordinate 41,583 downwards.
CGGTGGTGGCGCACGATCGCCGCCGAGATCCTGCAGCGGCTTGTCCTCGCGCAGGCGCTTGAACGCGGCCTGGCGCAACAGGCCTTCCTTGGCCCAGCCACGGAAGGCGACTTCGGCTACCAGCTGCGGCCGCACCCAGTGCACGCTGCGCCGCGGGAACGGCGCATGCGCAGGAAGATCCACCACCTCCTGCGCGCTGTGCAACGCCTGCAGCTGCGCAAGCAGCCGCCGCAGGCCAGCCTCGTCGAAGCCGGTACCGACACGGCCGACATAGCGCAACCCGCCATCGCTGCGCTGCGCCAGCAGCAGCGAGCCGAAGCCGTTGCGCGCGCCCTTGGGATCGGTATAGCCGACGATGACGAAATCGTCGCTGTTCTCGTGCTTGGTCTTGACCCAGTCGCCGCCGCGGCCGCCGTGATGGCGCGCGTCCACGCGCTTGCTGACCACGCCTTCGTAGCCCTTCGCGGCCGCTGCGGCGAACACCTCCGGGCCATGACCGAGCACGTGATCGCTATACGCCAGCACCCCGGGCGCATCGCCCAGCAGCGCGCGCAGCAGTTCCTTGCGCTGCAGCAGCGGCACGTCGCGCAGGTCCACGCCGGCCACGCCGAGCAGGTCGAACACCAGGTAGCGCAGCGGCTGCTTGGAGCTGCCCTCGATGACCCGTTGCAGCGCGGAGAAATCGCTGCGGCCATCGGCATCGAGCACCACCAGCTCGCCGTCCAGCCGCGCTTCGCCGACCGGCAAGGCCTGCACCACGTGGGCGACCTCGGGGAAGGTCTCGGTCCAGGCCTGGTCGTTGCGCGAGCGCAGCGTCGCCTGGCCGGCGTCGAGATCGGCGAGCAGGCGATAGCCGTCCCACTTGATTTCGTGCAGCCACTGCGCGCCGTCGGGCGCGCGCTCGCGCAGGGTGGTCAGCTGTGCGCGCTCGCCTGGCGGACACGGACGCTCGTGCGCGCCCTGCAGCGCCAGCGCGCGCTTGCGCCAGGCCGCGTCGCTGCGCCGCGGTCGCGCTACGGGTGTTGCGGCCGACGCTTGGCCGCGCGTGGGTTTTGCCTTGCTGGCCGCGCCGGCCTTGCTGCCTTTAGTGACCTTGGTGACTTTGGTTGCCTTGGCGACATGCGTCGCAGACGCCGCGGGCGAATCCTGCAGCAGGTCGTCGGCATCGCGATCGGCGGCGAACGCGTCGTCGCGCTTGATCAGCAGCCACTGCGGCTGCTTGCCGCGCAACGCGGTGCGTACCAGTTTCCAGTTGCCGTTGAGGCGCTCGCCGTGCAGCACGAAATCCAGCTTGCCGGCGGCGATCGCGGCCAGCGGTTCGCCGTCGCACGACCAGGTGCCGTGGTCGAACACATCGACATGGCCGGCACCGTAATGGCCCTCGGGAATATCGCCGGCGAAACCGGCATAGGACAGCGGATGGTCTTCCACCTGCACCGCCAGCCGCTTTTCGCCGACCCGCAATGACGGGCCCTTCGGCACCGCCCAACTCTTCAGCACGCCATCGGCTTCCAGGCGGAAATCGTAGTGGCGCGAGCTGGCGTGATGCAGCTGCACGACGAAGATCGGCCGCCGCGACGGCGTCGCGACGCTGTCGTCGGCCGGTTCCGGCGTCGCGCCGAAGCGGCGTTTGCGGGCGTACTCGCGCAGCGTCATCGCGCCCTACCCCGCCTTGCGCCGCGCCGGCGCCTTGCGTGCGGCGGCCTTCTTCGCCGGCTTGGCCTTGCTCGCCGATTTCGCGCCAGGCTTGGGCGCCTTCTTCGCCGCTTTCTTGGCCGGCGTTTTCGCGGTCTTGCGCACCGGCACGGACGCCTCCGCCTTCTTCGCCGGGGTGCGGCGCTTGGCGTCCAGGCTCTTCTGCAGCAGCGACATGAAATCGACCACGTTGGTGGCGGCATCCTCGCGCTGCGGCGCGTCGGCGTCGTCCTCCACCTGCGCGGTACCCTCCTGCGCCTTGATCCGTTTCTGGATCACCGCCTGCAGGCGCTCGCGGAATTCGTCGTGATAGGACGCCGGATCCCACTTGCCGGACATCGAGTCGATCAGCTGTGCGGCCATCTCGGTTTCCTTGGCGCTGATCCGGTAGTCGGCGGCCTTGCCGCTGGGCAGGGTGTAGTCCTCCAGGTCGACCAGTTCCTGCGGATAGCGCAGCAGGATCAACACCAGCGCGTCTTCCTGCGGCAGCACCGCCGACAGGTATTCGCGGGTGCGGATCACCACCCGCGCGATGCCGACCTTGCCGGTGGCGCGCAGCGTCTCGCGCAGCAGCACGTAGCCCTTCTCCGCCTTCTTGCCCGGCACCAGCACGTAGGGCTTCTCGAAGTAGCGCAGGTCGATGTCGGCGGCATCGACGAAGGCTTCGACCTCCACCGTCTCGTGGCTTTCCGGCGCGGCCGAGGCGATGTCCTTCTGCTCGACCACCACGTAGTTGCCCTTGCTGTACTCGAAGGCCTTGACGATGTCCTTCCATGGCACCTCTTCGCCGGTGTCGGCATTGACCCGCTCGAAGCGGATCGGGCGCTTGTCGCGCGCATCGAGCATGCGGAAGTGCAGGTCGACGCGGCGTTCGCCGGACATCAGCGCGACCGGCACGTTGAGCAGGCCGAAGGACAGGGTGCCGGTCCAGATCGGGCGCGCCATCAGTGCGCCTCCATGCGCAGCGCCGGCGCCGGCAGATGATCCAGCGCCTGCCACGCATCCTCGATCACCGGCCGCGCCTGGCGCCAGTCCAGCTGCGATTCGCCGCGGACCTGCTCCCAGTGCGCCGCCAGGTCGCCGTCGGTGTCGGCCATCGGCGCGCGCGGCCAGCCGCCGGCGTGGGTGCGCAGCGCGAAGGCATAGGCCGGGCACAGGTCGCGCCACGGGGTGCCGTCACGGTCGCGGCGCTGGCGATAGTCGGCCAGGCTGTAGTGGCGGTAGTCCGCTGCGTCGTGCGGACGCGGACCTGCCGCGTCGGCGCCATGCGGCGGCGCGGCCGGCAACGGATCCAGGTGGACATTGAACAACGGCGGTTCGGGGCGGGCGCTGGGGCGCATGGCGGAAGCTCCGGGCGGCATCGGCGGCATGGGGAGGGGCAGCAGTAGCGCCGGCGCCGTTAGGCGTTCGTGACAATCATGTGGACGCGGTGCGATTCGCAGGGGTTTCACCGGGAACGCACTGCACTGGGCGCAGCGTTGCCCTACCCCACAGGAGGAATCGGCCATGTCCACACCCACCGACCCGCTGCGTCGCAGCGACCCCGTCCCCGGCGAACAACGCGGCAAGCGCGACGGCCAGGACCGCGAGGATCGCGGCGCCGGCGACCGCCCGCAGACCATCGTCGAACACGAGCCGCGCACCGGCGCGGACCGCCATGCGCCCGACGCCGGCACGGATAACGCCAGCGAGGAACACGCGCGCAAGCACCATAGCGACGCCAACCAGGACGAGGCGCTGGAAGAGACTTTCCCGGCCAGCGATCCGGTGTCGCCATTCGTGCCGTCCAAGGCGCCATAGGCCTGTAGGCCATCGCCCCCCCTGTAGGAGCGGCTTCAGCCGCGACAGGCTGCATGAATCGACAGATCCTGTCGCGGCTGAAGCCGCTCCTACAGTCCTTCGGCAGCTCCCGCCGTCAACGAATCCCCAATCCCCAATCCCCGCTCCTCACACCTTCCCCGCCGCCTGCAACGCCGCGTACTCCGCGTCGCCGAACAGCCGCGAGCGCACCAGGAAGCGCACGCCCTCGCCGTTCTCCAGCGAGAACATGCCGCCGCGCCCCGGCACCACGTCGATGATCAGCTGGGTGTGCTTCCAGTATTCGAACTGCGAGGCGCTGATGTAGAACGGCGCGCCGCCGATCTCGCCCAGTTGCACGTCGCGGTCGCCGACGATGAAATCGTCCTGCGGATAGCACATCGGCGAGGACCCGTCGCAACAGCCGCCGGACTGGTGGAACAGCAACGGCCCATGCCGCGCGCGCAGCGTGTCGATCAGCTGCAGCGCCGGCAACGTCGCCAGCACCTGCAGCGGCACGCCGGAGGCGGGCGTGGCGGCGTCCATCAGGCCGCCATGTCCAGCACGATGCGGCCTTCGATCTGGCCGGCGCGCATGCGGGCGAACACCTCGTTGATGTTCTCCAGCGTGGCGGTGGCCACGGTCGCGGCGACCTTGCCCTGCTCGGCGAAGTCCAGCGATTCCTGCAGGTCCAGGCGGGTGCCGACGATGGAGCCGCGCACGGTCACGCCATTGAGCACCATGCCGAAGATGTCCAGCGGGAACTGGCCCGGCGGCAGCCCGTTCAGCGACACCGTGCCGCCGCGGCGGACCATGCCGATCGCCTGCTCGAACGCCTTCGGCGACACCGCGGTGACCAGCGCACCGTGCGCGCCGCCGATCTCCTTCTTCAGGTAGGCCACCGGGTCGGTGGTCAGCGCATTCACCGTCACCGTGGCGCCTAGGCGCCTGGCCAGCGCCAGCTTGGCGTCGTCCACATCCACCGCGGCCACGTTCAGGCCCATCGCCTTGGCGTATTGCACGGCCATGTGGCCGAGCCCGCCGATGCCGGAGATCACCACCCAGTTGCCGGGCTTGGTGTCGGTGACCTTCAGGCCCTTGTACACGGTGACGCCGGCGCACAGGATCGGCGCGACCTCGACGAAGCCGATGTTCTTCGGCAGATGGCCGACGTAGTCGGCGTTGGCCAGCGCGTACTCGGCGAAACCGCCGTTGACCGAGTAGCCGGAATTCTGCTGCGCCTCGCACAGCGTCTCCCAGCCGCCCAGGCAATGCTCGCAATGCCCGCAGGCCGAATACAGCCACGGAATGCCGACCCGGTCGCCTTCCTTGACGTGGCCCACGCCGGCGCCCACCGCGACCACATGGCCCACGCCCTCGTGGCCGGGAATGAACGGCGGGTTCGGCTTCACCGGCCAGTCGCCCTCGGCCGCATGCAGGTCGGTATGGCACACGCCGCAGGCTTCGATCTTGACCAGGATGTCGCCGGCCTGCGGCCGCGGCACCTCCACTTCCTCGATCGTCAGCGGCTTGCCGAATTCGCGCACCACGGCGGCTTTCATCGTCTTGTTCATGCTGTACTCCGGTTCGTTGTTAAGTCCACACTAGGCGCCCTGCGACGCCGCTGCCTTGATCGAAGTCAACCGCCACCGCGCCGTTCATTCCCGGCCACCGCCCGCATACGGCGATCGCGCGAACATCGGCCGGACACGACATGCGCCAGCGTCCGGCCTGCACGACGGCAGGGAGGCGGCGGATGCAGGGTGGACACCGAGAAGGACGCGGTCGCCGGGGGGAACAGCCGGTCGTCGGCATCCTCACGCGCGCTTCGTACACTGCGCTCCTGGGCGGCGGATCGCCGCCCGACGCCGGTCCGCCGCGTATCGCGGGCCGCTGTGCGCCTGAACGGTCTAGGGAAAGGAACGACACCATGAAACAACGCCTGCTTACCGCCGCTTTGCTGGCCCTGCTCCTGCAAGGCTGCAAGCCCTCGGAGCCCACCGCCACCGCGGCCCCTGCTCCCGCACCGACGGCCATGGCCGCGGCCGTTTCGGAACCGGCGACACCGGCCACCGCGGCCGCGGACCGCCCCGCGCTGCCGCAAGGAGCCTGCGAGAAGACGGAAGACGGATTCACCACGTTCCTGGAGGCGATCATTGCCGATCCGGCATTGCGCGCCGCCTACAGTGCCCCTCACGTCGAAGAGCGCGAGCTGCGCGACCCGTCCAAGCCGGTGAATCGCCCGAACGAGCCGTTCCGGCTGACCCTGATCGACTACAGCTGGTCCTACGACGAGCCCGATCAGGACCCGAGCAAACTGGCCCGGATCAAGATGGATTTCAAGCAAGACGGCGATCGGATGCGCGTGGACTTCGTGAAAGCCGAATTCTCCGCCGACGATGATGTCGTCAAGACCTTCGGCGCGCCCGAGGCGTATGTGTTCGAGTACACGCAGCAGTGCTGGCGGTTGGTCCAGCATCTGCGTTGATCGGCGTGGTGCCCGCAACGACGCAGGCACCGCAATTGTTGGCACCATGGAAAAAGGAGAAGGACGATGCCCAGGTACACGATCGTCGAGTCCGTCGGACACGGCACGCAGCAGGTTCACGACTACGAGGATATCGAGCGCCATCATCCGACCCGCGGCAACGAGCGCGGCCGGGTCTACGGCACGGTCAATGGCGAGCGCGAGGAACTGCTCGGCAACTACAACGGCGCGGCGACCGTTTCGCGCGACGGCGACCATTACGTCTCCAAGGATTTCGTGCTGAAGGTCGGCGATAACAACGCCGTGCCGGTGCCGGCCATCGCCAGCGGCTACATCGGCAAGGTCGATCCCCGCGATGGCATCGTGCAGATCTACGACAAGCCGGCCACCGATCCCAGCCGCGAGATGATCGCCCAGTACCGGCACCTGGACCTGCGTAACACCCAGCTCGAAACCGGCGACCGGATCGAATACGGCCAGTCGGTCGGGATCCAGGGCGGCTTCAACAAGGGCAATCCCAGCGCATTCGGCAAACATACGCATGTCGATATCAACACCAGCTACCTGCCGCAGGCCGACCGCTACATCCGCGACATCGACAGCGGCGCCATCAGCACCGACCGGCGCCCGCAGCACGCCTCGCCCAACCTGACCGCGCCAGCCTCGGTCACCAACATCTCTGGCAATGGCCGCACGGTGGCCGCGCCGGGCGGCACCAGCGCGGCGGGTGCAGCGCCGATGGCCGATGGCGTCCTGCGCAAGGAGGAACATGGCCCGGAGGTGAAAGCGCTGCAGGAGCGCCTCAACCAGTTGGGCTACACCGATGCCGAGGGCAAGGCGTTGGGCACCGACGGCAAGTTCGGCGACCGCACCAAGCACGCGGTCGAGGCGTTCCAGCGCGACCATCATCTCGATGTCGACGGCATCGCGGGGAAGGACACGCTCAAGGCGCTTGCCGGTGCGCAGGCACAACGTCCTGGCGCCGCTACCGCCGAACCGGCGGCGCAGCAGCACGTTTCGGCGCATCCGCTGTTGTTGTCGGACAAGGCCCATCCCCAGAATCCGATGTATCAGCAGTCCGTCGAAGCCCTGGAGAAGCTCGGGCCTTCGGGCGGATTCAAGGACCGGGCCGAACTGGAGCGGGCCGCGGGCGCAGTGACGCATGACGCCAGCATCAGTGGGATGAAGCGCATCGATCATGTGGTCGCCAGCACCAACGGCAACGGCTTCATCGCGGTGGAAGGCAAGCTGGACGATCCTGCGCATCGGCGCGCCTTCGTCGATCGCGACCAGGCCACGCAGCAGACCCTCGAACAATCGACGCAAAAGCTCCGCCAGGATCTGCCGCTCGCGGTGGAACAGGAACCGGCGCGCGAAGCATCGCGCACCGTGTCGCTGTAAGGTCCGCCGTCGCTGGCGGCCGGCGTCCTCGCCTGCGCGTGCGGAACGGCCCGGCTCGCGCAGACGAGCGCTAGCGGTCGCGGCTGGCGCGGGGTGGTACTGCCGATGGATCGGCAGTACCACTACCGCCGCGTTTCCGTTGCGCATCGACGGGCGCGCTCAGAAGAACCCCAACGCCTTCGGCGAGTAGCTCACCAGCAGGTTCTTGGTCTGCTGGTAGTGGTCGAGCATCATCTTGTGGTTCTCGCGGCCGATGCCCGACTGCTTGTAGCCGCCGAACGCGGCGTGCGCCGGATAGGCGTGGTAGCAGTTGGTCCACACCCGCCCGGCCTGGATCGCGCGGCCCATGCGGTACAGCCGCGACGCATCGCGGCTCCACACGCCGGCGCCCAATCCGTACAGGGTGTCGTTGGCGATCGCCAGCGCCTCGGCCTCGTCCTTGAACGTGGTCACCGACACCACCGGCCCGAAAATCTCCTCCTGGAACACGCGCATCTTGTTGTGGCCCTTGAACACGGTCGGCTTGACGTAGAAGCCGCCGGCCAGCTCGCCGTCGAGGGCGTTGCGCTCGCCGCCGATCAGCACCTCGGCGCCTTCCTGCCTGCCGATGTCGATGTAGGACAGGATCTTCTCCAACTGCTCGCTGGAGGCCTGCGCGCCGACCATGGTGTTGGGATCCAGCGGATTGCCCTGCTTGATCGCGGCCACGCGCTTGAGCGCCTTCTCCATGAACTTGTCGTAGATCGATTCCTGGATCAGCGCGCGCGACGGGCAGGTGCACACCTCGCCCTGGTTGAACGCGAACAGCACGAAGCCTTCGATCGCCTTGTCCAGGAAATCGTCGTCCTCGGCCATCACGTCGGCGAAGAAGATGTTCGGCGACTTGCCGCCCAGTTCCAGCGTCACCGGGATCAGGTTCTGGCTGGCGTACTGCATGATCAGCCGGCCGGTGGTGGTCTCGCCGGTGAAGGCGATCTTGGCGATGCGCGGGCTGCTGGCCAGCGGCTTGCCCGCTTCCAGGCCGAAGCCATTGACCACGTTGAGCACGCCCGGCGGCAGCAGGTCGCCGATCACCTCCATCAGCACCAGGATCGAGGCCGGGGTCTGCTCGGCCGGCTTCATCACCACGCAGTTGCCGGCGGCGATCGCCGGCGCCAGCTTCCAGCACGCCATCAGCAGCGGGAAGTTCCACGGGATGATCTGCCCGACCACGCCCAGCGGCTCGTGGAAGTGGTAGGCGATGGTGTCGCTGTCGATCTCCGAGATGCCGCCTTCCTGCGCGCGGATGGCGCCGGCGAAGTAGCGGAAGTGGTCGGCGCACAGCGGCACGTCGGCGTTGAGCGTCTCGCGCAACGGCTTGCCGTTGTCCCAGGTCTCGGCATAGGCCAGCAGTTCGAGGTTCTGCTCGATGCGATCGGCGATCTTCAACAGCACGTTGCTGCGCTCGGTGGCCGAGGTCTTGCCCCAGGCGTCCTTGGCCGCGTGCGCGGCGTCGAGCGCGGCCTCGATGTCCTGCGCGTCGGAGCGCGCCACCGAGGTGAACACCTTGCCGGTGATCGGGGTGCTGTTGTCGAAGTAGCGGCCGCTCTTGGGTTCCACCCATTGTCCGCCGATGAAATTGCCGTAGCGCGACTTGAAGATGGATTGCGGATCGGTGGCATGCGGCTTGGCGGTGGTGACGGCGTTCATCGGGGTCTCCTGCGGCGGTGGGAAAGGAAGGGGCACAGGCCCATCCAGGTAGGCGGTAACCGCAAGAGCGATGCCAGGTTTTCGCTGTTGCGCCGCGTCATGGCCGCGCGCCGCGGCCAATCGACACGGCGGCGCCATTCCTGTTGCAGTGCGTCACGCGTGCCGATTGCGCGGCGGCGGCGGATGTGGTGTTTATCGGAACACCTGTCCCAACACCTGTCGCAATTTGCGACAGCGGAGCCGTCATGGCGCAACAGCAATCGCAGCACCAGCTTGGCCACGCCCGCCGGATCTTCTTCGAGCGCGGCGGCGCCCCGGTCGGCCAGGTGCCGGACACCATCCTGCAGTCGTGGCAGCGCTGCCAGCGTCTGGGCCTGCCCGCGCAGGGCACGCCGCCGATCGAGCCGGTCAGCGCGCCGCACCTGCGCGAATTGCGCGAGGCGCACGAGCGCCTGTGGCGGCTGGCCCGCGCCGAACTGGAAGGCCTGGCCGGCGATGCCGCCGCCACCGGCAGCATCGTGCTGCTCACCGACGAGGCCGGCTGGATCCTCGACGCCGAAGGCAGCCCGGGCTTCCTCGACAAGGCCGGGCGCGTGGCGCTGATGCCGGGCGCGTGCTGGAGCGAGACCCAGGTCGGCACCAACGCGATCGGCACCGCCATCGTCGAGAGCCGCTCGGTGGAAGTGCGCGGCGGCGAGCATTACTTCGCGCCGCACCAGATTCTCAGCTGCGCCGCGGTGCCGATCTTCGATCCCTACGGCCAGCTGGCCGGCGTGCTGGACATTTCCGGCGACGCCAGCGTGCAGCACATGCACGCGCTGGGACTGGCGCGGATGGCGGTGGCCAGCATCGAACACCGCTATTTCGACGACGGCATCGCCGATTGCGAACTGCTGCGCGTGCACCACGATGCGGCGCTGCTCGGCACGGCGCGCGAAGGCCTGCTCGCGTTCCGCAACGGCAGGCTGGTCGCGGCCAACCAGGCCGGCTTGCGCCTGTTCGGGCTGGAGCGGCACGACCTGGGCCGCGCGCCCTACGCGGCCTTGTTCGAAGAGCCGCTGTCGCGGCTGCGCCAGCAGGGCAGCGTGTTCGACCTGCAGGGCCGCGCCCTGCACGGGCGCGTCGACAGCATCGGCGACGCGCGGCCGCGGCGGCGTTCGCAGCAGCCGCCGATCACCGTGTCCGCGGCCACGCGCGCGCAGCACGGCGCCGATGCGCCGCTGTTCGATGCCGCGCAGGAACTGGCGCTGGAACGCGCGCGGCGCGTGCTCGATGCGCAGTTGCCGGTGCTGGTGCAGGGCGAGACCGGCACCGGCAAGGAAGTGTTCGCGCGCGAACTGCATCGGCGCAGCGCGCGCGCCGGCAAGCCGTTCGTCGCGGTCAATTGCGCGGCGCTGCCGGAAGGCCTGATCGAAGCCGAACTGTTCGGCTACGAGGACGGCGCCTTCACCGGCGCGCGCAAGCACGGCAGCCCCGGCCTGCTGCGGCAGGCCGACGGCGGCGTGCTGTTCCTGGACGAGATCGGCGACATGCCGCCGGCGCTGCAGCCGCGCCTGCTGCGCGTGCTGCAGGAACGCGAACTGTTGCCGCTGGGCGGCGGCAAGCCGGTGAAGCTGGATTTCGCGCTGATCTGCGCTACCCACCGCGACCTGGACGAGGCGATGGCCGAGCGGCGTTTCCGCCCCGACCTGTACTACCGCATCGCCCATCACAGCGTGCAGATTCCGGCGCTGAGCGTGCATCCGGATCGGCGCGGCTTGGTGCAGGAACTGTGGGCGAGGGTGGGGCAGGGCCGGCGCCTGACCGACGCGGCGCTGGCCACGCTGAGCGCCTATCCGTGGCCCGGCAACCTGCGCCAGCTGGTGGCCTGCCTGCGGACCTTGGTGGCACTGAGCGACGCCGGTGCCGTGGTGGACGTCGACGCGTTGCCGGCCTACCTGCCCGGCGCGGCGCGCGGCATGCGCGCGGCCGGCGGCGATGCGGCGCCAGGGCAGGGCGGATCGCCCGGCGAACTGCCGGCGATGCCTGCGAGCGCCTCTCCGCACGCGACCGACCTGGACAGCCTCGCCCTGGCGGCGATGCGCCAGGCCCTGGATGCGTGCGGCGGCAACGTCGCCCGCGCCGCGCGCCAGCTCGGCGTCAGCCGCAGCACGCTGTACCGCCGGCTCGGACTCGGCGCGGGTTGAGCGATCGCGTATGCAGGCACTGCCGTTGTCCCTGCATCGCTGCGGCACTGGCGCATTCCGATGCGTAGAAATGCCCCGGGTAGAAGCGACTTCCGTGGCGACAGGGATTCCCGGTAGAGCCTGTCGCGACTGACATCGCTCCGACATGAAGATCTCCTGCGCGTCGCATGCGCCACGCCGTGCCAGCGGCGTGCCGACGTCCGCGCTTGCCGGACGCGACGCGGCATCGGCAGCGCGTCGCCTGCGATGGCCACGCGCTGCCGGCTGCGCTCAGTCGTAGGCGTTGTTGAGGCACGGCGAGCTCTTCGGCGTGATCACGCTGAAGCTGTCGTCGTACAGGGCGATGACGCAGGTGTTCGGCGCATCTTCGGTCTCGTAATTGCATTGCTTGCTGCTGCGGCTGCGCGAGACGTTGCCCATCTGGAACGACAGGCTCCAGTAGTCGTTGGAACCGGTCTGCGCTTCCAGTTTCACCGGCGGGGCCGACTCGCCCGGCGCCAGTGACACGGCAACCGATGTGTTGACGAAATTTCCGCAGGTGTGTTTGACGCTGACGTTGGTGATGGTCTGCCCGGTGCCGTTGTTGACGACGAACGTGCCCTGATAGAGCGTCGCGCTGACGCCCTCGGCCAGGACGGCCTTGTCGGCTTTCTCTGCCATGTGCTCTCTCCGGCGATGCATCGATTGAGGTGTGGAAGGGTCCTTCGAAACGCGGCTTTAAACTAATCCCGCCAGCGCTGCGGCCGCCAGCGAACCAGCCGTGGCCGGTAGACACCTCAACCGTGTTTTGTAGACGGAACGAGGGGGATTTTCTGATTTTCGTCACGGCACTTCGCCTATCGCGACTGCGTCGTGTCTCCCGGCTCGCGCATCGGATCGTGGCACCTGCCTGACGTGATTCGCTGGCGGCGGCCACGGCAGTCCGATTCGATCGCGGCGCTCGCGCACGCTGGCCACCGCTCCGCATCGGATGCACGGGCGCAATGCACCCTCGTGCATCAACGCGGCCACGCAGGCGGGAGCGACGGCGACGCGGCGGCCGGCGAGGGCAGCGTTGGCGCGTTCGCTGCCGGTGCCCCGTTCCCGTTGTCGCGCTGGATCTGTTGCCGGGTGGCCTCGGCCTGGGTCTTGATCGACGGCGACGCGGCGGGGTTGGCCGCCACGAACGTGGCCAGCTGCAGCGCCAGGCCCGGATCCATCAGCCGCAGCAGGCCCAGCGCATTGCCCTGCCGCTCGGGATCGCCCGAGGTGATGTCGGCATAGAACAGTTCGACGTACTTGCTCTGCAGCGTGCGTGCGAATTCGTTCTGCTTGTCCTGCACGCCGAGCCTGGCCAGCGCCAGCTGGCCAGCGGAGATCTTGTCGGCGGCGGTGTTGCCGTAGAACGCCAGCACCGCGATCGCCAGCGGCGCCAGCGTCTTCTCCATGACCCAGAAAATGCGCTCGGCCACGGTCTTGTCCGCCTCCAGCTTCTGCTTGAGGTGCGCGATGTCGGCCAGCAAGCGATCGAGTTTTTCTTCCACGGCAACGTCTCGCGAGGTCGGCGCCTGCACGGACCATCCATGCGGCGGCACCCGTCGCGGCGGCGTGCGGCGTGGCACGCGAGTTGACGCATGTCTCGGTGCGCAGGTCGGACCGCCGCTCGATCGGTGCTCCCACCTAAGCGTCGCTAGTGGTCGTTTGTGAAAAGCGCATATGTCATGCGCTGCGTGCGGCACGGCTTGCGCTTACGCGCAGACGCACCACGGCTGCACTGCGCGCCACCGACGTCCGCAAGGAGCCGCGTCGCGCGAACGCGGCCTCACGGAACGATGCGCACGCTTTTCACGAACAGCAGCCGGTCGTCCGGACCCGGGCCGGCGATCCGGTCGCCGTTGGCTTCGGTCGCGTAGTCCAGCGCGACCCGCTTGCCCTTGAATGCCTTGTTGAGCGCGAACACGTCGCTCTCCGGCTCGGCGACGAACCAGTCGCCGCACCGGGTCGCGCAATACGCTTCGACTTCCCGGCCATCGGCCGCGCGCACGACGATGGTCATGTCGTCGACACCGCCTCCGCCGACCAGTGTGCCGGTGACGGAAGCGGCCAGCGCGGTGGCCGGTGCGAGGACGGCGAACGCCAGCAGCAATGCGGTTTTCATCAGCGTCTCCAAAGCGTGGCGGGGGTGGCCGTGAGGGCAGGGGACAGGTACGCGCCGAACGTTTGCGACGTTCGGTTGCATGGGCTTCGCCCGTCCCTGCCGGGCACCTTCCGGAACAGGATCATGGTGCCGAGGGAAGAGCGTTACTTCGAAAGCCGCCTCAATGCGCGAAATCCCACTGCAGCCCGACCGTATAGCCGCGATCCGGTCCCGGCTCGTAGTAGCGGCCATTGCTGTCGTTGACGATGACCGAGCCGATGTAGGCGTGGTCGAGCGCGTTGTCGATGCGCGCGAAGGTGCGCAGCGCGCCATGCGCGGTGCTCCAGCGGCGCGAGGCCTCCAGGTTCAGCAGCGCGTAGCCGGGGGCGGTCTCGGTGGCCAGGTCGTTGGCCACGGTGTCGCCGGCGGCCACGGCTTCGACCGCGAACTGCCAGGCGCGCGGCTGCCACTGCCAGCGCGCGAAGAACTGCTGGCGCGGCACCCCGGGCAGGCGCGAACCGGCCGCGACCCGCGCGGTGGGCGTGGCGCAGCCGCTGCTGGCGCAGGTCAGGTAGGCCTGGCGCACGGTCGCCTGCAGCCAGGTGTAGGACAGCTGCAGCTGCGCGGTGTCGCCCAGCGGCAGCAGGTAGCTGGCCTCGGCGCCCTGGCGGCGGGTGCGGCCGATGTTGCGGTAGGTGCTGCGGCCGTTGGTGTTGCTGGCCACCGCGAGCTCGTCGTCGGTATCGGCGCGGAACAGCGCCGCTTCCCAGGCCGCGCCGGCCTGGTCGCGCCATTTCGCGCCCAGTTCCAGGTTCTCGCTCCTGGCCGCGGACAGGTCCAGCGCCAGGCCGGCGCCGCCGTCGTTGCGATAGCCCAGCTCGTTGAAGGTCGGCGTCTCGAAGCCGCGGCCGGCCGAGGCGTAGAAGCGCAGGTCGTCAGTGGCGCGGAACACCACCCCGGCCACCGGCGTGGTCGCCGAATAATCGGTGCTGCCGCTGTCGTCCGGATTGCGGCCGACGATGTAGGCGTCGTCGGACCGGAACCGCACCTGGCTGTGGCGCAGCCCGGCCAGCAGCGACCAGCGCTCGCTGAACTGCCACCAGGCCTGGGCGAACTGGTCCACGTTCTGCACCTGGTCCTCCTGGTCGCGGCGCAGCCGGCCCTTCACCCCCAGCGTGCTGCCGACGAAGTTCTCGTAGCCGGTGCGGTGCTGCTTCTGGCGGTCGGCATTGGCGCCGACGGTGAGCTGGAACGGTCGCCCGCCGAGTTCGCCCTGCCAGGCCCAGCGCGCGTCCACGCCGCCGTAGTCGCCGTCCAGGTCGATCAGCCCGCCGGCATGCAGCGGATTGGCCTGCACCGCCACCGGCACCGCCAGGTATTGCTGCACGTCGCGGCGCCCGGCGTAGCCCATCAGCCGCCAGGTCTGCTGGTCCACCTGCTGGGTGAAGATCGCCCCGGCCTGCGCCTGGCGCGTGGACTTGCGCGTATCGAACTGGGTCGCCACGGCGGTGGCCTGCTGCGGATCGGCATGGAACTGGGCGCGGGTCAGGCCCAGCGGATCCTGCGCCCACGGCGCGTCCAGGTAATTCAGCACCAGGTCCAGGCGCCGGCCGGGGGCCAGGTCGAAGCCGAACTTGGCGTTGACCGATTCGCGTCGCGCCTGGCTGTGGTCGCGGTAGCCGTCGGTGCGGAAGTGGGTGGCGGCCACGTTGTAGTGCACGTCGCCTTGCTGGCCCTGCAGCTGCGCCCCGGCGCTATACGTGCCGTTGCTGCCGACGGTGCTGCGCAGCCGCCACGGGTCGTCGGGCGCGCCGTCGGCGCTCCACAGCTGCACCACGCCGCCGGAGGAGTTGCCGTACAGCGCCGAGAACGGGCCGCGCAGCACCTCGATGCGCTCGGCACCCAACATGTTGAAGTGCGACAGCTGGCCCTGGCCGTCCGGCATCGTCGCCGGGATGCCGTCCAGCAGCAGGCGCACGCCGCGCACGCCGAACGCCGAACGCGCGCCGAAGCCGCGGATCGACAGCTGCGTGTCCTGCGCATAGTTCTGGCGGTCGCGGGCCAGCAGCCCGGGCACGCCGGCCAAGGCCTCGGCGACCTGCACGCCGGTGCGGTTGCTGTCGCCGACGGTGATCGCGGTCAGCGAGGCGGGCAGGTCGAAATCGTCCACCCCGCTGACCCGTGCGGCCTGCACCTGCACGACCGGCAGGGTGGCGGGATCGGCATCGGCCGCGGCGGCGCAGACGACGGGCGACAGCCCCGCGGCGCAGAGGCCGCAGAGCAGGGCGAGGGGATGGCGATTGGGCATGCGTGCATCATCGCCCAAGCGCCGCCCGGCCGCACGCCGCCCAGGGCGTGTCATCGATTCCCAAGTGGGTCGCGTTGGGTCTGTCAGGCCCAACCCGCAGGGCCGCGCGTGTGCGTCCTCGGCGCTCCGTCATCGCCCGGGTGGAACCATCCTCCACGCCTTCTGCTGCTTGCCTCGTGCACGCACGCGAGTGGCGCGATCTGCTTGGGGATTGAGGACGCGCCCTAGCGCAAAGCCCCGCCACGCAAGGACCTGCGTTTGCTAGGATGGGGCGTTTGACCGCGCCGGCTCCGGTCCCTCCCGGCCCCCACCTTTCGCCACCAAACGAGTACCGCCGTGTCCTTCTTTGCAAACGTGGAACAGGTCCCAGGCGACCCGATCCTGGGCCTGACCGAGGCCTACAACGCCGATTCCCGCCCGACCAAGGTCAACCTGGGCGTGGGCATCTATTACGACGAGAGCGGCCGCATTCCGCTGCTGCGCGCCGTCCAGCAGATCGAACGGCAGCTGGCGCAGGACGCCAAGCCGCGCGGCTACCTGCCGATCGACGGCCTGCCCGCGTACGACCTGGCCACGCAGAAGCTGCTGTTCGGCGCCGAGTCGCCGCTGCTGGCCGCCGGCCGCGTCGCCACCTCGCAGACCATCGGCGGCAGCGGCGCGCTGCGCGTGGGCGCGGACCTGCTGAAGAAGCTGCTGTCCACCTCGACCATCGCCATCAGCAACCCGAGCTGGGAGAACCACCGCGCGGTGTTCTCGGCCGCCGGCTTCGACGTGGTCGACTACACCTATTTCGATGCGGCCACGCACGGCCTGAACTTCGACGGCATGCTCGCCGACCTGAACAAGCTCGCGCCGGGCACCGTGGTGCTGCTGCATGCCTGCTGCCACAACCCGACCGGCGCCGACCTGACCCAGGAGCAGTGGCGCACGGTCGCCGCGCTGCTGAAGGAACGCAACCTGTTCCCGTTCGTCGACATCGCCTACCAGGGCTTCGACAAGGGCATCGACGAGGACGCCTACGCGGTACGCCTGCTGGCCGAAGCCGGCGTGGACAGCTACGTGGTCGCCAGTTCGTACTCCAAGTCGTTCTCGCTGTACGGCGAGCGCGTCGGCGCGCTGTCGGTGGTCTCGGCCACCGCGGCCGAGAGCAAGGCGGTGCAGTCGCAGGTCAAGCGCATCATCCGCACCATCTACTCCAGCCCGTCCACGCACGGCGCCGCGCTGGTGGCCGGCGTGCTCACCAGCCCCGAACTGCGCGCGATGTGGGAGCAGGAGCTGACCGAAATGCGCGAACGCATCCACGCATTGCGTGCCGGCATGGTGCAGAAGCTGGCCGCCCTCGGCGCGCCGGAGTTCGGCTTCATCCAGCAGCAGGCCGGCATGTTCTCGTACTCGGGCCTGAGCAAGGCGCAGGTGGACCGGCTGCGCGAGGAGTTCGGCATCTACGCCGTCGGCACCGGCCGCATCTGCGTGGCCGCGCTGAGCCAGGCCAACCTGGACTACGTGACCCAGGCCGTGGCCACCGTGCACAAGGGCTGATCCGCACGGCGGCGCTGCACTCGCCAGGACCTGCATCTGCCGGTCCTGGCGTTCCGCGGCGTTCCGCCGCCAGGCGTGGCGGCGAGTAAGAACATTGAAGCGGCAG
This sequence comes from Xanthomonas sp. NCPPB 3005, assembly GCF_041228095.2. Lineage (NCBI taxonomy): Bacteria > Pseudomonadati > Pseudomonadota > Gammaproteobacteria > Lysobacterales > Lysobacteraceae > Xanthomonas > Xanthomonas sp. NCPPB 3005. The sequence continues at coordinate 24,258 of NZ_CP166096.2, read as the reverse complement.
CATGGACATCTGTCGCGCGCACCGTCAGCGCAGCAGCAGCGGGCCCGCTGCTGCCAGCAGCGCCGCCAGCAGACCGGCGGTCACGCGCAGGCCATACGCCTGCCCACCGCTGACCCACGCAATCACCGATTTGGTTCCCAGGCTGGCCGCCAGCAGCCCCAGCAGCCACGGCCGCGCACTGTCCGCGGCGATCTCGCCGGTTCCGGCCAACGTGGCCATCGTGGCCACCGCCGCGTGCAGTTCGGCGCACGCCGAGACGACCGAAGCGGCGATCGCGCCAGCGGGCCCGATCCAGCCTGCCAGCAGCGCCGATCCCCAGGTCAACCCCGCCAGCACCGCTGCAAAACCCAACGCCTGGCCGAAGCGGAACATGCGCCCCTGTGCGGTCGCCAGTGGCGGTTCGTTGCCGTCGCCGGCGCGCAACCCCAGCACCCCACCGACCAGCAGCGTGGCCCCGGCCGCGGCCAGTTCCGGCCACAACAGCTGCAGCAGCGACGGCGAGATCGTCAGCAGGATCGGCACACACAGACTCAGCGAGGCCAGGTTGGCGAACAACGCCGCCGCCACACCCGGCCGCAGCAGCGTCGGATCCGCGCGCACCTTGCGGCCGAAATCCAGCACCGCCGCGGTGGACGACACGAAGCCTGCCAACAGGCCGGCGATCGCCAGCCCCCAGCGATTGCCGACCACGCGTAGCGCGACGTGGCCGAGCGCACCGACCACCATCACCAACACCACCAGCCGCCACACCTTGGCCGGATTGATCGCACCCAGCGGGCCGTAGCCGCGATCGGGCAGCAGCGGCAGCACCACCAGCGCGGCGGCGAGCAACAGCAAGCCATCGGCCACCTCGCGTTGGCTGAGCACCGTGCGACTGAAGCGGTGCAACGGCGCCTTGGCGTACAGCAACAGCGCCACCACGATTCCCAGGGCCGTGGCCACCGCCGGCATCCGCGTCGCCAGGCCACCGAGCAGCCCGGTCAGCAGCAGCGTCACCTCGCCGGTGAGACCCGCATCGCGCGCGCGCGTGTTGCGATACGCCAGCGCGGAGAACACGCCGATGGTCGCGATCACCACCACGAAGCTCGCCTCGCCCAGGCCAAGCGCCACCGCCCCCGCCACCGCGGCCAGCGCATGCGTGCGCAATCCCGCGACACGGTGCGCGGCACCGCCGCGCTCGCGCACCAGCCCGATCAGCAAACCCAGTCCGAGCGCCGCTGCCAGCGTGCGCACCAGTGCAGGTTCCAACTCCAGCGCCATGATCGCTCCCCGTTGCGCCCAGCATAGCCGCGCTTGGCAGTGTGGGCCGCAATCCCGACAATGGCGGTCAATCCCCCACGAAAGGCTGCCTGCGCCCATGTCGCGAACCTCGCTGACCCGCTTCCTGATCGAAGAACAGCACGCCGGCCGCATCGGCCCGGAGCTGCGCCAGCTCATCACCATCGTGACCCGCGCCTGCAAGCGCATCTCCATCGCAGTCAGCAAGGGCGCGCTGGGCGGCGTGCTCGGCGACGCCGGCACCGGCAACGTGCAGGGCGAGGCGCAGAAGAAGCTGGACGTGCTCAGCAACGACATCCTGCTCGAAGCCAACGCCTGGGGCGGCCACCTGGCCGCCTGCGCGTCGGAGGAGATGGACCACAGCCAGCCGGTGCCCGACAAATATCCCAGCGGCGACTTCCTGCTGCTGTTCGATCCGCTGGACGGCAGCTCCAACATCGACGTCAACGTCTCCGTCGGCACCATCTTCTCGGTGCTGCGCGCGCCGCCCGGCACCGACAAGCCCGGCGACGAACACTTCCTGCAACCGGGCACCGCCCAGGTCGCCGCCGGCTACTGCATCTACGGCCCCAGCACGATGCTGGTGCTGACCCTGGGCCACGGCACCCATGCCTTCACCCTGGAACGCGAGGAAGGCAGCTTCCTGCTGACCCAGGCCGACATGCGCATCCCCGAGGACACCGCCGAGTTCGCGATCAACATGTCCAACCAGCGCCACTGGGAAGCGCCGATGCAGCATTACGTGGCCGATCTGCTCGCCGGCAGCGAAGGCGCGCGCGGCAAGAACTTCAACATGCGCTGGATCGCCAGCATGGTGGCCGACGTGCACCGCATCCTGACCCGCGGCGGCATCTTCATCTACCCGTGGGACAAGAAGGACCCGGGCAAGGCCGGCAAGCTGCGCCTGATGTACGAAGCCAACCCGATGGGCCTGCTGGTCGAACAGGCCGGCGGCGCCGCCAGCACCGGCCGCGAGCGCATCCTCGGCCTGCAACCGGAGCAGCTGCACCAGCGCGTGCCGGTGTTCCTGGGTTCGAAGAACGAAGTGGCCGAGGCGGTGCGGTACCATACGGAATACGACGACAAGCGGGGCTAGGTCGTCATTTACCAGTCATGCGGCGCAGGCGGCTTCTGCCTGTGTCGCATGTGGGTAGTTGTCTTCGGGGGAAGACACCACATGGCGGATGCATGTGCACGAATCGGGTGCCTCGGGATTTCTTCTGGCTTTAGATGCCAGAAATTCAGTCGGTACATTATTTTTTGATCGAACAGGGGGATTGAATGAAGTTTGCACTTGGCCTGCTATTACTTCTTGTCTCCGGCTTTGCTTTTGCGGACACCACTCAGCGAGGAAAGATATCGCGCGTGGTCGTCGAAGGCAGTTACGCATCGGTGTGGATCGAGGACCAGCCAACGAACAACGAATGCGCATCCGATGGCAGATGGGTCATAGATTTTTCAAGCGACCAGCTGGCCAAAGAAAAATATTCGGCGATCCTCTCGGCGGCGAGTTCCAGGACAACCGTGGTGCTTCAGTACACCTCGACCCAGGGATGCGGCGCTTTCGGAGCGAAGAGAATCTATTACGTCGATCTGTTGTATTAGCCATATCCTGATTTTCATAAATCGGCGATAGAATTTCCGATTCTTCATGCGTGCGTGGTTCCTCATGCGCCATGCGCTGTTGCAGTGCATAGCAGCAAGCTCATACCAGGGGCTCATCGCGGCATGGCTTGACTCGATCATTCGACGGCAACAGCGATGTCTGTGATCCTCACTGCCTGCACGCCGTTCGACCGCCGCCGGTTCCCGCTTCGCCGTCGCCGTGCGCAGGCCTGACAGCGGCATTCGCCGCCTGGAAGTCGTGCGGCACTCCGTGAGTGGCGGGCGACGGCGCTCCCTGCATGGCGTACGTTCCGCGCCGTTGCTACGATGCGATATCACTTCCCGCGAGCCGCTGCGCCATGAGCCTGCATGTCTGGTGGATGTTCTTGCTGACGGTGTTCGTGTTGTCGGGCACGCCGGGGCCGAACATGCTGCACGTGATGACGCGCAGCGTGCGTTTCGGCGTACGCCGCAGCCTGCTGGCGATGGCCGGCTGCCTGCTGGCGGTAGTGCTGGTGCTGCTGGCGTCGGCGGCGGGCCTGGGCGCGGTGCTGGACGCGTCGCCGCGCGTGTTCGAGGTGCTGCGCTACGCCGGCGTCGGCTATCTGCTGTGGCTGGGAATCGCCGCCTGGCGTAGCGGAGAGGCGCCGTTGGACCCGCAAGGCGCACCGCCCCTGACTGCGTCGCTGTCGCCGCTGCAGTTGTTCCGTGGCGGGCTGGCGATCGGATTGAGCAATCCCAAACTGCTGTTGTTCGCCGCCGCGTTCCTGCCGCAGTTCGTCGACAAGACCCAGCCGCAGTGGCCGCAATTCGCGATCCTGGTGGCGACCTTCGCCGCGTGCGAGCTGTTCTGGTACGCGGTCTACGGCATCGGCGGGCACGGCATCCGCCGCTACCTGTCCCGGCCCGGCCTGCGTCGGCTGTTCGACCGCGTCGTCGGAACCATCTTCATCGGGTTCGGCGTCGTGCTGTTGCGCTTCCGGCCGCAGTAGCGGCAGGGCCGCGGCGGCGGACAGGGATGCCGTAGCCCGCCGTCGATTGCCGTCCGCGCGATGATTGCGCTGCGGAGCATCCCTTCACTCCGGCCAGGCCGCTTCGGCGCACGGTTTGGCCACAGCATCAGGCGATCCACGCATGACATGGCCCTTCGCATACCAAAACGCATCGCTGGAGTTCGAACGCTTCATGGTCGATGCGCGTGACGCTTCGGATCTGGCGACGACCAACATGGCCTGGAACATGGTGGTCGGCGTGCTGCACACCTTCCGGCGTCGCCTCACTGTCCAGGAAGGCCTCCGTTTTGCCGACATCCTGCCGCCAGTGCTGCGTGCGCTGTTCGTCGAAGGCTGGGACAGCGAAGCGCCGATCCTGGCGTTCGGCCCGGATGAGGACTTGTTGGCGGAAGTCCGCTCGGTTCGCGCCGCGCACAATTTCGCCCCGCCCAACGCGGTGCAGGCGGTCGCCCAGGCATTGCGCAGGAACGTCGACAACGCCGAGCTGGACCGGGTATTGGCTACGCTGCCTGCCGGCGCCGCCGCGTTCTGGTCCGTCGCGCCGTCCGTTCGCGTCGCCTGAGCCTGCCCAAGAAGGTACCTTTCAAGTTGAAACGCCCCATCTTGGGAGGGCGGCAGGGAACAGGATTGCGATGAACCAGACGGTCTTCCTCATGTTCTTCTTCGCCACGGCACCGGTCGCGCTGATGCCGAGCGTCATTTCCTGGCTCACCCGGCACCGTTCGCGCCGGCCGATCGTGATCGCCAATGTGGCGCTATGGGTGCTCATCTTCTTTGCGGCGAGGAGTTTCACCCTAGGCACGTCGAGCAAGTTCCAGTTGCCGACGCTGCTGGCCCTGATCGCGTGGCTGGTGTTGCTCGGCTATTCGATTCGTGGAAGTTCTTCGAAAGGAAGCTGAGCTCCCAGGAGATCAACGTTCCTTCGTGGCGGTACCGGTAGTGGGTGCGCCTGGTCCAACCGGTCGATTCTACGGTCACGATTTCTATGGTTGGTTGACGCGAACGGCGCGCGCGACCGGTCCTCATGCCGCTTCGCTCAGCGCGCCTGCACCTATCCCTCCACGCCCAGATCCTCCCGCAACCGCGCCAACGCGCGCCGCGCGTCGCCGACCACCAGCGGCGCCGGGACCGCCAGCATCAGGTTGAGCGGCAGGCCGAATTCCTCGAAGTGCCAGCCGTGGGTGTCGACGCGGCCGTCGGCGCCGATCGCGCCGGGATGGCGGGCGCGGATGCGCTGGGCGAAGCTGCCGTCGTCGGGGATGTAGCCGTACACCGGCTTGCCCAGGGCGACGGCGTAGCCGACCTCGAAGCAGGTGCCGCTGTCCGGCTCCGGGCCGCGGAAGAAATCCAGGTTGGCCAGTACCGCATCGGCCTGCGCGATCAGGCCGATGTTGGCCTCATAGATCCAGCGCGCCTGCGCGGCCGGATCGGCGATGTGCGCCGGCACCGCCTGGTCCAGCGGGAACAGGCCATCGAATCCGAATTCGCGGCACAGCGCCTTCAAGGCGTCGCCGCGGGCGGCGGCATCGGGGCGGAACACGTCGGGGCCGGCGAGGTACAGCGTGCGGATCATCGGCGAGGGCAGGTGGGCAGCGGGGCGCTCATTGTCGGCGCGCACATGGAGGGATGCCAACGACACAGCTGCGATGCCGCGGGATCGCTGGTAAGGTCGCGCGATGTCCGATTCCACTCCCGATTTCATCGAGGTCTTCGATGGCGCCATGTCCCGCGAGGACTGCGCCGCGATCATGCGCCGCCTGCGCGGCAGTACGCAGTTGCAGCCGGGCGAGGTCGGCAGCGGCGTATTCCCCGAGCTCAAGCATAGCCGCGACCTGCGCATCAGCGGCCTGGAGCCGTGGCGCGACGTGGAGCAGCGGCTGCAGCAGGCGGTGTTCGCCGGCCTGCTCGGCTACCTGCGCAAGTATCCGCAGGCGCTGATCTCGCCGCTGATGCTGCAGGTGCCCGGCGCCGACGGCCAGCCACACCGGCTCGGTGCCGACGATTTCGCGCTGCTCGACGACGCGGCGCTGTCCAACCTGGCCCGCACCTGCCTGCGTCCGGGCGCGATCAACCTGCAGTGGTACGCCGCGGGCGAAGGCGGCTATCCGTACTGGCATTGTGAGCTGTACCCGCGCGATCCCGGCGCCGAAACCCTGCACCGGCATCTGCTGTGGACGCTGTACCTCAACGACGACTTCCAGGACGGCGAAACCGAGTTCCTGTTCCAGCAGCGCAAGATCGCGCCGCGCGCCGGCAGCCTGCTGATCGCGCCGACCGCGTTCACCCACACCCACCGCGGCAACCGCCCGCAGGGCGGCGACAAGTTCATCGCCACCAGCTGGATCCTGTTCCAGTCGGCGCAGGCGCTTTATGGCCGGGATTAGGCATTGGGGATTGGGGATTCGCAAAAGCGGGTTGCGACGGCTGTTCGTCAGTCGGCCTTCGTTTGGCTGCGGGCTGGCACACGTTCTCGTCACCAGCCAGATCTGTTTCGGTCAACGCGGCGGCCTTACGGCCGGGATTCTGGGCAAAGTCAGCGGCTAGTGCGGCAAGCCCTTGCGTGCTTTTACGAATCCCCAATCCCGAATCCCCAATCCCCGCCTCAAAACAATTCCCCCTGCGGCGAGGGCGCACGCGGCAGCACAGGCCTGACGAAGCGGCTGCAGTCCAGCCCCCGGCGTAGCCGTTCGGCATAGCCCAGCCGCTTGTGCGCCAGCGCGAAGCGCCGGGCCAGCAGGTCGGCATAGACGCCTTCGCCGCGCATGCGCTTGCCGAAGGTGGCGTCGTAGTCCTTGCCGCCGCGCAGCTGCTGCACCGTGCTCATCACGTGCGCGGCGCGGTCGGGATGGTGCGCCTGCAACCAGTCGCGGAACAGCGGCGCGACCTCGTGCGGCAGCCGCAGCAGCACGTAGCCAGCCGAGTCGGCGCCGGCGGCATGCGCCGCCTCCAGCACCGCTTCCAGCTCGTGGTCGTTGATCCATGGGATCACCGGCGCCACCATCACCCCCACCGGCACCCCGGCCTCGTGCAGGGTGCGCATCGCGCGCAGCCGCGCGTGCGGCGCCGAGGCGCGCGGCTCCAGCCGCGCCGACAGGCGCGGGTCCAGCGAAGTGACCGAGAAATGCACGCTGACCAGGTTCTCGCGCGCCAGCGGCACCAGCAGGTCCAGGTCGCGCTCGACCAGCGCGTTCTTGGTGATCAGCGAGAACGGATGGCGGGTTTCCCACAGCACCTCGATCAGCCGCCGGGTCAGCTGCAGCTTGCGCTCGATCGGCTGGTAGGCGTCGGTGTTGATGCCCAGCGCGATCGGGCTGGGCACGTAGCCGGGCTTGGCCAGTTCGCGGCGCAGCAGTTCCGGCGCGTTGGTCTTGGCGAACAGGCGGGTCTCGAAGTCCAGCCCCGGCGACAGGTTCAGATAGGCGTGGCTGGGACGCGCGAAGCAGTAGCTGCAGCCATGCTCGCAGCCGCGGTACGGATTGACCGACTGCGAAAAGCCCACGTCCGGCGACTGGTTGCGGCTGATGATGCTGCGCGCGGTCTCCTCGCGCACCTCGGTGCGCAGCCGCGGCGCGGCGAATTCCTCGCTGTCGTCGGGATGCCAGCCGTCGTCCTCGGCCTGGCTGATGGTGCGTTCGAAGCGGCCGGGCAGGTGGCTGCCGGCGCCGCGTCCCTTGATGGCCGTGCTCATGCGCACAGGCTACGCCGCCACGGTCTCAGCCACTGCGACGGCATGCGGGCAACGCTGAATCTTTCAGCGCCACGCGCAGGAGCCGCGCCGGCCCCGTAGAATCCGCCGATGTTCGTATTCGCGACCCTGCAGAACACCTGGGACTGGCTGACCGGCATTCCCCATTTCGGCGCCTACCTCACCGCTGCCTATCTGCTGTACATCCTGTGGCTGAGCGGCTGGATCGTGCTGCAGAAGCGCGAGCCGGCGGCCACGCTGAGCTGGGTGCTGTCGCTGGCGGCGCTGCCGTACCTGGGCTTCGTCATCTACTACCTGCTCGGGCCGCAGAAGGTGAAGCGGCAGCGCCTGCGCCGCGGCCGCTCGCGCTCGGGCATGGAGCACTACAGCAGCGTCTGCCCGCCCGACGCCGATTGCACCGAGCTGGCCAAGATCGCCCAGGCCACCACCGGCCTGGCGCCGAGTTCGGCGACCACCGCGCAATGGCTGGTCGACGGCGCCGCCACCTACGAGGCGATCGTGCGCGACATCGCCGCCGCGCAGCACCACGTGCACCTGGAGTACTACATCTTCAATCCCGACCGCAGCGGCACGCGCATCCGCGATGCGCTGGTCGAGCGCGCCCGCGCCGGGGTCAAGGTGCGCCTGCTGCTGGATGCGGTGGGCTCCTCGCAGGTGCGCAAGCGCTTCCTGCAGCCGCTGCTGGACGCCGGCGGCGAGGCGGCCTGGTTCCATCCCACCCAGCTGCTGCGCCCGTTCAAGTTCAAGCGGCCGTGGGTCAACCTGCGCACCCACCGCAAGATCGTGGTGATCGACGGGCGCATCGGCTTCACCGGCGGCATCAACGTCACCGACGAGGAGAATGAGGCGCTGCGCCCCGACGCCTACCGCGACCTGCATGTGCGCTGCGAGGGCCACGTGGTGCGCAGCCTGCAGCTGGTGTTCGTCGAGGACTGGCTGTACGCCACCCGCCAGGGCCGCGACGCCTTCGACATGGCGAAGATCTGGCCGCACGACATGCCCGGCCGCGACGACGGCGCGATCCAGGCGCAGGTGCTGGTGTCCGGTCCGGATTCGTCGTGGGAGAGCATCCACCGCATGCAGGTGGCGGCGATCTACGAGGCGCAGCGCAGGGTGTGGCTGGTGACGCCGTATTTCGTGCCGGGCGAGGCCGCGCGCATGGCGCTGACCTCGGCCGCGCTGGGCGGGCTCGACGTGCGCCTGCTGGTGCCCAAGCGCAGCGATTCGCGGCTGGTGACGCTGGCGGCGCGCTCGTATTTCGACGAATTGCTGCAGGCCGGGGTCAAGATCTACGAGTACGGCCCGCGCATGCTGCACAGCAAGGCGCTTATCGTCGACGAGGAACTGTGCATCGTCGGCAGCGCCAATTTCGACAACCGCAGTTTCCGCCTCAATTTCGAAGTCTCGGCGATGTTCCGCGACCGGCAGATGACCCAGGAGCTGGCCACGCTGATCGGCCGCGAGATCGCCGATGCGGTGCAGGTGCGCGACGACCGCAAGCGCTCGCTGTGGCGCTACCGGTTGCCCGAGGCGATGGCGCGGCTGACCTCGCCGCTGCTGTAGGCGCGTCGTCGATCCCCGGACAGGTCGCGCCTTGCTTGCGCATGCCAGCGAGCGGGGACGTCCACGCCCGGACGAGGCGGCCGCGGACGTATGCGAGCGAGACCCTGCGGGCTCGGCTTGAATGGCGGCACGGCGCCCGTTCCGACGGTTCGCCGTGGAACCGGTCGCCCGGGCGGCGCTACACTGCGCCCATCCTTGGGGAGATCGTCATGTACTGGCTTTTTCTGCTGCTCGCGCTCGCTGCCTTCGTCCTGGCGTTCTCCACGCCACACATGTCGTTGCTGGTGCTGGCCTTGTTGGCGGCGCTGGGATTCCTGCTGGCCTGGGCGCGCGGCTGGTACGTGGCCAAGATCGGCGACGCCAGCCAACGCGATGCGGCGCCGATGATCGATCCGGCCGAGCTGCGCCGGCTGCGCGAACAGGCCGAGGCGCGCCGCGCGGCGGCCGCCGCGGCCAGCGACGACGCGATCTCCTCGTAGGCGCCGCCCGCCGATGACCCGACTCAGCGTCAACGTCAACAAGATCGCGGTGCTGCGCAATTCGCGCGGCGGCGAACTGCCGAGCGTGCTCGAGGCGGCGCGCGCCTGCCTGGACGCCGGCGCGCACGGCATCACCGTGCACCCGCGCCCGGACCGGCGCCACATCCACGCCGAGGACGTGCTGGCGCTGGCCGAGCTGACCCGCGCGCGCAGCGTGGAATTCAACATCGAAGGCAATCCGTTCGCGCCACCGCGGCCGGGCTATCCGGGGCTGCTTCCGCTGTGCGCGCAGGTGCGTCCGGCGCAGGCCACCCTGGTGCCGGACGGCGACGGCCAACTGACCTCCGACCATGGCTTCGACTTCGCTCGCGACAGCGAACGGCTGCGTCCGCTGGTCGCCGAGCTGAAGGCCCTGGGCTGCCGGGTCAGCCTGTTCGTGGATGCCGACAACCCGGACCTGGCACGCGCCGCCGAACTCGGTGCCGACCGCGTCGAGCTGTACACCGGGCCGTATGCGGAAGCGTTCGACCGCGGCGACGCCGCAGCGCCGGCCGCTTTCGCCGCGGCCGCACGCCGTGCCCAGGCCGCCGGTCTCGGCGTCAATGCCGGGCACGATCTGGCCCAAGCCAACCTTGGCGCGTTCCTTGCCGCGGTGCCGCAGGTGCTGGAGGTGTCGATCGGGCACGCGCTGATCGGCGAGGCGCTGTACGCCGGGCTCGATGCCACGGTGAAGGCGTATCTCGAGATCCTGGCCACTGCGCGGTAGCCCATCTGCGTTTCGAGCAGAGACGGGAGCTTGTGCGGGAGTCTCTGGGGGAGAGCAGGCCATCGGCAACGGGCGAGCCTGCCGAACCTGAGGCCGTCGGAACCAATGGCCTGGGCCGCCCCGTTGCGAATCGCCATGCCAATTGCGACCTGTGGGAGCGACTTCAGTCGCGACGGGCCTTATCGATAGAGTTCGTCGCGACTGAAGTCGCTCCCACGATGGGCATTGTCAGCCGGCGCTAGTGCCGCGCTGGACGGTAACAGCGGAGCGCGCGCATTCGGGAGCCAATCCATTTCATATGGATTGGGCGTGCGCTGCACCGTGGCGATCGGAAGCTCGCTCTTCTCGAGAAGCTATATCGGCCCAATCGACGCCACAGCAAAACCGACACTGGCACTTTTGTTTTCGCTCCATCGCCAAACAGAAGAACGCCACCGTTGCCGGTGGCGTTTGCAGTCCGTCATGGCGGAGCTGTTGCGCTAGAACGTATCACTGCACGAAGCCGATGCGGTCCACCTGCGCGTTCTTGGCCGCGGCCAGCACCTTGGCCATCACCTCGTATTCGGCATCGGGGTTGGCCTCGATACGCAGCTCCGGGGTGTTGCCGGCGGCCTGCGCCATCGCCTCCTGCAGCCGCGGCTGCAGCTCGGCCAAGGGCAGGGGACTGGCGTTCCAGAACAGCTGGCCGCTGGCGTCCAGGCGCAACTGGATCGGCGGCGGCGGCTCGAGCGGCCGCTGCGGCGTGTCGACACGCTGCGGCAGGTTCATGGTGATCGGCCGCGTCACCAGCGGCACGGTCACGATGAAGATGATCAACAGCACCAACATGACATCGACCAGCGGCGTGACATTGATTTCCGACAACGGTCCCCGGTTCCCTGCGGTACTGAAAGCCATGGCCTGCCTCCTGTCCTGTGGTTGTGGTGTCGCATCTCCAGCCTACACCTGGGACCGGGCGTCGCGCGAGGGGCCAGGCGCAGGACGCTGGAGATGCCGTGGGGCGTGATTGGCGGTGCGGCACCGCGGCGCATCGCGCAGCCGTCTGCCAACGCGGTTTTCTGCTTATGGGCCGAGAGGAGGGAAGCATCGGCTTTCGGCGCAAACGGTCGTCGGTCGTCGACAAGCGTTGCATTGAGGGTGCAGCCCGTCGCGACTGAAGTCGCCTCCCACAATGGGTCCGACGGCGCGTTGCCGAACCTGCGAGCAGTCGTATGCCGGCGTCGATCTCCTGCCGGTTTGCACGACGCCGCCCAAAAAAAACGCCACCGTTGCCGGTGGCGTTGCAGTCGCGTCATGACTGAGGTGTTGCGGTAGAGCTTATTGCTGCACGAAGCCGATCTTTTTCATGTCCGAATTCTTGGCGGCGGCCAGCACCTTGGCCATCACTTCGTATTCGGAATCCGGATTGGCATCGATGCGCAGTTCCGGCTGGTTGGTCGGATCGCGCTGTACTTCGTTTTCCATCATCTGCGGAAGCGCCGTCACAGCCACCGGGCTGTTGTTCCAGAAGAGCTGGTTCGACGCATCGATACGCAGATCGATCGGCGGCGGCGGATCGCGCAACTGCGGCGGCGGGTTGATCACTCGCTGCGGCAGGTCCACGTCGATCGGGTAGGTCATGATCGGCGCGGTCACGATGAAGATGATCAACAGCACCAGCATCACGTCGACCAGCGGCGTGACGTTGATGTCGGCCATGGGACCACGGCCGCTTCCTGAGCTGAACGCCATGGCTCAGTTCCCCTTCTCTTTGGTCGCAACGAAGCCGACGTCCAGCATGCCCTGACCCTGCGCGATCTTGGTGATCTCGTTGATCGTACGCATCTTGGTCGTGCGGTCGCCACGCAGGTTGAGCGGCGGCTGCGGGGTCTGCTGGGCAGCGGTGGAGAAGCGCGATTCCAGGGCTTCCTTGGAAATCGGCTCGTCGTTCCAGTACAGCGACCCGTCTTCCTTGACCGCCAGCGTGATCGGATTTGGGCGTTTTTCCGCTTCGTCCGGGTTCTGCTTGAGGTTGGCTTCGGGCAACTCCACCTTGACCTTGTGGGACATCAGCGGTGCCGTGATGATGAAGATGATCAGCAGCACCAGCATCACGTCCACGAGGGGCGTGACATTGATGTCGGCCATGGGGCCGCCGCTGTTACCACTACTGAAAGCCATAACGGGCTCCGTTAATCGTTGCGTGGACTACTCGACCGCGGATCAGCGAACGCGCGAACCAGTGGCGAAGAAGTCATGCAGGTCGTGGGCGAACGTATCGAACTTGGCGATCGTCGAGCTGTTGACCTTGCTGAAGAAGTTGAACGCGAACACGGCCGGGATCGCGACGAACAGACCGATCGCGGTCATGATCAGCGCTTCACCCACCGGGCCGGCAACGGCGTCGATCGAGGCGGAGCCGGTGGCACCGATCTTGATCAGCGCGCCGTAGATGCCCCACACCGTACCCAGCAGACCGACGAACGGCGCGGTCGCACCGACGGTGGCCAGCAGGGTCATGCCCGACTGCAGCTTGGTGCTTTCGCGGGTCACGGCCTGACGCAGGGCGCGGTCGACGAATTCCGAACGGCTCAGGGTCTCGCCCAGGCCGGTGCCGGCACCGGCTTCGGCGCGCTGGTGGTGCGCAGCGGCCTGAGCGGCGTCGAGCGCGATCTTCGAGAACGGCTCGCTGGCCGGCTGCTCTTCCATCGCACGGATGGCGTCCTGCGCGTTCGGGGTGTCCCAGAACAGGCTGGTGACGCGATCGGCCTGGCCCTTCAGACGGGTGGCGCGGAAGATGTTGATGACGGTCCAGTACCAGGACGACGCCGACATGATGATAAGGGTGATGAGCACCACCCAGGAGACGGCGAAGTCACCCGGCTTGGAGGTCATCTCGGTGATCAGGTGCTCGAAGCCCATCTGCGACAGGGCGTTCGATGCGTTGTTGCCCCCCGCAGCAGCGGCGATGAAAATTTCCTGCAGCATGACGCTTACCTTTGTTGTGTGTGGTGATGAGGGTGGTGCAAAGAGTAGACAGGGCCTGCAGACCGGCGGGTGCGCCGGCCTGCTGCCTTTGTATCAGTTCAGCGCGAAGTTGACCGGTACGCGGACGCGGCCGGCGGTCTTCTGTCCATTGACGACAGCGGAATTGAACCGCCACTTGCGCGCTGCTTCCATGGCGGCGCGGTCCAGATCGCGATTGCGGCTGGATTTCTCGACGGAAACGTTGGTGACGTTACCGTTTGCATCGACATCGATGATCAGGATCACCTCGCCTTCCGCGCCCGACCGGAATGCGGACGGCGGGTACTTCGGCGGGTTCATGTTCTTCGACGAAATATCGACGCTGGCGCCGATGTCGGTCGCGGCAGCAGGCGGCGACGGCGGCGACGGCGGCGTGGCGATGTCGCTCGGGCGCGGCTCCGGCACGTCGATCACCGGGGCTTCCGGCGGCGGCGGCAACGGGGTCGGCTTCGGCGGGGCCAGGTTCTTGACCGGCGGCGGCGGGGTCTCCGGCGGCTTCGGCGGCGGCGGCGGCGGGGGGGGCGGCGGCGGCGGGGCGTCGACCAGGGTGACGACGATGTTGCGTTCCTTCTCCGCTGCCGCCTTCGGCGCAACGGCTGGAATCAGCAACAACATCAGCGCTGCCAGATGCAGCGCGATTACGAAGGCAATACCGATGATGCGCGGCCAGCTGAGGCCGGAAGCTTCATCTCTGTCGTAATGCCGATTGATGACCAATTGTTCCGTCATGCGCCAATGACTCGATTTAGGGGGGCCGGGATTCGCGACGAATCTGAATCCCAGTTCAGGCGGCTTGACACCGCAGGAACCTCCAAGCTTATACCAATCCCTGCGACCTGCACTACTTTAAGCACTGGTTTTCGGGGGCTTTTTTTGCTTTTTACTTCAGATTGATGATCTTCTTGGCGTCTTCCGGCTTCTTGACGCCCTTGGCGAGCGCCTGCTGTGCAGCCTGCTTGGCTTCCGGGATGCGGCCTTCCTGGTGCAGCACCTTGGCCAGGTTCAGATAGGTTTCGCCGTCCTTGGACAACGGCGCGGCCTTCTGCCAGTTCTCGATCGCCTGCGGCACCTGGTCGGTGTAGTAGTACGACTGCGCCAGCGCCAGATAGGTCTGGTAGTCAGGCTTGAGGATGCCCTTCTGCAGGCCTTCGTTGATGACCGAGATGACGTCCTTTTCCTTCTTGTCGGTGTTGGCGTAGATCGAGTACAGCTGCTTGTACTCCTTCTCGTCGGTCAACTGCCCGGCGGCACGCAGCTTGTCCATCACCGCGGCGGCCTTGTCCATCTGGTCGGCCTGCATGTACATGCTGGCCAGGTTGAGCTGGGCCTTCTTGTCGTTCGGCGTCTTCGCCGCCAGCGCTTCGGCGGCCTTGACCGCTTCGCCGGTCTGCCCGGCGGCGGCGTAGGACGCCATCAGCAGCTGGTTCCAGCTGTCCTTGGGCTGGGGCGACGCGGCGATGGCCTGCTGCAGCACCGGGATCGCCTCCTGGTAGCGCTCGGTCTGGTACAGCGCCTGGCCCTTGAGGATCAGGTCTTCCGGGCGGGTCGACTTGGATTCGGCCAGGAACTTGTCCAGCGAGGCCAGGCCGGCGGCGGTCTCGTCGTCCTGCAGCTGCAGCTGCGCCAGCATCAGCATCGACTGGAAGTGGCCGTTGTTGTCCAGGCCGTTGAACTGGATCGCCTGCTGCAGGTACTGCTTGGCGGCCTTGCTGTCGTCCAGGTTGTAGGCGGCCTGCGCGGCCAGCTGCGCGGCGATCGACTTGTCGTATTCGTTGGCCGCGCTATTGGCCAGGATCTCGTCGGCCTGGGTGCGCACGCCGGCGTAGTCCTCGCCCTTGTTATAGGTGTCGATCAGCTTCTGCAGCTTGCTGCCGAGCTTGGCCGACGGCTTGCCGGTCGGCTCCTGGCGGGTGGCGTTGGGGAACATCACCGCGGCCTTTTCGTTCTTGGACTTGCGCGAGGAGCGCTGCTCGGAACGATCGGACTGCGCGACAGCGTCGGTCACCACCGCGCCGCCGAGGGCAGCAGTGATCACCAGGGACAACAGCGCTTGCTTGCGAATACTGAATTTCATGGATCACCTCGGTGGAACCGCCCTGAGCGGCACGGAAGACGGAGCGGCCATCCAGGGCCGAGCCAGCAAAACTAACAGAAACCTGTACGTGGTGAAAACGTTTTTAGGACGCATTGCCATGCACGGCGCGCGCCCATGCGCGGCGGCGCCGATGCGCTCAACCGCACTTCGGCGTCCGCCCGGCGCTGCGCGCCTGCGCATACACGGGCTCAAGCGTAGCGACATCGCGTTGCAGTTCGCCGATGCGGGCACTGGGATCGGGGTGGGTGGACAGCCATTGCGGCGGGCGCTGGCCGCCGGCGGCCATCATGTTCTTCCATAGATCCACCGCCTGCGCCGGGTCGAACCCGGCCTGCGCCATCAGCCGCTGGCCGACCACGTCGGCCTCGCTTTCCTGGGTGCGCGAACCCGGCAGCAGGAACGCGGCCTGCGCGGTCATGCCGCCGACCTGGCCCACCGTGTCGGCCGCGGCGCTGCCGTAGCGCGCGCCGGCCAGCGCGCCGAGCAGGCTGAGACCGGTCTGGGTGCCCATCTGGCGGGTGATGCGTTCTTCGTGGTGACGCGAGATCACGTGGCCGATCTCGTGGCCGAGCACCGCCGCCAGCTGATCCTGATTCTTGGCCACGGTAAAGATGCCGCTGTTGACGCCGACCTTGCCGCCGGGCAGCGCGAACGCGTTGGGTTCCTTGTCGTCGAACAGGGCGGTTTCCCATGCGGTGCCGCGCCACTGCGGCGGCAACTGCGCGACCAGGGCATTGACCACGCAGCGCACGTAGGCATTGCGCTTCGGATCGGAGTCGATCGGCTCCTTGGCCTTGGTCTCGGCAAAGGCCTTCAGGCCGAGCTGATCGAGTTCCTGCTGCGATACGCCACCCACGACCTGGGTACGCCCGGTCGGCGAAGTGGTAGTCGCGCACGCTGCCAGCAGCACCGCGATCGATGCCCCCAGTACAACCTTCTTCATACGGGTCCCCCTATGACACGCATCGCAGTGTGGTGGCACACGTCTTAACTTTTCGTCAAACAAATCTTCAAGTTGTGCCAAACCAGTACAACGCCGCGACAGCGACGGCATTGTTCAGCCCGTGCGCGGCGATCGGCGCCCACAAGGTGCCGGTGCGCTTGTACAGCCATGCGAACGCGGCGCCCATGCTGCCGTAGACCAGCCACAGCTGCAGGGTTTCGGCCACGCCATTACCGGTGGTGCCGGGCAATTCGTGCACCAGCGCGAATGCGGCGCCGCTGAGCACCATGCCCAACCGCGGCCGGCCGGCATCCCACAGGCGCCCGAACAGCACGCGGCGGAACAGCAGTTCCTCGTAGGCCGGGGCGATGAGCACCGCGAACACGACCAGGAACAGCGGCATCTGCGTCATCGCTTCGCGCATCAGCGGCAGGTTGGTCGGCACCGGCTTGATCCCCAGCTGCGCGCCGAGGTTGGACAGCACGCTGCTGCCCACGAACACCGCCACCGCGACCAGCAGCGCCCAACCCCAGGTCGCCGGCACGCGCGCGGCCTGCCAGGAGGCGCGGCGTTCGGCCGCGCTGGCCGGGCGGCGCAGGAAGTACAGCAGCAAGGCCGCGGACAGGGTGCTGACCAGGGCGATCAGCAGCTGCGCCAGCGCCCCAGGCTGGCCGAGCTGGGAGGCCACGGCCGAGGCCAGCCGATCGGCGGCAATGCCCTGCGCCCGCAGTTCCATGGTGACCTGGAAGCCGCGCACCACGCCCCAGACCAGGCCGGACAGCACGCTGACGGCCAACAGCACGACCGCGGCAAGCAGCACGTCGAGGACGAAACCGAGCACCGGCTTGCCCCAGCCGGACGGCGGCGCGGCCTGGGTGAGCGGGGGCGTGGCGGGCGTAGGCGACGGCAGCGAGGTCATCGCGATCCTGGGCGAGAGCAGGCTAGGGGAGCGGAACGATGCCGGCCCCCGGCACGAGCCGGGGGGCGGCGATGCCGCGTCAGATGTCGAGGTTGGCGACCTTCAGCGCGTTTTCCTCGATGAAATCGCGGCGCGGCTCGACCACGTCGCCCATCAAGGTGCTGAAGATCTGGTCGGCGGCCACCGCGTCCTCGATGCGTACCTGCAGCAGGCGACGCGTATCCGGGTTCACCGTGGTTTCCCACAGCTGCTCGGCGTTCATTTCGCCCAGGCCCTTGAAGCGCTGGATCTGCCGGCCCTTCTTGGCCTCGTCGAACAACCAGGCATGCGCCTGGGCGAAGCTGCTGATCGACTGGGTCTTGTTGCCGCGCACGATCTGCGCGCCTTCGCGGACCAGCCCGTTCAACGCCAGCGCGACCTCGCGCAGCGGACGCAGTTCGCCGCCTTCGAAAGCCGCCATGGGCACCCAACTGATCAGTTCTTCGCCCATGTGGCGACGAACAACAGTCAACGTCGCCGATTTCTGCTCATTTGCCGATTCGAAGCGCAGCTCGTAGCGGGCGGTGCCCAGGCTGCCGCGGTTGAGCACGGCCTGCAGGGCCTCCAGGCTCGGGTGGCGGTCGCCCTCGGCTTCCA
Source organism: Xanthomonas sp. NCPPB 3005 (assembly GCF_041228095.2). Classification (NCBI taxonomy): domain Bacteria; kingdom Pseudomonadati; phylum Pseudomonadota; class Gammaproteobacteria; order Lysobacterales; family Lysobacteraceae; genus Xanthomonas; species Xanthomonas sp. NCPPB 3005. The sequence goes on along the minus strand of NZ_CP166096.2, from coordinate 6,249 downwards.
GCTGCGCCACGTCCAGCGGCGGCAGGTCGATCAGCGCGGTCAACAGCGCCGGATCGTAACGGTGCGCATTGCGCGCCACCGCCTCGTTGGCGCTGGCAAACAGCAGCAGCAGCTTCTCCAGCGCCGCACCGGTGATCGGCGGCTCGTTGCTGGCGGGAATCAGCGCGGCCCCCTCGACCGCGCTGTTGGCCAGGTAGGCGTTGAGCGCGTTGTCGTCCTTCAGGTACAGCTCCTGCTTGCCCTGTTTGAGCCGGTACAGCGGCGGCAGGCCGATGTAGATGTAGCCGCGCTCGATCAGCTCCGGCATCTGCCGGTAGAAGAACGTCAGCAGCAGGGTGCGGATGTGCGCGCCGTCGACGTCGGCGTCGGTCATGATGATGATGCGGTGGTAGCGCAGCTTGTCCGGGTTGTACTCGTCGCGGCCGATGCCGGTGCCCAGCGCGGTGATCAGCGTGCCGACCTGGTCGGAGGCCAGCATGCGGTCGAAGCGCGCGCGTTCCACGTTGAGGATCTTGCCGCGCAGCGGCAGCACCGCCTGGTTCTTGCGGTTGCGGCCCTGCTTGGCCGAGCCGCCTGCCGAGTCGCCCTCGACGATGAACAGCTCCGACAGCGCCGGATCCTTCTCCTGGCAGTCGGCCAGCTTGCCTGGCAGGCCGGCGATGTCCAGCGCGCCCTTGCGGCGGGTCAGGTCGCGCGCCTTGCGCGCGGCCTCGCGGGCGCGTGCGGCATCGACGATCTTGCCGGCGATGGCCTTGGCCTCGTTGGGGTTTTCCTGCAGGAATTCCTCCAGGCGCGCGCCGAACGCGGTCTCCACCGCAGGCCGCACGTCGGAACTGACCAGCTTTTCCTTGGTCTGGCTGGAGAAGCTCGGATCCGGCACCTTCACCGACAGCACAGCGATCATGCCTTCGCGCATGTCGTCGCCGGTCAGGTTGATCTTGGCCTGCTTGGCGATGCCGTTCTGCTCGATGTAGGTATTGAGCACGCGCGTCAGCGCGCCGCGGAAGCCGGCCAGGTGGGTGCCGCCGTCCTTCTGCGGGATATTGTTGGTGAAGCAGTACATCGTCTCCTGGTAGGAGTCGGTCCACTGCAGCGCCACTTCCACGGTGATGCCGTTGTGCTCGCCGCTGACCGAGATCACGTGCGGGTGCAGCGGGGTCTTCAGCTGCGCCAGGTGCTCGACGAAGCTGCGGATGCCGCCTTCGTAGTGGAAGTCGTCGCGGCGGCCTTCGCCGCGCTCGTCGGCGAGCACGATCTTGACCCCGGAATTGAGGAAGGACAGCTCGCGCAGGCGACGCGCCAGGATGTCGTAGTGGTATTCCACGTTGTTGTGGAACGCCAGGACCGATGGCCAGAAACGAACGGTCGTCCCGCGCTTGCCGGTCTCGCCCAGCTTCTTGAGCGGGGCGACGGCCGCGCCGTTGCTGAATTCCTGCTGGTAATGGGCGCCGCCCTGGAACACGTCCAGCAGCAGCTTCTCCGACAGCGCGTTGACCACGCTGACGCCGACGCCGTGCAGACCGCCGGAGACCTTGTAGCTGTTGTCGTCGAACTTGCCGCCGGCGTGCAGCACGGTCATCACGACCTCGGCCGCCGACACCTCGCGGCCGAGCTTCTTGCTCATCTGCTCGTGCTTGCCGACCGGGATACCGCGCCCGTTGTCCGACACCGATACCGAACCGTCGGCGTGGATCGTCACCGAGACGTGGTCGGCGTGTCCGGCCAGGGCCTCGTCGATGGAGTTGTCGACGACCTCGAACACCATGTGATGCAGGCCGGTGCCGTCATGGACGTCGCCGATGTACATCCCAGGCCGCTTGCGAACCGCCTCGAGGCCTTCCAGGGCGGTGATGCTGTTCGCGTCGTAGTTGCCGGTGCTTGGTGGGGTGTTCTGTTCGTCGGTCATTGCGCGTGCCGTAGGCTCCACAAGGCGGCGAAGACAGGCCGGGGCCGGTTCGCGCCGCTCGATAAGGGAATGACAGGAATTATAGCAGCCACGGGCACCCAGCCCCCGCGAGCCTAAGGCTGGACCAGCAGGCGCCCATGTTCCACGTGGAACCGCGCGATCGGCAACGCCATGTCGGCCAGGGCCTGCGGGGTTTCGGTCGCGGTGACGAACACCTGCGCCGGCCCGGCCTGCAGCCGCTGCAGCACGCGCCGCTGGTGGTGCTGGTCCAGTTCCGAGGCCAGGTCGTCCAGGGCGATCACCGGCCACTCGCCGCGTTGCTCGGCATAGTCCTCGGCCTGGGCCAGCAGGCAGGCCAGGGCGGTGAGCTTGGCCTGGCCGCGCGACAACGCGTCCCGACCGGGGATGGCCGCGAACTCCAGGCTCCAGTCGGCACGGTGCGGCCCGACCGAGGTATAGCCGTACTGGCGGTCGCGCTCGCGGTTGAGCAACAGCGCATCGGCCAGCGGCACCTCGTGGCGGCGCCAGCCCGGCGCGAACTGCAGGTGCTGCATGCCCAGCGCTGGCGCCAACCCCGGGCCCAGCGCCAACAGGCGCTGCAGCAGGCGTTCCAGGTAGTGCTCGCGGCGGGAGGTGAGCGGTTCGCCAGCCTCGGCCAGCTCGTGGTCCCAGGCATCCAGGGCCGCGCCGCCGCCGCCGCTTTTCAGCAGGGCATTGCGCTGCTTGAGCGCCCGCGCATAGCGACGCCACAGCGCCAGGAAGTCAGGTTCCACGTGGAACAAGCCCCAATCGACGAAACGCCGGCGCGGTTCGCCGCCGCCGCTGACCAGCACATGGCTCCCCGGTTCGAAGGTGACCACCGCCAACGCCGCGCAGAGTGTGCCGAGGTAGGCGACGTCTTCACCATCGAGCCGGCCACGCCAGTCCTGCCCGCTATGGCGCAGCCCGGCGCGACGGCGGCGCGGTTGCTGCGGCTCCGGGCCGCGTTCCTGCCATTCGACGAACACGTCCAGTGCGTCCTGGCCCTGGCTGACCAGGCCATCGCGCACCCGCCCGCGGAAGCTGCGGCCGTAGGCCATCAGGTGCATGGCCTCGAGGATGGTGGTCTTGCCGGCGCCGTTGTCGCCGGTGATCAGGTTCAAGCCCGGCGCAGGCGCCAGTTCCAGCGCGGCGAAGCGGCGCAGGTGATGAAGATCGAGGCGGGAGACGTGCATACGCGGAATCGGGGCGAGGCGCTCGCACCGGGCGCACGCGGGTCGGCTCATCAGGGTAGGGCGGCAGCATACCCAAAGCTGTCGCGAACGTCCTGTCGCGGGCGGCGCCTGGCGATCGGGGTTTGGGTCGATGCGGTCGGCGAGCCTGGGGAATGGCTGGTCCTGCGAGGCCATTCGCGCCCAAAGGCGTGTTCCTGGAGACATCGATCGGCAGCGGTAAGTCCCCCCGTCGCGACTGAAGTCGCTCCCACAGGGAGCAAGTCGGGGCGTCAAGAGCGCCGGCTCACCCGGGCAAAAGAAAACCCGGCACGAGGCCGGGTTTCTTGTTGTGTTCCACGTGGAACACTAACTCCCTGCGCAGGTCAGAGGCGCAGCGGCATCACCACGTGGCGCGAGCGGGCGCTGCTGGCCTCGCGGACCAGGGCCGACGAGTTGGCGTCGCGCAGCTGGATCACGATGAACTCCTCGCGCAGCGCCGACAGCGCGTCGAGCAGGTAGTTCACGTTGAAGCCGATCGCCAGGTCGCTGACCTTGGTGTCGGCCTCGATCTCTTCCTGCGCTTCTTCCTGCTCGGGGTTGTGCGCGCTGATCTTCAGCTGGCCCGGCGAGACTTCCACGCGCACGCCGCGGTACTTCTCGTTGGACAGGATCGCCGCACGTTGCAGCGCGGCGCGCAGCGCCTCGCGATCCAGCTTGACCTCGCGGTCGGCGCCGATCGGGATCACCGCTTCGTAATCGGGGAAACGGCCGTCGATCAGCTTGGAGGTGAAAGTGACATCGTCGCGCTTGACCCGCACGTGGCTACGGCCCACTTCCAGCTCGACCTCGCGATCGCCGCCTTCCAGCAGGCGTTGCAGCTCAGTCACGCCCTTGCGCGGCACGATGATCTGGCGCTTGGCGCCGCCGGCGTTCTCCAGCTCGGTCTCGCACAGCGCCAGGCGATGGCCATCGGTGGCCACGCAGCGCAGGGTCTGGTCGCGCAGGTCGAACAGCAGGCCGTTGAGGTAGTAGCGCACGTCCTGCTGCGCCATCGCGAACGCGGTGCGCTCGATCAGTTCCTTCAGCGCCGCTTCCGGCACCAGCACCCGCTCGGTGGCTTCCACTTCGTCGACCGAGGGGAAATCGTTGGCCGGCAGCGTGGCCAGGGTGAAGCGGCTGCGTCCGGCCTGCACGGTGATCTTGTCGCCGGTCTGCGAGACGGTGATCTTGCTGCCGTCGGGCAGCGCCCGAATGATCTCGAACAGCTTGCGTGCCGGAATCGTGGTTTCGCCGTCCTGGGCGTCGTCGACCGCGATACGCGACACCATTTCCACTTCCAGGTCGGTACCGGTCAGCGACAGTTGCCCGTCGTGCACCTGCACCAGGAAGTTGGCCAGAACCGGCAAGGTCTGGCGGCGTTCGACCACATTGACGACTTGCGCCAATGGCTTGAGGAAGGCTTCGCGCTGCAGTGTGAAACGCATGTGGTTCCGTGCCCCTATGCTTTAAAAAGATATGGAATAAATCAAAAGCTTGGTGGTGATGGTAGAGCGATTTTCGGTGCAAAGGTAGCTTAACTATCTGGAATGCAAGGGTTTTTCGCCCTCTCAATCCCGGGTATTACTGCCCCTGAAGGGGTGGGGAAACCTGTGGATAGTTTTGCCGGCGCCGCCGCGCTGCACTTTATCCACAGTTTCTACCGGATTTGTCGCGAAGTCATGCACCGATTTATCCGGCGCTTCCGACCATGCCGCACCGGAGCGTTCGCAAGGGTGCAGATCCGCGCCTCTCCGGCGCAGTGCCGGCCCGCTACTCGCTCAGCTTGCGGATCAGCTTGTCCCAGTCCTCGCGCAGCTTGCCGTCGGTCTCCATCAGGTGCTTGATCTGCCGGCAGGCGTGCAGCACGGTGGTGTGGTCGCGGCCGGCGAACGCATCGCCGATCTCCGGCAGGCTGTGTTCGGTCAGTTCCTTGGTCAACGCCATCGCCACCTGCCGCGGCCGCGCCAGCGAGCGGGTGCGGCGCTTGGACAGCAGGTCCTTGATCTGCAGGCCGTAGTAGTCGGCCACGGTCTTCTGGATGTTGGGGATGCCGATCGCCTGCTGCTGCGCGCGCAGCAGATCGCGCAGCGTCTCCTGGGCGAACTCGGTGGTGATCGCGCGGCCGGTGAAGTTGGCGCGGGCGGCCAGCGTGTTGAGCGCGCCTTCCAGGTCGCGCACGTTGGAGCGCATCTTCTTGGCGATCAGGAACGCCACGTCGTCGGGGATCTCGGCGCCGCGCTCGCGCGCCTTGGCCAGCACGATCGCCGCGCGGGTCTCGAAATCGGGCGGATCGATCGCCACCGACAGGCCCCAGGCCAGGCGCGACTTCAGCCGCGGCTCCAGCCCTTCGACCTCGCGCGGGTAGCGGTCGCAGGTCAGGATGATCTGCTGGCGGCCGTCGAACAGCGCGTTGAAGGTGTGGAAGAACTCTTCCTGGGTGCGGTCCTTGCCGGCGAAGAACTGGATGTCGTCGATCAGCAGCGCGTCCACCTGCTGGAACTGGCGCTTGAACTGGTCCATGGTCTTGTCCTGCAGCGCGCGGATCATCGCGCTGAAGAACTGTTCCGAGCGCAGGTACATGACCCGCGCGTTGGGGTTCTGCTCGCGCATCGCGTTGCCGGCGGCGAACATCAGGTGGGTCTTGCCCAGGCCGGTGCTGCCGTACAGCAGCAGCGGGTTGTGCGCGCGGTCGCCGGGTTTCTGCGCCGCCTGCGTGGCCGCGGCCAGGCCGAGCTGGTTGCTGCGGCCTTCGACGAAGTTGGCGAAGGTGTAGTGCGAGTCGAGGTTGCCGGCGAACGGTTCCAGCAACGGCGCCGGCGGCGTGCGCGCGGCGGCCGCATCGCTGGCGACCGGGGCCACCGGCTCCGGCGCGCGCGGACGCGAGCCGACCTGCAACGCCACTTCGCCGCTGCCGGCGAAATAGGTCATCAGTTCGCGGATCCGCGCCAGGTAGCGCTCGCGCACCTGTTCGACGATGAAGGCGTTCGGGGCGTACAGGACCATGCTGTTGTCATGGCGCTGTTCGGCTTGCAGCGGTTTCAACCAGGTGTGAACGTCCTCGGCTGGAAATTCAGCTTCCAGACGTTCCAGGCAACGGGGCCAAGCATCCAT